>NZ_BAAAHH010000001.1:26326-625745 GCF_039525175.1 Actinocorallia libanotica
CCAAGGCACCCCGGCCCCGCTCCCGCCCGGGAGCGGGGCCGGGCCCGGCCGCAGGGCCGCCGACCCCTGTCCGCCTCGGTGGCGGGAGCGGGGGAACCTCTCGGAAAAGGCTGTGGATCATGACGCCGCCTCTACCGATGGGTACACTTCACGCCCGGACCCGACGCCCCCCACAGTCCCACCCGGAGGCCACGTGAAACCCCTCGCCCTCGTCCTGGCCGGCATGCTGGCCCTCTCCGCCTGCGGCGGGGAGAGCCAGAACGCCGAGCCCGAGACGTCCGCGTCCGCCCAGGCCTCCCAGCCCGCCGCCCAGGACTCCGGCGCGCCCGGCCTGTCGCCCAAGAGCGGCACCCCGCTGGCCGAGCCCACCGAGAGCGGCAAGCCGGCGCCGGCGCCCAAGCCCAACCAGGTCAAGGCGCTGGTCGGCACCTGGCAGGGCGACACCCCGGCCAAGGAGCACTTCGTCTTCACCGCCGACGGATCGGGCAAGCTGATCGCCTCCGGCAAGGAGCTGTGGTCGGGCACCGTCATCCCCGCCGGCAAGAAGATCTTCCGGCTCTCCTGGCAGGGCACCGACCCGGGCGCGGCCTACTGGCAGGTCGAGCTGAACGACGAGGGGAACGAGATCACCTTCGCCGCCAACGCCCAGGTGTACAAGAAGGTCAAGAAGCCCGCCGCGGCGGACACCACGAAGAAACCGGCAGCATGACGCTCTTCACCTCCCCGGAGCAGGCCTCCGGGGCACTGGCCACCACCGGGTACCTCGCGGACGAGGCCATCGCCACCACGGTCTTCCTCGCCGACGCCCTCGGCAAGCCCCTGCTGCTGGAGGGCCCCGCGGGCGTCGGCAAGACCGAGCTGGCCAAGGCGGTCGCCGCCGCGACGGGCGCCGAGCTCATCCGCCTGCAGTGCTACGAGGGCCTCGACGAGGCGCGCGCCCTGTACGAGTGGAACTACAAGAAGCAGCTCCTGCGCATCCAGGCGGCGGGCGACGCCTCCTGGGAGGCCACCCACGACGACATCTTCACCGACGAGTTCCTGCTGGAGCGGCCCCTGCTGGCGGCCATCCGCCGGGACGGGCCGACGGTCCTGCTCATCGACGAGACCGACAAGGCCGACGTCGAGGTGGAGGGCCTGCTGCTGGAGGTGCTGTCGGACTTCCAGGTGACCATCCCCGAGCTCGGCACGATCACCGCCGTGCACCGCCCGTTCGTCGTCCTGACGTCCAACGCGGCGCGTGAGCTGTCGGAGGCGCTCAAGCGCCGCTGCCTCTACCTGCACCTGGAGTACCCGACGCTGGAGCGGGAGCGCGACATCGTCCTGTCGCGCGTCCCCGACCTGGAGGCCGGCCTCGCCGAGCAGCTCGTCAAGGTCGTCGGCACGCTGCGCTCCCTGGAGGTCAAGAAGCCGCCGTCCATCGCCGAGACGATCGACTGGGCCCGCACTCTGCTGGCGCTGGGCCGCGACACCTTGGACGAGGAGACCGTGCGCGCCACCCTCGGCGTGGTGCTCAAGCACGTCGCCGACCAGCGCAGGGCGGCCAAGGAGCTTCATCTGGACGGCGGCTGATGAGCCTGGTCGACCGGCACACCGGCTTCGTGCAGGCGCTGCGGGAGGCGGGGCTGCCGGTGTCGCCGGCCGAGGGGCTGGACGCCGCGCGGGCGCTGCGGCACATCGACCTGCTGGAGCGGGAGATGCTGCGCGCCCTCTACGCGGCGACGCTGGTGAAGCGGCCGACGCACCGGCAGCAGTTCGACGTGCTCTTCGACCTGTGGTTCCCGGCGGCGCTGGGCGCGGGGGCGGGCAACACCGACCGCGACCCCGGCGAGGGGCGCCCCACGACGCCGCCCGCGCTGGACCCGGAGGTCCAGCGGCTGCGCGAGGAGCTGTTCGACCTGCTGCTGACCGGCGACGAGGCGGGCGTGCGGCAGTTCGCGCGGATGGCCGTCGGCAGGTTCGGGCGCACCGGGGGCGGCCAGTCGTGGCTGTCCTCCCCGGTGGTGCGGGCGATGTCGGCGGACACCCTGATGGCGCGGCTGCTGCAGGCCGTGCTCAGCGAGCGCGGCGGCCTGGAGGAGCGGGCGGCGCGGCAGACGTTCCGCACCCGGATCACCGGGTTCGAGCAGGCGGTGGCGACGGAGGTGCGCCGCCGGATCGCCGAGGACACCGGGGTGGAGCGCACGTCGCGGGCCACCACCCGGCCGCCGCTGGAGCAGCTCGACTTCAACCGGGCGAACCGCGCCGACCTGGCGGCGCTGCGCCGCGAGGTGCACCCGCTGGCCCGCCGGCTCGCCGCCCGCCTCGTGCAGCGCAACCGGCACGGAGACCGGGGCCGGCTGGACTTCCGCCGCACCGTCCGCGCCTCCCTGTCCACCGGCGGCGTCCCGCTGAACACCTACTTCAAGCCGCGGCGGCCGCACAAGCCCGAGCTGGTCGTCCTCTGCGACGCCAGCGACTCCTGCCAGGCGTTCGCCCACTTCACCCTGCTGCTCACCTTCGCGCTGCGCGAGCAGTTCACCAAGGTCCGCGCGTTCGCGTTCATCGACGCCACCGACGAGATCACCAGGTTCTTCCAGCCGGGCGCCGACGTCGTCGACGCCATGGCCCGCATGGCCCGCGAGGCCGACCTCGTCTGGCTGACCGGCCGCAGCAACTACGGCCACGCCTTCAAGACCTTCGACGAGAAGTACCCCGAGGCGATCACCTCCAAGACCGCCCTGCTCATCCTCGGCGACGCCCGCTCCAACTACGGCCCGCTCTCCTTGCCCCTCGTCCGCGACATGGCCCGCACCGCCCGCCACGCCTACTGGCTCAACCCCGAGCCCACCCGCGACTGGGACACCGGCGACTCCGCCGCCTCGGCCTACGGCGAGGTCATCGAGATGCACGAGTGCCGCAACCTCACCCAGCTGGCCGACTTCGTCGAACTCCTCGCGTTATCCGTCCGGGGGGTGACCCCGGATCCCCGCGGAGGCGGCAACCGATCCGCTTCGCCGCGGTCGGTCGTCGCCGGGTCGATCGATCCTCGCTTCGCCGCGGTCGACTGACCTGTGTCGTGGGGCGCCCTGGCGGGCCCGCCTGGAGAAGGCGTCCTGCGGGGTGTCCTGGCGGGTCAGGTGAGGGCCTGGGTGAGGAGGTCGGCGAGGGCGTCGGGATCGATGCGGTCGCCGGTGAGGTGGAAGAGGTTCTCCTGGTAGAGCAGGACGGTGGCGAACGTGGCGGCGGCGATCTCGAGGCGGGCGGCGTCGCCGCGGGCGCCGGGGAGGGTGAGCTCCAGGGTGCGGCGGGCGCGGCGGACGAGCTCGCGGTTGAGGGCGGTGAGGCGGTCGCGGGCGGTGCGGTGGGTGTCGGCCTCGCGGAAGAGGATGCGGCGCATGCTGGGGGAGGCGCGGAGCGGGAGGCGGGCGGCCAGGCGGCGCAGGGCGCCGGCCGGGTCGGGGGGCAGGGGCTCCTCGCAGGGCTCCTCGATCTCGGTGCGCTCGTCGATCAGGGTGAGCAGGACGTCCATCTTCTGCGGGAAGTAGTGGAAGACCAGGCCCTTGGGGACGTCGGCGGCCAGGGCTATGCGGGCGGTGGACGTCGCCTCGTAGCCGGTCTCGGCGAACAGCGCCTCGGCGGCGTCGAGGATGCGGGTGCGTGAGTCGTTCATCGGCGGTCCCCCCGAACGGGCGTGGTCCCCGGACACCGGGGGTGCCGGGGACCACCTCGATCGTGCCGGCCGCGCGGGCGGCGCGGCCGGCGGGTCAGGCCTCGCTGGTCCGGTTCGCGGTGTACAGGGTGTACAGGGCGACGATAACCGCCGCGCCGCCCGCGATCCATGCCGTCCAGGCGGCACCGTCGTGACCGGTGAACTGCCAGGCCCAGGGAGCGGTGAACAGGAGCGCGGCGAACGCCGTCACGGTCCACGCGCCGGGACCGGCCGCGCCGAGCAGCCCGTACAGGCCGGCCAGCACCAGCAGCACGCCGAGGACCATCAGCGGGGCGCGACCCGCGCCGTCGGCCCACAGGTCCGGGGCGAGCAGGGCGGCCAGCCCGGCCAGGAAGGCCACCGCGGCTTCGTAGGAGTACTTCAGGGACATCCGCCACCTCCGGGGATCGGGACTTCTTCGTCCTGCCTCGAAAGTCCTCCTGATTGACCACCCGGTCAATGCCGCGAACCGGTGATATTTCCCTTGCCGTGGGGTAAGAGCGCTCTTACTCCGCTGGACGCGGGACTGGCGCGGTTGATAAAGGCGATCAGAGCTCGAGCCGCCACCACTGGGCGGTGATCTCCTCGCCGAACCGCTCCTCGTCCCGCTCGGACTCCAGCTCGAACCCCGCCTTCACGTACAGGTGGCGGGAGGCGGCCAGCCCGGCGACCGTCCACAGGACCATCTCCCGGTAGCCGGCGCCACGGGCGAAGGCCAGGCACTCCTCCACCAGCCGCCGCCCCAGCCCGAGGCCGCGGGCCTGCGGCTCCACCAGCAGCAGCCGCAGCTGGGCGACGTCCCCGGGCCGGTCGGCCCGCACGCAGAAGATGCTGCCCACCGGCTCCCCGTCGATCTCGGCGATCCAGGCGTTCTCCCGGGCGGGATCGTGGTGCTCGCCGTACCCCGCGGTGATCCGGGCGACGAGCGCCTCGTAGGTGGCGTCCCAGCCGCGCTCCTCGGCGTAGAACACCCCGTGCCGCCAGACGACCCAGCCCAGGTCGCCCGGCCGCAGCGGGCGCAGGACGTACGGTTCGGGGGCGGCGCCCGCCAGGATGCCGCCGACGGCCCGCATCGCCTGCACGAGGCGGTGGCGCCGGTCGGCGGGCAGCTCCCGCAGCAGCCCCTCGACCTGGGCGGCCGAGCGGGCGTCCAGGTCGGTGAAGATCTCCCTGCCGCGCGGGGTGAGCCGGACGAGCTGGCGGCGCAGGTCCGCGCCGGAGCGGGAGCGTACGACCAGCCCGTCGGCCTCCAGGCGGGCCAGCAGCCGGCTCAGGTAGCCCGGGTCCAGGCCGAGGGCCTCGCGCAGCCCGAGGGTGGCCAGCTCGGCGCCCCCCGACAGCTCGAACAGCAGCCTGGCCTCGGTCAGCGAGTAGGGGCTGTCCAGCAGCCCCTCGTCGAGCACGCCCAGCAGCCGGGTGTAGTCGCGGTTGAAGGTCCTGACCACCTCGATCTCAGTTTTCATTGACCCAGTCAAACATAATTCGGGGCCCGGCGGGAGCGCTCGCGGTCAGCCGAACCGGATGATCCGCACCCGGTCGGCGTCCTCCCTGCGCAGCACGGTGACGGAGGCCACCGGCGGGAGCGAGCCGTCGTGGGCGCGGCCGACGAGCTTGTGCCAGCGCCGCACGTGCCGGGCGAACACCGGCCCGGTCAGCACCCTGCCGCGTTCGTGCTGCCCGGCGCGGGCCAGGGTCGGGGGGACGTCCAGCAGCACCAGGTGCAGCCCGGACCCGCCCCTGCGGGCCAGCCAGCCGAAGCCGTACAGCAGGTGGGGCCAGGTGCCGCGGGTGTGGGCGACGACGGACCGGCCGTCGGTCAGGGCGCGGCCGATCCGCCACACGTGGGTGGCGTAGACGAAGGGGATGCGGCCGCGGGGCGGCAGCGGCCGGAGGTAGGAGGACCACCAGTTGCGGGCCTGGGTGGAGTCGATCACCACCGCGCCGCCGATCGGCACGGGTTCGGTCTCGGTGTCGGTCAGCCCGTACAGTCGGCGCAGCAGCGTGCTCTTCCCGGCGCCGGGAAGCCCGGCTACCAGGACCAGTGAACCCGGTGGAAAGACCAGATCCCGTTGCTCCGGCATGTCTCCCTTCTTCCGTGATGGTCCTCATCACGTCCCTCGATGAAACGCGGCGGCGCCGTTCGTCGTTCCCCGCGGGGAATCGCATAGAAACGGACACAGAAGGCAATCACTAGGGATAACGGCCGGAGATCGGGGGATCCGTGGCGCACCATTGGACACGAAATGACATACCGGATATGTCAGGCAAGTTGGCGGTGGTGACCGGCGGCAGCAGCGGCCTGGGCCTGGCCACCGCGGCGGGCCTGGCCGGGGCGGGCGCCGAGGTGGTCATCGCCGGCCGGGACGCCGAACGGCTGCGGCTGGCCGCCGAGCGCATCCGCGAGCGGCACCCCGCCGCCGCGCCGGTCCGCGGCGAGCGGCTGGACCTGGCGTCCCAGGCCTCGGTCGCGGACTTCGCCGCCCGCCTCACCGGTCGGGGCCGTCCCCTGGACCTGCTGGTCAACAACGCCGCGGTGCTCTACACCCAGCGGCGCACCCTCACCGAGGACGGCTTCGAGCTGATCATGGCGACCAACCACCTCGGCCACTTCGCGCTGACCGGACGGCTGGTGCCCCTGCTGCTGCGGGCGCCCGCGCCCCGGGTGGCCACGGTGTGCTCGCTCACCGCCAAGGTGCCCGTCCTCGACCTGTCCGACCTGATGAACGAGCGCAACTACCGGCCCCTGAGCGCCTACGTCAAGTCCAAGACCGCCCTCCTGCTGTTCGCCCTCGAACTCCAGCGCCGGGCGACCCGGGCGCTGACCAGCGTGGCGGTCAACCCGGGCAACGCCTCCACCGGCCTGTACCGGCACGGCCCCGCCCCGGTGCGGGGCCTGAACCGCGGGCTGGACCGGGTGCTGGGCCGGGACACCGAGAACGCCGCGTCCGTCATCCTGTACGGGGCGACCTCCCCCGACGTGGTGCCCGGCGGCTACTACACCGCCTCGGGCCTGCTGGGCCGGCGCGGCACGCCGCGCCCCGCCCCGCTGCCCCGCGTGGCCCGCGACCACGCGCTCGCCCGCGACCTGTGGCTGAAGTCCGAGGCCCTGACGGGCGTCCGCCCCTCCTTCCCCGCCCGCTCCCTGCACGTCTGACCGCGGGGCGCCGCGTGATGATCGATTCGCGCCCTTTCCCGGCGTGTTTCCGCGATCCTGGAACCACCGCGGACGGACCGCACCGTCCAGGCCCCGGACACGTCACAGGAGCGCGGGGCGGAACGAGCGAGGAGTGAGAGAACGCCGATGATGATCAGGGTGGCGGCCAGGCTGAAGGGCGAGGTCAAGGCCGACACGTTGGAGTCGTTCCGGCGGGCGGGAGGCATCGCCTACGAGGAGCTGCACCACGCCGAGGCACTGCGGCGAAGGCTCGCGGCGGAGGGCGCGCACCCCTGGCGGGTGGAACCGGGCGTCTCGGGCCAGCTGCTGTGCGCGTGGAACGCCTTCGTGCTGCAGGCGATCGGCGAGCATCTCCTCGACGCCGACTACGCCGCCGATCCCCGGACCCCGGGGTACGTCCCTCCGGTCACCCACACCCAGGTGGCGGCCTGCTTCGACCCGGTCGAGCACTGGACGTCGCTGGCCCGCCAGGCGGCCTGCGACGACGGGTTCGAGTTCGACGCGTCCCTCCGGCTCCCGGTGGACCTGCCCGAGTGGGTCGAGACGGATCCGTGCCCGTTCCCGTACCTGCGCGGCCTGCAGGCGGCGACCCGTACGGTCCGGGGGTACGCGGAGGTCGCGCTCGGCGAGCTCGAAGCGGCGGTCCGGGACGAGGACCCGGCGGTGCGGGACGATCTGCGGGTGCTGCGCCGGCTGGCGGCCAAGGCCGCGACCGCGGCCGACTACGCGGAAGGACTGCTGGGAGACGCTCCGCAGGACGGCCCGCACGAGGAGATCGAGCAGCGCCTCCAGCGGTCACTGGAGACCTACCACCATCTCGGCCAGCTCGTCGCGATGCCCGCCCTGATCTCCGCCTACGAGACCGGAGAGCTCGACCTCGCGGCCGTCGGGGAGGAGGGGCCCGCGGTCTCCGCCTTCGATCCCTGGTTCCTGACCTCGCCCCGCGACCGCGAGCACTGGAAGGCCGACCCCCGTGCGCGCCGGGCCATCGAGGAACTGTGGGCCGGGGATCCCGAGCCCCGGATCATCCGGGACATCCAGCGACAGATCGACGCCGCCAGGAGGGCGGGCGCCGTCTCCCACGCCAGGGGCGCGGACGGAGAGCTCCTCGGCGGCTTCCACGTCTGCCCCTGGGCGGCGGTCTACGAGGTCCACCGGGAGATCGACGTCCACGGACGGCGGCTGCGGCCCGGTCAGCAGTTCACGGTGGACGTCTATCTGAATCGCGGGACGTTCGTCCGCAAGATCCTGGTCGGCACCTTCACCGCCACCACCAGGGTGGACTACGCCAAGGAGCGGTGAGCGCGCCGGACGGTCACCAGCCGCGTTCGCGCCAGGAGGGGACGGCGGGGCGCTCCTTGCCGAGGGTGGAGTCGCCGCCGTGGCCCGGGTAGAACCAGGTGTTGTCGGGGAGGCGGTCGAAGACGCGCTCGGTGACGTCGGTGAGGAGTTGCTCGAAGAGGGCGGCGTCGCCCCAGGTGTTGCCCACTCCGCCGGGGAAGAGGCTGTCGCCGGTGAAGAGGTGGGGGCGGTCGGGCGCCTGGAGGAGGAGGGCGATGCTGCCGGGGGTGTGCCCGCGCAGGTGGATGACCTCCAGGGTGTGGGAGCCCAGGGAGATGGTGTCGCCGTGCTCGACCGGGGCGGTGACCGGGACGGGCAGGGGCTCGGCGTCGTGGGGGTGGGCCAGCGTCGCCGCGCCGGTCTCGCGGACCACGTCCTCCAGCGCCTGCCAGTGGTCCTGGTGGCGGTGGGTGGTGACGACACGGGACAGGGGGCGGTCGCCGACCAGCTCCAGCAGCCGGGCCGGCTCGGCCGCGGCGTCGATGAGGATCTGGTCGCCCGACTCCTGGTCGTGCAGCAGGTAGGCGTTGTTGTCGTACGGGCCGACGGCGAGCTTGCGCAGCACCAGACCGGGCGCGATCTCCCGGGTGTCGGCGGGCCCGCCGACGGTGACGTCGCCGGTGTAGCTCATGGAACCTGGCTCCCCTCGAAGGCCGGCACGGACGGCCACTGCGGGGCGGTCGCCGTGATCGGTGAGTCGGCGGCCCGGCCGGTCAGCCAGGCCAGCAGGTGGCGCCCCTCGCCCTCCAGCGCCGGGCCGTTGTCGTGCAGCCGGAGGGTGAGGCCGAGATCGGTGGCGGTGACGCGGGAGAACGGGAGCTCGGCGTGCAGCGGGAGCAGCGAGTCGGCCAGCTCCCAGCGGACGTAGGAGGCGGGCCAGTCCGCGGGCGTGTAGCCGGCGTCGAGGTCGACGTGGTGGACCTCGACCTCGCGCCAGCGCCGGTACAGGGTGTACCAGGCCGGATGGGCCCAGCCCTGCAGCGCGCGGACCGTCGCGCCCCACGCCTGGTGCGGCAGGCTCTCGGCCAGCGCGGCGAGGCGGGCGGCGGACTCGCGGACGTCGGCGGCGAGCTCGGCCGGGGAGCGGTCCGCGCCCTCCTCGATCTCGGCCTCGCGTGCCTCGACACCGGCGTACTGCGGGTGCTCCACGCCGGTCCGCGCCCATTCCAGCAGGCGCCAGTAGGAGTCGGCGTTGCGCGCGATGTGGGTGAGGACGTGGCCGCGCGTCCAGCCTTCCAGCGGGGACGGGGCGCGCACGGCCGCCTCGTCCAGGCCCGCCACGGTCTGCTCCAGCCGCCGCTGCGAGGCGGCGACCTCCGCCAGGACGGTCGTGACGTCCACGTCGGTCGTCTCGGTCGGGCTGTGATCCTGCATGTCCCTCATCCTCCCGCACCGCGGGGGCCGCCGCGCCACCGGATGTGTCTCCGGACTCTGGAGAAATGCGGCATGTGCTACGTTGCCCGTCCCCTTTGTCGGGTTTCCTGGAATTCCCCCTGAGGAACGGGACACCGACATGATCAGGAACCCCGGCGAGGGAACGTTCTGGGCGGCGCTCGGCGAGTCCGACCGCAAGGCCCTGCTCGCGATCGGCCACCGGACCGCGGTGCCCGCCCGCGGCACCCTGTGCAACCAGGGCATACCGGCCCGCGACGTCCTGCTGATCCTCGACGGCCACGCCAAGGAACAGTTCGACGCGCGGGACGGCACCGAGGCGATCCTCGAACTGCTGGGCCCCGGCGAGCTGGAGGGCGACCTGGCGGTGTGGGGGCACCCCCAGCGCGCGTCCGTCGTGGCGCTGACCGACCTCGCGGTCCTGCGCGTCGACAGCCGGAAGTTCGCACGGTTCGTGACCGGCAGCCCCCGGGTCACCGACGCCCTGATGGAGGCCCTGGCCCACCGCTGGGCCAGGGCCGGGCGCAGGCTCGCGATGAACGGCGCCGGACGCGCCGTCAGGCCCGGCGCCCGCGTCGCCGCCTACCTGCTGGACCTGGCGCTGCGCACGGGGCGGGTGGGCCCCCAGGGCACCCGCGTCCCGATGCCGCTCAGCCAGTCCGAGCTGGCCAACTGGGTGGGGATCTCGCGTGAGTCGCTGGTGCGCTGCTACGCCCGCTGGCGCGGCAGGCTCATCGACACCTCCCGGCCGCGCCTGCTGCTGCTGCCCGACCTGGAGGGGCTGCGCGAGGAGGCCGGGCCCTGGGCGGAGGAGGAGGGGGAGGCGCACGAACGGACCCCGTCCGGGCCCGGGGTGAGCCTGGCCGTCCGGCCACCGGTCGCCACCGACCGCACCTGGCTGCCCGCCGGGGGAGAGCACTTCACCGGACGGCGGGCCGAGCTGGCGCGGCTCAGCCTCGTGCTGGCCGCCCGGCCGCCGGGAGCGGTGGTCCAGGGCATGGCCGGGGTCGGCAAGACCGCGCTGGCCCTGCACTGGACGCACCTGGAGTCCGGCCGCTTCCCCGACGGGCGGATCTTCGTGGACCTGCGCGGGCCCGGCAAGGCGGTCACCTCGGCCGAGGCGCTCGGCCAGATCCTGCGCCGGCTCGGGGTGCCCGGCGACCAGCTGCCCGCCGAGGAGGCCGAGCTGGTCGCGCTCTACCAGTCGCTGCTGGCCGACCGGCGGGTGCTGATCGTGCTGGACAACGCCTCGGGGAACGAGGAGCAGATACGGCCGCTGATTCCGTCCGGGCCCGGAGGGTTCGTGCTGGTGACGGCACGGCAGCGGCTGGCGGGATCCGGCCTTCCCGTGCTGGAGCTGGGGGAGATGGCGCCGCAGGAGGCCGTCGAGCTCCTCGCGGAGGTCGTCGGGCGCGACCGGGTGGAGCCGGAGTGGCAGGCGGCGCAGGAGCTGGCGCGTGCGTGCGCCCACCTGCCGCTGGCCCTGCGGATCGCGGCCGCGCGGCTGGCCGCCAGTCCCGGCGAGAGCATCGCCTCCACCGTGCGGGAGCTGTCGGGAAGGGACCGCCTGTCGGCGTTCGCGCTGCCCGAGGACCCGCACGGGGCGCTGCGCGCCGCCTTCGAGATCTCCTACGACACGCTGAGCCCGGTGCTGCGCACCGCGTTCCGCCGTCTGGGGCTGAACGTCGGCCCCGACTTCTCGATCCCGTCGGCCGCCGCGCTGCTCGGCACGGACGAGGAGACCGCCGCGCGCCGCGTCCGGGAACTCGAACAGGCCTTCCTCGTCGTCTCCGCCACCGAGGACCGCCGCAGGTACCGGATGCACGACCTGCTGCGCGACTTCGCCGGGGAGCTGGCGGAGCAGGAGGACACCGAACCCGACCGCAGGGCCGTGCGCCACCGCCTGCTGTCGCACCACCTGCGTACGGCCAAGGCCGCGGAGGAGTCCCTGAAGGGGCACGGGCGCACCGAGGCGATCACATGGTTCGAGACGGAACGGCGCTGCCTGGTCTCGGCCGTCCGCCACGCCGCCCGGCTCGGCCTGCATCCGACCGCGTACGGGCTGGCCGCCGCGCTGTACGACTTCCTGGAGTTCCGCCGCTACAGCGAGGACAACATCACCGTCCACCGCATCGGGCTGGCCTCCGCGCAGACCGGCGACGCCTGGGCGGACGCCGCGGTGATGCTGCACCACCTGTCGGCCGCCCACCGGGAACTGGGGCGCTGCGTCCGCGCGATCGGCTACGGCGAGGACGCCCGGCGGACCTTCCAGGTGCTCGGCGACCGCTCCGGGGAGGCCGCCGTCCTGGACACGCTCGCCCTCGTCTACACCGACCTGGGCAGCCATCCCGCGGCACTGGAGCACGCCGGACAGGCGTTGGCGCTGCACCGGGAACTGGGCGAGCCGGACGGCGAGGCGCGCGCCCTGGACACCCTGGCCCGCAACCTGCAGCGGCTCGGCCGCTACGACGAGGCCTACGAGCACGCCCACCGGGCACTCGACCTGCGCCGCGCGCTCGGCGACCGGCGCGGTGAGGCCGAGACGCTGCTCAACCTCGCCCGCGTCCACCGCTACCGCGGCAGCTTCCAGCAGGCCGCGGTGGTCGCGTTGGAGGCGCTGGACGTCGACCAGGAGCTGGAGCACCGGCACGGCGAGGCCGAGACGCGCACCGAGCTCGCCCGCGTCCATCAGCAGCTGGGCAACCGTGAGTTGTCCCGTCTGGACGCCGCCCGCGCCCTGGAGATCTACCGTTCGGTCGGCGCCCGGCACGGCGAGGGCGAGACGCTGGTGATCCTGGCGCGCATCGCGATCGGCGAGACCCGGCACATGGAGGCCATCACCCACTGCGCCGACGCGCTGCCCGTCCTGCGGGCCATCGGCCACCGGCCGGGCGAGGCCGAGGCCACCGCCCTGTTCGGCATCGCCTACTACTGGCTCGGCCGCTATCCCGAGGCCCGCGAGAACCTGCAGCGCGCCCTGGAGGTCCGGAGGCAGATCGGCGACCTGCACGGCGAGGCGCACGACCTGGACTACCTGGGCCGCGTCGCCCGGCGGACGGGCCGTACCGATGAGGCGGTCCTGCTCGGGCTGGAGGGCCTGTCGCTCTCCCAGGAACTGGGCGCCCGCGAACGCGAGGCGGGCGCGCTGGGCAGCCTGGCGCGCACCTATCTGCGGATCGGCTGGCTCCAGGAGGCGTTGAACGCGGCCGAGCTGGGCCTGGAGATCCGGCGCAGGACCGGTGACCGGTACGGGATGGGCAGCGCCCTGGACACCTACGCGCTGATCCTGCGGCGGGTGGGCCGCCCGCACCGGGCGGCGGAGATCTCGCAGGAGGCGCTGGCCGTGCTCGTCGAGGCCGGCGACCACCACGGGCGGGGCGCCGCACTGGTCAACCTCGCCGAGACCCGGCTGCACCTGGACGACGCCGCGGCCGCCAGGGCGTGCGCCGAACAGGCCCTCGCCCTGGCCGCCGAGCTCGGCGACCGCCGCAACGAGGCGGCCGCCCACCACGTCCTGGGCCTGGTGCTCGTCCGCGAGGAGCGCCACGGGGAGGCCGCCGGGCACTTCGGGCACGAGGCGGAGCTGCGGGCGGTGATGGCCGACCACGGCGGCAGGATCCAGGCGCTCGAGGCCCTCGCCGACTGCCAGGACGCGCTGGGGCCGGCGGACGAGGCGGCGCGGACCCGGCGGCAGATCACCGCGCTGCGACGCTGGCCCGGCTGAACCGGCGGGAAATGTCGGTGGCCTCTCCTACCCTGGTGGCGTGGAGAGTTTCGGCTGGACCATCCTGCAGACCCCCATCGGTCCACTGCTGCTGGCGGAGACCGAGCGCGGCCTGGTCAACGTGCGCTTCCACGCCCACGACGCCGAGTACCACGCGCACCGCCTGGCCGAGCGCCTCGCCCTCCGGCCGGTGCGCGGCGGACTGCGCGAGGCCACCGCCCAGCTGTCGGCCTACTTCGCCGCCGACCTCACCGCGTTCGCCCTCCCCCTGGACTGGCGCCTCACCTCGGGCTTCAACGAACGCGTCCTGCGCCTGCTGCTCACCCGCGTCGGCTACGGGCAGGTCACCGGCTACGGCGAGCTGGCCCGCTGGACCGGCGACCCCGGCGCCTCCCGCGCCGTCGGCACCGCCATGGGCGCCAACCCCCTCCCCGTCGTCGTCCCCTGCCACCGCGTCGTCACCGCCACCGGCGACATAGGCGGCTTCGGCGGGGGCCTCGACGCCAAACGCGCACTCCTCGCCCTCGAAGGCGTCCTCCCCGCCCCCCTCTTCTGACCCGCCCGAACGTGACGTTCCTGCCCGAATGCGGTGTCTCCATCTGAACAGGGGGTCTCCGTCTGAACGCGGCGTTCTTATCTGAACGCGGCGTATCCGCCTGAACTCGGCGTTCCCGCCTGAGTATGGCGTCTCCGCCCTAACACGGTTTTCCCGCCTGAACGCGGCATCCCTGGCTTAACGCGGCGTCCCCGCCTAACACGGCGTCCCCGCCTAACACGGTGTCCTCGCCTAACACGGTGTCCCTGGCCGAACGTGGCGTCCCTGGTCCGATCATCCGGCCGGGGAAGCCGCGCACCCGGTGGTGCGGGCACGGGTTCGTCTGCCGGTCGGTCGCGGGCCGGGTGCGCCTCCGATCGGCGCGGCGGTGCCGGATGGGCGGGAAGCGGAAGGCCGGGCGCCCCTGGAGGGCGCCCGGCCGGGGGAGGCGGGGGTCAGCGGGCGGGGCGGTGCTGGTCGGCGGGGGCGGCGAAGGAGCGGGCGCCCTTGCGGGCGCGGGTGCCGGGGAGTTCGGCGGCGCTGCCGAAGGTGTAGGCGGTGAAGGCCATCGCGGCGAGGTTGTGCTTCAGCGCGGTGGGGTTGATGTTGGCGGTGCCGTCGCAGGGGGCGTGGTAGCAGGGGTCGTAGGCCTGGCCGGCGGTGCCGCCGAACAGGGCGGCCTCCTCCGCGGTCTTGATGCCCTCGGCGCCGGTGAACAGGCCGCCCGAGGGGATGCCGGTCGCGATGAACGGGCCGTAGTCGGAGCGGCCGTCGAAGTCGGTGCCCTTGTGGGGCAGGCCGCGCCGGTCGAAGTACTTCTCGAGGACCTTCTCGATCTGGGCGGAGCCCTCGGGGCCCGCGGGGGCGCCGGTCGCGTCGGAGTCGTCGCCGTCGTAGATGAAGTAGACGTGGTTCGGCGAGCCGATCATGTCGTAGTTCAGGTACATGGCGATGCGGGCGGACTCGGCCTCGCTCAGCGCGCCGACGTAGTGGGTGGAGCCCAGCAGGTTGTTCTCCTCGGCGCCCCACCAGGCGAACCGCAGCTTGTTCTTCAGCTTGAGCTTGTTGGACTTCAGCGCCAGCTCCAGCAGGGCGGCGCTGCCCGAGCCGTTGTCGTTGATCCCGGCGCCGACCGGGACGCTGTCGAGGTGCGCCCCCGACATGACGATGTCGTCCCGGCTGCCCTTTTTGGTCTCGGCGAGCACGTTCCAGGTGGTGCGGGTGTCGCTGGTGGTGTCGGTTCTGACGCGGACCGTGGTGCCGGCCGGGTCGGCGAGGTCCACGCCGATGGCGTGGCTGGTGCCGATGACCGGGATGGTCACGTCGGGCGCGCCCAGGGTGCCGGTGAGCACCTCGGCACGGCCCGGCTGCCCCTCGTTGAAGAGGATCACCGCGGCCGCGCCCGCGGCCTGTGCGTTGACCGCCTTGTCATAGAAGGTGCAGGTGCCGCGCTGGACGAGGGCGACGGCGCCGGCGGGGAAGCCGGCGAAGTCGGACGCCTCGCAACCGGAGGTGGAGGAGTTCGGTTCGGCGCCCGGCGGGATCTGCACGTCCACGGGCCGGACGGTTCCCGTCACGTCGCCGGAACCGGAGTACTCCATCGTGAAGAAGTCGCCCAGCGAGCTGCCGTCCAGGGGCGTCGGCTCGTAGGTGACCGCGTCGGGGGTGAGCTGTGCGAAGGCGGCGAGGGAGTTCTCCGAGAAGAACGGGAACTGGAACTCCTGCACGGTCGGCTTGTACCCGGCCTGCCGCAGCTGGCGGACGACGTAGTCGCGGGAGGCGGCGTAGCCGGGGGTGCCCGAGGCGCGGGTGCCGCCGTGGGCTTCGGCGATCTTCTGCAGCGCCCGCAGGTGGCGCTGGACCGCGTCCGGTTTGACGGCGGCGGCCTGGGCGAGTGGATCGGGAGCCGCCGCGACGGGGGAGACCGCGGCGGCGGCCATGATCAGGGCGGTGGCAGAGGCGGCGAACAAACCCCTGCGCCGGAAATTGCGCATGGTAAGGCTCCTCGCGAATGGATCCCCGAGTGACTGGTGTAAAGGGGACCGTAAACGCGAAGAGCCGTGCTGAGAAGATCTCCGGGAGCGACGGGGCCGCTTGTGGCCGTGGCGCGGCCCCGCCGTGATCAACCCAGGATCTTCGCCAGATACCGGCCGGTGTGGCTCTCGGCCACCGCCGCGACCTCCTCGGGCGTGCCGGTCGCCACCACGGTGCCGCCCCGCGAACCGCCCTCGGGGCCCATGTCGATGACCCAGTCGGCGGTCTTGATGACGTCGAGGTTGTGCTCGATCACCAGCACCGTGTTGCCCTTGTCGACCAGCCCGCCCAGCACGCCCAGCAGCTTGCGGATGTCCTCGAAGTGCAGGCCCGTCGTCGGCTCGTCCAGCACGTAGATGGTGCGGCCGGTGGAGCGGCGCTGCAGTTCCGCGGCGAGCTTCACCCGCTGGGCCTCGCCGCCCGACAGGGTCGGCGCGGGCTGGCCCAGCCGGACGTAGCCCAGGCCCACGTCGTTGAGGGTCTTCATGTGCCGGTGGATCGCGGTGATCGGCTCGAAGAAGGAGACCGCCTCCTCGATCGGCATGTCCAGCACGTCGGCGATCGTCTTGCCCTTGTAGTGCACTTCGAGGGTCTCGCGGTTGTAGCGCGCCCCGTGGCAGACCTCGCACGGCACGTAGACGTCCGGCAGGAAGTTCATCTCGATCTTGATCGTGCCGTCGCCGGAGCAGTTCTCGCAGCGGCCGCCCTTGATGTTGAACGAGAACCGGCCCGGCTGGTAGCCGCGCACCTTGGCCTCGGTGGTGGAGGCGAACAGCTTGCGGATGTGGTCGAACACCCCGGTGTACGTGGCCGGGTTGGAGCGCGGCGTGCGCCCGATCGGCGACTGGTCGACGTGCACGACCTTGTCGAGCTGCTCCATGCCCAGGATGCGCCGGTGGCGGCCCGGCACCGTCTTGGCGCCGTGGAGCTGCTTGGCCAGGGCGTTGTAGAGGATGTCGTTGACCAGCGTGGACTTGCCCGAGCCCGACACCCCGGTGACCGCGGTGAAGATCCCGAGCGGGAACGCCACGTCCACGTTCTGCAGGTTGTTGGCACCGGCGCCCTTGACCGTGATCTCCCGGCCCTTCTCGCGGGGCCGCCGCACCGCGGGCACCTCGATCGCGCGCCGCCCCGAGACGTACTGGCCGGTCAGCGACCGCTCGGAGGCCAGCAGCTCCTCCACCGGGCCGGAGACGACGACCTGGCCGCCGTGCTCGCCCGCGCCGGGGCCGATGTCGACCACCCAGTCGGCGGCGCGGATGGTGTCCTCGTCGTGCTCCACCACGATCAGGGTGTTGCCGATGTCGCGCAGCCGCAGCAGCGTCTCCAGCAGGCGGGTGTTGTCGCGCTGGTGCAGCCCGATGGAGGGCTCGTCCAGCACGTACAGCACGCCGACCAGGCCGGAGCCGATCTGGGTGGCCAGCCGGATGCGCTGGGCCTCGCCGCCGGCCAGGGTGGCCGAGGCGCGGTCCAGGGTGAGGTAGTCCAGGCCGACGTCGAGCAGGAAGCCCAGCCGCGCGTTGACCTCCTTGAGCACCTGCTCGGCGATGTGCCGGTCGCGGTCGCTCAGCTCCATCGAGCGCAGGAAGGCCGCGCACTCGCCGATCGGCATCGCCGAGACCTCGGCGATCGAGCGGCCCGCCACCTTGACCGCCAGGATCAGCGGCTTGAGCCGCGCGCCGTGGCAGGCGGGGCAGGGGATCTCCCGCATGTAGCCCTCGAAGCGGTCGCGGGTGGCGTCGCTGTCGGCCTCGGCGTGCCGCCGCTGGATCCACGGGATGACGCCCTCGTACTCGGTGTAGTACGAGCGCTTGCGGCCGTAGCGGTTGCTGTAGGAGACGTGGACCTGGGTGCTGCTGCCGTGCAGGATCGCCTTGCGCGCCTTGGCCGGGATCTGCCGCCACGGCTCGTCCAGGGCGAAGCCCATCTCGGCGCCGAGCCCCTGCAGCAGGCGCTGGAAGTAGTCGCTGAAGTGCCCGCCCGACCACGGCCCGATCGCGCCGTCTTCCAGGGAGCGCTCCTCGTCGGGGACGACCAGCTCGGCGTCGACCTCCATGCGGGTGCCCAGGCCGGCGCAGTCGGGGCAGGCGCCGTAGGGGGAGTTGAAGGAGAACGAGCGGGGCTCCAGCTCCTCGAACGACAGGTCGTCATACGGGCAGTACAGGTGCTCGGAGTACATGCGCTCGCGGCCCGGGTCGTCCTCGGGGAGGTCGACGAAGTCCAGGATCAGGGTGCCGCCCGCCAGGCCGAGGGCGGTCTCGACGGAGTCGGCGAGCCGGTGCCGCGCGGACTCCTTGACCGACAGCCGGTCGACGATCACCGAGATGTCGTGCTTCTCCTGCTTCTTGAGCTTGGGCGGGTCGTCCAGCCGGATCGCGGTGCCGTCGACCAGCGCCCGGGAGAACCCCTTGCTCTGCAGCTCGCGGAAGAGCTCCAGGTACTCGCCCTTGCGGCCGCGGACCACCGGCGCCAGCACCTGGAACCGGGTGCCCTCGGCCAGCTCCAGCACCCGGTCGACGATCTGCTGCGGGGTCTGCCGGGCGATGGCCCTGCCGCACTCGGGGCAGTGCGGGCGGCCGACGCGGGCGTACAGCAGCCGCAGGTAGTCGTAGACCTCGGTGATGGTGCCCACGGTGGAGCGCGGGTTCTTGGAGGTGGACTTCTGGTCGATGGACACCGCGGGGGACAGGCCCTCGATGAAGTCGACGTCGGGCTTGTCCATCTGGCCCAGGAACTGCCGGGCGTACGCCGACAGGGACT
Source organism: Actinocorallia libanotica (assembly GCF_039525175.1). Lineage (NCBI taxonomy): Bacteria > Bacillati > Actinomycetota > Actinomycetes > Streptosporangiales > Thermomonosporaceae > Actinocorallia > Actinocorallia libanotica. The sequence goes on from NZ_BAAAHH010000001.1 coordinate 44,976, forward strand.
CCACGTACCGGCGCTGGCCCTCGGCGAAGATCGTGTCGAACGCCAGGCTGGACTTCCCCGAGCCCGACAGCCCGGTGAACACGATCATGGAGTCCCGCGGCAGGTCCAGCGAGACGTCCTTGAGGTTGTGCTCGCGCGCGCCGCGAACGACAAGACGATCATGCACGGTGTTGTTTCCCCAGCTCATCGAGATGCCTCCGGAGCGAAAAGGGAGGCCGCGAACAGGCTAACCAGCGGGACCGACGGTTTCGTCCCACATCCGGGTGCGCCGGTTGTCACCGTACACGTGTTCGAAAGGCGTCCGCCACCGATACGCCGCAGCGGCGGATGCTTTCTTCCGGCCGGAGGCGGGGAGGAGTCCGGGCGTGGAAGATCCGCTGGCCCCGTTCGCGGTGATCGTCGTGTTCCTGCTGGTCACCGTGCTGGCGGTGGGCGTGGGGGAGCGGATCCACCGCCCCTACCCGGTGCTGGTGAGCCTGTTCGGGCTGCTCCTGGCCCTGGTGCCCGCCATCCCCGCGGTGCGGATCCCGCCCGGCCTCATCCTCCCGCTGTTCCTGCCGCCGCTGATCTACGCCATGGCGCAGCGCACCTCCTGGCGGATGCTGGTGTCCCGCCGCCGGGTGATCGTGAGCCTGGCCGTGGTGCTGGTGCTCGCCACCGTCGCGGGCGCGGCCGCCGCCGTGCACTGGGCGGTCGCCGGGATCTCCGTGGCCGCCGCCGTCGCGTTCGGCGCGGCGGTCTCCCCGCCGGACCCGGTGGCGGCGGAGGCGGTCGCCGGGCCGCTGCGGCTGCCCCGCAGGCTGATCACGATCCTGCGGGTGGAGGGACTGTGCAACGACGCGACCGCGCTGGTGATCTTCGCGGTGGCCGCGGCCGCGGTGCGCAGCGGCGAGTACTCCCCGCAGAAGGCGCTCCTCCTGTTCTGCTGGGAGGTCGCCAGCGCCGTGCTGCTCGGGCTCTTCCTGGGCTGGCTGGCCACGGCCTGGCAGAAGCGCCTCGCCAACGTCATCGCCCGCAACGCGCTGACCCTGGTCTTCCCCTTCGCCACCTACCTCCTGGCCGACCGCGTGCACTCCTCGGGCGTGCTGGCGGTGCTGGTGGTCAGCCTCTACCTCGGCCAGACGGGCGCCGGCGTGTCCGGGGTGAGCGACCGGCTGGCCGGACGCGCCTTCTGGGACACCCTGGAGCTGCTCATCACCGGGCTGGCGTTCGGGCTGATCGGCCTGGAGCTGCGCGAGGTCCTGCCCCCGGGAGGGGGCAGGCTGGGCGGCTACGTCCTGCACGCGCTGCTGGTGTGGGCGGTGCTGTTCGGGCTGCGCTTCCTGTGGTTCACGGGGTTCGGCACGTTCCTGCGGCGGCGGATGGCCCGCGGCGCCGTCCACGAGGGCGTGGCGCACGGCTGGCGGGAGGACTTCGTCCTGGCCTTCTGCGGCATGCGCGGGCTCGCCACCCTGGCCCTGGCGCTCGCCCTCCCGCTGGAGACGCCGCAGCGGGAGGAGCTGCTCTTCCTCGCGTTCATGGTGATCCTGCTGACCCTGGTGCTGCCGGGGCTGTGCCTGCCCTGGGTGACGCGGGTGCTGGGGGTGCGGGCCGAGGAGGGGGAGGACGAGCGGGCCGTCCGCGACCTGGCGCTGCGCGCCTCCGACGCGGCGCTGCGGCGGCTGCGGGAGCTGGAGGCCGAGGAGAGCCTTCCCCCCGGCTCCGTCCGGCGGCTGGAGTTCGCCCAGTGGTCGCTGGTGGACGAGCTGTGCGACCCCTCCCCCGAGGAGCTGGGCGAAGGGTACGCCGAGCGCCGCGGCAGCATGCGGACGGTGAAGCGGGCGGAGGCGGACATGCTCGCCGCCTCCCGCCGGGAGATCCTCCTCGCCAGGAGCGAGCCGGGGGTCGACCCGGAGCTCGCCGACGAGGTCCTCCTCCGCCTCGACCTGCGCAGCGCCCACCTCATCTAGACGGAGCGCCGGGGCAGCCCCTCCAGGTGGGCGCGCAGCCGGGCGCGCACCTCCTCGGGGGTGATCTGACCGGGGTGGAGCAGCAGGTGCAGGGTGAGTCCGTCGACGAGGGCGTGCAGCCGCACGACCTCGTCGGCGTCGAAGCCCAGGCCGTCCAGGGCCTGGGACAGGAAGCCGCGCAGGGAGCGCTGCACGCGGTCGGACAGCTCCCGCAGCTCGGGGTCGCGCCGGGCGCGGGTGATGAAGCCGAGCCAGGCCCCCGCCTCGAACCGGCGCTCGTCGTCCACCGGGACGAGCTGCTCGCAGTAGGCCAGGAGCCGGTCCACCGGGCTCCCCGTCGGCTCCAGGGCGGTGATGCGCGCGCCCGCCCGCTCGCTCATCCGGTCCATCGCCGAGACGATGAGGTCCTTCTGCTCGGGGAAGTAGTGGCGCAGCGCGCCGGGCGAGCAGCCGGCCTCGGCCGCGACGGTCCGCACGGACACCGCCTCGATGCCGTCGCGGTGGATCACCCGCCACAGGGCCTCGGTGAGCTCCCTGCGCCGGGCCTCGTGGTCGACGATCCTGGGCATGCCTTTTTTATAGCACAGTTGTGTTTTAATCTGAAAAGTACAACTGTGCGAAAACGGGAGGTCCCCATGCTGGTCGCGATGATCGTCGGCGCCGAGGCCGCCTTCTGGGTGGTCCTGGCCCTGGGCCTGCTGGCCCGGTACGCGCTGCGCATGCCGCGCCTGGGCGGCGCGCTGCTGCTGGCCGTCCCGCTGGTCGACCTGTTCCTGCTGGCCGTCGCCTTCCTCGATCTGCGCGGCGGCGGCGAGGTGGGCGTCGCCCACGGCCTCGCGGCCGTCTACCTGGGCGTCTCGGTCGGTTTCGGGCACCGGATCATCGGGCGCATGGACGCCTGGGCCGCGTACCGCTTCGACGGGGCGCCCCGCCCCGCCAAGCCGGCGAAGGGCGGCCCGGCGCGCGCCCGCCACGAGGCCGCGCAGTTCGGGCGGCACGTGGCCGCCTGGGCGGTCGGTTCGGCGCTGCTCATGCTGGGCGTCTGGTACGTCGGCGACGCCGAGCGGACCCGGCCGCTCCTCCACCTGGCCGGGCTGTGGGCGGTGGTCCTGGTCGTGGACGGCGTCGTCACGGCCTACGACGCCGTCAGGGCGCTCGCGTCCCGCGACGAGGGGTCCGGCAGCGGGGCCGCGGGCGGAAAGAGTGCCCGTTATGTCGCTAAAAGTGATAGTTGACGAGAAAAGTGCCCTTCACCTTGAAAGGTAAGCCTTACCTAAATTAGGTTAGGCGAGCCTAATTTGAAGGAGTGGCTCGTATGAAGCGCGTACTGGTGGTGGCCGGAGCGGCCGCCCTGTTGTCGGTGACGGTGCAGGGCGCGGCCCAGGCGGAGACCGAGGCGGGCAAGAAGCCCAAGCTGACCGTCTCGACCGACGTCATCGCCCCCCAGGGCCGGACCGCCGTCACGGTGAAGGGCTCGGGTTACGACGCGAAGAAGGGCGTCTATGTCGCCCTCTGCCAGGACAACGGCGCCGGGAAGAAGCCCGGCCCCTGCTACGGCGGCCGGGAGGGCACGAGCCAGGCGTGGCTGAGCGGCTCGGCGCTGTCGCAGTCCATGGGCGCCGCCAAGCTGAACGCCAAGGGCTCCTTCAGCGTGAAGCTGACCCTGGAGGCCAGGGGCGAGGGCCTGGACTGCACCAAGGTCAAGTGCGTCATCGCCAGCCGCAACGACCACTTCGCCACCGACGACCGCGGCCAGGACGTCCTGGTCCCCGCCCGCGTCGGCCGCCTCGGCTCCTCGAAGTTCGGCCGCCTCGGCGCCAAGAAGGGCAAGCTGAACGTCGTCCTCACCCACACCCTGGACGGCCGGAAGGCGGCCTGGCGCGGCCAGCGCGTGTACTTCGAGCTGAAGAAGAAGGGCAAGTGGGTCCGCGTCGCGTCCGCTCTGACGTCCGCGAACGGCACCGCCAAGGCCAAGGTCGCCAAGAAGGGCGCCTACCGCGCGGTCTTCACCGGCACCAAGCGCGCCGTCAGCAAGACCGCCAGGTACTGAGACACGGCCGACACCCGACCCGGTGCGGGGCACTGCGGACCATCGGCCAAGATGGGGCGCATGGCTGAAGAACTCACACGACGCGCGGCCCTGGGAGTGGCCGGTCTGACGGGGCTGGCGGGCGTCGCCGGCTGCGCCTCCGGGAGCGGCCCGGAGGCACCCGCCAACCTCTCCGGCAAGGAGGTCGCCAAGGTCTCCGAGGTGCCCGTCGGAGGCGGGCGGCTGAACGGGGAGCTGAAGCTCCTCGTCACCCAGCCGACCGAGGGGGTCTTCAAGGTCTTCACCTCCAAGTGCCCCCACCAGGGCTGCGGCGTCGGCGTCCCCAAGGACGGCATCGCCGACTGCCCCTGCCACGGCAGTGAGTTCGACATCACGGACGGCTCGGTCAAGAAGGGCCCCGCCAAGACGGGTCTGCGCGAGTACCCCGCCGAGGTCAAGAACGGAGCCGTAGTCGTCATCTGAGCCGTGTCCTTCCGGAGAGAGCGGCCCCCGGACCCCCGCGGCGGGTTCGGATGATCCTCGCTGCGCCGCGGTCATCTGAACCCTTACTCTGGCGGGATGGCAGATCCCGCGTCCTACAGGCCGGCCCCCGGGACGATCCCCGAGACCCCGGGGGTCTACCGGTTCCGCGACGAGCACGGCCGGGTCGTCTACGTGGGCAAGGCCAAGAACCTCCGCGCCCGGCTGAACTCCTACTTCGCCGACCACGCCGGCCTGCACGTGCGCACCCAGAGCATGGTCACCACCGCGGCGTCCGTGGAGTGGACGGTGGTGGGCACCGAGGTCGAGGCGCTCCAGCTGGAGTACTCCTGGATCAAGGAGTACGACCCGCGCTTCAACGTGCGCTACCGGGACGACAAGTCCTACCCCTACCTGGCCGTCACCCTGAACGAGGAGTACCCCCGGGTGACGCTCATGCGCGGCGCCAAGCGCAAGGGCGTGCGCTACTTCGGCCCCTACTCCCACGCCTGGGCCATCCGCGAGACCGTCGACCTCCTGCTGCGGGTCTTCCCGGTGCGCACGTGCAGCGCCGGGGTCTTCAAGCGGCACGGCCAGATCGGCCGCCCCTGCCTGCTCGGCTACATCGGCAAGTGCTCGGCGCCCTGCACGGGCAAGGTGAGCGCCGCCGAGCACCGCGCGCTGGCCGACGACTTCTGCGACTTCATGGCGGGCAACACCGGCCGCTTCCTCAAGCGGGTCGAGCGGGAGATGTTCGCCGCCGCCGAGGACGAGCGGTTCGAGGTCGCCGCCCGCCGCCGCGACGACCTGCGCGCCCTGGAGCGGGCGCTGGAGAAGCAGGCGGTCGTGCTGGGCGACGACACCGACTGCGACGTGATCGCCTTCGCCCGCGACCGGCTGGAGGCCGCCGTCCAGGTCTTCTACGTGCGGGGCGGGCGCATCCGCGGCCAGCGCGGCTGGGTGGTCGACCTGGTGGAGGAGCGCACCACCGGCGAGCTCGTCGAGGACTTCCTGCTGCAGTGCTACGGCGAGGACGACGTGGTGCCGCGCGAGGTCCTGGTCCCCGAGGAGCCGCCGGACCGCGAGGCCATGGACGAGCTGCTGTCGGAGGCCCGCGGCACCCGCGTGCGCATCCGGGTGCCCCGCCGCGGCGACAAGAAGGACCTGCTGGCCACGGTCGAGCGCAACGCCCAGGAGGCGCTGCGCCAGCACCGCACCCGCCGCGCCGCCGACCTCACCGCCCGCAGCCGCGCCCTCCAGGAGCTGCAGGAGGCGCTCGGCCTGGACCAGGCGCCGCTGCGCATCGAGTGCTTCGACGTCTCCAACCTCCAGGGCACCGAGGTGGTCGCCTCGATGGTCGTCTTCGAGGACGGCCTCGCCCGCAAGCCCGAGTACCGCCGCTTCACGATCAAGTCGTTCCAGGGCCAGGACGACGTGCGCGCCATGCACGAGGTGATCACCCGCCGGTTCAAGCGCTACCTGGCCGAGTCGCAGAAGGCGGGGGAGCCCTCTCCCGAGAACGGCGAGGGCGGCGAGCGCAGCGCGGGCCTCCTGGCGTCCTACGGCTTCGGCGACGCCGGCGAGGAGGACGAGACGCCGCGCGGCCCGCTGGACCCCGAGACGGGCCGGCCCCGTAAGTTCGCCTACCCGCCGAACCTCGTGGTGGTCGACGGCGGCCCGCCCCAGGTCGCCGCCGCCCAGCGCGCCCTGGACGAGCTGGGGATCGACGACGTCGCCGTCTGCGGCCTGGCCAAGCGGCTGGAGGAGGTGTGGCTGCCCGGCGACGCCGACCCGGTGATCCTGCCGCGCACCAGCGAGGGCCTCTACCTGCTGCAGCGGGCGCGGGACGAGGCGCACCGCTTCGCGATCACCTTCCACCGGGCCAGGCGCTCCAAGAAGATGACCACCAGCGAGCTGGACGCCGTGCCGGGCCTGGGCCCCGCCCGGCGCGCCGCGCTGATCAAGCACTTCGGCTCGGTGCGCCGGCTGAAGGAGGCGACGGCCGAGCAGATCGCCGAGGTGCCGGGCATCGGGCTCCGCACCGCGCAGACCATCAGAGAAGCCCTCCAGGGGGGAGCGGGATGACAACCCATCTTCCGGACATAGTCATTGTCACGGGAATGTCCGGGGCGGGCCGCAGCACCGCGGCCAAGGCCCTGGAGGACCTCGACTGGTTCGTGGTCGACAACCTCCCGCCGGGGCTGCTGGCCACCATGGCCGACCTCGGCGGGCGGGTGCAGAACGCGGTGCCGCGCATCGCGGTGGTGGTGGACGTGCGCAGCCGCGCCTTCACCTCCGACCTCGAGTCGGCGATCAAGGACCTGGAGCAGCGCGGGGTGCGGCCCCGGGTGCTCTTCCTGGAGGCCGCCGACGAGGTGCTGGTGCGCCGGTTCGAGAGCGTGCGCCGCCCGCACCCGCTCCAGGACGACGGCCGGGTCGTGGAGGGCATCGCCCGCGAGCGCGCGCTGCTGCTGGAGATCAGGGCCGAGGCCGACCTGGTGGTCGACACCTCCAACCTGAACGTGCACCAGCTGCGGGCCAAGGTCGTCGGCTACTTCGGCGAGCCGGGCGACGAGTCCAGCCTGCGCGCGACCGTGGTGTCCTTCGGCTACAAGTACGGCCTGCCGGTGGACGCCGACCTCGTCGTGGACTGCCGCTTCCTGCCCAACCCGCACTGGGTGCCCGAGCTGCGCCCGCAGAACGGCAGGGACGCCCCGGTCCGCGACTACGTGCTGGGCCAGCGCGGCGCCAAGGAGTTCCTCGACTCCTACACCGAGGTCCTGCGGCTGCTGGCCGCCGGATACGAGCGCGAGGGCAAGCACTACGTGACGCTGGCGGTGGGCTGCACCGGCGGCAAGCACCGCAGCGTGGCGATGGCCGAGCAGCTGGGCCAGCGATTGCGCGACGAGGGGATCGACGTCCAGGTGACCCATCGAGACCTCGGCAGGGAATAAGTGAAGAACCCCAAGGTGGTCGCCCTGGGGGGCGGACACGGCCTGTACGCCTCGCTGTCGGCGCTGCGCACGGTGACCGACCGGCTCACCGGCGTGGTGACGGTCGCCGACGACGGGGGGTCCAGCGGGCGGCTGCGCCGCGAGCTGGGCGTCATCCCGCCCGGCGACCTGCGCATGGCCCTGGCCGCCCTGTGCGGCGACGACGAGTGGGGCCGCACCTGGAGCGAGGTGATCCAGCACCGCTTCCGCAGCGAGGGCGACCTGCACGAGCACGCCGTGGGCAACCTCCTCATCGTCGCGCTGTGGGAGCTGCTGGGCGACACCGTCGCGGGGCTGGGCTGGGTGGGCAGGCTGCTGGGCGCGCAGGGCCGGGTGCTGCCGATGGCGACGGTGCCGCTGGACATCGTCGCCGACGTGCTGGGCGCCGACCCGGCCGAGCCCGACCGGATCTCCCAGGTGCGCGGGCAGGTCGCCTGTGCGAGCACCCCCGGCAAGGTGCTGGGCGTCTCCCTGGTCCCCCCGGACCCCCCGGCCAGCCCCGAGGCGCTGCAGGCCATCCACGAGGCCGACTGGGTGGTGTTCGGGCCGGGCTCCTGGTTCACCAGCGTGCTGCCGCACCTGAAGGTGCCCGAGCTGCAGCGGGCCCTGGTGGAGACCCCCGCCCGCCGGGTGGTGGCGCTGAACCTGGCGCCGCAGCCCGGCGAGACCGACGACTTCTCCCAGCAGGCGCATCTGGAGGTGCTGGCCGAGCACGCGCCGGACCTGCGGATCGACGTGGTGCTGGCGGACGCCGGCGTCGTGGAGGAGCCGGAGGCGCTCGACAAGGCGGTGCAGGAGCTCGGCGGCTCCCTGGTGCTGGCCGAGGTCGCCATGAAGGACGGCTCTCCGCGTCATGATCCGGCGCTGCTGGCCCAAGCTTTCGTACAGATCTTCGCCACCGGCACCGGGGGATCACGGAATCCGGGAGACTGGTGAAGCTGTCTGACGGGCCCGGTCAGGATCGGGCCGGCGCGGGAGGAAGGGATCGATCATGGCGATGACCGGCGTGGTGAAGGACGAGCTGAGCCGGCTCACCATCTTGAAGCCCTGCTGCCGCAAGGCCGAGGTCTCCACGATTCTGCGGTTCGCCGGCGGCCTGCACCTGGTCAGCGGGCGGATCGTCATCGAGGCCGAGCTCGACACCGGCTCGGCGGCGCGGCGGTTGCGCAAGGACGTCTCCGAGGTCTTCGGGCACACCTCGGACGTGATCGTGCTGGCGCCCAGCGGGCTGCGCAAGGGCAACCGGTACGTGGTGCGGGTGATCCGGGACGGGGAGTCCCTGGCCCGCCAGACCGGCCTGATCGACAACCACGGGCGCCCGGTGCGCGGCCTGCCCCGCCACGTGGTGGCGGGCGCGGCCTGCGACGCCGAGTCCGCCTGGCGGGGGGCGTTCCTGGCGCACGGCTCGCTGACCGAGCCGGGCCGCTCGATGTCCCTGGAGGTCACCTGCCCCGGGCCCGAGGCGGCGCTGGCGCTGGTGGGCGCCGCCCGGCGGCTGAAGATCCACGCCAAGGCGCGCGAGGTGCGCGGGGTGGACCGGGTGGTGGTGCGCGACGGCGACGCGATCTCGGCGCTGCTGACCCGCCTGGGCGCGCACGACAGCGTGCTGGCCTGGGAGGAGCGGCGGATGCGCCGCGAGGTGCGGGCGACGGCCAACCGGCTCGCCAACTTCGACGACGCCAACCTGCGCCGTTCGGCGCGGGCGGCGGTCGCGGCGGGCGCCCGGGTGGCGCGGGCGATGGAGATCCTCGGCGACGACGCGCCCGAGCACCTGATCGCCGCGGGGCGGCTGCGGCTGGAGCACAAGCAGGCCTCGCTGGAGGAGCTGGGCCAGCTGGCGGTGCCGCCGCTGACCAAGGACGCGATCGCCGGGCGGATCCGGCGGCTGCTGGCGATGGCCGACAAGCGCGCGGCCGATCTCGGACTTCCGGGGACGGAGGCGAATCTCACCCCGGACATGCTTGTACCGTGACGAATTTCCCATCCGCCCCGTGTCACTGCTTCCGGTGCGCGGGGCGGGCGCGTGCAGGGCTCCTGCTCATCCGCTTGGTCTAGACCGATCTTCTATACCAATACGGTCTAGACCTCCTGGATCACCCGTGCGGGGAGGGGGTCTCCCCTGGTCCGGGGCGGTGCGCCCACCCCGGACTTCACCCCGGACCAGTGGCGGAGTTCACGCGGCCCGTTCGGTAGGGTCGGGTCTGGAACAGGGCGCGTCAGGGTCCTGGTAGTAGACGCAACGCTTGAGGAGAGTCGTGACCATCCGAGTAGGCATCAACGGCTTTGGCCGGATCGGCCGCAACTTCTACCGCGCCGTTAAGGCCAGCGGCGCCGACATCGAGATCGTGGCGGTCAACGACCTGACCGACACCGCTACCCTCGCCCACCTGCTCAAGTACGACAGCATCCTCGGCCGCTTCCCCGAGGAAGTGAAGGCCGGCGCGGGTGAGATCATCGTCGGCGGCAAGAGCATCAAGGTCTTCGCCGACCGCGACCCCGCCAACCTGAAGTGGGGCGACGTCGGCGTCGACATCGTCGTGGAGTCCACCGGCTTCTTCACCGACGCCACCAAGGCCAAGGTGCACGCCGACAACGGCGCCAAGAAGGTCATCATCTCCGCCCCGGCGAAGAACGAGGACATCACCATCGTCCTGGGCGCCAACGACGACCTGTACGACCCGGCGAACCACACCGTCATCTCCAACGCGTCCTGCACCACCAACTGCCTGGCGCCGCTGGCCAAGGTCCTCAACGACTCCTTCGGGATCGAGAAGGGCCTGATGACCACCATCCACGCCTACACCCAGGACCAGAACCTCCAGGACGCCCCGCACAGCGACCTGCGCCGCGCCCGCGCCGCCGGCCTGAACATCGTCCCGACCTCCACCGGCGCCGCCAAGGCCATCGGCCTGGTCCTGCCCGAGCTGCAGGGCAAGCTCGACGGCTACGCGCTGCGCGTGCCGATCGCCACCGGCTCGGCGACCGACCTCACCGTCACCCTCTCCCGCGAGACCACCGTCGAAGAGGTCAACGCCGCCTTCAAGGCCGCCGCCGAGGGCCCGCTCAAGGGCTACCTCACCTACACCGAGGACGCGATCGTCTCCAAGGACATCGAGACCGACCCGTCCTCCTGCATCTTCGACGCCGGCCTGACCAAGGTCATCGGCGACCAGGTCAAGGTCGTCGGCTGGTACGACAACGAGTGGGGCTACTCCAACCGCCTCGTCGACCTCATCAAGCTCGTCGGCGCGAGCCTGTAAGTGATCGTGCGACGTCGTGCCGTGCTCCCCGGGGAGCACGGCACGACGTCGGCTTTGAGCGTCGGGAGCGCCGCGGTGCGAAGCGGCAGGACGAACAGGTGGGGTAATGAAGACTGTTGACGATCTCGAGGTCAGGGGCAGGCGGGTCCTCGTCCGGACGGACCTGAACGTGCCGCTCAAGGACGGCGTCATCACCGATGACGGGCGGATCCGGGCGAGCCTGCCGACGATCCGGAAGCTGATCGACAAGGGCGCGCGGGTCGTCGTCGTGGCGCACCTGGGGCGCCCCAAGGGCGAGCCCAAGCCGGAGTTCTCCCTGGCGCCGGTCGCGGTGCGGCTGGGCGAGCTGCTGGGCAAGGACGTCGCCTTCGCCACCGACACCGTCGGCGACTCCGCCAAGGCCGCCGTGGCGGGCCTGGGCGACGGCGACGTGGCGCTGCTGGAGAACCTGCGGTTCGCCGCGGCCGAGACCAGCAAGGACGACGCCGAGCGCGGCGCGTTCGCCGACGAGCTCGCGGCGCTGGCCGACGTGTACGTGGGCGACGGGTTCGGCGCGGTGCACCGCAGGCACGCCTCGGTCTACGACGTGCCCAAGCGCCTGCCGCACGCGGCGGGCGGGCTCATCGCCACCGAGGTCGACGTGCTGAAGAAGCTGACCGAGGACGTCGCGCGCCCGTACGCGGTCGTGCTGGGCGGCTCCAAGGTCTCCGACAAGCTCGGTGTCATCGACAACCTGCTGGAGACCGCCGACCGCATCCTCATCGGCGGCGGCATGCTCTTCACCTTCCTCAAGGCCCAGGGCCACGAGGTCGGCAAGTCCCTGCTCGAAGAGGACCAGATCCCCACCGTCCTGGAGTACCTCGAGCGCGCCGAGGCCAAGGGCGTGGAGTTCGTCCTGCCCGTGGACATCGTCGCCGCGACCGCGTTCAGCGCGGACGCCGAGCACGACGTGGTGCCCGCCGACGCGATCCCCGCCGACCGGCTCGGCCTGGACATCGGCCCCGAGTCCGGCAAGCTCTTCGCCTCCCGGCTCGCCGACGCCAAGACCATCTTCTGGAACGGCCCGATGGGCGTGTTCGAGATGGAGCCCTACTCGCACGGCACCCGCGCGGTGGCCCAGGGCCTCCTGGACTCCGACGCCTTCACGGTCGTCGGCGGCGGCGACTCCGCGGCGGCCGTCCGCACCCTCGGTTTCGACGAGAACGCCTTCTCCCACATCTCCACCGGCGGCGGCGCCAGCCTGGAGTACCTCGAAGGCAAGACCCTGCCCGGCCTGGAAGCTCTGGAGGACTGAAAGACATGGCCCGTAAGCCCCTGATGGCCGGCAACTGGAAGATGAACAACAACCACCTCGAGGCGATCGCGCTGGTGCAGAAGCTCGCGTTCGCGCTCAAGGACAAGGACTACGACGCCGTCGACGTCGCCGTCCTGCCCCCCTTCACCGACATCCGCTCGGTGCAGACCCTCGTCGAGGCCGACCGGCTGAAGATCGCCTACGGCTCGCAGGACGTCTCCGCGCACGCCTCGGGCGCCTACACCGGCGAGATCTCCGGCGCGATGCTGGCCAAGCTCAAGTGCTCCTACGCCACCATCGGCCACTCCGAGCGCCGCCAGTACCACCACGAGACCGACGCGCTGGTGAACGCCAAGACCAAGGCCGCGCTGGCCAACGGCCTCATCCCGATCGTCTGCGTCGGCGAGGGCCTGGACGTGCGCAAGGCCGGCGAGCAGGTGGCCTACACCCTCGCGCAGGTCGACGGCGCGCTGGAGGGGCTCACCGCCGAGCAGGCCAAGGGCGTCGTCATCGCCTACGAGCCGGTCTGGGCGATCGGCACCGGCGAGGTCGCCACCCCCGAGGACGCGCAGGAGGTCTGCGGCGCGATCCGCGGCCGCCTGGAGAAGCTCTACGACGCCGAAGTGGCCGAGAGCGTGCGCATCCTCTACGGTGGCTCGATGAAGTCCTCGAATGTGGCGGGTCTCATGGCGCAGGCCGACGTGGACGGCGGCCTGATCGGCGGAGCCGCGCTCGACGCCGAGGAATTCGTTAAGATCTGCCGATACCGGGAGATCTCGGTGGCGGGTTGAGCCAAACTTGCCCGTGTGACGGGTGGGTTCTGCTGAACCACGGGGTCGTTCGTCGTACCCTTCATAGCGACAGGTAAACCGATTCGCCTGTCCGTCGTCCTACTATTCGAGTCCCGCGTCCGGCGCGGGGATGGCCAGAAGGCGCTGACGCTGTGATTCTTGCAACCTCCATCGTGCTGATGATCACGAGCCTGCTCATGATCCTGCTCGTGCTGATGCACAAGGGCAAGGGCGGAGGCCTGTCCGACATGTTCGGCGGCGGCATCTCCTCCTCGCTCGGCGGTTCCTCGGTGGTCGAGCGCAACCTGGACCGCCTCACGATCGGCACCGGCGTCATCTGGTTCGCCGCGATCGTGGTGCTCGGCTTCCTGTTCAAGGCACAGGGCAACTGACCCCCCGTCGGCGCCCGCGCCGAGGACGTACGACAGTGGCGCGCCGGGAGCCTCGGCTCCCGGCGCGTGTTTCCCAATCAAGGAGTTTTCGTGGCTAGTGGCAGTGCCATTCGCGGCAGCAGGGTCGGCGCCGGCCCGATGGGCGAGGCGGAGCGCGGCGAGGCGGCCCCCCGCGTCATCATCAGCTTCTACTGCGCCAACAAGCACGAGACCCGCCCCAGCTTCGCCAGTGACTGCCAGGTCCCCGAGACCTGGGACTGCCCCCGCTGCGGCCTCCCCGCCGGCACCGACGCGCAGAACCCCCCCGCGGCCCCCAAGAACGAGCCCTACAAGACCCACCTCGCCTACGTGAAGGAGCGCCGCTCCGACGCCGACGGCCAGGCCATCCTCGAGGAGGCACTGGGCAAGCTCCGCGAGAAGCGCCGCCTCGTCCAGGCCGCCATGGCCTCCGCGGCCGCCCGCAACTAGGCGCCCCCGCCTCCGCAGGACCCGGCTCCCCTCCAGGAGACCGGGTCTTCGTCGTCTCCGGAATGTGCCGCGTCCCTCCCCGGGTTCGCGGGGGCGGGCCGCCGCGAGCGGGTAGGGACCGGTCATGGCTGAAGTCACTGAAGTGGATGTCGTGGTCGTGGGAATGGGGCCCGGTGGGGAGGACGCGGCCGGGCGGCTGGCCGAGGCCGGGCTGGACGTGATCGGGGTCGAGGCGGGGCTGGTCGGCGGGGAGTGCCCGTACTACGGGTGCATCCCGAGCAAGATGATGATCCGGGCGGGGGACGCGCTGGCCGAGGGGCGGCGGGTGAACGGCCTGGCCGGGAAGGCGGAGATCCGGGCGTCGTGGGATCCGGTGGCCGCGCGGCTGCGGAAGGCGACGGCGGACTGGGACGACAAGGCCGCCGCCGACAGGTTCACCGGGAAGGGGGGACGGCTCGTCCGGGGATTCGGGCGCGTCAGCGGTCCCCGCGAGGTGACGGTGGGGGAGCGGGTGCTGCGGGCGCGGCGCGGGCTCGTGCTCAACCCCGGGACGGAGCCGGTGGTGCCTCCGATCGAGGGGCTGGAGGACACGCCCTTCTGGACGAACCGGGAGGCGGTCAAGACGACGCGGGCGCCCGAGTCGCTGCTGGTGCTGGGCGGCGGGGCGATCGGCGTGGAACTGGCCCAGGCGTTCGCGCGGTTCGGCAGCCGGGTCACCGTGCTGGAGGGCGGCGAACGGCTGGTCTCGCGGGAGGAGCCGGAGGCCGCCGAGCTCATCACGAAGGTCTTCGAGCAGGAGGGCATCGCCGTCCGCACCGGGCAGAAGGTGGAGCGGGTGCGCTACGCCGACGGCCGGTTCACCGTGGAGGCGGGCGGTAACGCGTTCGAGGCCGAGCGCTTCCTGGTCGCCACCGGCCGCAAGACGGACCTGGCGCGGCTCGGCGTGGGCAAGGCGGGCCTGGACGAGTCCGCCCGGGCGATCCCCGTCGACGGGCGGATGCGCGCCGCGGACGGCGTGTGGGCCATCGGGGACGTCACCGGGAAGGGCGCCTTCACCCATGTGTCGATGTACCAGGCGGGGATCGCCGTCCGCGACATCCTCGGCGAGGACGGTCCGCCTGCCGACTACCGGGCGCTGCCCCGGGTGACGTTCACCGACCCGGAGGTCGGCGCGGTGGGCCTCACCGAGGCGCAGGCCCGCGACAAGGGCCTGGACGTGCGCACGGGGTACACGCCCCTGTCGTCCTCGAGCCGCGGCTGGATCCACGAGGCGGAGGGCTTCATCAAGCTGGTCGCCGCCGGTGACGAACTGGTGGGCGCCACCACCGCGGGTCCGGCGGGCGGCGAGGTGATGAGCGCGCTGGCCGTCGCGGTCCACGGCCGGGTGCCCGTCTCGTCGCTGACCCACATGATCTACGCCTACCCCACCTTCCACCGCGCGATCGAGACGGCCCTGGCCGACCTGGGGAAGGGCTGACCGGCGCGCGGCGTCAGCCGGCGCTGTACTCGTCGTTGCGGTAGAGGGCGAGGACCTCGGCGACGCAGGCGGGGCGGCGCTGGCCGTCGATCTCCATGGTGACCTTGAGGGTGCCCAGGCGGCCGGCGGGGGAGTTCTTCAGGTCCACCAGCGTCGCCTTGGCGCGGATCTTGGCGCCGACGGGGACGGGCGTGTGGAAGCGCACCTTGTTGAGGCCGAAGTTGACGACCATGGTCAGCTTCTCGATGGTGAAGGTCTGCATGACGTGCGCCGTCACCAGGCTGAGGGTGAGGTAGCCGTGGGCGATGGTGCCGCCGAAGGGGCCCTCGGCCGCGGCGCGCTCGGGGTCGACGTGGATCCACTGGTGGTCGCCGGTGGCGTCGGCGAACTTGTCCACCTGCTCCTGGGTGATCTCCTGCCACTCGCTGTGGCCGAGCTCCTCTCCCACGGCGGCGGCGAACTCGTCCAGGTCGGTGAACGTGCGCATCTACGGCTCCTCGGGTCGTCGGTCGCCGACCATTGTCTCGTGCGCCGCCGCCGTCGGCGAACACGCCGCGCTCACGTCCGGGGCAGCCGTCCGGTGAAGAGCCCGTGGAAGCCGAAGGGGATGTGGTGGGGCAGCCACGCCGTCGCCAGGAGGCCGAGGTCCCGCGCGTCGAGGACCGCCAGTCCCGACCGGTGCCCGGCCTCCTGGTAGACGACGGAGAGCAGCCATCCGTCGTCCTCGGCGGAGTCCGGGGCGCGGGGGACGAAGACGGGCTCGCCCACGCAGTCGCCGAGCGGGCGGGAGGTGACCTCCTCGGTGTCGTGGTCGACCTTCAGCACGGCGTCGAAGAGGCCCGAGGCGGCGTGGCTGCCGCTCAGGTAGCTGTACCGGTGCCGGCGCGTGGAGGCGCGCTGGTCGAACTGGGGCAGCTCGCAGGCGTGCTCGCTGAGCCGCTCCTCCACGACGCGGGAGGGGGTGATGCGGTAGCGGGTGAGGCTGTTGGGGCGGGCCTGGTGCGCGCGGTCCCGGAAGTTGAGGATGTCCTCCTTCAGCAGGGTGAAGTCGGGATAGGCGACGACCTCCACCACGGTGTCCGTGCCGTCCTCGTAGGCGTTGGTGATGTGCGTGGCCATCGCGGCGTCGTGCTCGACGATCCGTGCCGGCCCGCCGTCGCGGGGGACGAGCAGGAACCGCAGCGGGTTCTCGGGCCTGTAGTGCAGCGCCGAGAGCGCGGAATCGCCGCGCAGGATCCTCCCGACGTCGGGGGTGGCGGGGCCGAGGACGAAGACCATGTGGCGTTCGGTGAGCCCGAAGTCGTGGATCCAGGGGATGCCCTTGAGCCGGACGGAGGCGGCGCGGGTCAGCTTCCCGCTCCGGTCGACCCTGTAGCAGTGCACGCCGGGCGTCGGCGCGAACCTCAGCCCGAAGTTGAACATCTCGCCGGTGGCGGGGTCGAAGCGGGGGTGGGCCGACCACATGCCGAGGCCCTTGAGCCCGCCCTCGAAGCCGTGGAGCCCGTAGGTGTCCAGAGTGTCGGGGTCCACCCGGGTGGGCCTGCCGCCCTCCCACAGGGCCAAGAGGTCGCCGGAGTGGAACGACAGGCTGGTGTTGGCGGTGTTGGCGGGCGGCATGGGGAAGCCGGCGGATGTGCCGACACCGGCCCGCCAGCGCCGCTTGGCGCGGTACTGGGGGGTGTCGAGGTAGCGGTTGCGGAAGGAGACGCGCCCCTGGTCGAAGGCGAACCGCGACACCATGCCGTCGCCGTCGAAGAGGCAGTCCAGGAGGGTGGTCCCGACCTGCCACTTGCCCGGCCCGTTGCGGTAGAGGGCCCCGCGCAGGTCGAGGGGGACGGTGCCGTCGATCTCGGTGACGTCGTAGGAGCGCTCTTCGAGGAGGGGTTCGAACACGCCGTAGGTCATGCGGCACAGCCTTTAATCTGACGACGCCTGTCGTCAATAACTTGGGGCAAGATGATCCCCGAGATGAGCACACGGGCCTACCGGGGCCGCAGCCCCCAGGAGCGCGTCGCCGAGCGCCGGGAGCGGCTGCTGGCGGCGGCCCTGGACCTGTGGAGCGAGCTGGGCTGGTCCGGCGTCTCCGTCCGCGGCGTCTGCGCCCGCGCGGGGCTGACCGACCGCTACTTCTACGAGTCCTTCACCGACCGCGACGCCCTGCTCCTGGCGGTCTTCGACCGGGTCAGGGACGAGCTGACCGGCGGGCTGCCCGCCGCCCCGTTCACCGGCGAGCCCCGCGCCGTCATGCGCACGCTGTTCCTCGCCCTGTTCACCGCGCTGGCCGAGGACCCCCGCTACGCCAGGGTCGCCTTCACCGACCCCGCCGGCAGCCCCGCCCTGGAGACCCGCCGCCACGACGCGCTCCTGGCCGTCGCCGACGCCGTCGCCGCGGGCGTGAGCTCGGTGGCGCCCGGGGACTTCCGCGGCCCCGCCCTGTTCTGCGTCGGCGGCGTCGGCGGCCTCATCTCCGCCTGGCTCGCCGGACGGTACCCCGCCGCGCCCGAGGAGCTCGCCGACCGCTGCACCGAGCTGTGCGCCCGCGTCTTCGGGGTCTGAGGGCTCACTCCAGGTGGGACACCTGGTTGAAGGCCAGCCGCTCCCCGTCCCGCCAGTGTGAGACCGAGCAGTTGGCGACCGTCGTGCGCTCCAGCTCCATCAGCTCGGCCTCGGTCAGGCCCTCCAGGAGGTAGGCGAAGACGAGGATCACCGCGTCGTGCGCCGAGACCAGCACCGTGCCCTCGGGGGGCAGGTCGCGCAGGAAGGAGCGCAGCCGCAGCGCGATGTCGGCCCACGACTCCCCGCCGGGCGGCCGGTGGTAGAACTTGCCCAGCTCCCGCTGCCGCCGCCACTCCTCGGGGAAGCGCGCCCGGATCCCCGCGGGCGTCAGCCGGTCGAACGCCCCCATGTCCCGGTCGCGCAGCCGCTCGTCCACCCGGACGTCGCCGCTCCCGGTGGCCAGCCGGACGGTCTCCAGCGCCCGCGTGTAGGGGGAGGAGACGATGAGGTCCGGCGGCCTGCGCCCGGCCAGGAACCGGCCGAGCAGCCGCGCCTGCTCCCGCCCGCGCGGCGACAGCGGCACGTCCGGGTCGCGGCAGGGCATCTCGATGACCTGGGCGCCCGCCCGCAGCGCCGCGCGCCGCGCCACGTTCCCCGCGCTCTCTCCGTGCCGGATCAGGATCAGCTCCATGGTCCCTCCATCATCCCCTCCGCTAGGATCGTTGAAGACAAAGCGACTGGCGCAGTCAAGGTGGAGCACCACCGGGGAGCGAGTTCGAGCGGGCACCGCGCGCCTGGGTGCCTCCCGCGCGAGCTCGTGGAGGAGCGCCATGCACGTCCCCGCCCTGTCCCATCTGCACGCCGCCGACCCGGACGTCGCCGCCCTGGTCGAGGGCGAGGCCGCCCGCCAGCACGGCAAGCTGCGGCTGATCGCCTCCGAGAACTACGTCTCCCCGGCGGTCCTGGAGGCCACCGGCTCGGTGCTGACCAACAAGTACTCCGAGGGCTACTCCGGCCGCCGCTACTACGAGGGCCAGCAGTTCGTCGACCCCGTCGAGGACCTCGCCGCCGCGCGGGCCAGGAGCCTGTTCGGGGTCGAGCACGCCAACGTCCAGCCCTACTCCGGCTCGCCCGCCAACCTCGCCGCCTACCTGGCGTTCCTGGAGCCGGGCGACACCGTGATGGGCATGGCCCTGCCGATGGGCGGCCACCTCACCCACGGCTGGTCGGTCAGCGCCACCGGCCGGTGGTTCACCCCCGTGCGCTACGGGGTGCGCGCCGACACCGGCCGCGTCGACCTCGACGAGGTGCGCGACCTGGCGCTGCGGGAGCGGCCGAGGCTGATCTTCTGCGGCGGCACCGCGATCCCCCGCACCACCGACTACCCGGCCTTCGCCGAGATCGCCCGGGAGGCCGGGGCGGTGCTCGTCGCCGACATCGCGCACGTGGCGGGCCTCATCGCCGGCGGCGCCCACCCCTCCCCGGCCGGGCACGCCGACGTGATCACCACCACGACCCACAAGACGCTGCGCGGCCCGCGCGGCGCGATGATCATGACGACGGCCGAGCACGCCTCCGCCGTGGACAGGGCGGTCTTCCCCGGCCTCCAGGGCGGCCCGCACAACCACACCACCGCCGCGATCGCCGTGGCGCTGAAGGAGGCGGCGGCCCCGGAGTTCGCCGCCTACGCCCACCAGGTCGTCGCCAACGCCGGCGCGCTGGCCGAGGCTCTGCTGGAGCGCGGGTTCGACCTGGTCTCCGGCGGCACCGACACCCACCTCATCCTCATCGACCTGACGAACAGGGGCGTGGCGGGCAAGCCCGCGGCCAAGGCGCTGGACGCCGCGGGCGTCGAGCTGAACCACAACACCGTCCCCTTCGACACCCGCAAGCCCTTCGACCCGTCCGGCCTGCGGCTGGGCACCGCCGCCATCACCACGCGCGGCCTCACCGAGTCCGACATGCCGCGCGTCGCGGGCTGGATCGACGAGGTCGTCAAGGCGCACGAGGACGAGGCGCTGCTGGCGCGGACCGCCGCGGAGATCGGCGCGTTCATGGCCGCCCGTCCGATGCCGGGCTGGGCGCCCACCCCCTGACCCCGGCGGTGCCGCCGGCCCGGCGGACGGGCCGGCGGCACCGGGGAGACGGACATCACGGCCCCCTTTCATCAGCGGAAACCCTCGACACACGGTCCCGTAACACGGGCCGGAGAGGCTGGAGGCACCGCAGAAAAGGGGGGTTTCTCATGGCAGTACTCATCAAGGCTCCGCCGTCCGTCGGCACCTCCATGCGCCCGCTCCACGCCCGCGACCGGCGGGCCGTCGAGGAGATGCACGGCCGCTGCTCGACGGCCAGCCGCCGGATGCGCTACTTCAGCGCCAAGCCGGGCCTGCCGCCCCGGCTCTTCGCCCTCTTCCTGGACCGTTCCCGCGGCGTCACCCTGGTGGTGGAGGGCCAGCTGGGGAAGGTGGTCGCGCTGGGCCACCTGATGTACGCCGCCGAGCCCGGCACCGCCGAACTGGCCTTCCTCGTCGAGGACGGCTGGCAGGGCAGGGGCCTGGGCCGCGCCCTGGCCGAGCGGATGCTCGACCTCGGCGGCGAACTGGGCCTGGCGGAGCTCAACGCCAGCGTGCTCAGCGAGAACGCCCGGATGCGCAGGCTGCTGACGTCCCTGGGCGGCCGCACCCGCCGCACCGAGGACCCGACCGTCCTGGAGCTCACGATCGTGCTGCGGGAGGCCGAGACCGGGTGACCGGAACGTTCCAGGGCTGAGACCATGGCGGGGTGGCCATCTACGACGACCCGGCAGCCTACGAACTCTCCTGCGCCTTCCGCGACGTCCCCGCCGAGGTGGACGCGCTCCTGCGCTGGTCGGCACGGCACGGACGGACACCGCGCACCGTCCTGGAGCTGGCGGCCGGCCCCGCGGAGCACGCCAGGGAGTTCGCCCGCCGCGACCTGCGCGCCACGGCCCTGGACCTGAGCCCCGCGATGTGCGCCTACGCCGCCGCCCGGGAGCCGCGGCTGACCGTCGTCCAGGCGGACATGACCGACTTCGACCTCGACGAACGCTTCGACCTCGTGGTCACGATGCTCGACAGCACCGCCCACCTGCACACCCTCGACGCGATGGCCGCGCACTTCGTCCGCGCCGCCGAGCACCTGGCCGACGGCGCGGTCTACATCCTGGAGATGAGCCACCCGGGCGACCGGCTCGGCCCCGAGCCCTCCACCTCCACCCGGTGGACGGCCGAACGCGACGGCACCACCGCCGAGGTGAGCTGGGGCTCCCTCGACGACGTGCTGGACCCGCTCACCCAGCTGGTGGACGACCACGTCCTCATCAAGGTCACCGAGCCGCCCGCGCGCCTCGGCGGCCCGGCCCGCGTCCGGGTCGTCGAGGGCACCGTGCCCTACCGCTTCTGGACCGCCACCGAGCTGGCGGCCGCCGTGCGCGTCGCCGCCGCCGAGCACCCCGCGGCGGCCCTGGAGATCATCGCCCAGTACGGCGACTTCTCCGACGTCCCGCCCGCGGACCCGTCGGCCTGGCGGCTCATCACCGTCCTGCGCCGCAAGCCGGTATCGTCACGCCCATGACGCACCCCCAGCGTACGCAGTGGCAGCCGGCCCCCCTGAGCGCCGAAGAGGAGGAGCGCTTCGTCCGCGAGATGGTCCCCGTCGTCGCCGCGGCCGTCGGCGCGAACCGCACCTTCCGCATCAGCGCCGACACCGAACCCCTCCAGCGCATGTTCCGCGAGGTCACCACCCGCACCTCCGAGGCCCTCGGCACCCCCCTGATGGGCTACACCAACGGCCGCGAGTTCTGGATCAGGCCCGCCGAGTCCTGACCCGCCCCGCCGGGCGCGTGGACGGCCCCACCGGGGAACCCGGACGCGCCGGGGCGGCACGGGCGTGCCGGGCGGAGCGGACATGCCGGACGCGGAACGGCCCCGCCGCGTGCGGCGGGGCCGTTCCGGGTGTGACGGGAGTCCGTCCGAGAGGGGTCAGGCGGGGAGGGCGGAGGCCGCCTCCCGGTCGAGGAAGTAGTAGGTGGCGCGGCGGCCGCGGGCGGTGGCGACCGGGGCCTTGGCCGCCTCGGCGCCGGAGAGGCCGAGGCGGACGGCCTCGGCCTTGCCCGCGCCCGCCACGATCACCCACACCTCCTCGGCGGCCTGGATGGCCGGGACGGTGAGGGAGATCCGGGTGGGCGGCGGCTTCGGCGAGTCGTGCACGCCCACCGCCGTGCGGCTCCTCTCGTGGACCTCCGGGTGGCCGGGGAACAGCGAGGCGATGTGGGCGTCGGGGCCCACCCCCAGCATCAGCACGTCGAACGCCGGGACCGCGGGCGTGCGGCCCGGCGCGGCGGCGGCGAGCTCGGCGGCGTACCGGGCGGCCGAGGCGTCGGCGTCGTCGCCGTCCGGGCCGTCGGGGCCGCGCATCACGTGGACCCGGGCCGGGTCGACCGGGATCCGGTCCAGCAGCGCCTCGCGCGCGCCCGTCTCGTTGCGTTCGGGGTCGCCCTCGGGCAGGAAGCGCTCGTCGCCCCACCAGAAGTCGACACGCGACCAGTCGACGGCGTCCCGTGCGGGGTCGGCCGCCACGGCGGCCAGCGCCGCCAGCCCGGAACCGCCGCCGGTGAGCACGACCGAGGCGCTCTCCTTCTCGGCCAGCACCTCGATCAGACGGCTGACCAGCCGCGCGGCCACCCCGGCGGCCAGCAGCTCGGCGTCCGGGTGGACCAGGACCTTCGGTGCGCTCATGAACCCGCCTTCTTCCTGTTGTGCTGCCGCCCCTTGCCCGGCGCGGAGGACCGCGTCTCGGGCGCGGGCTCGGCGGCCTGCTCCTGTTCGGCCGCCGCACCCTCCTCGGAGGGCGCGGCGGGAACAGCGGGAAGGGGGGTCTCGGCGGGGACCGCCTGCAGGGCGCTCCGCCGGCTCTGCTCCTTCTCGAAGCGCGTCACCGCCTCGTGGTAGACCTCGTCGGGGTCCAGGCGCCGCAGCTCCTCGGCGAGCAGCTCGGCGATCGGCCGGCGCAGCAGCGACACGTACCGGTCGGGCTGGCCCGGCCGCCCCAGCGTGGCCACCCGCCCGTCCGGCCGGGTGATGGTCAGCTCGCCCCCGTCGCTGTGCAGCACCACCGCGGTGATGCCGGGCCCCTCGGAGACCCGCCGGTGGGCGGGGATGCCCAGCCGCACCTCCAGCCAGGCGGCCAGCAGCTCGGCGCTGGGGCTGTCGGCCTCGCCCAGCACCTCGGCCGAGCGCAGCGACGGCGTCGGCTGGTCCAGCGAGGCGGCCAGCAGGGTGCGCCACGGGGTCAGCCGGGTCCAGGCGAAGTCGGTGTCGCCCGGGGCGTAGGCGCGGCTGAGCCGGCAGAGCGTCTCCATCCGGTCCTGCGCGGCGTAGCAGTCGGTGACCCGGCGCTGGCCGAGCGCGCCCAGCGGGTCCTCCGCCGGGTCCTCCGGCGGCTGGCCCGGCCACCAGACCACGACCGGCGCGTCCGGCACCAGCAGCGGCACCACCACCGAATCGGCGTGCTGGGCCAGCGGCCCGTACATGCGCAGCAGCACCGTCTCGCCCGGCCCCGTCTCCCCGATGCGGATCTCGGCGTCCAGCCGCGAGGAGCTGCCCCGCGGGTCGCGGGAGATGACGGTGAGGATGCGGCACGGGTGCTCGCGCGCCGCCTCGTTGGCCGCGCGCAGCGAGTCGTACTGCGCCGACTCGTCGGTGACGATCACCAGGGTCAGCACCATCCCTATGGTGGGACCGCCCATCTGGTGGCGCGCCTGGGTCAGCGCCTCCTGGATGCGCCTGGTGGTGGTCGAGGTGAGATCGATGTTCACGTCAGATCCTCCGCCACGCTCTGCCGTCGCGCTTCATCATCAGATCGGCGGACTTGGGACCGTAACCGCCGGACTTGTACTGCTCGGGCCGACCGCGCCCGGCCCAGAACTCCTCGATCGGGTCGAGGATCTGCCACGACAGCTCGACCTCCTCCTGGCGGGGGAAGAGCGGCGGGTCGCCGATGAGGACGTCCAGGATCAGCCGCTCGTACGCCTCCGGCGAGGACTCGGTGAACGACTCGCCGTAGGCGAAGTCCATGTTGACGTCGCGCACCTCCATCGAGGTGCCCGGCACCTTGGAGCCGAACCGCACGGTGATGCCCTCGTCGGGCTGCACCCGAAAGACCAGGGCGTTCTGCCCCAGCTCCTCGGTCTCGGTCTGGGAGAACGGCAGGTGCGGCGCCCGCTGGAAGATCATCGCCACCTCGGTGGTGCGGCGCGACAGCCGCTTGCCCGTGCGCAGGTACCACGGCACCCCGGCCCAGCGGCGGGAGGCGATCTCCAGCTTGACGGCGGCGTAGGTCTCGGTCGTGGAGGCCTCGGGGATGCCCTCCTCCTCCAGGTAGCCGCGCACCTTCACCCCGCCCTGCCAGCCCGCCGCGTACTGGCCGCGGGCCGTGGTCAGCGACAGGTCGTCGGGCAGGCGCACCGAGGAGAGCACCTTGGCCTTCTCCGCGCGCACCGCCTCGGCGCTGAAGGACGTCGGCTCCTCCATCGCGGCCAGCGCCAGCAGCTGCAGCAGGTGGTTCTGGATGACGTCGCGGGCCGCGCCGATGCCGTCGTAGTAGCCCGCCCGGCCGCCGATGCCGATGTCCTCGGCCATCGTGATCTGCACGTGGTCGATGTGGGAGCGGTTCCAGACCGGCTCGAACATCGTGTTGGCGAAGCGCAGCGCCAGAATGTTCTGCACCGTCTCCTTGCCGAGGTAGTGGTCGATCCGGAAGATCGACTCCTCGGGGAAGACGCGGTGCACGATGTTGTTGAGCTCCTGGGCGCTGGCCAGGTCGTGTCCGAAGGGCTTCTCGATCACCACCCGGCGCCAGGAGGACTCCGAGCGCTCGGCCAGCCCGCTGCGCTGCAGCTGCTCCACGACCACGTCGAAGAACTTCGGCGGGATCGACAGGTAGAAGGCGTAGTTGCCGCCCGTGCCGCGGGTCTCGTCGAGCTCCTTCACGGCCATGGCCAGCGCGTCGAACGCGCCGGGGTCGCTGAACTCGCCGGGCACGAAGTGCATGCCCTCCGACAGGTGGTTCCAGACCTCCTCCCGGAAGGGCGTGCGGGCGTTCTGCTTGACGGCCTCGTAGGCGAGCTGGCGGAAGTCCTGGTTCTCCCAGTCCCGGCGGGCGAAGCCCACCAGGGAGAAGCCGGGCGGCAGCAGCCCGCGGTTGGCGAGGTCGTAGATGGCGGGGAGGAGCTTCTTGCGCGAGAGGTCGCCGGTGACGCCGAAGAGGACCAGCACGCTGGGTCCGGCGACGCGGGGCAGTCTCTTGTCACGAGGGTCCCGCAGGGGGTTCCCGTCGATCCCGATCAGTTCAGCGGGCGATGGCATGCCCGGTCCCTTTCCTACGAGTCGTTCGACTGGCGGAGCATGGAGCACGGTCTTCAGGAGGGGATCGACCGGTCTGCCTTCTGCGACCGGACCGCTCCTCGTCCACGGGGTGGACGAGGAGCGGTCCGGTGCGCTGGGTGTTCTCAGTTTTCCAGTGCGTCGAGCAGTTGCGCGAGTCCTTCGGCGCGGTCGCGCAGATGGATCCGCACCGCCGGCCGCCCGCGCGAGCGCAGGGCCCGCAGGTCGCCGACGGCCTGGGCCAGCTGCAGCGTGCCGAAGGTGTAGGGGCGGCCCGGCACCGGGACGTCCCTCTCCACCTCGCCGGTGAGCTGCAGGAACACCCCGTTCTGCGGGCCTCCCTTGTGGTACTGGCCGGTGGAGTGCAGGAACCGCGGGCCCCACCCGAAGGTGACGTGGGCGGTGCTCTGCTGCCCCCGCAGCCGCTGCGCGCGCACCGCCAGCAGCTCCCGGAGCGCGGCGGCCCCGGCGTCGCGGCCGGTGCGGTCGAGGTAGGCCATCACGGCGAGGTAGCCGTGTGCGGGGATCAGACCCAGCAGCTCCTCCAGCGCGCCGGACAGGGAGCCCGCCTTGATCGCGCCGTCGGCGTGGACCTCCACGGCGCCGAAGACCAGGTCGGGCTCCCCGGCCGCCAGCGCGGCGGCGGGACCCTGCTCTTCGGCGGCCTTGAGCAGGGCGCCGGTGTTGTCCTTGGACTCCTGGACGTTGGGCTGGTCGAAGGGGTTGATGCCCAGGACCCGGCCGGCGACGGCGGTGGCGTACTCCCACAGCAGGAACTGGGCGCCCAGCGGGCCCCGCACCGTGATCGCCGAGGCGTCGTAGGAGCCCAGCACCGCGCCCCGCGCGTCCGGGGAGGGCGCGAAGCCGGGCGCGTCGACGCCCTCCAGCACCACGGGCAGAATGCCCTTGCCCTCCTTGCCGGTGGACTCGGCGATGAGCTGCTCGGCCCAGTCGCCGAACCCGGTGATGCCCGAGCCCGCGTCGGCCAGCAGCAGCTTGTCGTGCCCGCCGGCCGCGGCCGCGCCGAGCGCCGCGCCCAGCGCCAGGCCCGGGTTGTCGTACGGCTGGCGCAGCGCGGGGGTGAGCTCGGCGGCCTCGTCGAGCAGCCGCCCCACGTCGGCGCCGGCCAGGGCCGAGGGCACCAGGCCGAAGGCGCTCAGCGCGCTGTAGCGCCCGCCGACGTCGGGGTCGGCCAGCACCACGTGGTAGCCGGCCTGGCGCGCGGTGTTCTCCAGCGGGGAACCCGGGTCGGTGATCACCACGAAGCGGCGCTTGAGCGCGTCGCCGGTGATCCCGGCGTCGGCGAAGGCCTGCTCGAAGACGCGCCGGTGGCTGTCGGTCTCGATGGTGCCGCCGCTCTTGGAGGCCACCACCACGACCGTGCGCTCCAGCCGGTCGGCGATGACGCGGCCGACCTGGTGCGGGTCGGTGGTGTCCAGGACGGTCAGCTCGACCCCGGCGGTGCGGGTGATCACCTCCGGAGCCAGCGAGGAGCCGCCCATGCCGGCCAGCACGAAGTGGTCCAGGCCCTCGGCGCGGTAGTCGGCGGCCAGCTCGTTCAGCGGGCCGACCAGCGGCCGCGAGGTCTGGGCCAGGTCCAGCCAGCCCAGCCGCCGGCCGGCCTCCGACACCGCGTCCGGTCCCCAGAGGCTGGCGTTCTTGGCGGCGAGCGCACCGGGCACGCCGTCGGAGATCAGCCTCTGCAGGGCGGTCTCGGCCTCCTCGGCGGCGTCGCCGCGCAGGGTGACCGAGACGCCCGCGGCGGTGACCACTGATGTCACGCCTTGTCCTCCAGTTCGCCCTTCAGGGTGTCGAGGAACTGCTTCCAGGAGGCTTCGAACTTCTCCACGCCCTCGTCCTCCAGGACCCGCACGACGTCGTCGTAGTCGACGCCCGCGTCCTTCAGCGCGGCGAAGACGGCGTGCGCGTCGGCGTACGCGCCCGTCACGGTGTCGCCGGTGATCTCGGCGTGGTCGGCCGCGGCGTCGAGGGTGGCCTCGGGCAGCGTGTTGACGGTGCCGGGCGCCACCAGCTCGGTGACGTACAGGGTGTCGGGCAGCGCCGGGTCCTTCACGCCGGTGGAGGCCCACAGCGGCCGCTGCGGGAGCGCACCGGCCTCGGCGAGCGCCTGCCAGCGGGGGGAGGCGGTCTTGCGCTCGTACAGCTCGTAGGCGAGCCGGGCGTTGGCCACGCCCGCCTTGCTCTTGAGCTCGGCGCGGCCCAGCTTCTCCAGCCGCTTGTCGATCTCGGTGTCCACGCGGGAGACGAAGAACGAGGCGACCGAGGAGATGCGGCTCAGGTCGTGGCCGGCGGCCTTGGCCTGCTCCAGCCCGGCGAAGTAGGCGTCGACGACCTCCCCGTAGCGCTCCAGGGAGAAGATCAGCGTGACGTTGACGCTGATGCCCTCGGCCAGCGCCGCGGTGATCGCGGCCAGGCCCTCCCGGGTCGCCGGGATCTTGATCATCAGGTTGGGGCGGTCGACCTGCCACCACAGCGCCTTGGCCTCGGCGACCGTGGCCTCGGTGTCGCGGGCCAGCCGCGGGTCCACCTCCAGGGAGACCCGGCCGTCGACGCCCCCGGTGCGGTCGTAGACGGGGCGCAGCACGTCGCAGGCCCAGCGGATGTCGTAGGTGGTGACGGCGCGGGCCGCCTCCTCCACGTCCACGCCGCGCACCGCCAGGTCGCGCAGCTGGCCGTCGTAGGCGTCGCCCTTGCCGACGGCGGCGGCGAAGATCGTGGGGTTGGAGGTGACCCCGACGACGTTCTTGTCCTTGACGAGCTGCTCGAGGTTGCCCGAGCGCAGACGTTCCCGGCTGACGTCGTCGAGCCAGATGGACACGCCCTCCTGGGAGAGCTTCTTCAGATTCTCGGACATGCGTTATCCCTTGGCCTTGGTGAGGCTGGACCGCGCGGCGGCCGCCACGTGGTCGGGGGTGATACCGAACTCCTTGTAAAGGGTCTGGTAGTCGGCGGAGGCGCCGTAGTGCTCGAGGCTGACCGACTCGCCGGCGTCGCCGACGAACTGGCGCCAGCCGAGCGCGATGCCCGCCTCGACCGAGACCCGGGCGCGCACGGCCGGCGGCAGGACCTGGTCCTGGTAGGACTGCTCCTGCTCGGCGAACCACTCCACGCACGGCATGGAGACGACGCGGGTCGGGGTGCCCCCGGCCTCCAGGGACTCGCGGGCGGCGAGGGCGATCTCGACCTCGGAGCCGGTCGCGATGAGGATGACCTCGGGCGTGCCGCCCGCGGCGTCGGCCAGCACGTAGCCGCCCTTGGCGACGCCCTCGGCGGAGGCGTACTTCTCGCGGTCGAGGACCGGCAGCTTCTGGCGGGTCAGCGCCAGGCCCGCCGGGCGGCCGGTGTTCTCCAGGATGGTGCGCCAGGCGACGGCCGTCTCGTTGGCGTCGGCGGGGCGCACCACGTCCAGGCCCGGGATGGCGCGCAGCGCCCACAGGTGCTCGACCGGCTGGTGGGTCGGGCCGTCCTCGCCCAGGCCGATGGAGTCGTGCGTCCACACGAAGGTGACGGGCAGCTCCATCAGCGCGGCCAGCCGGACGGCCGGGCGCATGTAGTCGGAGAAGACCAGGAAGGTGGCGCCGTAGGGGCGGGTGCCGCCGTGCAGGGCGATGCCGTTGAGGATCGCGCCCATGGCGTGCTCGCGCACCCCGAAGTGCAGGGTGCGGCCGTAGGGGCCGCCCTTCCACGTCTCGGTCTGGAACTCCGTCGGGATGAAGGACTGCTCGCCCTTGATCGTGGTGTTGTTGGACTCGGCCAGGTCGGCCGAGCCGCCCCACAGCTCCGGCAGGACCGGGCCGACGGCGTTGAGGACCTCGCCGGAGGCGGCGCGGGTGGCCACGTCCTTGCCCGCGGGGAAGGACGGCAGCTTGGCGGCCCAGCCCTCGGGCAGCTCGCGCGCGGCCATGCGGTCGTACTCGGCGGCGCGCTCGGGGTTGGCCTCGCGCCAGGCGGCGTAGCCCTCGTCCCACTCGGCGCGCAGCGCCTCGCCGCGCTCCTTGACCTTGCGGGCGTGCTCGAGCACCTGCGCGTCGACGGCGAAGGTCGCCTCCGGGTCCATGCCCAGGATCTTCTTGGTGGCGGCGACCTCGTCGGCGCCCAGCGCCGAGCCGTGGATCTTGCCGGTGTTCTTCTTCTTGGGCGCGGGCCAGCCGATGACGGTGCGCAGCGCGATGAGGGTGGGGCGGCCGGTCTCGGCCTTGGCCGCCTGCAGCACGGCGTGCAGCCGCTCGACGTCCTCGACGTACTCGCCGGTCTTCAGCCAGTCGACGCGGTGCACGTCCCAGCCGTAGGCCTCGTAGCGGGCGATGACGTCCTCGGACATCGCGATCTGGGTGTCGTCCTCGATCGAGATGCGGTTGTCGTCCCAGATCGCCACGAGGTTGCCCAGCCGCTGGTGGCCGGCGATCGCGGCCGCCTCGTGGTTGATGCCCTCCTGGACGTCGCCGTCGGAGCACACGACCCAGATGGTGTGGTCGAAGGGCGAGGCGCCGACGGGTGCCTCGGGGTCGAACAGGCCGCGCTCGCGGCGGGCGGCCATGGCCATGCCGACGGCGTTGGCGAAGCCCTGGCCCAGCGGGCCGGTGGTGGTCTCGACGCCCTCGGTGAAGCCGTGCTCGGGGTGGCCCGGGGTCTTGCTGCCCCAGGTGCGCAGGGCCTTCAGGTCGTCCAGGGACAGACCGTAGCCCGACAGGTAGAGCTGGATGTAGAGGGTGAGGCTGGAGTGCCCGCAGGAGAGCACGAACCGGTCGCGTCCGGGCCAGGCCGGGTCCGCGGGGTCGTGCTTCATCACCTTGTTGAAGAGCAGGTACGCGGCCGGGGCGAGGCTCATGGCGGTCCCCGGGTGTCCGGAACCCACTTTCTCGACGGCGTCCATCGCGAGGGCGCGGACGGTGTCCACGGCCCGGTTGTCCAGCTCGGACCAGTCAAGGTGGTTGATGTCGGTAGTCACCGGAACGCTCAGGTCCTTCCAAGATCTTGGGATGTCAGGTCGACCACGCCCGTGCCCCGGGGCGGTGATCTCTCCGAGCCTACTCATTATGACGCCCGGAAGGATTGGTCTAAACCACTGGGTTCTTCACCCAGAACACAGGGCACATGCCCGATGATTCCCCGCCTAACCCTGCGCCGGTTCCCCGGAGAGGGGGAGAAGACAGGTGAAACACCGCACCCGGTGGCGGGTCCCCCCCAGGTCGGGACTACAGTGAGGGCGCGGCCGCAAGGGGCGTCCGCGGCATGATGATTTCCCTCACCAGAAGGCTTCCCAGTTGTGACGGTGCTCAGTAACCGGCTCGGCGGCACGACCGGTGTCGAGCTCGAAGCGGATCCGCCCGCCGCCCTTCTCACGGACGACGGCCAGGCCCGTACGCTCGGCGCCCGGATCAAGGCCTACGTGGCCCTGACCAAGCCGCGGGTCATCGAACTTCTGCTGATCACCACGCTACCGGTGATGTTCCTGGCCGCCAAGGGTGTGCCCGACCTCGGCCTGGTGTTGTTCACCCTGCTGTGGGGCACGATGTCGGCCGGCAGCGCCAACGCCGTCAACTGCTTCATCGACCGCGACATCGACGCCAAGATGCGCCGCACCCGCCGCCGCCCGCTCGCCCGCCACCAGGTGAGCCCGCGCGCCGCCCTGGTGTTCGGCGTGGCCCTCGGCGTGATCTCCACGGCTGGCTTCCTGCTCACGGTCAACACCCTGGCCGCGGCCCTGTCGGTCGGCGCCATCCTCTTCTACGTCTTCGTCTACTCGCTGCTGCTCAAGCGGCGCACCAAGCA
Source organism: Actinocorallia libanotica (assembly GCF_039525175.1). Taxonomy (NCBI): domain Bacteria; kingdom Bacillati; phylum Actinomycetota; class Actinomycetes; order Streptosporangiales; family Thermomonosporaceae; genus Actinocorallia; species Actinocorallia libanotica. The sequence continues at coordinate 75,804 of NZ_BAAAHH010000001.1, forward strand.
GAACGTGGTGTGGGGCGGCATCGCCGGCTGCATGCCCGTCCTCATCGGCTGGGCCGCCGTCACCGGCTCCCTGGCCTGGGCCCCGTTCGTGCTCTTCGGCGTGGTCTTCCTGTGGACGCCGCCGCACACATGGACGCTGGCCATGCGCTACCGCGAGGACTACGCCCTGGCCGGGATCCCCATGCTGCCGGTGGTGGCGGGGGAGAAGCGGGTCGTGGTGGAGAGCCTGGTCTACACCTGGGCCACCGTGCTGTGCTCGCTGCTGCTGTGGCCCGTGGCGGGCCTGACCCCGGTCTACGGCGCGGTCGCGCTGCTGCTGGGCGCGGTCTTCCTGCTCGAGGGGCACCGCCTGCTGGCCCGGGTCAACCGCGGCCTGACCGGCGCCCTGCTGCGGCCGATGCGCTTCTTCCACCTGTCGAACAGCTACCTGGCGCTGCTGTTCACCGCCGTGGCGGTCGACTTCCTCTTCCAGTGACCGGGCTTCTCGGGCTTAACGCCCCCGTGCCCGCTCGACTACGCTCACCGCATGACGACCCTTGATCCGCAGGCGATCCTGGCGGGCCGCACGCCCGGACGGCCTTCGATCAAGCTGATGGTCGGCATGGTCGTCACCTCGCTGTGCGCGCTGACGGCCCTGGTCCTGTTCGCCCTGCTGGGGGGCGGGGCGAACTTCTTCGTCTGCGTGGGCCTGGCGGTCCTGCCGGTGCCCATCATGGTCGCGGCGGTGCTGCTGCTGGACCGCCTGGAGCCCGAGCCCACCCGCGACCTGGTCTTCGCCTTCCTGTGGGGGGCGGGCGTGGCGGTGCTGGGCGCGCTCGTCCTCAACACGCTCGGCCTGAAGTACGTCACCGAGCCGGTCTTCGGCGACCAGGGCAGGTTCTGGACCACGGTGGCGGGCGCGCCCGTGGTGGAGGAGGCCCTCAAGGGCGCCGTCCTGTTCGTCCTGCTGTGGTTCCGCCGCAACGAGATCGACGGCGTCACCGACGGTTTCGTCTACGCGGCGATGGTCGCGCTGGGCTTCGCGATGATGGAGAACGTCTCCTACTACCTGCAGGCGCTGGACGGCGGCGGCACCCAGCGGCTGGAGGCGGTGTTCGTGCTGCGCGGCGTGGTCGCGCCCTTCTGCCACCCGCTGTTCACCGCCATGACGGGCCTGGGCGTGGCGTACGCGGCCAACCGGCGCACCGGCCGGGTCACCGCGCTGGTGCTGGGGCTGCTGGCGGCCATGCTGCTGCACGCGCTGTGGAACGCCGGCACCCTGATGGGCGCCGGCGGGCTGGCGGTCGTCTACGCGCTGAACTTCGTCCTGCTCGTCGTGCTGCTCACCCTGGTCTTCCTGGAGCGCCGCACGCTGGTCCGCCAGATCGGCCACTACCTGCCGGGCTACCTGCACACCGGCCTGGTCACGCCGCAGGACATCGTGATGCTGGGCCGCATCCCGCTGCGCCGCGAGGCGCGCCGCTGGGCGCGCTCCATCGGCGGCAAGGGCGCGGCCCGCGCGATGAGCGACTACCAGCTGGCCGCCACCGAGCTGGTCCTGCTGCACCGGCGCATGGACAACGGGGTGATCGACGTCCCGTTCTTCGCCCGCCGCCGCGGCGAGCTGCTGCGGCTGATGGTCGTGGCCCGCCAGGCGCTGGCCATCAGCCGCATCCCGGCGGGCCCGGCGGCCCCGCCCCCCTGGGGCCCCTCGGGGTTCGCCCCGCCGCCCGGCTAGGCGGTGGTCCGCACGGCCGGGGAGGCCGCCGCGGAGTCTTCCACGACGGGCCGGACGCGCCCGGCGTACAGGAGGTTCAGGGTGGCGATCCACAGCAGGGCCGAGCCGAGCACGTGCGCGGCGACCAGGAGCTCGGGGACGCCCAGGAAGTACTGCACGTAGCCGATGAGGCCCTGCAGCAGGATGGTGCCGAGCAGGACGTTCCCGGCCCGGCGGACCCCGGCGGGGGCGCCGGTCCTGCGGTGCAGGACGAGCAGCGCGGCGGTCAGGGCGACGGTCACCCAGGCCAGGAGCGAGTGGGCGCGGGTGATGTCCACGATCGGGAAGGGCAGGCGGGTGGCCTCGGCGTCGCCCGCGTGCGGCCCGGAGCCGGTGACGAACGTGCCGACGACCAGGACGGCGACGACCACCCCGACCAGCGCCAGGGTGAGCCGGTGCACCAGCGGGTCGACCCTCCGCTCGACGGGCCCGTCGCCCTCCCCGGCGCGCACGTACAGCAGGAGCGCCACGAAGATCAGCGCGATGGAGAACAGGTAGTGCGGGGAGACCATGGTCGGGTGCAGCTTGGTCAGCACGGTGAGGCCGCCCACCAGGGCCTGGAAGACGACGCCGATCGGCTGCCACACCGCCAGCCTCGTCAGGTCCGGCCGGTTGGGGGAGAGCCGGCGGGCCGCGATGTAGACGGCGAACCCGACGGCCAGCACCAGGAAGGTCAGGGTCCGGTTGCCGAACTCGATGGCCATGTTGACCGGCGAGTGCTCGGGCGAGGCGTGCGGCAGCAGGCTGTCGCCGGTGCACTTGGGCCACGTCGGGCAGCCCAGGCCCGACTTGGTGAGCCGGACGGCCGCGCCGGTGAGGATGATCCCCGCGTTGGTGACCACGCCCAGCAGGGCGAGGAACCGCAGTGATGCGGGGGTGGGATTCCAGACCGCGTCCCTGGCCTTGAGCAGCAGGGAGGTCTTGTTCTCAGGGGTCGTCACAGCCACGGCCTCATCGTAGGACCGCCTCGCCGGTGGTCCGATCCGGGTCAGGTTCCGGCGGCGTCCCGGGCGGTGAGCGTGGCGCCCGCGCAGGCGATGATCACCGCGCCGACGGCCGCCCACTGGGCGGGCGCGAGGAACTCGCCGAGCAGCACCACGCCGATCAGCGCCGCCACCGCGGGCTCGGCGCTCATGAGGATGCCGAAGACCCGCTGCGGGATGCGCCGCAGCGCCTCCAGCTCCAGCGTGTAGGGCACCACCGAGGACAGCAGCCCCACCCCCAGCCCCATCGCCAGCACGGCGGGGGTGAGGATCTCGGGGCCGCCCGCCTCGCCGAGCGCGTGCAGGCCCATCGGCAGCATCACGACGGTCGCCACGGCGCTGGCCAACGCCAGCCCCGTGCTGCCGGGGATCCGCTTGCCCGTGGCGGCGGCGAAGAGGATGTAGGAGGCCCAGCCCACGGCCGCCAGCAGCGCCCACAGCACCCCGGAGAGGGTGATGTCGCCGTCGCTCCGCGCCAGCAGCACCACCCCGCCGAAGGCCAGGAACGCCCACAGCAGGTCCAGTGCGCGCCGCGAGGCGACCACCGACACCAGCAGCGGGCCGAGGAACTCGATGGTGACCGCGACGCCCAGCGGGATCTGCTGGATCGACTGGTAGATCGAGAAGTTCATCAGCGCCAGCGACAGACCCAGGCCCGCCGCGGCGCCCAGGTCCCGCACGCCGTGGTCGCGCCGCACCCGCCGCAGCGCCCTGCGGGCCAGGAACCCCACGACGAGGGCGGCCACCAGCAGCCGCATCACCACCACCACGGTGGGCGGGACCCGGTCGAACATGCCCTTGGCGATGCCCGCCCCGGCCTGCACCGAGACGATCCCGCCCAGCACCAGCAGGGAGGGCGGCATGCTCCCCAGGCCCAGTCCCAGGCGGGCGGGAGCGGCGGACCCGGTCACTCCCATCGGAAGAACCGGGCGGCCAGCGCCAGGCCCGCGACGGCCCAGACGGCAAGGACGAGCAGCTCCCGGCCGGGCAGGGCGGCGCCGTCGGCCAGGACGGCGCGCAGCGCCTCGGTGAGGGCGGTGATCGGCAGGTACTCCAGGACCGGGCGCATCGCCTCGGGGAACTTGCTCAGCGGGAAGACCACGCCGCCCAGGAGCAGCAGCAGGATGTACACCAGGTTGGCGGCCGCCAGGGTGGCCTCGGCGCGCAGGGTGCCGGCCATGAGCAGCCCGAAGCCGCTGAAGGCGGCGGTGCCCAGCAGCACGGCCAGGAGCGCGGCGGCGGGGTTGCCCGCGGGGCTCCAGCCCAGGGCGAGGGCGACCGCGGTGATGACGGCCACCTGGAGGAGCTCGATGAGCACCACCGTCAGGGTCTTGGCGCCGATCAGGCCGGCGCGGGGCAGCGGCGTGGCGCCCAGGCGCTTGAGCACCCCGTAGCGGCGCTCGAAGCCGGTGCCGATGGCCTGGCCGGTGAAGGCGGTCGACATGACCGCCAGCGCGATGATGCCGGGGGCCAGGAAGTCCACCCGCGCGCCGGAGCCCAGGTCCAGCAGGCTGGTGACGCTGAACAGCACCAGCAGGAACACCGGGATGACCAGCGTCAGCAGCAGCTGTTCGCCGTTGCGCAGCACGCCCTTGACCTCGTAGGAGGTCTGCGCGGCGATCATCGCCGGCAGCGGGGCGGCCGCGGGCCGCGGGGTCAGGTCCAGGACGCTCTTGGTGGTCATCCCCGCAGCTCCCTGCCGGTCAGTTCGAGGAACACGTCTTCCAGGGTGCGCCGCTCGATGCGCAGGTCCTCGGCGAGCACGCCGTGCGCCGCGCACCAGGCGGTGACGGTGGCCAGCAGCTCGGGGCGCACGTCGCCCTCGACGAGGTAGTGCCCGGCCGGCGACTCCTTGGCGGCGCTGCCGACGGGCAGCGCGCTGAGCAGCTCGTCCAGGCCGAGGCCGGGCCGCGCCCGGAAGCGCAGCTGGCGTTCGGCGCCGGTCAGCTCGGCGGGGGTGCCCTCGGCGACGACGCGGCCGTGGTCGACGATCACGACGCGGTCGGCGAGCTGCTCGGCCTCGTCCATGAAGTGGGTGGTCAGCAGCACCGCGACGCCCGCGGCGCGCAGCTCGCCCACCAGCTCCCAGGTGGCGTGCCGGGCCTGCGGGTCGAGCCCGGCGGTGGGCTCGTCGAGGAAGACCAGCTCGGGCCTGCCGACCAGCGCGGCGGCCAGGGACAGCCGCTGCTGCTGGCCGCCGGACATGCGCCGGTAGGGGGTGCGCGCGTGCGCGGTGAGGCCGAGCCGCTCCATCAGCGCGTCCGGGTCCAGCGGGTCGCGGTGGAAGGCGGCCATGAGCCGCAGGAACTCCCCGGCGCGCGCGGTGCCGGGTACCCCGCCGGTCTGCGGCATCACCCCGATGCGCGCCTTGAGCGCCCGGTCGCGCGGGTCGAGCCCGAGGACACGGACGGTGCCGGCGTCGGGGGAGCGGAAGCCCTCGCAGATCTCGATCGTGCTGGTCTTGCCCGCCCCGTTGGGACCCAGGAGCGCGGTGACCTCGCCGCGGGCGGCGGTGAGGGACAGCCCGTCCACCGCGGTGGCCGTTCCGTAGCGTTTGACCAGGCCGGTGATCTCGAGTGCGGGGGGCGCTGCCATGGTCACGAGTCTAGGGCCGGGTGGACGGGGGCCCTGCCGCGGGTGGCGGCCCGACGGCTCCCCGCGGGTAAAGAAAGTGAGGAGGCCGGTAAGCCGGCGTGCAATTCTCCGCCGGTTCGGTGACCGGTGCGGCGTTCGTCGGGCATCGTGCAGTCATGGGGGCAGAACTCAGGCAGTTGCGGAGCCGCATCAGGTCCATCCGCTCCACGGCCAAGATCACCAGGGCGCAGGAGCTGATCGCCACCTCCAAGATCACCAAGGCGCAGGCGCGCCAGGCGGCCTCGGTGCCGTACGCGCGCCAGATCACCCGGGCGGTCAGCGCGCTGCTGACGCACAACGCCCACGTCGACCACCCGCTGCTCGACCGCAAGCCCGGCGCCACGCGGGCGGCGGTCCTGCTGGTGACCAGCGACCGCGGCTTCTGCGGCGGCTACAACAGCAACGTGCTGCGGGCCGGCCGCCAGCTGTCGGAGCTGCTGGCCGCCGAGGGCAAGGAGCCGGTCTACTACGTCTGCGGCCGCCGCGGCGTCGACAACTTCCTGTTCAACAGGCGCCCCCTGGCGGGCCAGTGGACCGGGCGGTCCGGCGAGCCCTCCTACGCGCTGGCCGCCGAGATCGGCCGCCTGCTCGTCGAGGCCTTCGAGACGCCCGACGAGGAGGGCGGCGTCGGGGAGGTGCACGTCGTCTACACGCAGTTCGTCTCGATGATCACGCAGCGGACGACCGTGCGCCGCATCCTGCCGCTGGAGGTCGAGGAGGTCGAGGCGCTGCCCGAGGGCGGCGTGGCGGCCTCGCACGACTTCGAGCCCTCGGTGGGCGACGTGCTGGACGCGCTGATCCACCAGTACGTGCACGGCAGGATCTGGAACATGCTGCTGGAGTCGGCGGCCTCCGAGCACGCCGCCCGCAGGCAGGCGATGATGGCCGCCACCGAGAACGCCCAGGAGCTGATCTTCAAGCTGAGCCGCCGCGCCAACGAGGCGCGCCAGGCCGAGATCACCAACGAGCTGAGCGACATCGTGGGCGGCGCCAACGCGCTGGCCGAGATGGGCGCCGACACCGAATGAGGGCGTTTCGCGGTGATCGCGGCCGGGGAAGCCGATCATGCCGGACCAGGGAGGCAGGCATGGCGATCGCATGACGTTCCACGTCGATTCCGAGACGGGCGCGCTCCGGCGGGTGCTGGTGCACCGCCCCGACCTCGCGCTCAAGCGGCTCACCCCGTCCAACAAGGACGACCTGCTCTTCGACGACGTGCTGTGGGTCGAGCGCGCCGGCGAGGAGCACGACGAGTTCCGCCGGCTCATGCAGGGCCGGGGGATCGAGGTCCACCTCCTGATGGACCTGCTGCGCCAGACCGTGGAGATCCCCGACGCGCGCAAGCACATCCTGGGCAGGGTGGTGGACGAGCGCTGGTTCGGCCCGCTGGCCACCGACGCGATCTGGGCGGCGCTGGAGGCGCTGCCCGGCCCGGAGCTGGCGCTGACGCTGACCGGCGGCATCACCAAGCGCGAGCTGCTGCTGCGCATCGCCGAGCCCAAGTCGATCGCCTTCCACTCCATGGACCCCGACGGGTTCGTCCTGCCCCCGCTGCCCAACCTCCTGTTCACCCGCGACACCTCCTGCTGGATCTACGACGGCCTGTCCATCAACGTGATGCGGCGCAAGGCCCGGACCCGCGAGACGGTGATCATGGAGGCGATCTACCGCTGGCACCCCCTGTTCGCCGGCGGCTACGACCGTCCCGAAGACGGCGGCTTCCACGTCTGGAACCACGGCAGCCCCATGGCCCCGGCCACCATCGAGGGCGGCGACATCCTGGTGCTCGGCGACGGCGCGGTCCTGGTGGGCATGAGCGAGCGCACCCAGCCCCAGGCGGTGGAGATGCTGGCGCGGCGCCTCTTCCAGGCCGGGGCCGCGCGGAAGATCGTCGCGCTGGACATGCCGAAGGCACGGGTGTTCATGCACCTGGACACCGTCATGACCAACATCGCCCCCGGCGTCTTCACCAAGTACGCGGGCATGGGGATGCTCGCCTCCTACACCGTGGAGCCCGGCGACAACGAGCGGGAGCTGAAGGTCACCGACCACCCGCCCGAGGACATGCACAAGGCCATCGGCCGGGCGATCGGCATCGACGAGATCGAGGTCTACACCGCCACCCAGGACGTCCTGTCGGCCGAGCGCGAGCAGTGGGACGACGGCTGCAACGTCCTCACGCTGGAGCCGGGCGTGGTCGTGGCCTACGAGCGCAACACCACGACCAACAACTTCCTGCGCAAGAAGGGCATCGAGGTGCTCACCATCCGCGGCAGCGAGCTGGGCCGCGGCAGGGGCGGGCCCCGCTGCATGTCCTGTCCGATGGAACGCGACGGGTAGCCCCGCTGCGCCTGCGGTTTCGGGGGGACCCGCATGGCAACGACCTTCTGGCACAGCCTGTGGCGCACCAAGCCGGTCGACCTGATCGTCGGCGAGGGCGGCGGGGGCGAGGGCGGCCGCCTGCGCCGCTCCATGGGCCTGGTCCAGCTGACCTTCTTCAGCGTCGGCGCCACCCTGGGCACCGGGATCTTCGTGGTGATGGGGGAGGCCACCCCGCTGGCGGGCCCGGCGGTGGTGCTGGCGTTCCTGCTGTCGGCGGTGACCGCGCTGTTCTCGGCCCTGTCCTACGCCGAGCTGGCCGGGACGATCCCCGTCTCGGGTTCGAGCTACTCCTACACCTACGCCACGATGGGCGAGCTGGTGGCCTGGGTGTGCGGCTGGTGCCTGCTGCTGGAGTACGGGGTGTCGGTCTCGGCGGTGGCGGTCGGCTGGGCGCAGTACCTCAACGACTTCCTGGCCAAGGCGTTCGGGTTCACCATCCCGCACGCCTGGTCGCAGGCGCCGGACAAGGGCGGGGTGCTCAACCTGGCGGCGGTGCTGGTGGTGGCGGCGATGACACTGGTGCTGCTGCGCGGCGCCTCCGAGAGCGCCAGGGTCAACACCTTCATGGTCTTCTTCAAGATCGCCCTGCTGCTCTTCTTCTGCGCGGTCGCCTTCACCGGGTTCGAGTCGGGCAACCTGGAGCCGTTCCTGCCGCTGGGCATGGCGGGGGTGAGCGCGGCGGGCGCCCAGGTGTTCTTCTCCTACATCGGCTTCGACGCCGCCTCCACCGCGGGCGAGGAGGCCAAGAACCCGCGCCGCGACCTGCCGCTGGCGATCGTGCTGTCCCTGGCGATCGTCACCGCGATGTACGCGCTGGTGGCGCTGGCCTCGGTGGGGGCGATGCCCTGGCAGGAGCTCACCGGCGACACCGAGGCGTCGCTCTCGGCGATCCTGGCCGACGTCACGGGCGCGACCTGGCCGTCGCTGCTGCTGTCGGCGGGCGCGGTCGTGGCGATCACCAGCGTGGTGCTGACCGTCCTGTACGGGCAGACCCGCATCCTGTTCGCGATGTCCCGGGACGGCCTGATCCCGCGGATCTTCGAGAGGGTCGACCCCAGGTACTCCGTCCCGGCGGCCAACACGATCATGGTCGGGGTGTTCGTGTCGGTGCTGGCCGCGCTCGTCCCGCTGGACCACCTCACCGACGCCACCAGTATCGGCACCCTCTTCGCCTTCGCGCTGGTCAACGCGGGCGTGATCGTGCTGCGCCGCACCCGGCCCGACCTGCCGCGCTCCTTCCGGGCCCCGCTGTATCCGCTCACCCCGGTCCTCGGCGTCTTCTTCTGCCTCTACGTGATGCGCGGGCTGCGGCCGGTCACCTGGATGGTGTTCGGCCTGTGGATCGCGGTGGGCCTGGTGTTCTACTTCGCCTACAGCCGGAGGCACTCGCGGCTGCGGCGGCCGGAGGAGGTCTCCGATGCCCGGTGAGAAGATCCTCGTCGGATACGTGGCCGACCGCCGCGGCGCGGACGCCGTCGCCCTGGGGGTGAGCGCCGCGGCGGGGGGCGGCGGGCTCCTGGTGGGGCACGTGCGCCCGCCCGCCTGGCCGGCCCGGGGCCCGGGCTCGGTGGACGCCGAATGGGAGAGCTACCTGCAGGACCGCGCCCTGCGGGCGCTGGAGGAGGGCGTGGAGCTGGCGGCGGCGCGGGGCGTGACGGCCGGGGCGCTGCCGCCGGTGGAGGACCGGGGCAGCGGCAAGGGCCTGGCGGCGCTGGCCGCCGGCGTCGAGACCGCGGTGATCGTCATCGGCTCGGCCCCCGGCGGGTCCCGCACCGGCATCTCCCTGGGCAGCACCGCCGACCAGCTGCTGCACGGCTCGCACCTGCCGGTCCTCATCGCGCCCAAGGGCTACGCCGACCGGGACCGCACGGGCTTCGACCGGGTGACGGCCGCCTACGTGCGCCGTCCCGGGGCGATGGCCGCGGTGGAGGCGGCCGCGGCCATCGCGGTCCGGCACGGCGTCCCGCTGCGGCTGCTGACGTTTGCGGTGGGCCCCTCGGCCGGGGGGAGGGCGGCGGCCCTGGCCGAGGAGCAGCTGCACCGGCTCGTCGAGGCGCTGGAGAGCGATCTCGCCGACGCCGCGAACGCCGTTCGGGAGACGGTGCGCGGCTCGCTGCGGGGGCGCGACGTCCTGACCGCGGTGGCCACCGGCTGGGACGCCGCCCACGCGGTGAGCGGGGCCGACTGGACCCAGGGCGAGCTGCTGGTCTGCTCCTCCAGCGAGGCCGGCCCGCTGCGCCGCGTCTTCATGGGCGACATGTCGCTGAAGATCGTCCGATCCGCGCCCTGCCCCGTCATGGTCGTCCCCCGGCGGGGCAAGGCCGACGTTAGGTAAGGCTTGCCTGCGTGAGGCGGATTACGCATCTCTGTTTGTGTCGGCGGAAGGAATTACGGCACACTGATGTTGTGAAAAACATGCCCGAGTCATCGCCTCCCGGAGCGGCAGGCCGCGCGGCCGACGCCGCGGCCGGTTCCGGCGTGCCCCGGGCCGAGCGTGACACCCGCGCCCGCGTGGCGCGGCTCATCCTCGAACACGGGCCGGTGACGGCGTCCGCACTGGGCGAACGGCTCGGGCTCACCCCGGCGGCGGTGCGCAGGCACCTCGACGCGCTGCTCGAAGAGGGCATGATCGAGACCCGCCGGGCCCGCCCGACGGCGTCCCGGGGGCGGGGCCGCCCCGCCAAGCTCTTCGCGATCACCGACCAGGGCCGCACCGCGTTCGTCCACGCCTACGACGACCTGGCCGCGAGCGCGCTGAGCTTCCTGGCCGAGACGGTCGGAGAGCACGCGGTGTCGGAGTTCGCGCGGCGCCAGCTCGCCGACCTCGAGGCCCGCTACGCCCCGCGGCTGCGCGCCCTGCCCCCACGGGAGCGGGTCCACGCGCTGGTCGAGGCGTTGTCGGCGGACGGGTACGCGGCCTCGGCCGGCAAGGGCCCCGGTCTCCTGGGCGGCATCCAGCTGTGCCAGCACCACTGCCCGGTCGCGCACGTGGCCGCGCGGTTCCCCCAGCTGTGCGAGGCCGAGACCGAGGCCTTCGCGCGGATGCTCGACACCCCGGTGCAGCGGCTGGCGACCATCGCCCATGGCGACGGCGTCTGCACCACCCACGTTTCACCGGTCAAGGCAATTGACGAGGAGTCCGGAGGGATCTCCCTATGACTACGGCAGCCAACCCCGAGCTCGAGGGTCTGGGCAATTACAAGTACGGCTGGGCCGACTCGGACGCGGCGGGAGCCGCGGCCAAACGCGGCCTCTCCGAAGACGTCGTCCGCGACATCTCGGCGAAGAAGAACGAGCCCGAGTGGATGCTCGACCTCCGCCTGAGGGGACTGCGGCTCTTCGGCAAGAAGCCCATGCCCACGTGGGGGTCGGACCTGTCGGAGATCGACTTCGACAACATCAAGTACTTCGTCCGCTCCACCGAGAAGCAGGCGGAGTCCTGGGAGGACCTTCCCGAGGACATCAAGAACACCTACGACAAGCTGGGCATCCCCGAGGCGGAGAAGCAGCGGCTGATCGCGGGTGTCGCGGCCCAGTACGAGTCCGAGGTCGTCTACCACAAGATCCGTGAGGACCTCGAGGAGAAGGGCGTCGTCTTCCTGGACACCGACACCGGGCTGCGCGAGCACCCGGAGCTGTTCCAGGAGTACTTCGGCTCGGTGATCCCGGTCGGCGACAACAAGTTCGCCGCGCTGAACACCGCGGTGTGGTCCGGCGGGTCCTTCATCTACGTCCCCAAGGGCGTGCACGTGGAGATCCCGCTCCAGGCGTACTTCCGGATCAACACCGAGAACATGGGCCAGTTCGAGCGGACCCTGATCATCGTCGACGAGGACGCCTACGTCCACTACGTCGAGGGCTGTACCGCGCCGATCTACAAGTCCGACTCGCTGCACTCGGCCGTGGTCGAGATCATCGTGAAGAAGGGCGGCCGCTGCCGCTACACCACGATCCAGAACTGGTCGAACAACGTCTACAACCTGGTGACCAAGCGGGCCGTGGCCTACGAGGGCGCCACCATGGAGTGGGTCGACGGCAACATCGGCTCCAAGGTCACCATGAAGTACCCGGCGATCTACCTGATGGGGCCGCACGCCAAGGGCGAGACCCTGTCCATCGCCTTCGCCGGCGAGGGCCAGCACCAGGACGCGGGCGCCAAGATGGTGCACTGCGCCCCGCACACCTCCTCCTCGATCATCTCCAAGTCGGTGGCGCGCGGCGGAGGCCGCACCTCCTACCGCGGGCTGGTCCAGGTCCAGGAGGGCGCCGAGCACAGCAAGTCCACGGTCAAGTGCGACGCGCTGCTGGTCGACCAGATCTCCCGCTCCGACACCTACCCCTACGTCGACGTCCGCGAGGACGACGTGGAGATGGGCCACGAGGCCACCGTCTCCAAGGTCTCGGAGAACCAGCTCTTCTACCTCATGAGCCGCGGCATGACCGAGGACGAGGCCATGGCGATGATCGTCCGCGGGTTCGTGGAGCCGATCGCGCGGGAGCTGCCGATGGAATACGCACTCGAGCTCAACCGGCTCATCGAACTGCAGATGGAAGGGGCCGTCGGCTGATGGGCCTGGATGTCAAGCCTGTCTCCACCCTGTCGGAGAAGGCGTCCTACGATGTCGCGGACTTCGCGGTGCCGACCGGCCGCGAGGAGGAGTGGCGGTTCACGCCGCTGAGCCGCCTGCGCGGCCTGCACGACGGCACCGCCGCCGGCGACGGCAAGGTCGTCGTCGAGGTCAACGCCGACCCCGGGGTGCGCGTGGAGTCCGTCGGGCGGGACGACCCGCGGGTCGGCTCCGGCTACACCCCGACCGACCGGATCTCCGCGCAGGCCTACAGCTCCTTCACCACCGCCACGGTGATCACCGTGCCGCGGGAGGCGTCCGTGGAGCGGCCGATCACCGTGCGCCTGCGCGGCGAGGGCGCCGAGCAGGCCGCCTACGGCCATCTCACGGTGATCGTCGAGGCGTTCGGCTCGGCCACCGTGGTCCTGGACCACACCGGATCGGCCGTCTACGCCGACAACGTGGAGTTCATCGTCGGCGAGCAGGCCTCGCTGAAGGTGCTCTCGCTGCAGGAGTGGCGCGCCGACGCGGTGCACGTCTCCCACCAGCACGCCCACCTGGCCAAGGACGCGAGCTTCAAGGGCTTCAACGTCACCCTCGGCGGCGACCTGGTGCGCATCCGCCCGTCGGTCTCCTACCACGGGCAGGGCGGCGACGCCGAGCTGTACGGCGTGTACTTCGTGGACGCCGGGCAGCACCTGGAGCACCGCCTGCTGGCCGACCACTCGGTGCCCGACTGCCGCTCCCGGGTGGACTACCGGGGCGCGCTGCAGGGCGAGGACGCGCACGCCGTGTGGATCGGCGACGTCGTCATCCGCGCCGAGGCCGAGGGCACCGACACCTACGAGCTCAACCGCAACCTGGTGCTGACCGACGGCACCCGGGTGGACTCCGTGCCGAACCTGGAGATCCTCACCGGCGAGGTCGCCGGCGCGGGCCACGCCTCGGCGTCGGGCCGCCTGGACGACCAGCAGCTGTTCTACCTCCAGGCCCGCGGCATCCCGGCCGCCGAGGCCAAGCGCATGGTCGTGCGCGGCTTCCTGGGCCAGCTGGTGCAGCAGATCGAGGTCGAAGAGGTGCGTGAGCGGGTGGAGGCGGCGATCGACGTGGAGCTCGCCAAATGAGCTTCGTGAAGGTCTGCCCGCTGGCCGAGCTGCCCGACGAGGCGCCGCTGGCCGCCGACATCGACGGCACGCCCGTCGTGGTGGTGAGGTCCGGCGGCGAGGTCTACGCGATGAACGACCTGTGCTCGCACGCCGCCGTCGCCCTGTCCGAGGGCGAGGTCTACAACGGCACACTGGAGTGCTGGCTGCACGGGTCCTGCTTCGACCTGCGCACCGGCAAGCCCACCGGCCCGCCCGCGACGCAGGCGGTGCCCACCTACCGAGTGAAGATCGAGGACGGCGGGGTCTATGTGAACCTCGACGAGCCGTCCGAATATGGGGAGTCCTGACATGGCCACGCTGGAGATCCGCGACCTGCACGTGACGGTCGCCGACAAGGAGATCCTCAAGGGCGTCAACCTGACGGTGAAGGCGGGGGAGACGCACGCCATCATGGGCCCGAACGGGTCCGGCAAGTCCACTCTGGCCTACGCCATCGCGGGCCACCCGAAGTACACCGTGACGTCCGGCTCCGTCACCCTGGACGGCGAGGACGTCCTGGCGATGGAGGTGGACGAGCGGGCGCGCGCCGGGCTGTTCCTGGCGATGCAGTACCCGGTGGAGGTCCCCGGGGTCTCGGTGTCCAACTTCATGCGCACCGCCGTCACCGCGGTGCGGGGCGAGGCGCCCAAGCTCCGGCTGTTCTCCAAGGAGCTCAAGGAGCGCATGGCCGAGCTGCAGATGGACCCGGCGTTCGCGCAGCGCAGCGTCAACGAGGGCTTCTCCGGCGGTGAGAAGAAGCGCCACGAGATCCTCCAGCTGGAGATGCTCAAGCCGAAGATCGCGGTGCTGGACGAGACCGACTCCGGCCTCGACGTCGACGCGCTCAAGGTCGTCTCCGAGGGCGTCAACCGCTTCAGCGCCGCCGGCGAGACCGGCGTCCTGCTCATCACCCACTACACCCGCATCCTGCGGTACGTGAAGCCGGACTTCGTGCACGTCTTCGCCGACGGCCACATCGTCGCGGCGGGCGGCCCCGAGCTGGCCGACGAGCTCGAGGCCGAGGGCTACGAGAAGTACACGAAGGCGGGCGTCTGAGCCATGGCCCTGCTGTCGGAGGAGATCAGGAAGGACTTCCCGATCCTGGACCGCACGGTCCGGAACGGTCACCCGCTGGTGTACCTGGACTCCGGCGCGACCTCGCAGAAGCCGCGCCAGGTCTTGGACGCCGAGCGCGCCTTCTACGAGCGGCACAACGCCGCCGTCCACCGTGGCGCGCACCTGCTGGCCGAGGAGGCCACGGACGCCTTCGAGGCGGCCCGCGCCACCATCGGGCACTTCATCGGCGCCCCGGCCGGCGAGGTCGTGTTCACCAAGAACGCGACCGAGGCGATCAACCTGGTGGCCTACTCGCTGAGCAACGCCGCGACCTTCGGGCCGGAGGCCGAGCGCTTCCGGGTGGGCCCCGGCGACGAGATCGTGGTCACCGAGATGGAGCACCACGCCAACCTCGTGCCGTGGCAGGAGCTGTGCCGGCGCACCGGCGCGAAGCTGCGCTGGTTCGGGCTGAGCGATGACGGCAGGCTCGACCTGTCGAACATCGAGGAGCTGATCGGCGAGCGCACCAAACTGGTGGCGCTCACCCAGCAGTCCAACGTGCTGGGCACGGTCAACCCGGTCAAGGAGATCGCCGAGCGGGCGCACCGGTTCGGCGCCTTCGTCCTGGTGGACGGGGCGCAGTCGGTCCCGCACCTGCCGGTGGACGTGGCCGAGCTGGGCGCGGACTTCCTGGTCTTCTCCGGCCACAAGATGCTGGGCCCGCTGGGCATCGGCGTCCTGTGGGGCCGCCGCGAGCTGCTGGAGTCGATGCCGCCGTTCATCACCGGCGGCTCGATGATCGAGATCGTGCAGCTCGAGCACTCCACGTACGCGCCGCCGCCGCAGCGGTTCGAGGCGGGGGTGCCGGTGACGGCCCAGGCGGTCGGCCTGGCCGCCGCCTGCGACTACCTGAGCGCGCTGGGCATGGACAAGGTGGTCGAGCACGAGCACGCCCTGGCCGCCTACGCCCTGGAGCAGGTCGGCTCGCTGCCGGGGGTGCGGCTCATCGGCCCGGCCGACACCGCGGCCCGCGGCGCCACGGTCGCCTTCGTCGTGGCGGACATCCACCCGCACGACGTGGGCCAGGTCCTGGACGACCAGGGCATCGCGGTGCGGGTCGGCCACCACTGCGCGTGGCCGCTGTGCCGCCGGTACGGAATACCCGCGACCACCCGTGCGTCGTTCTACGTGTACAACACCCTGAGTGAGGTGGACGCCCTCGTCGAGGGCATCCGCAAGGCGCAGAAGTTCTTCGGGACGGTCTGAGACAGTGCAGCTGGAATCGATGTACCAGGAGATCATCCTGGACCACTACCGCAACCCGCAGCATCGCGGGCTGCGGGAGCCGTACGAGGCCGAGGTGCACCATGTGAACCCGACCTGCGGCGACGAGGTCACCCTGCGGGTGCACCTGGACGGCGAGGGCGCCGGCGGCGAGGACTCCCTGATCGCGGACGTCTCCTACGAGGGGCAGGGCTGCTCGATCAGCCAGGCCAGCGTCTCGGTCATGACCGAGCTGATCATCGGCCGCACCGTCAAGGACGCGATGCGCCTGAGCGAGGAGTTCCTGGCGCTCATGCAGTCGCGGGGCGAGCTGGAGCCCGACGAGGACGTCCTGGAGGACGCGGTCGCCTTCGCCGGCGTCTCCAAGTACCCCGCCCGCGTCAAGTGCGCCCTGCTCGGCTGGATGGCCTGGAAGGACGCGACCGCCCAGACCCTGGAGAGGACACCATGAGCGAGATCAAGGCGGAGACCGCCGCCGCTTCGGCCGCTGACGCGGCGTCGGAGGAGGCGGTCCTGGACGCCCTGACCGGCGGCTCCGACGAGGAGGAGCAGATCCTCGAGGCCCTGCGCGACGTCGTCGACCCCGAGCTGGGCATCAACGTCGTCGACCTCGGCCTGGTCTACGGCGTCAACCTCGCCGAGCAGGACGGCCACCGGCTGCTGACCGTCGACATGACGCTCACCAGCGCCGCCTGCCCGCTCACCGACGTCATCGAGGACCAGGCGCAGAGCGCCACCGCCGACCTCGTCGACGAGCTCAAGATCAACTGGGTGTGGCTGCCGCCGTGGGGCCCCGACAAGATCACCGAAGACGGCCGCGAGCAGCTGCGCGCCCTCGGCTTCAACGTCTGACGGATCCGCGCCACCGGACCCCGGTCCTTCCTCGCGAAGGGCCGGGGTTCCGCCGTCTCACAGGGCGGTGAAGCGCTCGACCTTGGAGGTGGGGCCCACGACGAGGATGATGTCGCCGTACTGCAGGACGGTGTCGGGGGTGGCGTAGGTGTAGTCCTCGCCCTTGCTCTTGACGCAGACGATGGTGACGCCGTACTTGCGGCGCAGGCGGGTCTCGGCGAGGGGGACGCCGACGAGCTCGCGGGGCGGGTGGGTCTTGACCAGGACGAAGTCCGGGTCGATCTGCACGTAGTCGAGCATCCGGCCGCTGACCAGGTGGGCGACGCGCTCGCCCATGTCGTGCTCGGGCAGGACCACGTGGGTGGCGCCGATGCGCTCCAGGATGCGGCCGTGCTGGCGGCTGATGGCCTTGGCCCAGATGTTCTCCACGCCCACCTCCACCAGCAGGGAGGTGGTGAGGATGCTGGCCTCGATGTCGCTGCCGATGGCCACGATGGCGCGCTGGAAGTCGGGGATGCCCAGCTGGTGGAGGGCCTGCAGGTCGGTGGCGTCGGCGGTGACGATCTGGGTGATCTCGCCCGCCAGCGACTGCACGATCTTGGGCCGGTGGTCGATCGCCAGCACCTCGGTGCCCAGCCGGGTCAGCTCCAGCGCCAGCGAGCTGCCGAACCGGCCGAGGCCGATGACCACGACGGGGAGGTTGTCTCTGTCAGCCAACGATCGGTCGCTCCTCGGGTAGTTCGTAATGACGGGTACGTTCCCGCATGGCCAGCGCGGAAAAGAGCATGACGGGCCCCACCCTGCCGATGAACATCAGCGCCACGAGCATGGCCTGCCCCGAGGTGGGGATCGTGGTGGTGGCGCCCAGGGACAGCCCGACGGTGCCGAACGCCGAGATCACCTCGAAGGCCGCCCGCTCCAGGGTCAGCTGGGAGATCGTCAGCAGCAGGAAGGTGCCCGCGGCCACCAGCCCGACGCCCAGCAGCGCGATCGTCAGGGCCTGGCGCTGCACCGAGCCGGGCACCCTGCGGTGGCCGACGTTGACCTGGTCCTCGCCGCGCAGCTCGGCCCAGATGACGAAGGCCAGCAGCCCGAAGGTGGTGACCTTGATCCCGCCGGCGGTGCCGGCGCTGCCGCCGCCGATGAACATGAGGATGTCGGTGACCAGCCAGCTCTCCGAGCGCATCTCGTTGAGGTCGATGAGGTTGAACCCGCCCGAGCGCGGCATGACCGCGGTGAAGAAGCCGGCCATCACCCGCCGGGACTCGGGCAGGGCGCCGAAGGTACCGGGGTTGCCCCACTCGAAGACGGTGAAGGTGGCGGTGCCCAGCGCCAGCAGCGTGACCGTCACGCCCAGGGTGATCCTGGTCAGCACCGACCAGCGGCTCGGCCGCCGCCAGGAGCGCGCCAGCTCGAACACCACGGGGAAGCCCAGGCCGCCGATCACCACGGCGAGCGCGATCGGCAGGCAGATCCAGGGGTCGGAGGCGAACCGCACGAGGCTGTCGGGCCACAGGGCGAACCCGGCGTTGTTGAACGCCGAGACCGCGTGGAAGGCGCCCAGGTAGAAGGCGCGGCCGAAGCCCTCGCCGTAGCCCAGCAGGAAGCGCAGCGTCAGGACCGAGGTGAGCAGCACCTCCGACACCAGGCTGAAGATCACCACATTGCGCACCACGCGCCGCACGTCCGAGGCCGACAACGTCTTGGTCTCGGCCTGGGCGAGCAGCCGGGCGCGCAGCCCCACCCGGCCGGAGACCAGCAGCGCGAACAGGGTGGCCAGCGTCATGATGCCGAGCCCGCCCACCTGGAACAGCGCCATGAGCACGATCTCGCCGAACGTGGACCAGTGGGTCTCGGTGTCCACCACGACCAGACCGGTCACGCAGATCGCCGAGGTCGCGGTGAACAGCGCGGTCAGCGGGGTGGCCGCGGCCTCGTCGGTGGTCGCGACCGGCAGCATGAGCAGGAGCGTCCCGATGAGGATCGCGATCGCGAACCCGCCGACGATGATCTGCGCCGGATGTCTGAGGACCGGCATCGTCAGACCGGCCCGTCGGCCCTGGCCAGTACCGGTGTCACGGTCTCCCCCTTCGAACTGTCGGCGACGAAGGTATCAACAATCACCGACGTTCCGGATCAGGAGGAAGAGCCCTCGTGATGGGCGCGGGTCCGGATCCGCAGCAGGACCAGGGCCAGCAGGGAGGCCAGGAACGAGGCGGCCAGCACCGCGGTGGAGGAGCGGGCCACGGCGTCCGGATCGTCGTTCGTCAGCTGGGAGACCAGCAGGGAGACGGTGTACCCGATGCCGGCCAGGACCGCCACCGGCAGCACGTCGGCCCAGCCGATCCCGCCGGGCAGCTCGCCCAGCCGCAGCCGCACGGCCAGCCAGGCGCCGCCGAACACGCCCACCACCTTGCCGACCAGCAGCCCGAAGAAGACGCCCTGGGCGATCGGGTCGCGGACGGTGTCGCCGAGCGAGCCCAGGCCGATCCCGGCGGCCGCCAAGGCGAACAGCGGCACGATGAACCCCGCCGAGAGCGGGTGCAGCCGGTGCTCCAGCCGCTCGGCGGCCGACTCCTCCTCGCCCGCGCGGGCGACCACCGGGGTGAGCAGGCCCAGCAGGATGCCGGTGACGGTGGCGTGCACGCCGCTGGCGTGGATGCAGACCCAGGCCGCCAGCGCCAGCGGGATCATCAGTGCCGGAGGCGTCCACCGGCGGCGGTGGGCCAGCCAGTAGAGGCCGCACAGGGCGATCCCGGCCAGGAACCACAGCAGGCCGAAACCCTTGGTGAACAGGACGGCGATGAGCGCGATGGCGCCCAGGTCGTCGATCACGGCCATGGACAGCAGCAGGACGCGCACCCCGCTGGGCAGCGCCGAGCCCGCCAGCGCCAGCACGCCCAGGGCGAAGGCGATGTCGGTGGCCACCGGGATGGCCCAGGCCCCGCCCTCGGCGGTCGCGCCGCGGGAGACGCCCAGGGAGATCAGCGCGGGCATCAGCATGCCGCCGGCGGCCGCCAGCAATGGGAGCGCGGCGGCCTTCCAGCCGGCCAGCTCGCCCACGGTCAGCTCGCGCTTGACCTCCATGCCCGCGACGAAGAAGAAGACGGCCAGCAGCCCGTCCGCCACCCAGTGGGAGAGCGACAGGTGCAGGTGCGCCCAGTGGGGGCCGAACTCCAGGCCCCAGAGCCGCTCGTAGGTCCCGGGCGCGAGGTTGGCCCACAGCAGTGCCACGAGGGTCGCGGCGAGCAGCAGGCGCCCGCCGGTGGTCTCCTCGCGCAGGAACTCGCCCAGGTCGCCTCTCCGGCGGCCGTCGCCCTCGTCATCGATGGGCGTTCGGGCGGACTTGAGGAAGGGAAGGCGCATGGAAGAACCCGGTCTCTGGTGGTCGATACGGCCATAGCCGATGGCATCGCCGACCAGACTTCCCGGCACACCTATCCCCGCGGGGGCGCCTGGAGGGCATCCCGGAAGGGCACTTCTCTCCCCAGCGTAACGGCTCGGGCCTTTCGTGTCATCTGACGTGATCTAGGGAAGGGTCCGGGAAAGGGGGGTGGCGGCCATGGAAGTGGCGGTACTGGGCACCGGGATCATGGGCGGGGCCATGGCGCGCAACCTGGTGCGCGCGGGGCACCGGGTGCGGGTGTGGAACAGGACGCGGGACAAGGCGGCGCCGCTGGCCGAGGACGGCGCCGTGGTCATGGACACGCCGGGCGGGGCGGTCGCGGGCGCCGAGGTGGTGCAGACCGCGCTGTTCGACGGGAAGACGGCGCTCGCGGTCATGCGGGAGGCCGCGCCGGAGCTGCGGTCCGGCACGCTGTGGATGCAGTCGTCCACGGCCGCGCTCGACGACGCCCCCGTCCTGGCGGACTTCGCCCGGGAGAACGGCATCGTCTACGTGGACGCCCCCGTCCTGGGCACCAGGCAGCCCGCCGAGAAGGGCGAGCTCGTCGTCCTGGCCGCCGGGCCGGAGCAGGCCCGCGCCCCGCTGGACCCGGTCTTCCGGGCGATCGGCCGCAAGGCGCTCTGGGTCGGCACCGAGCCGGGCCGCGCGACCCGCCTCAAACTCGTGATCAACAACTGGGTGCTCGTGCTCAACCACGGCGTGGCCGAGACCATCTCGCTGGCCGAGGCGCTCGACGTCGATCCCGACGACTTCCTGGACGCCGTCTCGGGCGGCGGCCTGGACGCCGGCTACCTGCACCTGAAGGCCGCGGCGATCCGCTCGCGCGACTTCACCCCCAGCTTCGCGGTCAGGACCGCCGAGAAGGACACCGAGCTCATCCTGGCCGCCGCCGAGGAGGCGGGCATCAGCCTCCCCCTCGTCGCCGCGGGCGCCGAGCGCTTCCGCAAGGCCGCGGCCGCGGGCCACGCGGCCGAGGACATGGCGGCCTCCTACTACGCCTCCTTCTCCTGAGGCCGGAGGCCGTCCGGACGGCGGGCACGTCCTTCCGAGGTCGTTGGGGCGTCCTGAGGCGGTGTCCAGGCCGCCGGGCACCTCTCCCGGCGCGGAGCGGGGCGTCAGCGCCCTCCTGAGGCGGTCCGGGCGGCGGGACGTCCCCGGATGGCGGTCCAGGTGTCGGATCGTCCTCTGGAGGCCGTCCGGGCGTCAGGTCGTCTTCTTGCGCCGGCTCCGGCTTCTGGGGGCCGGGTCCTCGTCGGAGGCGGGGCCCGCGACGAGGACGTCGCCGGGCGCGGGGAGCGGGATCTCGGGGACGGTGTCGCCGCCGGAGGAGCCGGCGGCGGGGGCCTTGGCGGGAGAAGCGGCCGGTGCGGCGGGGGAGCCCGCGGCGGCCGGCGCGGTGGCGGGGTCCGCGGTGGGGGAGGCGGCCGGGATGGCGGCGGGCTCGGGCCGGGCGGCGGCGCCGGGTGTCGCGTCGGTGTCGGGCGGGAGGGGGAAGTCCTCGGCGATCTCGGCGGTGCGGCTCCGGTGGGGGGAGAGGGCGTGGTCGACGGTGAGGCGGCCGCCCGCGCCCGCGGCGAAGAGCAGGGCGGCGGCGGCCAGGACGAGCACCAGCTCCGAGCCCTGGGGGCCGGTCAGGTTCCCGCCGTAGTGGACGAAGGCGAAGGCGCCGGCCATGTCCAGGAAGAGCAGGGCGCCGATGAGGGGGAGGCCGAGACCGGCGATGAGGGCGGCGCCGCCCAGCAGCTCCGCGAAGGTGGCGTAGACGGCGGCCGCCTTGGCCAGGGGCACGCCCATGGCGTCGAAGGACGCGGCGGTGGCGTTGACGCCCGCCTCCACCTTCTGCCAGCCGTGCACGAGGAAGACGACGCCCACCGCGCACCGGGCGAGCAGGGCGATGACGTCGTGGGCCGGGCGGGTGCGCATGGCGGGTTCCTTCCCGAGTCACGGATGCACAGTCCGATGCTCGGGAAGGACCGCCGAAACGTCAACTTTCCGGTGCTGTTCCGGAAAAATCGGCTGGCGCGGGATCAGTCCAGCAGATCCATCAGGCCCGACCTGCCGGAGGAGCGGCCGCCGCCCTGCTCGCCGGAGAGGCGCTGGCTGATCACCTGGTTGAGCCGCTGCAGGCCGCCCACGCCGAGCATGCCCACCTGGGCCTCCAGCTCCCGGAGCATGGCCGGGTTGTCCCTGACCTGCTCGGAGGACTGCATGAGCACGGTGCCCTGGCCGGTGAACTCGAACTGGTGCTCCTCGCCGGAGGTGCCGCCGATGCCGAACATCCCCCGGGCCATGCCCAGCACGCCCCGCATGTAGGAGTGGTCGTAGTGGTGGCAGGGCGAGGGCAGGTCGGCCCAGCCGAGCAGCGACTGCGGGTCGACCCGCAGCGGCGGCTCCACGAAGTGCACGGGGCCGTTGGAGGAGGCGATGAACTTGCCGGTGCCCAGCAGCGTGAGGAAGCCCGGGATGATCGACTGCTTCAGCGTCAGCCGGGGGTCGAACGCCAGGAGGTTGTTCGCCCGGATGGTGAGGTTTCCGTCCTCCAGGTCGAAGGAGTTCAGGTCGAACCCCCGGTCGCCCAGCAGCAGCTTGCCCTGGCCCTGGGCCACCACCCAGTCGTGGGCGTACAGCGGCGAGTGGAAGTGCCCGGCCACCAGCGAGTCCAGCGGCCCGGCCGACAGCGCCTCGAACTGGATCTGCCCGTAGTAGGCGATCATCTTGCCCTTCTGGATGAACCACTGACCGTTGAGGTTCACCGAGAAGGCGTACGGGTTGACGTTGTCGTCGTCCGGCAGCGTCGCGGCGCTGAACGTGGCGACCGGCGTGGGTGCCGGCGGCGCGCCGTACCCGCCGGGGGCGCCCGGCGGGGGCGGGGGCGGGTAGCCGCCCTGCGGCGGGTAGCCCGGCTGCTGGGGCGGGTAGCCGCCCTGCTGGGGGTAGCCCGGCTGCGGGGGATATCCGCCCTGCTGGGGGTGTCCGCCCGGCGGCGGGTAGCCGGGCTGCTGGCCGTACGGGGGCTGCGGCGGGTATCCCATCTTCAGAACTTCCTCTCGCTGGCCTGGACGTACACCACGCCCTGGCCGGTCAGCTCCAGCTGGAACCCCTCGCCGGAGCCGCGGCCGATGAGGTCGCGCAGGCCCAGCGCGGTGTGCAGCTTGTTCTGGATCTGCCCCCGGTGGGCGACGTAGGCCTGCGGGTCGACGTAGATCGCCCGGCCCGGCTGGACGGGCAGCTGCACCACCCCGCCGTGCGAGAGCAGCGCGCACGAGCCGTGCCCGGTGAGCGTGGTGGTGAACAGGCCCTGGCCGGTCATCTGGCCGCGGATGACCCCGGACAGGCCGCCCTGCTCGCCCAGGAACATGGTGCCGCTCTGCAGGGAGGCGTCGTAGACCAGCAGCCGCTCGGCCTCGACGTACAGGGTGTCGCCCTGCAGGTCGACGACCTCGACGTGCAGGCCGTGGTGGCCGAGCATGACGCTGCCCTGGCCGGTGACGTGCATCAGCGGGGTGCTCTCGCCGGCCATCGTGGTGCGGATCGCGCCGCCGATCCCGCCGCCCGCGGTCGTCGTGGGGGCGAAGCGCACCGCGCCGGTGTAGGCGAGCATCGCGCCGCGCTTGCTGTACACCTCCTGGCCCGGTCCGACCGGCACCTGGAGCATCTTGTGGTTGACGGGGCTGTACCCGGGCATCAGACCTCCGCCCCCAGGCCCTCGCCGCGCTCGGCGGGCTGGATGTAGACAAGACCGTGTCCGCTGAACCTGAGCTGGAAGCTCTCGCCCGAGCCCTGGCCCAGCATGGTGCGCCAGTTGACGTCGGTGACGAAGTCCTGCTGGAGCTGCCCGCGGTGGGCGACGTAGGCCTGCGGGTCCACGCTCAGCGGCTGGCCCTGCACCACCTCCAGGGCGATCGCCGGGCCGTCGGAGAGGATCGCGACGGTGCCGTGGCCCTCGACCTTGGTGGTGGCCAGGCCCTGCCCGGTGGTCATGCCGCGCAGCCCGGTGAACTGCACGCCGGTGCGCAGCTGGCCGTCCAGGGCCAGCAGGCTCTCGGACTCCACCAGCAGGGTGTCGCCCTGCAGCGGCACCAGGTTGACCTCGGTCGCCTCGTGCGCCAGGTAGACGGTGCCCTGGCCGGTGATCTCCATCAGGGTGACCGACTCGCCGGCGACCCGCCGGCGCACCGCGCCCATGAGCCCCTCGCCGCCGGTCATGCCCTGGCGTTTGAACTGCATCTGGCCCTCGTAGGCGACCATCGACCCGTTGAGGGCGCGGATCGTCTCGCCCCTCAGGTCGACCGCCAGCATGCGGGAACCGTTCATCCGAAACTGCGCCACGCTCAGCACCCTAACCACTGGACGGCCCTGGTCGCACCGGCCTGTGGACGGAGCTCGGCCTCACCCCGCAGGACGAGGCGCATCGCCCCGGCGTCCGACACGGCGCCGTGTCGGAGGGGAAAGATCCGCATCGGGAGCGGATCTGGGGGAGGATGAGGACCATGTGGCTTGCTCCGGAACGACGTGGACGTCAAGGGTGGCTGGTGCCGGGTTTCGCGATGCTCGCGGGCGTCGGGATCGCGGCGCTGCTGTACTCGCGGGAGGCGATGACCGCCGGCGTCGTCGCCGGCCTGGTGCTGGTGGCCTACGGGCTGCAGCTGGCCTACCGCAGGGACGAGTCGGCGCTGGTGATCAGCGAGGCGTTCGGGCGGGGCCGCAACGGGCGCAGCCACCTGCGCTCGGCGGCGATGACCGGGGACGTGCTGGTGGCCGGGCTGGTCGCCGCGATCGTGGTGCAGGCGCTGCGCGAGCAGCCGCTGGGCCCGCTGCCCTGGCTGGCCGGCCTGGCGGCGCTCACCTACCTGGTGTCGATCTTCGTCACCAGCGACATGTGAGCACCGGGGCCGGCGCGCCCGCGGGGTTCGTGTGACGACGGCGAATTCTTGATGAACGGCCCTGTGCTGTCCGGTTTTTCCGGGTCTGGGGCGGCATCATGACTCCCGTGGCAGTGCTTGACACCCGGCCTCCGGTGGGAGTCGCCGAGAACGCGCTCTTTCAGCCCGTGGTCGACCTCGGCTCGGGCTCCGTCGTCGCCGTCGAGACCCGGTTGGGCCCGCCGCCCGAGGGGCACGGCCCGGCCGACCCCGCCGCCGTGGACGTCCACCGCGCGGTGGAGGGGGCCAGGGCGCTGGCCGGCCAGGCCACCCGCCTCCCCTTGAAGATCACCGTGCGCGCCGAGACGGTCGGCCTGGGCAGGAGTGTGCTCAACCGGCTCCACCAGGGCCTGCACGACGCCGGGAGGCGCCCGCAGGAGGTGATCGTCTGCATCACCGGCGGCTTCGCCCCGGCGCTGCGCGGGCCGGTGAGCGCGGGGGTGTCCGACCTGCGCCACGCCGGCTACCTGGTGGGCTTCGGCGGCCTGGGCACCACCCACGCGCCGCTGGACGTCCTGGTCGAGGGCACCCCCTACCTGGTGAGCCTGGACGCCGACCTGGCCGGGCACGCCGCCTCGGGCGGCCGCAGGGCGTCCCTGGTCGAGGCGCTCGTCACCGTCGCCCGGAGCCTGGGCACCCACGTGCTGGCCCCCGGAGTGCGCGACGAGGAGCAGCTCACCCGCCTGCACGCGCTGGGCGTGCGGCTGGCCCAGGGGCCGCTGCTGACCCCGCCGGACTGGCGGCCCGGCCGGCCGGTCAAGGCGCTCGTCCCGCCCGGCGGGCCGCCGCGGCCGGACGCGGCGGCCGACCTGGGGCCCCGGGTGTCGGAGTACGTCCTGCCCGCGGTGACCATGCCGGACGACGCCAGCGCCGCCCAGGTGCTGGAGGTGCTCTCCACCGAGCGCAGCCCGTCCAGCATCGTGCTGGTCGACGCGCGCCAGCGCCCCCGCTACACCGTGGACCGCGCCCGGTTCCTGCTGGCGTTCTCCGGCGCGTACGGCCACGCCCTGCACGCGCGCAAGCCCGCCGCCCGGCTCGCCGATGAGCCGCGGCTGGTGCCGCGCAGCGTCCCGGCGATCGCGGCCCTGCGCGCGGCGGGCCGGGAGGAGGAGCGGGTGTACGACGACCTCGTGGTGACCGACGAGATCGGCCGCTGCCTGGGCATCGTGCGCGTCTCGGACCTGATCCGCGGCATGTCCCGCTGAGCCCGGCGGGAAACCGTTCGCGAGCGGGAAGCCGCGGCCCGTAGACTGGCCGGTGCTCCCGTGCCTCCGCCAAGGGCGTCGAGCGGAGCTTTCCGTGTCCCCGGGGGAGAACCCACCACTGTGATCATCGCCAATGACCTCGAGCTGCGCGCCGGTTCCCGGCTCCTCATCGAGAAAGCCACCTTCCGCGTCAACGCCGGCGACCGGGTCGGCCTCGTCGGCCGCAACGGCGCGGGCAAGACCACCCTCACCAGGGTCCTGGCGGGCGAGACCCTGCCCGCGGGCGGGGAGGTGACCCGCTCGGGCACCCTGGGCTACCTGCCCCAGGACCCGCGCAGCGGCGACCTGGAGGTGCTGGCCCGCGACCGCATCCTGGCCGCCCGCGGCCTGGACGAGGTCTTCCGCCAGCTGCGCGCCGCCGAGCACGCCATGGCCACCCAGACGGGCGCGGCCCGCGACAAGGCGGTGCGGCGCTACGGCAGGGCCGAGGACCGGCTGCACGTGCTGGGCGGCTACTCGGCCGAGTCCGAGGCCGCCGCGATCGCCTCCAGCCTCGGCCTGCCCGACCGGGTGCTGGGCCAGCCGCTGAGCACCCTGTCCGGCGGCCAGCGCCGCCGGGTGGAGCTGGCCCGCATCCTCTTCTCGGGCGCCGACAACCTGCTGCTGGACGAGCCGACCAACCACCTGGACGCCGACTCGATCGTCTGGCTGCGCGACTTCCTCAAGGGCCACCAGGGCGGCCTGGTGATCATCAGCCACGACGTGGGCCTGCTGGAGGCCGTGGTCAACCGGGTCTTCCACCTGGACGCCAACCGCTGCGTGATCGACATGTACAACGTGGGCTGGAAGAAGTACCTGGCCACCCGCGAGACCGACGAGAAGCGCCGCAAGCGGGAGTTCGCCAACGCCCAGCGCCAGGCGAGCCAGCTGACCGCCCAGGCCGACAAGATGCGGGCCAAGGCGACCAAGGCCAAGGCCGCCCAGCAGATGCTCAAGCGGGCCGACCGCCTGATGTCGGGCGTGGAGGGCGAGCGCCAGGCCGACCGGGTTGCCAAACTCCGGTTCCCGGAACCGGCGCCCTGTGGCAAAACCCCCCTGCTCGCGGAGGGTTTGTCTAAATCGTACGGATCTTTGGAGATCTTCACAGATGTCGACCTCGCGATCGACCGGGGCAGCCGGGTGGTCGTGCTTGGACTCAACGGAGCGGGGAAGACGACACTGCTGCGGCTGCTGGGCGGCGTCGAGAAGGCCGACACGGGCGAGGTGATCGCGGGCCACGGCCTGCGCCTGGGCTACTACGCCCAGGAGCACGAGACCCTCGACCACGACCGCACGGTGCTGGAGAACATGAAGTCCGCCGCGCCGGACCTGCCGGAGGTCGAGGCCCGCAAGGTCCTGGGCTCCTTCCTGTTCGTGGGCGACGACGTGGAGAAGCCCGCCGGCGTGCTCTCCGGCGGCGAGAAGACGCGGCTGGCGCTGGCCACCTTGGTGGTCTCGCGGGCCAACGTGCTGCTGCTGGACGAGCCCACCAACAACCTCGATCCGGCCAGCCGCGAGGAGATCCTGGGGGCCATCAACACCTTCGCCGGGGCGATCGTGCTGGTCACCCACGACGAGGGGGCGGTACAGGCGCTTCAGCCAGAACGTGTGATTTTGCTACCCGATGGTGTGGAAGACATCTGGAGCGATGAATTTGCCGATCTGGTGGCTCTGGCTTGACCTTCTGAGCAAGGAAGCAGATCTTTTCTGGCGTAGTGGGTAGCCGAGACGGCGAAGATGTCTGATCATGGCAGGAGATAACGCAGCGGTCACCACACCACTACGGGAGGTACTCGTGGCAGAGACCCTGAAGAAGGGCACCCGCGTGACCGGTGCCGAGCGCGACAGGCTGGCGCAGGAGCTCAAGAAGAGGTACGACTCCGGCGAGAGCATCCGCGCCCTGGCTGCCGCCACCGGCCGCTCCTACGGCTTCATCCACCGCATCCTCACCGAGTCCGGCGTGAACCTGCGCGGGCGCGGCGGGGCGACCCGAGGCAAGAAGGCCTGACCCGCGGCCTTCCGGCGAAAGGGGCCCCGGCCCCTGGGGAGGACGGGCGGTACGCGTCCCGCGTCCGGGCCCGCCGCTTCGACTACTACCGAGTAATATTCGGTCACGGTCGCGGCGGCGGGCCGCAAGGTCGGCCCCGCGCCCGTACGACCGGTTCCGGAGGAGGACCGGCGGTCTGGAGGAGGGCGCGACATGGCGGATCTGGCGAAGGCGGGCCTGCTGCTCGAACTCGGCCACGAGGACACGGTGGCCACCATCACCCTGAACCGTCCCGAGCGGCGCAACGCGCAGTCGCCGGCGATGTGGAAGGGCCTCGCCGACCTGGGCGGGGAGCTGCCCGAGAGCGTGCGCGTCGTGGTGCTCAAGGGCGCCGGGCCCTCCTTCTCGGCCGGCCTGGACCTGCGGGCCTTCACCGCCGAGGGGATCCCCGGCGAGGGCTCGGCCCTGCCCGCCGGCATCGGCGCCGAGGAGCTCGTCGACCTCATCGGCGTCTACCAGGAGGGCTTCCGCTGGCTGCGCGACCCGCGCTTCACCAGCATCGCGGCGGTGCACGGCCACGCCATCGGCGCCGCCTTCCAGCTGGCCCTGGCCTGCGACATGCGCATCGCCGCCGAGGACGCCCGCTTCTGCATGAAGGAGCCGGCCCTGGGCCTGGTGCCCGACCTGACCGGCACCAAGCCGCTGGTGGACATCGTCGGGCTGCCCCGGGCGCTGGAGCTGTGCCTGACCGCCCGGGTCGTTCCCGCCGACGAGGCGTACGAGCTGCGCCTGGTGGAGCGGGTCGTGAAGTCCGGCGAGCTGGACGGGGCGGTGGAGGAGCTGGTCACCGCGCTGCTGCAGGTCGACGCGGGCGCCGCCCGCGCCACCAAGGAGCTCCTGGTCCAGGCCCCGGGCAACACCCTGGACGAGCAGTGCCTGGCCGAGCGGCGGGCGCAGGCGGGCCGGCTGCTGGGCGCCCGTGGAAAGTGAGGAATATTCGGTCATGTTCCTCGCTTGTCCCTGAGCGGAGCGTTACCGAGCGACAAAGGAGTCGGGCCTTATGAGCATGCCGGGCAACAACGGCTTCTCGATGATGGCGTCCTTCCGCAGGGACCCGTCGGTCAAGCACGTGAAGCTGCCGCCCGGCACGTTCCGCCGCATCCTGGGGTACGCCCGCCCCTACAGGCGCGATCTCGTGCTCTTCCTGCTGCTCAACTCCCTGGCCGCGGTGAGCGTGGTGGCGGGGCCCCTGCTCATCCAGGCGATCATCGACCGGGGCGTGATCCCCAAGAACAACGGGCTGGTGATCGGCCTGGCGCTCGGGCTGGCCGGCCTGGCGGTGGTGGACGCCGCGCTCTCGCTGGTGCAGCGGTGGTACTCGGCGAAGATCGGCGAAGGGCTGATCTACGACCTGCGCAGCCAGGTCTTCGACCACGTGCAGCGCATGCCCGTCGCGTTCTTCATGCGCGCCCAGACCGGGTCCCTGGTCTCCCGCCTGAACAGCGACGTGATCGGCGCCCAGCGGGCGCTCACCACGACGCTGTCGTCGGTGGTCTCCAACGTGATCAGCCTCGTGCTGGTGCTGCTGGCGATGTTCTACCTGTCGTGGCTGGTCACCCTCGTGGCGCTGCTCCTGCTGCCGGTGTTCATCATCCCGGCCAAGCTGGTGGGGCGCCGGCTGCAGAAGGTCAGCCGCGAGCAGATGGTGCTGGACGCCGAGATGGGCTCGCTGATGACCGAGCGCTTCAACGTCTCCGGCGCGATGCTGGCCAAGCTCTACGGGCGCCCCGAGGAGGAGTCCGAGCGCTTCTCGCGGCGGGCCGGCCGGGTGCGCGACATCGGCATCGTCTCGTCCATGTACGGGCGTGTCTTCTTCACCGCGCTGACCCTGGTCGCCTCGCTGGCCACCGCCATGGTCTACGGGATCGGCGGCGTGCTGTCGGTCGGCGGCGGCCTGCAGATCGGCACCCTGGTGGCGCTGGCGGCGCTGCTCAACCGCATGTACGGGCCGCTCACCGCGCTGTCCAACGTGCAGGTGGACGTGATGACCGCGCTGGTGAGCTTCGACCGGCTCTTCGAGGTGCTCGACCTGAAGCCGATGGTCGCCGAGCGGCCCGACGCCCGCCCGCTGGAGGCGGACGGCGCCCCCGGCATCGACTTCGACCACGTGGTCTTCCGCTACCCGGCCGCCGAGGAGGTCTCGCTGGCCTCCCTGGAGTCGATCGCCCGCACCGACACCTCCCCGGCCAAGCAGGTGCTGCACGGCGTCGACTTCACCGTGGAGCCGGGGCAGATGGTGGCGCTGGTGGGCCCCTCGGGCGCGGGCAAGAGCACCATGACCCACCTGGTCTCGCGCCTGTACGACGTGAGCGAGGGCGCCGTGCGCATCGGCGGGCGGGACGTGCGGGACGTCACGCTGGCCTCGCTGGGCGAGACGGTCGGCGTGGTCACCCAGGACGCGCACCTCTTCCACGACAGCATCCGCAGCAACCTCCTGTACGCACGCCCCGGCGCCACCGACGAGGAGCTGTGGGCGGCGCTGGAGGGGGCCCAGATCCGCGCCCTGGTGGAGGCCATGCCCGAGGGCCTGGACACCGTGGTCGGCGACCGCGGCTACCGGCTGTCCGGCGGGGAGAAGCAGCGCATGGCGCTGGCCCGGCTGCTGCTCAAGGCGCCGGCCGTGGTGGTGCTGGACGAGGCGACCGCGCACCTGGACTCCGAGTCCGAGGCCGCCGTCCAGCGGGCGCTGCGCACCGCGCTGGCCGGGCGCACCTCGCTGGTGATCGCGCACCGGCTGTCCACCATCCGGGAGGCCGACCAGATCCTGGTGGTCGAGGGCGGCAGGATCGCCGACCGGGGCCGCCACGAGGAGCTGCTGGCCCGCGGGGGCCTGTACGCCGAGCTCTACCGCACCCAGTTCGCCGCCCAGGAGACTCTGGACCCCACCGCCCTGAAGTGACATAGTGCTAATAGTTGATCACTGAGGGCGATCGTTCGGGGGAGCGATGATCAAGTCCACGGGGGCGGTGCTGTGCCTGGTCCTCGCGCTGGCGGGCTGTACCGAGGGGACCACGATCCCGAACGCGCAGACGCCCCGTCCCAACTTCACCGGTCCGCTGGAGAAGGCGGCCCAGCCCACCGTCACCGTCACCGCGGCGGCGGGGACGGTGACGGTGAACCCGCCGGTGCGCCAGGACGTGCGGGTGGGCGCCGAGTGCCCGATCGAGGGCGAGGTGGGCCGGACGATGGCGGGCCGGACGGCCCGCTGCGTGAAGCGCGCCGGTGAGGACACCGCGCGCTGGATCATGGACGCCGGGTCCCAGCCCGACGGCACGGTCAAGCCCGGCCGCGCCTGCCCCGCGCAGGGAGCGCGCGGCACCGACGGGTACCGGCCGTACGAGTGCGCGGCCGACGGCGGCGGCACCCCCGTCTGGAAGGCCCGCTGAGCGCTCCGCCGCGTTCGTCCGGCGGTGCGGCCACGGCAACCTCCCGGTCACCGGGGTCGGGGAGTATCGACCCTGATCGACCTCATCATCCTTTTCTTCTTGAGTGAGGCACGATGCGGCAGTTCATCGTCCGGTACACCACGATCCTCGTCGCCCTGGGCGCCGCGGGCGTCGCCATCGGCTGGATCGCCGACGACCTGCGCCCGGCGGTTCAGTCCGTCGCGGGATTCGGCAGGTAGCCCAGCGTCCGCAGCTCCCGTCCGGCGACCTTCTCCACCTGGGCGGTCTGGCGGGCGGTGAGCCGCGGCCGCCCGCGGTCCTCCTCCTCGCCCGGAAGCGCGGGCAGCGGCCGCGAGCCGGCGCCGAGCGGACCGGCCGCGAAGGCCAGCGCGTCCCCGGAGACCCGCTCGCCCAGGTACTCCGCGAGCCGGTCGGCGCCGGCCAGCGGGTCGGCGACCAGGTCCTCGTAGCGCAGCGTGAGCAGCTGCTCCTCCGGGACCTGGGCGCGCAGCGTGGCGCTGAGCCGCACCGCCCCGCGCCACCGCAGGGCGCACTTGATCGCGGGCGAGGCCTCGGGCCAGCGGCGGCGCCAGGCCGGCTCGTCCACGCCCAGGAACGGGTGGGGGAACACCTCGGTGAGATCGAGGATGCCGGGCTTGAACCAGGCCATCACGCGCTCGTCGCCGAGCATCCCGGCCACCGCGTCGCGGCCGTCCCGGATCACCTGCACGAGCTGGGCGTCGGGGAAGGCGTCCAGCAGCACGTCGGCGCTGTAGAGCAGGTCGGGGGAGGCGTCGGCGAAGCGGCGCGGCTCCGCGGGATCGGCGCACGGGCCGTCGGGGCGCCGGTCGGCGGCGGTGTACCCCGACAGCTCCCAGCACTCGGCGGGGCAGTCGCGGCAGCCGTGCCGGGCCAGCTGCCAGGACTCGGCGTAGGCGTCGCGCAGCACGCGGGCGGCGCCCCTGCCGCGCTCGGTCGCGATGGACGGGCGCCGGGCGAAGGCGTACACCAGCTTGGTGACCGCGGCCCTGCCCCTGGTCACATGGACGCCGGGGGAATGCCGCAGCGCCCGCGCGACCAGGTCCGTGCCCGAGTGCGGAGCACCCAGCAGGAACACCGGCCGGCGGACCTTGGTTCCGTTGACCACGAGAATGTGCGGGGTCTGCCTCATGATTGCCTCCAGTGTCCCACTGAAAGGACCGGAATCCGGCGAGGGACGGGCGAGATCCGCGATGCCGGGTCTTCCCCGGCCCGGTCCTCTCCTGTCAAGCTGCCTGCGGGGCCGTCGGCGGCCGCGGCGGGAGGAGGACCCATGAGCGGGGACCTGCGGGAGGACGAGTCGGCGCTGGTCTCGCTGGCCGTGCTGGTGGCCGAGAGCCTCGGCTACTCCTGCGCCCGGCTGCCGGGCGACGTGCTGGCCCTGGAGGGGCGGCACCGGGTGCGCGTCGGCCTGCGCGACCTGTGGCAGCTGGCCCGGCTGATGCCCCGCGGCGACTGGCCCGCGGTGGTCTCCGACCATGTCACCACGGTCGTCACCGCGGTGGAGGAGCCGCTGGACCTGAGCGACTTCGCGGTGATCCGGCACCTGCTGCGCACCCGCGTCCACCCCGCCGGAGCCCATCCCGGCCTGCTGGCCGCCCGCCCGTTCGCGCCCGGCCTCATCGAGGCGGTCGTGGTCGACACCCCCACCACGGTGCGCACGCTCACCCGGGCGGAGGTGGCGCGCTGGCGGGTGCCGGACGAGGAGCTCTTCGCGCTGGGCCGGGCCAACGTGCACGCCGACGGCCTGCTCCAGCGGGAGGAGCTGCCCGCGGGCTCCCCGGAGGAGCCCGCGGTCACGGTGCTGCACGACTGGACGTTCTACGCCGCCACCCATGTGCTGTGGCTGGAGGAGTACCTGCCGCTGGGGCCGCTCGGCGCCCTGGTGGCGCTGCCCGGCCGCGGCATGGTCCTGGCGCTCGCGCTGCGCCCGGCGCGGGACGGGGAGGTGCTGGCCCGCGCCGCCGCCCGCCTGCACGCGCGGGCGGACCGCGGCTTCCGGGAGGGGCCCGGCTCGCTGAGCCGGCGGCTGTACTGGTGGCGGCAGGGCGGGCTGACTCCGCTGGAGCAGGGGGAGGACGGCCGGACGCCGGTGCTGCCCGAGGGTCTGCTGCTCGCAGCGGTGGGGGAACGTACCGCCTGGGATTGAGCAAAACCCCTGTAAGGGGGCCTTCACGGAATCCTTCCGGCATGCGACGGTGTGCCCAGGACCCCATCGACGATGAGGGAAGGGTGATACATGCGTATAGCCGATATTCTTCGCGCCAAAGGAGACCAGGTCGCGACCGTACCCCCGCAGGCCACCGTGCGGGACCTGCTCGCGGCGCTGGCCGGCCACAACATCGGCGCCGTCGTGGTCTCCCCCGACGGCGTCGTGATCGAGGGCATCGTCTCCGAACGCGACGTGGTGCGCCGCCTGCACGAGCACGGGGCGGCCCTGCTGGACTCCCCGGTCTCGGCGATCATGAGCAGTCCCGTCCGCACCTGCGCGCCGGGCGACGCGGTGGAGGGCCTGCGCCGGGTGATGACCGAGCACCGCGTCCGCCACCTCCCGGTGGTCGCCGGGGGGCGGCTGGCCGGCATCGTCAGCATCGGCGACGTGGTCAAGAGCGCCATCGACCAGCTGGAGACCGAACGCGAGCAGCTGGTGGGCTACATCCACAGCTGACGCCCGACGTCCCTCCCGGGCGGGAGGGACGTCCCGCGCGCTCAGTACGGGTCGTACCCCGCGGCCTTGGCGGCGGGGGACCGCAGCAGGTACTCCAGCGCCTGGCGCGTGTCGCCGATCTGGGACGGGTGGTGGTTCGGCTTGAGGTAGACCAGGCCCTCGACCACCAGCAGCCGGAAGAGGCCCGGCACCAGGCCCGCCTTGGCGGCCCGGCGGTACTCGCGGTACATCCAGCGCAGGGTGGGCTTGCGGCCGATCGTGCCGTCCTGCTTCAGCAGGAAGCGGGCGCCGCCGATGAGCGCCCAGTACAGGAAGGACAGCGACACCAGCCAGCCGCCGACCCGCAGGAGGTAGCCGCCGCCCATCTTCCGGTAGACGTCGAAGACCACCGAGCGGTGCTCGACCTCCTCGGCGCCGTGCCAGCGCAGCAGGTCCAGCATGGTGGGGTCGACGCCGGCGGCGTCCAGCCTGTCGTTGTCCAGGATCCACTGGCCCAGGACCGCGGTGTAGTGCTCGATCGCCGAGACCGCCGCCAGCTCGAACCGCAGCATCCGGCGGCGCGCCCGGGGCTTGAGCTTCGCCCGGTCCGCCGGGCGGTTCTCGTTGCCCTGGCGGCCCATCTCGGTGATCGGCGTGTGGTCGATGCCGTGCCGCTCCAGCAGGTCGGCCAGGAAGGAGTTGTGCGCCCTGGCGTGCACCATCTCCTGGCCGATGAAGCCCTTGATCTCCTCCAGCAGCACCTCGTCGGTGATCTGCGGCCGGGCGTCCTGGACGCACTGGATGAACCAGCGCTCGCCCTCGGGCAGCACCAGGTGGAAGGAGTTGATCATGTGGGTCGCCACCGCGTTGCCCGGGATCCAGTGCAGGGGGGTGTTCTCCCAGTCGAAGCTCACGCGCCTGGGCTTGATCGGCGGGTGCCGTTCGTCCACCTCGAAAGAGGGCAGGCCCATGGATCCTCCGCGCGTCATCGTTGCCTCATCCGTCACGACAGACTCGCACTATGCCGGACGTGCCGGGGAGGTGCCACTGCGGTTCATGACAAAGGGGTACCGGGCGGCCTGTCTGAGCCTGACAAATTTCGCGAAGTGTCAAGTGCTCCCTCGCGCATGATCCGCCGCAGCCGCGGCGCGAACAGGAACAGCACGAGGCCGACGAGCACCGCGAAGGCGCCGGACCACAGGTAGTAGGCGGGGCTGGAGCCGCCGTCCGACAGCCGTGCCACCTGGCCGCCGACGGAGTCGCCCACCGAGACCGCCAGGAACCACACGCCCATCATCTGCGAGCCGAAGGCGGCGGGGGCCAGCCGCGTCGTCACCGACAGGCCGACCGGGCTGAGGCACAGCTCGCCGATGGTCTGCATCAGGTAGACGGCCACCAGCCACAGGATCGACACCTTCGCCCCGCCGGCGGCCGCGGTGGCGGCCAGCGCCATGGCCACGAAGCTCAGGCCCGCCAGGACCAGCGCGATGGCGAACTTCACCGGGGTGCCGACCCGGTCGCCCAGCCGCACCCACAGCGCGGCCATCAGCGGGGCGAACAGGATGATGAAGATCGGGTTGATGTTCTGGGTCCAGCTGGAGGGCATCGCCCAGCCCGCCACGGTCAGGTCGGTGGAGGTGGCGGCGAAGATCGTCAGCGTGGTCGCCGCCTGGTCGAAGATCATCCAGAAGACCGCGGCGGCGAGGAAGAGCCACAGGTAGACCCGCATTCGCGCCTTCTCCAGCTCGGTCAGCCCGTGGTCGCCGCCCAGGATGTAGGCGAAGTAGCAGGCGGGCACCACGACCGCCAGCACGGTGAGGAACACCGTCGCGGCGTCGAGGGTGAGGACGCCCAGCGGGCCGGCGACCAGGACGAGCAGCGCCAGGGTGGCGAGGGCGGCCCCGACGGCCTTCAGGGCCCGGGTCCGCTCCGCGGGGGTCAGCGGGTGCGCGGGCCGGGCGCCGATGCCGCGCAGGCCGCGGCCGCCCGCGACGTACTGGACGACGCCGAACAGCATGCCGACCGCGGCGACCGCGAAGCCCAGGTGGTAGCTGACCTTCTGGCCGAGCGCCCCGACGACGAACGGGGAGAGCGCGCCGAGGTTGATGCCCATGTAGAAGAGGGAGAACCCGGCGTCCCTGCGGGCGGCGTCGCTGTGCTCGTACAGGTGGCCGACCATGCTGGAGATGTTGGGCTTGAGCAGCCCGGTGCCGCAGACGATGAGCGCCAGGCCCAGGTAGACGAAGCCCGCGCCGGCCGGGATCGCCAGGGAGATGTGCCCGGACATGATGACCAGCGCGCCGACGAGGACGGCGCGGCGGGGCCCCAGCACCCGGTCGGCGAGCCATCCGCCGGGCAGCGCCGCCAGGTAGACCATGGCGTTGTAGACGCCGACGACGGCCGCGGCGGTGCCGGTGCTCAGCCCCAGGCCGCCGTCGATGACGGCGGCGGAAAGGAACAGCGCCAGGATCGCCCGCATCCCGTAGAAGCTGAACCGCTCCCACACCTCGGTCATGAAGAGCGTGACCAGTGCTCTCGGATGCCCGAAGAAGGTCTTCTCCGGCGAGCTGGAAGAGGGGCGCACGGTCTGCCGGTACCCCGAAAAAAGTGCACGGAGAGTCACAAAATGCCAAGAGAAAGGTAAGGTGGCCGGTGTGAGGACGCTCACAAAGTAACTAGTTACTTACGATCCCGGGTTTTCGCTCGTGAAACCTTGTCCCCGATGGCGGGGGCGTGGTCCCATGGCCTCCCGGATAAGTGAACGTTTACATGGAGGCGCGCACCCATGAGCACCACGGCCATCCTGGAGGAGCGGGCCAGGTTCGACGCGAAGATCGCGGGCCGCACCATCTGTGGAGTCCTGCGCGACACCGCCCGGAACTTCGGGGACCGCCCCGCCTACACCGACCTCCACGGGCCCACCCTCACCTGGAGCGACGTCCGCGAGCGCGCGCTGGAGCTGGCGGCCGGCTTCCTGGCCCTGGGGCTGCGGCAGGGCGAGGTCGTCTCCTTGATGATCTCCAACCGCTCCGAGCACATCCTGGCCGACCTGGGCGCGATGCACGCCGGCGGCGTGCCCAGCACCGTCTACGCCACCCTCGCGCCCGACCAGGTGCACTTCATCGCCGAGAACTCCGACGCGGTCGTCGCGGTCCTGGAGGGCAAGGACCAGCTCGCGCGCTGGCAGCCGATCATCGACAGGCTGCCCAGCCTGCGCAGGGTCATCGTCATCGACGACGTGCCCGAGGGCGACCTCTACCTGTCCTGGGCCGACTTCGTCGAGCTGGGCCGCAAGACCCTGGCCGAGCGCAAGGCCGAGGTCGAGGCGCGCCTGGAGGCGATCAAGCCGACGGACGCGCTGACGATCCTCTACACCTCGGGGACCACCGGCAACCCCAAGGGCGTCATCATCACCCACCAGATGGCGATGTACGAGGGCGAGTGCTCCTCGGCGACCTCCGGCCTGCCCGAGCACAACATCGGCGTCTCCTACCTGCCGTTCGCGCACATCGCCGACCGCGTCGTCTCGTACTACCTGGCGATCGACCGGGCCGCCCACATCTACTTCTGCCCGGACCCCACCCAGCTGACCGCGCTGCTGCGCGAGGTCCGCCCGAACGCGTTCTTCGGCGTCCCGCGGATCTGGGAGAAGGTCATGGCGGGCATCCAGGCCGTCCTGTCCATGGAGAGCGACGAGGCCAAGAAGGCCGGCATCGAGGCGGCCATGGCCGTGGGCCGCGAGTACGTGGCGAGCCGCGAGTTCGGCGGCACCACCTCCGAGGAGCTGGCCGCCAGGTACGCCGCGATGGACGAGGCGGTGCTGTCCAAGATCCGCGCCCTGCTCGGCCTGGACCGGGTGGTGCACGCGATGAGCGCCGCGGCCCCGCTGCCGATCGAGGTCGCCCGCTTCTTCTCCGGCCTGGGCATCGCCATCCTGGACGTCTACGGCATGACCGAGACGACCGGCGCCGCGACCGCCAACATCAACGGCTCCTTCAAGCTGGGCACGGTCGGCCGCCCGTTCCCCGGCATCGAGATGCGCCTGGCCGAGGACGGCGAGATCCTCTTCCGCGGCACCACCTGCACCCCCGGCTACCTCAACCGGCCCGAGGCCACGGCCGAGCTGCTGGACGACGAGGGCTGGGTGCACACCGGCGACATCGGCGAGGTGGACGAGGACGGGTTCCTCAAGGTCGTCGACCGCAAGAAGGAGATCATCATCACCGCGGGCGGCGAGAACATCGCGCCCTCGCTGATCGAGAACCTGCTCAAGGAGCACCCGCTGGTCGGCCAGGCGCTGGCCTACGGCGACCAGCGGCCCTTCCTCACCGCCCTCATCACCCTGGACGGCGAGGTCGCCCCGGTGTGGGCGGCCACCCGCGGCATCGAGCAGGCCGACCTGGCCTCGCTCGCGGTGAACCCGCTGGTGCGCGAGGAGATCGAGAAGGCGGTCAACGACGCCAACGCCAGGCTCGCCCGGGTCCAGCAGGTGAAGAAGTTCGCGCTGCTGCCCGCGGAGTGGACCGCCGAGACCGAGGAGCTCACCCCGACCCTCAAGCTCAAGCGCAAGGTCGTCCACACCAAGTACCAGGAGGCCATCGAGGCGCTCTACGCCTGATCCCGCGGTGCGTCCGGCCGGCCCCCCGGGGCCGGCCGTTTCCGCTTCCACGGCGGGGACATTCCCGCAAGTATGGATTTGTTAAGGAAGCCGGACCTGCGGTGTCCTGCCGGAATCGCCCGGGTAGTGACCTTCCATGGACGTCGCCATGGAAGGGAGGCGCACGATATGACCATCACAGGGATCATCAGCGCCGTGATCTTCGGCGCCATCATCGGGGCGGTGGGACGCCTCCTGATCCCCGGCAAGCAGAACATGCCGATCTGGCTGACCGTGCTGGTGGGCATCGTCGCGGCCTTCGCGGGCACCGCGCTGGCCCGGTTGTTCAACCTCAGCACCAAGGGCTTCAACTTCTGGGAGCTGCTCTTCCAGATAGGGATCGCGGCCCTCGCCGTGTTCATCGTGGCGGGGTTGTGGCCCAAGGGCCGCGGGGGCACCAGCGGTTATTGACCACGGGTGCCGGGCGGACGGGCGGCCGTCCGCCGAGTCCGGTGATGAACAGGGCGGAGAACGCGCGCAGACGCGCGTTCTCCGCTTCTGTGCGTCTTCGCGAATCGGCATAACCCACATCAGATCTTCACGTAACGTGGGTGGCTCCCTTCCTTCTTCGCTCATGGTGTCTCGGGGGCACGTGGATGGATCTGCACGTCACCGGCCATGCCTTCGAACTCCCCGGCTTCCGGGTGCTGCTGCGGCACGCCCTGCCCCGCTTCGTCGAAGGCGTGATCGCTCCGGTCGCCGTCTTCTACGCGGCGCTGGTGCTGCTCGGCCAGACCGGCGCGGTCGTCGTCGCGGTGGTGTGGGTCTTCGGCGGGATCGCCCTGCGGGCGGCGCGCCGCCACCCGGTGCCCGGCACGCTCCTGCTGGCGGCGCTGGGCGTGAGCGCCCGCGCGGTGCTGGCGTTCGGCACCGGCAACCCCAAGCTCTTCTTCCTCCAGCCGACGCTGGGCACCCTGCTGGTCAGCGGGGTCTTCCTGGCCTCGGTGCCGCTGGGCCGCCCGATGGCCCAGAAGGTCGCCACCGACCTGGTGCCGCTGCCCGACGCCTTCCTCGCCCACGACCGGGTGCGCCGGTTCTTCCTGCGCGTCTCCCTGCTGTGGTCGCTGGTCTTCTTCGCCAACGCGGTGTTCAGCCTGTGGCTGCTGTGGCACGAATCACTGGAGACGTTCCTGTGGCTGCGCACCTCGGTGGTCGCCGCCGCCTGGGTGGCGGCGGGAGCGGTGTCCCTCGTGGGGTTCCGGCGCATCGTGGACCGGGTCGGCGGCGAGGCCGCCGCGCCGGTCGCGGCAGGCGTCTGACCTGCGCGCCACACCTGTCTGGCCGAGGGGCAACGATTCTTTATCGAAGTCTTGTGGATGCCGAACTGTATGGCATCATCCCTCGTCTTAACCGTTAATGTCTCTCGTATGGGTCTTTGGCCGGTAAGGGGTCACCGGCCGATACGGGGTTGTCAACGGAGGGTTGTTGCGGTGCGGCAGGACTTGCGGGGGTTGCGACTTATCGGCCTGGCCAGTACGGCTGCCCTGGTCGCCGCCTGCAGCGGCGGCGGGGGCGGCGGAACCGGTCCGGAGAAGGAGCAGGCGAAGGCGCCGGTCGTCGCGATCAGCCCGGCCGACGGGTCGGGCAAGGCCAAGCCCGAGCAGGGCATCACGGTCCAGGCCACGCTCGGCGAGCTCACCACGGTGAAGGTCCAGCTGGGCGGCAAGGACGTGCCCGGCACCCTGTCGGCGGACAAGAAGCTCTGGAAGTCCGCCGGCAACCTCAAGCCCAACGCCTCCTACGCCGTGGAGGCGGTCGCCGAGAACGACGGGCAGACCTCCACCACGACCAGCAGCTTCAAGACCCTCAAGCCGGCCGCGAGCTTCGGCCTCGAGGCCAACATCCCCTGGACCGGCCAGACGGTCGGCGTGGGGATGCCGATCGTCCTGCACTTCGACCAGCCGGTGAAGGACAAGAAGGCGGTCGAGAGCGCGCTGACCGTCGAGTCGGAGAAGCCGAACACCGGCGCCTGGTACTGGTACACCGACAAGCAGGTGATCTTCCGGGCCAAGAAGTACTGGGAGGCCTACCAGGACATCAAGGTCACCGGACGGTTCGCCGGCGTGAAGGCCGCCAAGGGCGTGTACGGCATGAAGGACTTCACCATCAAGTTCAAGGTCGGCTCGTCGAACATCAGCACGATCAACACCAGGACCCACCGGATGGTCGTCAAGGTCGACGGCAAGAAGAAGTACGACGTCGGCATCAGCGCGGGCAAGGCCACCGAGCGCAAGTACACCACGACCAGCGGCACCCACGTCACGATGGAGAAGGAGAACCCGGCGATCATGATCTCGCCGGGGATCGAGAAGGGCGAGCCCGGCTACTACCGGGAGGTCGTCCCCCACGCGGTCCGCATCTCCTACAGCGGCGAGTACGTGCACTCCGCGCCGTGGTCCGTCGGCTCCCAGGGCCGGGCCAACGTCAGCCACGGCTGCGTGAACGCGCCGCCGGCCTTCGCCCAGTGGTACTACAACCAGTCCAAGTGGGGCGACATCGTCGACGTGACGGGCACCGACCGGGAACTGGAGTTCGACAACGGCTACGGCTACTGGCAGAAGCCGTGGAAGGACTGGGTGACGGGCAGCGCCTTCGACCAGGCCGTCTCCACCGCTCCCGGCCAGGCCGAGACCCCCGGCAACGCAGCCTCCACCCCCCCGACTCCCGCGGAGAGCACCACTCCATGATCCGTCGCACCACTACCGCGCTGACCGGCACGGCGGCGCTCCTCCTGGTCACCGCCTGCTCGGGCAACACCGCCGAGATCAGCGAGAAGGCGCGCACCGAACCGGCCGCGCCCCAGGTGACCATCACCCCCGCCGACGGCACCGGCAAGGTCAAGCCGGACAGCAAGATCACCGTCACCGTCACCGACGGCACCCTGCAGAACGTCACGGTGAAGGCGGGGAAGAAGGAGGTGGCCGGAGAGCTGTCGGCCGACGGCACCTCCTGGACCTCCACCTGGAACCTCAAACCCGGCGCCACCTACCAGGTGTCGGCCACCGCCGCCAACCAGGTGCAGACGGCCAACGCCGCCAGCACCTTCACCACGCTGAAGCCCGCGGGCACCTTCGCGATCACCGACATCACCCCCATGGCGGGGGAGACCGTCGGCGTGGGCATGCCGATCACGCTCACCTTCGACCGGGACATCACCGACAAGAAAGCGGTGGAGAAGGCGCTGACGGTGCGCTCGGAGAAGCCGGCGGTCGGCGCCTGGTACTGGACCGCGGCCAACCAGGTCATCTTCCGCACCAAGAACAAGCAGTACTGGGAGCCGCACCAGAAGATCAAGCTGTCCGCGCGGCTGACCGGGGTGCGCGGCGCCAAGAACGTCTACGGCACCGCGGACCGCAGCCACCAGTTCAAGATCGGCGACTCGCAGATCAGCACGGTGGACACCAAGACCAAGCACATCACCGTCGTGCGCAACGGCAAGAAGGTCAAGCGCGTCCCGATCAGCGCGGGCAAGGGCGGCCGGGTGGTCAACGGCGTCGACACCTACCTGACCACCAGCGGCGTGCACCTGACCATGTCCCGGCACCGCGTCGAGATCATGACGTCGGAGTGGATGGGCGTCGACCCCGAGGACAAGAAGAACGGCGGCTACAAGGAGGTCATCCCCTTCGCCGTCCGCATCTCCAACTCGGGCGAGTACGTGCACTCCATGGCCAGCCGGGTGTGGGCGATGGGCCAGTACAACCTCAGCCACGGCTGCGTGAACGCGCCGCCGGAGTTCGCCCAGTGGTACTACAACAACTTCCAGCGCGGCGACATCGTCGACGTCACCGGCACCAAGCGCCGGGTGGAGTGGAACAACGGCTGGTCGTACTACGAGATGCCGTGGAAGAAGTGGGTCAAGGGCGGCGCTCTGGACCAGGAGGTCGCCACCGGTCCCGAGCCGGGCGCCCCCGCGACGCCGGCCGCTCCCTCGGCCCCGGCGGCCGCGCCCACCACGCCCGCCGCGCCCTGAACCGTACCCAGTTCGCGGTTGACCGCTCGTCAGGCCCCGTCTTCGGGTAGAACTCCGAAGATGGACGTCATCGAGGTGAGGGATCCGGCGGACGGGGAACTGGACGCCTGGCACGCGCTGGTGTCCGCGGCGCACCTCCACGACCACCCGGACGAGGCCCCTCCCGAGCCGGCCCAGACCGTCGGCCTGCTGCTGGGAGGGGTGCGCCGGAGGCTGTGGGCGGTGCCGCACGGTGACGGGTTCGGCGCGGTGGCGGGCCTGCGCCTGCCCGGCGAGGCCGCCGAGCGGGCCGGGGAGATCGAGATCCACGTGCATCCGGGGCTGCGCCGCCGCGGGGTGGGCACCCGCCTGCTGCGCTCGGCG
This sequence comes from Actinocorallia libanotica, assembly GCF_039525175.1. NCBI lineage: Bacteria > Bacillati > Actinomycetota > Actinomycetes > Streptosporangiales > Thermomonosporaceae > Actinocorallia > Actinocorallia libanotica. Next base: position 119,148 of record NZ_BAAAHH010000001.1, read on the forward strand.
GCCGGGGCGCTGCGGGCCGACCTGCGGGCCACCGCGATCGCCCAGGCGCTGGCGGGCACCCCGGCCGTGCCGTTCCTGGAGTCCCGCGGGTTCGGGTGCGTGCTGACCACCCGGGGCCTGGTGCTGGACACCGCCGAGGCGGGGCCCGCCACGGCGGTGTTCGCCGCGCTGAACCCGCCGGGCTACCGGCTGATCCGCTGGACGGGCGTGGTGCCCGACCGCCTCGCCGCGGCCTTCGCCCGCGCCAAGCGGGCCATGGCCGACCACGAGGAGGGCGAGTCGGCCTGGACCCCCCAGCGGGTCAGGGAGACCGCCGAGCAGGTGGCCAAGCGGGGCGACGAGCTCTACACCGTGGCGGCCCTGCGCGGGCCCTCGCTCGCCGGGTTCACCGAGATCGTCGTGCCCGGCGACGCCCCCGCCTGCGCCTTCCAGTACGACACCGCGGTCGTCCCCGAGCACCGGGGCCGCAGGCTGGGCCTGTGGATGAAGGCGGCCATGCTGCGCTGGCTGGCCGAGGAGCGCCCGGAGGTCGTGGAGATCGAGACCGACAACGCCGGGGACAACGCGCACATGCTCGCCGTCAACGAGACCCTGGGCTTCCGCCCCTTGCGGGAATACCGGGAATATCAGGCGGTCACCCGAGATCTGCCCTAGAGGATCATCCCTGTGGCAGGGGAAACCCTACGATGGAGGGGTGACTTCGGGAGACTATCTTCGATTTCCGCACCTTCGGGGTGAACTGCTGGCCTTCACGGCCGAGGACGACGTGTGGGTGGCGCCGCTGGACGGCGGGCGCGCCTGGCGGCTGTCGGCCGACCGCGCTCCGGTCAGCCATCCGCGGCTCTCGGCGGACGGGAGCAAGGTCGCCTGGACGAGCTGGCGGGACGGCGATCCCGAGGTGTACCTGGCCTCGGTGGACGGCGGTCCCGGCGAGCGGCTGACCTACTGGGGCACGGCCTCCACCCGGGTGCGCGGCTGGACGCCCGGCGGCCGGGTGCTGGCCACCAGCTCCGTGGCCCAGCCCTTCTCCCACTTCGCCTGGGCCTACGCGGTGCCGGTCGACGGCAGCACCGCGGCGCGCCTGCCGTACGGTCCGGTGGACGACCTGGCGCTGTCGGGGGAGCACCGCTCGGAGCGGGTGGCGCTGCTGACCGGAGGGGCGAGCGAACCGGCGCGCTGGAAGCGCTACCGGGGCGGCGGCATGGGCCGGCTGTGGACGGGCGAGGCGCTCGAACCCGCCGAGTACCGCCCCGACGGCGGCCAGGCGATCGCCGACGGCCACTTCACCCGGATCCTGGCCGACCTGGGCGGCCATCTGGACAGCGTCATGCTCGTGTCCGGGCGCGTGGCCTTCCTGTCCGACCACGAGGGCGTGGGCGCCCTGTACTCCTGCGCCCCCGACGGCTCGGACCTGCGCCGCCACGGCGGCGAACAGGAGTTCTACGCCCGGCAGGCGGCGACGGACGGCACCCGGGTGGTCTACGCCTCGGCCGGGCGGATCTGGCTGCTGGAGAGCCTGGAGGACGAGCCGCGGCCGCTGGAGGTGCGGCTGGGCGGCGCGGGCACGGCCCGCCGACCCTTCCAGCTGACCGGCGAGGACGTCCTCGGCGACTTCTCCTGCGACCGCACGGGCCGCGCGGGCGCGGTGGAGGTCGCCGGCACCGTCCACTGGATCACCCACCGCGACGGCCCCGCCCGCACCCTGGCCTCCGACCCGCGCGCCCGCGCCCGGCTGCCCCGGGTGCTGGCCGACGGGAACGTCGCCTGGATCGTCGACGCGGGCACCGAGCTGCCCGGCGACGCGCTGGAGGTCGCCCCCGCCGCGGGCCTGGAGCCGGGGACGTCCCCGCGCCGGCTGGCCGCGGGCCGGCTGGGCTGGGTCGACGACCTGGTGCCCGCCCCGGACGGGCGCGGCGCCGCGGTGACCACCCGGGACGGCCGGCTGCTGCTGGTGGACCTGGAGTCCGGGGAGGTCGTGGAGCTGGCGGCCACCGGCAAGGGCAGGATCGAGGACGTGGCGTACGCCCCGGAGTCGGACTGGATCGCCTGGTCGGAGCCGGAGGCCTCGCCGCTGCGCCGGATCCGGATGGCGCGCCTGGCCGACCGCCTCGTCGTGGACGTCACCGACGGCAGGTTCGAGGACAGCTCGCCCTGCTTCACGATGGACGGGAAGTTCCTGGCGTTCCTGTCGTGGCGGGGCTTCGACCCGGTCTACGACCAGCACGTGTTCGACCTGTCGTTCCCGTTCGGGTGCCGCCCCTACCTGGTGCCGCTGGCGGCCGTCACCCCGTCGCCGTTCGCCCCCTCCGTGGAGGGCCGCCCGGTGGGCTCGGAGGACGACAAGAACGGCAAGGACGACGAGAAGGACGACAAGGGCGACGACGAGAACGGCGACTCCGCCGAGGCCGGCGAGGGCGAGGGCGGCGAGCCGGAGAAGCCCGGGAAGAAGGGCGGCACCCGGGTCGACCTGGAGGGGCTGTCCACCCGGGTCGTGCCCTTCCCCGTGGAGGCGTCCCGCTACGCCGCGATGAGCGCGGTCAAGGGCGGGGTGGTGTGGATGAAGCTGCCGCTGTCCGGCTCGCTGGGCGAGAGCGGCCCCCAGCCCGACGCCGCGCCGCTGCGCCCGTCCCTGGAGCGCTTCGACCTGGGCTCGCGCAAGTGCGAGGAGATCGTCGACCCGCTGGACGCCTACGCCGTCAGCGGCGACGGGGAGCGCCTGGTGATCCGCGACCGGGGCAGGCTGCAGGTGGTCTCCTCGTCCGGCTCCTCCGACGACGACACCGTCAAGGTCGACCTCTCCCGGGCCCGCACGGCCATCGACCCGGTGGCCCGCAGGCGGCTGGCCTACGCCGAGGCGGCCCGCGTGGTGCGCCACGAGTTCTGGAGCGAGAACGCCCTGGCGGAGGCCGGGTGGGACGCCGCGCTGGAGCGCTACCGCCCCGTCCTGGAGCGGGCGGCCACCCCCGACGACTTCGCCGACCTCATGTGGGAGGTGATGGGCGAGCTGGGCACCTCCCACGCCTACGTCGCCCGGGCCCGCTACGACCGGGAGGGGGAGTGGCTGGGCATGCTCGGCGCGGACCTGCGCCGGGACGGGGACGTCTGGCGGATCACGCGCGTCCTGCCCGGGGAGTCCTCCGACCCGCGCGCCCGCGCCCCGCTGGCCGGGCCCGGCATCGTGGTGCGCCCCGGCGACGCGCTGCTGGAGGTGGACGGACGCCCGGTCGACCCGGTCTCCGGTCCGGGGCCGCTGCTGGCGGGCATGGCCGACACCCCGATCGAGCTGACGGTCGGGCCCCGGGAGGGCGGGCCGCCGCGCCGGATGGCGGTGGTGCCGCTGCCGGACGAGGAGCGGCTGCGCTACCAGGACTGGGTGTCCGAGCGGCGCAGGCACGTCCGGGAGGCCGGCGAGGGCAGGCTGGGCTACCTGCACATCCCCGACATGGTGGGGTTCGGCTGGGCGCAGCTCCACCGCGACCTGCGGGTGGAGGTGGCGCGCGAGGGCCTGGTGCTGGACCTGCGGGGCAACCGCGGCGGCCACACCTCCCAGCTGGTGCTGGAGAAGCTCGCCCGGAAGATCATCGGCTGGGACGTGCCGCGCGGCGCGCTGCCCTCGTCCTACCCCGAGAACGCCCCGCGCGGCCCGATCGTGGCGGTGGTGGACGAGCGGGCGGGCTCGGACGGCGACATCATCTCCGCCGCGATCAAGGTGATGGGCCTGGGCAAGGTCGTGGGCACCCGCACCTGGGGCGGGGTCATCGGCATCGACGGCTGGCACCGGCTGGCCGACGGCACCTCCATCACCGTGCCCCGCTACGCCACCTGGTTCGACGCCTACGGCTGGGGCCTGGAGAACCACGGCGTCGACCCGGACCTGGAGGTCGTGATGACCCCGGAGGACTGGGTCAACGGGCGCGACCCCCAGCTCGACACCGCGATCGGCCTGGCGCTGGCGTCCCTGGCCGACCGCGGCGCGGCCGGGCCGCCCGAACGGCACTAGCCGCACGCCCCCACGAGGCCGCCGTCCCACCCGGGACGGCGGCCTCTTCGTCTTCCCGGTGCCCGCGCCCGGCGTCCTGGCAGGGGGGAGGGCGCGTTGTTCGATTGTTATTTGAGACAACAAACTGGGCCCCGCCGCCTGTTGTGTCGCGGGTCACTCTGGCATAAGTTGCAGCAAACAACATTCACCGGCGACACCCACCCCCCGCGCCGCCCCCCGTCGGCGGCAGTCTCCGAAAGGACCCACGCACCATGCGCAAGGGGATCCTCACGCTCGGCGCCATGACCCTCCTGCTCTTCGGCACCGTCGCCGCCTGCGGTGACGACACCGAGGGCGGCGCCGCACCCGAGAAGAAGAAGGGCAGGATCGGCGTGATCCTGCCCGACAGCAAGTCCTCCGCCCGCTGGGAGAACGCCGACCGCAAGTACCTCAAGGAGGCGTTCGACGCCGCGGGCATCGAGTCCGACATCCAGAACGCCCAGGGCGACAAGTCGGCCTTCCAGACCATCGCCGACCAGATGATCACCAACGGGGCCACCGTCCTGCTCATCGTCAACCTCGACAGCGGCACCGGCAAGGCCGTCATCGCCAAGGCCCAGTCCCAGGGCGTCCCGGTCATCGACTACGACCGGCTCACCCTGGGCGGCGGCGCCCAGTACTACGTCTCCTTCGACAACACCAAGGTCGGCACCCTCCAGGGCGAGGGCCTGGTCAAGTGCCTGACCGACAAGAAGGTCGAGAAGCCGATCGTCGCCGAGCTCAACGGCTCCCCGACCGACAACAACGCCACCCTGTTCAAGAACGGCTACGACGGGGTCCTGCAGCCCAAGTACGACTCCGGCGAGTACGTCAAGGGCCCGGACCAGTCGGTGCCCGAGTGGGACAACACCAAGGCCGGCACGATCTTCGAGCAGATGCTCACCAGCGAGCCCAAGATCGCCGGCGTGCTGGCCGCCAACGACGGCCTGGGCAACGCCGCCATCGCGGTGCTGAAGAAGCAGAAGCTCAACGGCCAGGTGCCCGTCACCGGCCAGGACGCCACCGTCCAGGGCCTCCAGCACATCCTCGCGGGCGACCAGTGCATGACCGTCTACAAGGCGATCAAGAAGGAGGCGGACGCCGCCGCCGAGCTCGCCATCGCCCTGGCCACCGGGGAGAAGGGCACGACCAACAACGCGGTCAAGGACCCCGAGACCGGCAAGGACGTGCCCTCGGTGCTGCTCGAGCCGCAGGCGATCTTCAAGGAGAACGTCAAGGACGTCGTCGCCGACGGCTACGTCACCAAGGAAGAGCTCTGCACCGGCGACTTCGCCGACAAGTGCACCGAAGCGGGCATCCAGTAGGACCCGTTCCGCGCCCCGGCCGCCGTCCCCGCGGCGGCCGGGGCCACCTTCGTGAGGAGACCCATGACCGCGCCCCCCGACCCGCGCACCCCCGTGATCGAACTGCGCGGGCTCGACAAGAGCTTCGGGCCCGTGCAGGTGCTGCACGACGTCGCCTTCTCGGCCTACCCGGGGGAGGTGACCGCCCTCGTCGGGGACAACGGCGCGGGCAAGTCCACCCTGGTCAAGTGCGTCGGCGGCATCCACCCCATCGACTCCGGCGAGTACCTCTTCGAGGGCCGCCCCGTCCAGGTGGGCAGCCCGCGCGACGCCGCCGCGCTGGGCGTCGAGATCGTCTACCAGGACCTCGCCCTGTGCGACAACCTGGACATCGTCCAGAACATGTTCCTCGGCCGCGAGGAGAAGAAGGGCGTCGTCCTGGACGAGTACCGGATGGAGGAGCTGGCCGCCGAGACGCTGGCCGGGCTGTCCGTGCGCACCGTCAAGTCCGTCCGCCAGCAGGTGTCGAGCCTGTCGGGCGGCCAGCGCCAGACCGTCGCCATCGCCAAGGCCGTGCTGTGGAACAGCAAGGTCGTCATCCTGGACGAGCCGACCGCGGCCCTGGGCGTGGCGCAGACCCAGCAGGTGCTGGAGCTGGTCCGCCGCCTGGCCGACAAGGGGCTGGCCGTCGTCCTCATCTCGCACAACATGAACGACGTCTTCGCGGTGTCCGACCGGATCGCCGCCCTCTACCTGGGGCGCACGGCCGCCCAGGTGCGGACCTGCGACGTGACGCACGCGCAGGTCGTCGAACTGATCACCTCCGGCCGCAGCGGGGACCTGGGCCTCACCGGCACGAACGGGAACGGAGGCGGCGCATGAACGCCGTGCTCGCCAAGCAGAAGCCGGAGGGGGAGACCGGCGCGCTGTCCGGCCTCGCCGGCGGCTACCTCGACCGCATCCGCGGCGGGGACATGGGCTCGCTGCCCGCGGTCACCGCGCTGGTCGCGCTGTGCCTGTTCTTCTGGGCGGCGCAGCCGTCCTTCATGACCCAGGGCAACTTCGCCAACCTCTTCACCCAGGGCGCCGCGGGCATCGTCATCGCGATGGGCCTGGTGTTCGTGCTGCTGCTGGGCGAGATCGACCTGTCGGCCGGGTTCACCAGCGGCGTGTGCGCCGCGGTCCTGGCGGTCGCCCTCACCGAGCAGGGCTGGCCCTGGTACTCGGCGGTCGCGGTCTCCCTGCTCACCGGCATGGTCATCGGCCTGGCGCTGGGCCTGGTCGTGGTGCGCATCGGCATCCCGTCGTTCGTGGTGACGCTCGCGGCGTTCCTGGCGCTGCAGGGCGTGGCGCTGAAGATCATGGACAACGGCACCAACATCTCCATCCAGGACCCGACGGTGCTGGCGATCGCCAACGACAACGTCCCGGTCGTGCTCGGCTGGGCGCTGTGCGCCGCGGCGGTCCTGGGCTACGCCGCGGCGCAGCTGGGCCGCCACCGCGGCCGGGTGCGGCGCGGGCTGGCGGCGGAGAGCCCGGTGGTGATCGGCCTCCGGATCGCCGGGGTGGCGCTGCTGCTGGCCGCCCTGGTGTTCGTCCTCAGCATGGAGCGCGGGCGCAACCCCGCGTTCGCCTCGCTCAAGGGCATGCCGATCGTGGTGCCGCTCGTGGCGGTGCTGCTGGTCGTCTGGACCTTCGTCCTCAAGCGGACCTCCTTCGGACGGCACATCTACGCCGTCGGCGGCAACCAGGAGGCCGCGCGCCGCGCCGGCATCGACGTGAACCGCATCCGCATCGCGGCGTTCGTGCTGTGCTCGACGATGGCCGCGGTCGGCGGGCTCATCGCCGCGTCCCGCGCCAACTCCGTCGACCCCAACACCGGCGGCAGCGACGTGCTGCTCAAGGCGGTCGGCGCGGCGGTCATCGGCGGCACCAGCCTCTTCGGCGGCCGCGGCCGGATGATCGACGCGGTGCTCGGCGGCATGGTCATCGCGGTGATCGACAACGGCATGGGCCTCATGGGTTACAGCGCGGGCACCAAGTTCATCGTGACAGGATTGGTCCTGCTCCTGGCCGCGGGCGTGGACGCGCTCTCCCGCAAACGCACGCTGCCGGGAAGATAGAAAGGACCCTCCTCCCGTGAAAGCCGCGCCCTCGCCCGAGGAGATCCGCCGGCACAACCTGGGCACCCTGCTGCGCCACGTGCACCTGACGGGCCAGGCCTCGCGCGCGGAACTGGCCGAGCGGATGGGGCTCAACCGCAGCACCATCCTGGCGCTGACCGCCGACCTCACCGCCGCCGGGCTGGTGAGCGAGGAGCTGCCCCGCACCACGGGCCGGGCGGGCCGGCCCTCCCTGGTGGTGCGCCCGGAGAGCTCACGGGTCTACGTGCTCGCCCTGGACGTGGGCGCGGACCGGCTGACCGCGGCACGGGTCGGGCTCGGCGGGGTGGTCCTGGCCCGTGGGAACGTGCCACGCCCGCCCGACCCGTTCGACCCGGACGCCGTCGTGGCCGAGCTGGCGGCCCAGGCGCGCAGGCTGGTGCGCGCGGCGCGGCCCGACACCGTCTGCGTGGGCATCGGGGCGGCGTTCTCGGGCATCGTGCGGCGCGAGGACGGCGTGGTGCGGCTCAGCCCCAACATCGGGTGGCGGGACGTGCCGTTCGGCGCGGAGCTGGGCCGCCGGCTCGGCATGGGACTGAGCGTGTCGGTCGGCAACGACGCCGACCTCGGCGCGCTGGCCGAGCGGGAGCGCGGCGCGGGCGCCGGCCTGGACGACCTCATCTACCTGCACGGCGACGTCGGCATCGGCGGCGGCATCATCGTCGGCGGGCGGCTGCTGAGCGGCGAGGGGGGATACGGCGGCGAGGTCGGCCACATGGTCGTCAACCCCGGCGGGCGCCCCTGCGGCTGCGGTTCCCGCGGCTGCCTGGAGGCCGAGGCGGGGGAGCTGGCGCTGCTGGACGCGGCGGGCCGCCGGGGCCCGGGGGGCAGGGAGGGCGTCGCCGCCATCGTGGACGCCGCCGACCGCGGCGACGTGGCGGCCAGGGACGCGCTGCACCGGGTCGGCGGCTGGCTCGGCCAGGGCGTGGCCAACCTGGTGAACATCTTCAACCCCGCCATGGTGATCTTCGGTGGGGTGCTGCGCGACATCTACCTGGGCGCCGCCGCCCAGGTCCGCAGCCGGCTCGCCCTGGCGGGGCTGGGCGTCGCCCGGGAGCGGGTGCGGCTGCGCACCTCGGCGCTGGGCGAGGAGGCCATCCTCATGGGCGCCGCCGAGCTCGCCTTCGCCGACGTCCTCGCCGACCCCCTGGAGACGCTCCTGCGCGGCAAAAACCCGTTGCCGTGAACCCCCCTCGGTCGGCACCCTGCTTCAGGGCCCCGAACGGGGTTCTCCAGGAAAGGGGGTGTGACGATGGCGCGCGTCCTGGTGCTCAACGCCTCGTACGAGCCTTTACAGCGCGTGGATCTGAGGCACGCGATCCGGATGCTGGTGCGCGGCGTGGCGGTCATCGAGGAGGCCGTGGACGGCCGGAGCTTCGGGGCGTTCCCCGAGCCGAAGGTCCTGCGGCTGGTGCGGTACGTGGCGATGCGGTGGCGGTACTCGCGGCGGCCCGGCTGGAGCAAGGCCGGCGTCTACAAGCGCGACCGGGGCCGGTGCGGCTACTGCGGGCGGCCCGGCGACTCCATCGACCACATCGTCCCGGTGTCCCGGGGCGGGGAGTCGACCTGGGAGAACACCGTCCTGGCCTGCACCCGCTGCAACCACCGCAAGGCCGACGTGCTGCTGCACGAGTGCGGGATGCGCCTGGCGGTCGCCCCCTCCGTCCCCACCTGGGAGCAGCTCACGGTGTGAGCCGGTGGCCCGGCCCGCGGGCCGGGCCACCGGTCCGCGGGGTCATTCGAACAGGTCGGGCTGCTCCCGGACGACCTGGTCGGCGATCGGCTGGTAGTTCACCCAGGCCACCAGGTCGTTGCCGAGCTGGCCGCGGGTGAGCACCGCGTTCTCGTGCTCGACGGGCACCGGGGTGCCGGCGGCCTGGGCCAGCAGCTGGACCTGGCACGAGCGCTCCATGGTGACGAACCACCAGGCGGCGGCGTCCACGCTGTCGCCGACGGTCAGCAGGCCGTGGTTGCGCAGGATGACCGCCTTGCTCCCGCCGAGGGCGGCGGCGATGCGCTTGCCCTCCTCCAGGTCGGTGACGACGCCGGTGTAGTCGTCGAACAGGCCGTGGTCCTCATAGAACGCGCAGGCGTCCTGGGTGATGGGAGCCAGCTTCTGGCCGAGCGCGGAGAGCGCGCGGCCGTAGGTGGAGTGGCTGTGCGCGGCGGCCACCACATCAGGCCGCGCCTGGTGCAGCTGGGAGTGGATCGCGAAGGCCGCCTCGTTGACCGGGTAGCGGCCCTGGACGACCTGCCCCGCGTGGTTGACCAGGATGAGGTCGCTGACCTTGATGTGCTTGAAGGACATCCCGAACGGGTTCACCCAGAAGTGGTCGGTGTGCTCGGGGTCGCGGGCGGTGATGTGCCCGGCGACGCCCTCCTCGAACCCGAACTTCCCGAACACCCGCAGGGCGACCGCCAGGCGCTCCTTGCGGTGCCGCCGCTCGTCCTCGACCTTGTCGAAGGTCGGCGGGAACCGGTAGACCAGGTCCGTCGCCAGCTTGTTCAGGAACTCCTCTTCCTGCGACATCTCCGGGGCTCCTTTGTCCTGAGGCGTCCAACTACAGCTCCACTGAACCGTATGGGCGGCTGCTTGGCTAGGCCCCGCGCACCCAACCCGAGGTGGTGAGATTGTCCGCAGAGGACAAGGAGCCGGTCGTGGAACGTCTGCTGGGACTGCTGGGGGAGGCGGGCCTGGACCCCGCCCTGGTCGAGGAGGCGGTACGGGCGGCCAGGACCCGTTCGCCGCTGGTCGCCGAACTGCCCGAGGACGAGGTGCGGCGGCACGTGCGGGCCCTGGTCGGGGCGGCGTTCGCCGCGCTGGCCTCGGGCGACCCCGAGCGCACGGACCTGCGGGCGGCCGAGGAGCTGGGCGCCGCCCGCGCCCGGCAGGGCGTGCCGCTGGTGGCGCTGCTGGACGGCTTCCAGGCGGGCCGCTCCCTCCTCGTGCGCACGGTCGTGGACCGCGGCAGGCGCGAGGGCGTGCCCGCCGACGACCTGCTGGAGGCCGTCACCCGCATCGACGCCATCGCCACGGCGCTGGAGCACCGGATGGTGCACGCCCACCGCGTCGCCGAACTGGAGCTGGCCGGCACCGCCCGCGACATCCGGGTCCAGCGGCTGCGCCGGCTGCTGCACGGCGAGCAGGCCGGCGACCGGCCGCGGCGGGTGGTCGTCACCGACGTCGGCGACCCGGCCGAGGCGCGGCTGCTGGAGCCGGTGCTGGCCGGCCCGTCCGGACTGGCCGGCCTGGTCGACGGGAGGCTGGCCGCGCTGGTCCCGGCCCCGCCGGCCGCCATGCCGCAGGGCGGGCCGCGCGGGGTGGTCTCGCCGCTGGTGCCGCCCGAGCGCGTCCCCGCCATGTACCGGCTGTGCGGCAGGGCCCTGGAGCTGGGCGAGCCCGGCATGCGCCCGCTGGCGGAGCTGGCCCTGCCCGTCGCGCTGGCGGCCGAGCCGGAGCTGGGCTCCCTGCTGGCCGGCGAGCTGCTGGCGGGCCTGGACGCCGCCGACCCCTTCCACCGGGCGCTGGCCGCGACCGCGCTGGCCCACCTGGAGCACGCCTGCCGGATCGAGCCCGCCGCCGAGGCGCTGCACGTCCACCCCAACACCGTGAAGTACCGGCTGCGCCGTTTCCGCCGGCTCACCGGCCACGCCGCGGACCGGCCGAGCGCACCCGAGGCCCTCCGCCTGTGGTGGGCGCTGCGCACCTTCCTGGCACGATGGTGACCATGAACGTGGGCGTGGTGATGTGGCCGATCCTCCCTTGGCCGGAGATGGGCGAGCAGTGGAAGCGGGCGGAGGAGCTGGGCTTTCACACCGGGTGGCTGTACGACCATCTGGCGTGGCGGGGGCACACGCCCTGGGACGACGCCTACACCTCCCTGGCGGCGGCCGCGGCCGTGACGTCGACGATGCGGCTGGGCACGATGGTCACGTCGCCGAACTTCCGCCACCCCGTCCCCACCGCCCAGGCGGTCAAGACGATCGACCGGATCAGCGGGGGGCGGCTCACCCTGGGGATCGGCGCGGGCGGCACGGCGCACACCTCCGACGGCGACGTGCTCGGCGAGGAGTGGCCGCCCCGGCGGCGCGCCGACCGGTTCGCCGAGTGGACGGGCCTGCTCGACGCCCTGCTCACCGGCACGGACGTCTCCCATGAGGGCGAGTACTGGACGGCGCGCGGCGTCACCGTCTCCCCGGGGCTGGTGCAGCGGCCCCGCCCGCCGTTCCTCATCGCGGGGGAGGGGCCCCGCGGCATGCGGCTGGCGGCGCGGCTCGGCCAGGGCTGGATCGCCAACCCGCGCAGCCCCGATGCGCCCATGCTGCCGCTGCTGAGGTCGCAGCTCGCCCGTTTCACCGAGATCTGCGGGGAGGAGGGCCGCGACCCGGCGTCCGTCACCAGGCTCCTGCTCACCGGCTTCACCCCCGACCCGTGGCCCGCCTCGGTCGCCGCCTTCGAGGACCTGTACGGCGCCTGCGCCGAGGCCGGCATCACCGACATCGCCCTGCACTGGCCGCGCCCCGACTCGGCCTGGGACGCCGACACGGCGGTCTTCGAGGCGATCGCCGCCCGCTGCCGCGAGCTGCCCTAGGCCCCGGCGGACCGCCCTAGGCGTCGGCGGACGGCGCGTAGGGGTCGTAGGTGGTGAACGTCCAGCGGTGGCCCGCCGGATCCAGGGCGCTGTAGTCGCGCGACCCGTGCCGCGTCTCGTGGAGGTCGTCGACGATGCGGGCTCCGGCCCGCACGGCCCGCTCGTGGTGGGCGTCGAGGTCGTCGACCCGGACGCACAACCACATCGCGGCCGGGTCGTTCCCGCGCGTCGGCATGATGATCCCGCCGTCGCCCAGTGCGAGCTCGACGTGCTCGATGCCGCCGCCGGGCCCCTCGACCAGGAAGTGCGTGGTGAACCCGAAGGCGTCGCACAGAAAGGTGAGGGCGCCGCGTAGATCCCGATAGGGCACTATCGGATAAATTGCGGGTCTGCTCATGGACCGGCCTCCTTTCGTTCACCCGCGAGGGTAGGGGAAGCCGGTCTGTTCGTCCTGGATTACTCGAAATCCGGGGACACCGCCTTCAAGTCAGGCCGACCGCAGGTCAGACCCGCCTAGGGGTGGTGATATCGCCCTCGATGGCGAGGCTAGCCCCGCCGGGACCCGCAGGTTCCCCTGGTGGTGTCACATTTGGATAACGGGGGCGGTTGTTACCACCCCCGTCTTTTGGTGAATAACGCAGAGCGTTAGTGTCTGCGTGTCAGCCGTTTGAGACGACTAGCAAGGAAGCAGGGGCTCCTTCCCATGCCACCCCCGCCCAAAGTCGCCCCGGAGATCGTCCGGGCGCAGTTCGCCAAGCTGGCCGAGCGGCTCGGCCGCCCCGCCACGGCGGCCGAGGTCGCCGCGGAGGTCCTGGAGGTCACCGGGATCACGCTCTCGCCCCCCGCCATCCGGGGCATGGCCAAGCGCTACGGGTGGTCGGACCTGCCCAGGGCGGGCACCGCGGGAGCCCGCACCAGGCAGCGCTACCAGGTCGCAGAAAGGCTCGGGCCCATCAAGGCCGAGCACACCAGGACCCACTACTGGAACCTGGCGACGGCCTACGAGCGAGCCGAGGCCGGCCTCCTGGAGGCCGGCGCGCCCAGGGCCCAAGGGGGCAAGCGCCTCGTGGAGGACCTCAAGCACTTCGGTGACGTGTTGGACTACTCCGAGGCCGATGGGCTCTACACGCGTCCCGCGTGGCCCTGGGAGGCCGGGGACTACCTTGCCCACAGGGAGAGGCCCGAGGCATGGGTTCAGGCCCTCTACGACGCTCTCAGGGCCGTAGAGGGGCAGTTGGGGTTCGCGGTGACCGAGGCTCACCGCCAGATGTGGTCCAAGGCCCTGGCCGACGCAGCTGAGGAGCTCGGATGAAGCGGACCCTGGTGCGGCTCTTCGCGATCTTCTGGTTCCTGCTCATCGTCTTCGTCCTGCCCTACAGCCTGACGGCCTGGGAGATCTGGCACTGATTCTCACCAGCCGTTGCGAACGGCTGGTGATGCCCGCTAGTCTCTGGGGGAGGGGGTTTGGGGGTGGGGGCGCGAAGCGTCGGCGACGCAGGAGCCCAGCGAGCCTAGACCAACACCGAACCCCGGTAACCGGCGCTTGGCCCCTCAAGGGCCAAGGCGCCCAGGAGAACAAGAACAAAGGCTCTAAGGAAGAAGCGGGCATCAAGCCCGCTTCTCTGCTTTTAAGGGTGTCCGCCTCCGGCGGACACGGGTAGACGCGAAGATCTTCGATCTTCGCTAGGCGACCTGGGATTTTGTGGAACCAGACCTCAAGGCGCCAGCCCTTGAGGGGCTGCCGCTGAGAACCTTCTGGTCGTCGAAGAGCTCCGGCCTTGAAGGCCGGACTCTCCCCTGGAACCCCTTGGTCATCAGAGAGCTCCGGCCCTCAAGGGCCGGACTCTGTGTTCACAAGGGCCCTGGACGACCCCCTCCCTGGGGGTCGGGGGTCTACCGGGACGGCCCGCCTCCGGCGGGCCTTACCCCGCGCATGCGCGCGCGAGGGAACAGTTCCTGGTCGCCGGAAGAGCCAGCCTTGAGGGCTGGCTCTCTTGCTTTCTGGGGCGAAACGGGCAAACTGACGACCGATTCCGTCGTCATCATGGTTACGGAACGGACTGGGTCCATTACGGACACAGTACTTGAGGACTCAAGGAACATCACGGCGAGGTAAAGATTCCAGGCCGTCACGCAGGCGGCCGAGATCTTTACCGGAGAGTAGCCCTCGCTACGGAAGCACCATAAAGGCGCTCCCGTCCGTAACCGATCGTCCGCCATTGCGGACGGGGTCGGCCTCTCGGTCTACCCCTTCTCGCAGGTGACCATCGCCAGGGGGCGCCCTGCCGTTAGGCAGGGCTTACCCGGTGGGCACCGGATGCCGAAATTCCCAACCCTGTGTTTCGGACACACCGTATCGAGGCCGACCGAACGTCATTTCGATCACTCCTAGGTGAACAGAGTTCACTGGGCTCTCTCCGAGACGCCTTGTCCCAAAAGAGGCCCAGGAGTACCGTCACCAGTCCGAAATGCCTCCGCATTCGGGGATGGGCATGGGCGGAGGTGCCGGCGGTCTCACCGCCGGGGCACGGGAGAGATGAGGGGCCTCATGGCCGTAGAGCAAGGGCGGCCGTGCACCCAGGACGGGACGTGGGCCCTGACCCACGGGTCCTGGGTGGACGTTGATGACGGTGCGGTCACGCTGCACCTACTGAGGTCCGATGACGGCGACGAGGAGCAGGCGCTCTACGTCGCCGATCTGGAGGAGGCCAACGAGCTCCTCCGAAGCTGGGGATTCAGCCCCCAGCGCCTGGTCAGCGCGGGTTTCGATGAGGACTGCGACCTCTTCGAGCTGGCCTGAACCAGGCACGCAAGGAGCGCCCCGGTCCTATGGCCGGGGCTTCGTCATTCCCGATCCAGGGCACTTGATAACGGACCGGTAACGAAAGGCGCCAGACGTTGTGAACGACTGGTGATGTGCCGCTAGTGTCTTGGACATGCCCCAAGCGACAAGCAACGGGGAGGCCGAGCAGAAGCCCAGCGCACTGCTCAGGACCTCCCACAGCGCGCTCAGTGACTTCCTGAGCTGCCCGGAGAAGTTCCGGCAGTCCAGGATCCTCAAGCGCAAGGAGACGCCGGCCTGGTGGTCGGCAGGCGGTACCGCGGTGCACTCCGTGACCGAGGAGTTCGACCGCTGGTACCTGACGGCTCCCTCCCCGGAGGCCGTTGAGGGCTTCTCGTGGGAGGGAAGCTTCAAGGGATTCTTCGACCGCCAGGTCGAGGAGACGCAGGAGAAGACCGGCGTCGCCACCTCCGAGTGGCGTGCGGCCGGCGCCTCGAACGCCCGGAGGGTGACCGAGGACGAGGCCTTCTGGCGGGCCAACGGCCCCCAGTACGCCAAGAACTGGGCCCTGTGGAGGGCCCAGAACCCCCAGTGGTCCATCTGGGGGACCCCCTCCCGGGAGCCGGCGATCGAGCTGGAGTTCAACCTGGAGGACTTCGGGGGAGCGGGCCTTCGGGCCTACGTGGACCGGGTCATGGTCAACGAGGCCGGAGAGGTCGCAGTGATCGACCTCAAGGCCGGGAGCTCCGCTCCGGACCTGCTGGACCAGCTGCTCATCTACGCGGGCTGCATGGAGATCGAGTACGGGGTTCGCCCGACCTTGGGCGCCTTCTTCAACTGCCGCAAGGGCGACAAGGTCTACCTGGAGCGCCTGGACGTGGAGCACGTCACGGACACCATGGAGCGGGTCTCGACCTTCATCACCCAGGCCGACGCTGGCGAGTACCTCGCCCGCCCCGGCGAGCAGTGCGCCTTCCGGTGCGGCTACGCCGCCCACTGCTCCAGCGCCCAGCGCCTCACGAGCTTCTGGCGCAAGAAGGCCGGGCTGGAGTGAAGCTCCTGGGCCGCGTGGCGGCCATGAAGTACCGCACCTGCCGATGCTGCAACCCCCGCTCCGCTGCGCGCTACGTCAAGCGCAGCGCCAAGCGCAAGGAGGCCCGCGCCTGGAGGCGCGAGCCGTGACCTTCGCAGACTTCCTGCCCCTGCTCTACGGGGCGAGCCCCCTGCTCGCTATCTCCGCCCTCTGCTTCTACCTCGCCTTCAAGGAGCCCTCATGGAGATCCGGTTCAACACGCCCTTCCGGCACGGGCCGAACGAAAGACCGTCCGTGACGGTGGTCCTCCACGAGTCGGGCGACGCCGTCAAGGCGGCGCTGGCCCTGAGGGAGGCCCGAGAGGAGGGCCTCCCCGAGCTGATGGACCTCCTCGCACGGGCCATCGAACGCGAGACCTCCATTGACACCCGCTTCATCGACCTCTAACTAAGGAGACCGGTCAGTGACCGACCAGCCCCTCGTCCAGTTCTCGACCCCCATCCGCGCCACCGACGAATACCAGGTCGTCGTCCGCCCCACGACGCTCGCCGAGGTGGACCTCGCGAAGGCCATCCTCGCCAAGGCCCTCCTGGAGCTGGCCGGCCCCGTGAAGGCCCTGGCGCAGGGCCTCAAGGAGGCCCCCGCCACGGCGGTGGAGCTGCTCCAGCAGGAGCTGGGAGCCGTGGTCATCGCGGAGGTGCCCGCCCCGCAGGCGACGGCTCCGGCGCCGATGCCCACCCCCGAGCAGCAGCTCGCCCAGGGCCAGTGGCCGAACCAGTTCGGCCAGCCCCCGGTGCAGGCGCAGCCGCACTACCACCAGGCCCCCGGCCCGGACATGGTTCCGGCGCCCGCCCCGCAGTGGGCGGGGCAGCCTCAGGCGCAGGGCTACGTCCACCAGGCCCCCGCGCAGGCCCCGGCCTACCCCCAGGCCCAGGGAGCCGCCCCGGCGGCTCCTGCGCCCGCGGCCACCGGCGACACGGGCAACTGCTGGGCCTGCGGCAAGAACCGCATCTGCCCCGACTGCGGCGGTCCCACCGTCCACAAGGTGGTGGAGAGCCGGGCGGGCAAGAAGCTGAACGTCCACGACTGCATGAAGGGCCAGCGCCACAAGGGCGTCTGGTGCCGGACCCCCATCTTCCGGAGCGCCCAGGCGGCCTACACCCAGCAGACGGGGCAGCAGCCCCCCGTGGGCCTGGTCTACGAGCAGTAAGAGACCGTGCTCCCCGCGTTCAGATCCCTGGACCGGGTCACGGAGTCGGGGGAACCCCTTCCCGGGGTGCTGGACACGCTCACGCAAGCGGACGTGCGCTTCCGCCGGGGGGAGCTGGCGCAGATCGCCGGCCCCCCGGGCGGGGGCAAGTCCACCCTCGCCCTCCAGCTCGCGGTTCAGATGAAGGTCCCTCAGCTGTACGTGCTGTGCGACATGGGACCGCATATGTCCTCCATCAAGGTGGGGTCGATCCTCACGGGGAGACCCAACAAAGAAGTCGGGGGCTGGCCTAAGGAGCAACTCCGTGACCTCATCGCTCGTGATGCCTCGCATCTCTGGCTCGCCCACGAGACGGGGCCGACACTCTCGGATCTCGATGAGCTCGTTCAAGCTGTGGTCGAGGTACACGGGTGCCCGCCGGCGGCCGTCTGGCTCGACAACCTGAAAGACCTCTCCGGCGGTCAGGGGGAGCGCCACCAGCGCGACCAGGAAGCCGCCAACATCCTCAAGCAGATGGCCGGCCGGTACGAGACGGCCGTGATCGCCCTGGCCCACACGATGGTCCCCCGCAAGGCGGGCTACCCGCAGGGGATGGCCGAACTCAAGGGCCAGGTCTCCGAAGACGCGGCACTGATCCTGACCGTCGCCGGAGACCCCACCGCGAATCTCTTCCGATTCGCCGCAGTCAAGAACCGTCACGGGCGTCCGAGCCCGGACGCCTCCGAGTACCACGAGCTGCTCTTCGACGCGCCCTCTGGGCTGCTCAAGGACAAGCCGCTCTACACCCCGAGCCCCCACATCTGGGGGCGTTCCTCCTACGAACAGGACGACTGACCATGTGCAGGCAGTGCCGTGTGGACAGCTTCATCAACTTCATGAAGGCCCAGACAGAGGCTCCCGCCTGGGACTTCATCGACGGCATCACCGGGGCCACCGAGCCGAAGGCCGTGCCCGAGGACCGCCCGCAGGACCTGCGCCGCCTGGAGGCCCTGGAGCGCTGGGCCATCCGGAAGGTGCGGTCCGACCTCAAGGGCGCGCTGCGCCGCGCGGAGGAGAAGAAGGAGGGCGAGGACCGGGCCCGGGAGACGGACTCCGTCCTGGCCTCCCACAGCGAGCGGGTCTCCCGGGTCGTGGACCGGGTGTCCAGCCTGGAGAGCCGGACCGGCGCCCACCTGGCGCGCATCATCGAGGCCGAGAAGCTCGGCCTCCGGCGGATCGAGATCGAGGCGGAGAGGCGCGAGGAGCTCCGGGCCGAGCTGGACGGCATGGAGGCGAAGTACATCGGCCTCCTGGAGCGCGTCGGGGACCTCACCGAGGCGCTCACCGCCCAGGGCCGGCAGCTGGAGGAGCTCCTGCTGTGGCGGGAGTCCGTGATGGAGACCGCGGACATCGTCGCGGACGAGAACGCGATGGGCGCCATCGCGGAAGCCGAGAGCGACGCGAACGAGGTTCTCCCCGGCGACGCCGAAGGCGGCGACCAGTGACCCCGCCGGAGGACTTCGAGGACGAGGAGCTCTCCGCGGAGGAGTTCATCCGGCTCCTCACAGGTGCCGCCGAGGGCGGCCCCTTCCCGGGCGACTTCCCCGACGCGGCCTGACGGCCACCTGACAGACCCCCACCGGCCGGGGGTGCCAAGCCCCCGGCCTTCCCTCCCCGAGGAAGCCATGAAGAAGAAGACCCCCTGGTGGAAGCGCGTCGTCAGCTTCCTGTTCAGCCTGCTGGAGGAGTAGGTGAGCGGCCACATCTACGTCATCGAGTTCAGTGAGGGCACCACCAAGGTGGGGTTCTCCACGAAGCCGGAGAGGCGCCTGAACCAGCACGCCTCGGGCGTGGCTGGATTCGGGATCCGCATCGCCCAGAGCTGGGTGTCCGAGGCGTTCGACTCCGCCCACCAGGCGGAGATGGTCCTCATCTCCTGGTGCGCACTGAACTGCGCCGGCCACCGCAGGAGCGAGTACTTCACCGGTATCGACTTCACCGGGGCCGTGGAGTGGGCCAAGGGGCTCACCTCCATGTCACCGGGGCTGCTGGTGTCGCTCCAGCAGCACGTCCGGAAGCAGGTCCGCCAGCGCGCGATTGCGCGGGCCCGGCTCGCCAACACCTTCCCCGCGGGGGAGTTCCGCTAATGGCCGCCTCGAAGACCAAGCAGTGCAAGCAGTGCAAGAAGAACCGCAGCGAGCGGTTCTTCCGCTCCCCGAAGGCCCGCTACTGCTCCACCTGCCTCAAGGCCAACCGCTCCAGGGCCACCCACGACCGCAGGGTCTCCGAGACCTATGGCCTGGAGCCCGGTGAGTACGCGGTCCTGTTCGCCGCCCAGGGCGGCAAATGCGCCATCTGCAAGGAGAGCCGGCGAGAGCGGCTCTCGGTGGACCACGACCACAAAACGGGCCTGGTCCGAATGCTGGCGTGCCGAAGGTGCAACAACTACCTGCTCGCCAAGGGGGCCCGCGATCGCCCGGAGGTCCTCCGGGCCGCGGCCGATGCCCTCGAAAATCCCCCGGCTCTCCGGATTCTCGGAGAGCGCTACCACATCGACTTCAAGGATTCCCGGTGACCGAAGCCATCAAGCTCCCCCGAAACCTGGCCCTGTACCTGCTGGAGGAGGGCGACCTGGAGAGCCCGGAGCCCATGGACGGCTACGCCTTCGAGGCCGTCCAGGACTGCGGGTCCTCCCGCTGGAGCAGCCACCACCGGCTCATCATCCGCCGCGAGAGCGACGGTGCGCTCTTCGCGAGCGAGGACTACCACCGCGGCCTCACCGAGAACCAGGAGGACGACTACTGGAGCGGTGACTACTACGGCGTGGAGGAGGAGGGCTTCGTCCACTTCCACCCGGTGGAGAAGGTCGCCCTCACCACCTACGAGTACAAGCAGGTGGGCAAGTGAGCAAGCCGTTCATGGACGCCTTGCAGGCGTACTACAAGGACAAGCTCGGCACCGAGGTCGAGGGCCTCCGGATCGAGATCGAGTACGACGAGGGGTACAGGTACTCCTCCTGGACCTACGAGGACCCGTCTTTCAAGGTCCGGGTCTCCCACCTCGACAGCCACGGGGGCCTGCTCTACGAGAGCAACGGCACCGCGGCGGAGTTCCTCTCGGAGCTCTTCGCCTGGGAGGACTCCCAGTGACCGAGTACGAGCCCGAGCGGAGCACGGGATCGATGAGGGACGCGAGTTCCTCGCAGTCCCGAACCATCAAGGTCGCCAAGACCTGCCCCGAGTGCGAGGCCGTCCACCACGTCACCGTCCCGAAGGACGGCTACGAGAGGTGGAGGAAGGGCGAGTACATCCAGCACGTCATGCCCGAGCTGTCCGCGGACGACCGGGAGACGCTGATGACGGGCATCTGCCCGCCCTGCTGGGACCGGCTGTTCCCGGCCGACGAGGACGAGCTGGACGAGGACCGGGAGGTCCCGGACTGGTTCATGGAGCAGATCCGCCCGGGGGACGAGCCCTTCGAGGGCGACGGACACGGGGTGTACCTGTGAGCGACTACACGGGCGCATGGTCAAAGCCCTCGGGACGAGGGCTTCTTAGCGGAACACGTGCTCCGCAGTGTTCCTGCGGCCCCGAGGGGCCCAAGGAGATCGTCCCCACCTGGGACTTCGCGGCCTTCCGGAAGTCCTCCCCGGAGGGGCCGTGGGGCGGGATCGAGGACCTCTTCCCCGAGGGCAAGGCCCAGCTCCCCCGCAGTGCGGGGGGCTTCCTGAAGGCCGCCCGCGAGAGCGGATGGGGCTTCGGCCCCATCTCCCTGGTGATGCGCCTCAACAGGGCCGACGCCAGGCCGCTCTACGTGAGCTGGCTCTACAGCACCACCAGCTCCAGCTGGAGCTTCGGGGGGGCCGGCGTCAAGGGCCACCACATCGCCAAGGCGACCGAGGCCCTGGCTCTGGTGAAGACGGAGCCCTGGGCTCCGGACTGGAGCCGGTACGAGATCGGCGGCGACTGGGGCGGCCGGGTCGATGCCCGGTGCAGAGACTGCGACTCCTGGATGAAGCTCCCGGCCGTGGAGCTCCCCGAACTCCTGAAGGCCATCGAGAACCACGAGAAGGAACACCATGTCGACTAGGACCAAGCCCCAGATCCACGCGCTGGCCCAGCGCCGGGCGCTGGGCTACCTCCAGCGCGAGCACCGCGCGGACTACGAGCGCTACCGCATCGCGGCCGAGTCCCGGGCGGGCGGGACCGCGGAGGGCAACTGCCTGAACCACGAGAAGCTCTGGTGCCCGCTCCCCAAGGGGGAGCACCGCACCGCCTACCAGAAGGCCAAGAACGCCGCCCGCTACGCCGCGCTCTCGCGGCTGCGGGACGAGCACTACGCCGTCTACCGGGAGGCGTACGACGGCGAGGTCGAGTACCTGCTTGAGGGCGGAGAGGCCGATGCCGCCTGAGGCTGCATCGGTGCGCACCCGGGCGCGCAGGCGACTGCGCACGCTCAGGGCGGCCCAGTTCTCCCGGCTTCTGGCCGGGGAGCGGGCCGCCCGCCAGGGAAACAGCTGCCTGGGGCACCGCCGGGAGCAGTGCCCCACCCCCGAGGCCCACCGCAAGAAGGCAAGGCGGGCGCACCTCAAGGCGGTGAAGGCGGCCACGGACACCCTGACGAGCCGCTACCCAGAGCTGTACGCGCGGCTGTACGCCGCGGCCTCACAAGGGGCACCGGATGCCGCGTGAGCTGAGGCCATGTGGCACCAACGCGGCCTACCTGCGGCACATCCGCAAGGGCGAGGAGGTGTGCAAGCCCTGTCGGGCGGCGCACCAGGCGGAGAACCGCACGAAGTGGCGCATCGCCCCACCAGAGGTCAAGGCCAGGCAGCAGACCCACCGGGCCAACCGCTACGAGGCGACCTCTCGCCTCATCGAGGCCCACGAGGAGGAGTTCCGCGGCCTGATGGACGACATCAGGGCCGGCGGACACCCCGGGGGCGACGTGCGCAACGAGGCCATCCGGCGACTGGTCGCTAAGTACCGCCCCGAGTTCGACAAGCACCTGAAGACGGTCCGCGAGTGGGCGGACGTCTTCGCCGAGTTCATGACCAAGGAGCAGGGATGAGACGCAAGGCGGCCCACGCCCAGGCCATCAGCTGGGCGATGGGGATGCTGACCAGGGACCACCCCGAGGACTACAGGAGCCTCCTGGAGTCCGGTCGGGTCGGCCTGGAGGGCACCTGCCTGGGGCACCGGGTCAAGGACTGCCCGGACCCCCAGGGGCACGCCGCGGAGTACAAGCGCCTGGACGGCCTGATCCGCTCCAGGGCGCGGCGCATCCTGGCGGCCCGGGAGGACCTGCAAGAGGGGTTCGCGGCCTTGCGGGACCAGCGCAAGCGCCACCTCATGGAGGGCACCGCCAAGCCGGTGGAGAGCCCCGCCCGCCTCACTGCGGAGAGCCTGAGGGCCTCGCGCGGTGAATGGATGCCCATCAGGCACTACCCCACCAGCCGTAAGAACGCGGTCACCCATGCTCACCGGGTGCGCGTGGGCCCGTCCCCGGCCTGGGCCCCGGCGGGCGACTTCGAGGCCGAAGTCCGCCCCGCGGAGAACGGCGCCGGCTGGACCGTGTGGGCCGTGTACCTGGGGGACGGGGATGCCTGAGGTACTCGACAGGGACGGGGAGCCCATCCGGGTGGAGTCCGCAGGGTCGGACTCCCCGGGGGTCTACCTCCAGCTCCCGCCCTGGGGTGCGGAGCTGACCCCGGACGGGGTCCGGGAGCTCATCGGGGCACTGAAGGCGCAGCTCGCGGTGGAAGAAGGCGCCGACACCTCCACCTGGCCCACGCCGGGCCAGGTCTACCGGGACCGGCGCCGCCCGGAGCGCACGGTCCAGGTCACGGAGGCTTCCGTCGATGGCGTCGCCTTCAAGGTCCTGACCGGCTCCGCGGCCGGCCTGAACAGGGTCCGCCGCGTCGGGTGGCCGTCCTGGAGCCCCGGCTACAAGGGCCGGGGATACGAGCTGATCGAGGGAGAGAGCTGATGGACGAGCAGACCGCGGCACTGATCCAGGGCCTGACCCGGGATCTGGTGCGCTACGCCTCTTCGGCCGCGAGGGCGGCCGAGCTGGACAAGCAGCTGGAGCAGCTGCGCACCGACCACGACAACGTGGGGCTGGCCAACATCGGGCTGGCCAAGGCGTACCAGCGCAACCTGGAGGAGCTGGAGACGCTCAAGCAGGTGGCCGACGAGCAGGAGGAGCGCCTCCTGAACCAGAGCAAGGCTCTCCGGGAGCCGAAGTGCTCCTGCGACAGCGACCCCATCGAGTGCGGCCACGAGGCGGCACGGGGACAGGCGGAAGCAGCCCTCGAACGGGTGCGGGTCCTCCACCGCCAGTGGGCCACGCACACCGACAGCTACGAACTGTGGAGGGCCCTCGGTCGCGCCCTCACCGCCCGGGACGGGCGGGACGACGACGAGGACTCCACGCAGACGGAGACCGACCAGCACCTCCCCGAAGACCGCAACACCTGACCCCCCCGGGCGGGGGCCTGATGCCCCCGCCCTTCAACCCCCAAGGAGAAGCACGTGACCAAGCCCATCGAGAAGATGCTCAAGGCCGAACTGATCGACGAGCTGACCGAGGTCCGCTCGAAGCTGGAGTCCGAGCGGAACGCCTTCGACCAGCTGGCGATGATGTCCGCCAAGCACGAGGCGTCCATCGGGGAGCTGTTCGCCCTGCTGGCCGAGGCCCACGGCCTCCGGCAGAACGGCGGCTACCACGACGACGACGCCGAGCGCTGGAGCGCCTGGGACAACCGGGCCTCCGAGCTGCTCACCCACCACCGTGAGGGCACCCCCCTGCCGTTCCGGACCGCCGAGGAGGCGGAACTGGCGCTGGAGCGCATGACCGCGGAGCGGGACGCCTACAAGGCGACCGCGGAGCGGCTGGAGGGCAAGCCCAAGCTCTTCGGCTTCTGGGGCAAGCGGTGAGGATCGGACGCGCCGAGGAGATCCTCCGCCACCTGTGGTTGGCGGAGGGGCCTCTGACCACCAAGAGGATCGAGGCGGAACTGAACATCCCGACCGCCTCCGCCCACACCGCGCTGCGCCGAATGCTCACCAGCGGACTGGTCTCCAAGACCGGCGGCGAGAAGGTCCAGGTCCCCGGGTTCGGCGGCTTCTCGCCGACTAGGCCCCATCACGTGCAGAAGCCGGCCTCCTGGTCCCTGACCGAGGAGGGACTCCGCAGGGCGGAAGCCCTGCGCGAGGAAGCCCAGTGAGGGTCCGCATCGAGAGGGCAGGGCTCACGCCCTGCCCCATCCACCCCACCAAGGCCCGCTACCGCCGGAAGACCGGCGCCATCCTGGCGCTCTCGGTGCTCCAGCACCCCAGCTCCCGGGCCCAGAGCCCGGGGGGCAAGGTCCCCTGCCGCGTCTACAAGTGCCCCGCGTGCAGCGGGTGGCACCTCACCAGTCAGCCCGAGAGGAAGAGGGAGGAGTAGATGGCCGTCGCCGAATGCGCCTCCTGCCGGCGCCGCTTCGCCGGGGTCTGGGGCTTCGACGCCCATCAGCAGTGGGACTACTCCCAGCCCCCCGGCTCCCAGCTGACCTGCCTGGACCCCGCCGGAATCCGGGACAAGCAGGGCAGGCCCCGGTTCCGGTTGGACAGGTACCTGCGGTGGTCGGACGCCCGCAGGATGCCCCCTGGAGCCCTTGGGGTCGGGAATCTCAGGCCCTCGCAGGGCTCCCCGGTACTCACCCCCCAGGAGAAGTGATGGAAGCCCCGGAGTTCGTCTACATCCCGGAGTTTGTGGACGTCTCGGACAACCCCTGGGATGGGCGGACGCGCTACGGCGTCCACCTGACCCTGGAGTCCGCGCTGAAGGCGCTGGCCTTCTTCGGTGAGGAGGGAGACCCGATGGTCGCCACTCCCGAGGAGCAGGAGGCCGAGGACGGCACGTGCGCCTACATGGTGCACATGAAGTCCGAGGAGCCCGACGACGACGGCGGGATCTGGATCTTCAAGGAGAAAGTGACGATCCCCGAATCGGGATCGGATGCCTGACGAACTCGACTACGGAGAGCTGATGCACCTGGTGTGCGAGCACTACGGCATCAGCTCTCCCGGCTGGGGCAAGGTGCATTGCCCCGATCCCGACCACGACGATTCCCGTCCCTCCTGCTCCCTGGACATGTCCAAGGGCGTGTGGCGCTGCCACGGCTGCGGAGCAGGGGGCGGGGTCTACCACCTGATCTCGACCATTGAGGGGATGGACCTTGGACTGGCCCGACAAAGAGCGGCGGAAATCGCTGGCGGACGCCTGCCTCCGGTATCAGGAGCAGCTGGGGGAGGCAGGGGAGACCTACCTTCGTGGGCGCGCTCTCAATCCCCTGGAGGCCGCACCCACCTTCCGGATTGGGCGCGTCGCTGATCCCGTCCGCCCCGAGGACCGCCAGTACACCGGGCGCCTGGTGATCCCCGTACTCAAGGCGGGTCAACCCGTGCAGTTGCTCTTCCGGTGCATCCGGCCCGAATGCAAGGTCAACCAGTTCGACGACGAGGGCAACTCTCTGGAGGACCACGGCGAGCACCCCAAGGTGCTCGGTCCCCGGGGCGAGCGGCGCTGGCTGTTCAACACGGACTGCCTGTCGGACCCGTCCAGCGATGAGCTGGACATCGTAGAGGGCGAATGGGACCCCATCGCCCTGACGGACGCACTCGGGCTCCTGGCCATCGGGGTGCCGGGTGCCAAGCGCTGGAAGCCCTCCCGCACGGTCTGGCGCCGGCTGGTGAGGGACTTCCGGGTCGTCCGGTTCTGGAAGGACCCGGACGAAGCAGGAGACGAACTCTTCAAGCAGATCAAGAACGACGTGCCCCACCTGCGGCTCATCGAGACGCAGTGGGACGTGAACAAGACGCTCCAGCGCGAAGGTGCTGGAGCCCTGGTGGAGGCGATGGGACTGTGAACGAGCACGACTACGGCGCGCTGCGCGCCTTCGAGGTGGTCTGGAAGTCCGGCCACATCGAGACCATCCAGGGCCACCGGGTGCAGTACAGCGGCGGCGACACCTTCGCCGTCATCCGGGCCGACGTCGAGAAGCCGGGGGTGCTGGTATGAGCGTCGTGACCACGGTGATGCTCTCGGTGTCCCACGAGGACCCCGACCTGATCATGCACCTGAACATCGAGGCGGCGTACCTCACCGACACCAACCGGAACTACTCCCTGAGGTCCATCACGTTCGTGGAGGCGCACCCGGACCCGTGCCCCGCCGACTGGTGGGGTGGGGGGAAGGTCCCCCAGGCGGACGTCTTTGCCGGGGCGTTCAACCACCTGCCCGAGGCTGAATACCTCGGGCTGATCCGGGACCTCGACTGGAACAGCCCCGAGAGCGTCCAGGTCTTCTTCAAGCGGGAGGATGACGACCGCTTCCGCGTCGCCACGGCTGCGGAGCTTCGAGGCATGGACCTCGAAGCGTTCCTGGAGGAGGAGCAGTGAGCACCTGGATTCAGGACCCGCTCTGGAAGCCGGCCGACGACGCCCCCTGCGGCACGGGGCGCTTCTCGCCCTGCTGCATCGCCGAAGGCCAGTGTCAGACCTGCGGAGACCTACACTTCGTTCCCTGGTGGTTCAGCTCCTGAGACCAAGACAAAGACCCCGGCACCCTTTCCCGGTGCCGGGGTCTTCTCGTGTTCCCGATGGTTCAGTCCTCGCGGGGGGTGGTCTTCCCTGAGGCGATGACCTTGCCACCCCTGCTGATGGACCACTCACGGGGGAGGCCGTCGTTGTCGGTCCAGGACTGGAGCCAGTCGCGCTCTCCGCGGATCATGCGCTCGTCCGCCTCCCGGGCGGTCGGCGCGGTGATTTCCACGACCTTGGCTCCCAGCGGGGGGCGGTACGTGCTGGTGGGTGTGTAGCGGTAGCGCTGCATCATGACACGGTAACCGTTCTGCTCCCGTTGCAGCGGGAGCATTTGCGCTCCGTCCAGACCAGGTTCCCCTTGGGGTCGGTGACCTGGTAGCTCAGGTGGCCCTTGCCGTGACACAGGGGGCAAGGTCCCCTGCCGCGGCTGCGGCTGATCGTCCTTCTTACCCACGGTTCTCCTTCTCGGCTCTGCGGTCGAGGATCTCGGCCGCCTTCTCAATCTCCTCCGCGTCCAGCGGAGGGGCAATCGGTTCCCCCTTGGCAGTGGGGATGGAGTCCAGCCACAGACCCAGCAGGCGCCCGCTTCCGGGCACCTTGCCCTCGGGAGCCTTGGTGAACTTCCCCGGGGGGTTGTTGCTCCTGAAGCTCACGGGACCAGTCCTTCTTGCTGCTCCAGTGCCTCGCGGAGGTCGTGGAGGGTGTCCTCCATGAGGGTCATGGCCATGCCGGCGGAGAGCTCAGTGTCGGTGAGCGTACGGCGGTCCTTGCGGACCGCTGTCCACCAGCCGTCCCACCGGATGCTCCATCCGGGGTATTCGGCCCTCAGGCGGTCCAGGGCCTGGCAGCGGATCAGCTGCATTTCCATCTCCAGAGACATGCCATCACGCTAGGTGAACCTGTACACACCTGTCCATGCCTAAGCATGGCTAGGTATGGCTTTTTCCGGGCAGGTGTGCTTGAGCACGATGGGGTGGTGACCATCAATCCCGACGCTCCAACGCCGCTCTACCAGCAGCTCGTCCGGATCCTCCGCGAGAGGATCGAGGACGGGACCTATCCGCCGGGAGGGCGGATGCCCTCCCGCTTCGAGCTGGAGAGGGAGTTCGGGGTGGCGCCGGGGACGATCTCCAAGGCGCTGGACCGGCTCAAGCAGCAGGGACTGGTCATCGGGGTCGGGACCTTCGCCAGGGAAGCAGAGAGCCCCGAGCCGTAGCTCGGGGCTCGTCTCGGTAAGGCCTAGCCCTCTTCGAGGGCCCTGACCCGCTCCTCCAGGTCCTCGATGCGTTCCAGCAGCTCCCGCACCAGCGAGAGCTGGTCCGATTCCCCCGCCCCTTCGGCGGCGCCAGGGGCGACGTACACGCCCTTGCCCTGCCGACCGATGAGGAGTCCTTCGGACTTGAGCTCGCGTACCGCGGACTTCACCACGCTTGCCGAGACTCCCCAGCGCTGGGCCAGTTCGGCGGTGCTGGGGATGGCCTCGCCGGGCTTCAGGATCTCGGAGGCGATCTGCGCCCGCAGCTCTCGGGCGATGTCCAGGTAGCCGGGTGGGATGCTCACGGGGAGAGCCTACGGCCTCTGAGGTGAGCGAGCCCTGCCTAGTTAGAATGAGAAAGACCCCGCCCACTTTCCCTGGGCGGGGTCTTGTCGTGCTGGTGGATCAGGCGCGCTCGCGGCGCTCCTCGCGGATGACCTCCCATGCCGCGGTGTCGCGGTCCCACTCCTCGCGAACCGCCACGGTCGCGTGAGTGGTGGTGCCACTCCAGAGGCGGTCTCCCATCACGTTCGGGCTGCCCTGGCGGACGCGCCCCATCCAGTCGCCGTCCAGGTAGACGGCCCACTCGCGGGGGCTGTCGGACTTCTTGAACTCCAGGCCCTTGCCCTTGATCTCGCTCATGCTTCCTCTTCCTCTCGGTTGGCTCTTCATCATGCCCACTGCTCCCGACAGTGGGCATGGGTTTCCGGACTTCTCAGCTCTCCAACTCCGCCAGGATCAGCCCAGCCAGGGGCGTGAGGCGGTTGGCCTCGCACAGGGCCCTGACCCTGGCGAGCACGGTCGCCTTCCCGGGGCTGGAGACCGCGGACCAGCAGCGCTTGCAGCGGTGCACGGGCTTGATGACGGCCAGGTCGTCGGCGTCCCGGGTGGAGCCCGCGGGGACGACCGTGCCGCAGGATGCGCGGACCATGCCGGCGCCGACGTCGGTTCTGTGGTGGTGCAGCTTCATGGTGTTCTCCCTCTGGTTGTGGTCTGAGTCGGGATGAAGGGAGCCGTGAGCCGCGCCCACGGCTCCCGACACCTGGGCTCAGGCCGTTTCGAATTCGGGCTGGTCCCCGAAGCGCTCCCGCGCCTCCTCCAGGGTCAGCACGTGCTTGCGCTCGTGCTGGTACGCCTTGCCGATCACCCACCAGTCGGAGAGGCGGGCCGGCTTGCGCGTCAGGCGAACGATCGGGAGCTCGGGTCCGGCGGCGTCGAACTCTTCGACCACGCCGACCCAGTAGACGGGGTTGACGTACCCCTTGTACGCCTCATCGACCACCACGACGTCACCAGGGGTGATACGGCGGTGTCCCGTGCTCTCTCGCATGATTCCTCTTCTTTCGCGTGGGGGTTCTGTTGGATCTCACCAGTTGTTTACGACGACTGGCAAGGTTTCTCCGGGCTCTGTTACCCAGTCGTCACCTCGGGGGCGATGGTGAACGCCCACGCCACGGTGGCGTGGCGCATGCCGGCCTCCGCGGTACGGGCACGGGAGGCGACGTGGTCGCGCTCGGTCTCGGTGAGGTGGGACATGGTGGCCACCTGGCCCACCAGCCACTCACAGGCATCGTCATGATCCATGAGGGGGCCGATGGACTCCAGGGGCAGGGTCCGGTGGGTGGCGCGTGCGATCCAGAGCATGGGGGTTCCTCTCGATCAAAGAGCCCCGGGCGCGGGTATCGCCCGGGGCGGTGGGTGGTTCAGCCGTCCCACTTCATGCGGACCCGCCAGAGGTCCGCGGGCAGCTTCGAGGGCTTGCGCAGGTAGATCGGCTCAGACGGCCGTGGGGAGGCGTACACGGCCACGATGTCGGCTCCGGACTCCCATGCTGCGGACACTAGGTCCGCGCAGAGCTGCTGGCGCTCCGGGCCTTGGGGGAACCCAATCTCCACAAACGGCTCACTCAGGCGCCCCACCATCACGCCGTGGGACTTGCGGAAGAACGGGAGCAGGAGACCCAGGGCGTGAGCCGGCTTCATGCGGCCGTAGGCCATGTGGGCGAGGCACCCGACAAACGTCCGCTCCTTGGACACCTGGATCTCCCATTCCAGGGAGTAGGTCATCCCGAGTCGGACGAACTCGATCGTGTTGTCCTCGTGGTCGGGCTCCCTGCGGAGCCTCTCCACGCGACGCACGGCCAGTTCTTCCCGCCTGACATCCCCCGCGGCCAGGGCCGCGCGGGTTTCGGCGGACTGCTGAACCCACGCCTCACATGCCTTCTTGGTGTCGGGGCCGAACAGGTAGTACGACGTTCCGCCGGACACGTAGAAGCGTCCGCGGACCTTGACGACCTGGGGAGCGTCCAGGGTTGCGGTGTTCACAGCTTGACCTCTCCGTAGTTCTCGCGGTTCTCGGCGCCCAGGGGAAGGCTGCGCACGATTCCCGCCTCTCGGTTGGGGTTGGGAGCCCCGCCGGATACCCGCCGGCGGGGCGGTGGGGGCTACCAGCGACCGGGCTCTGCCCGCAGCTGGTCCGCGGTGTAGTGCCGCACGGTCAGTCCGTCGTCGCCGGACAGATGCCGTGCGGCGCGCACACAGGCGTCCGCCTCATCCACGGCCCAGACACGAGTCACGTAGCCGCACCAGCAGTTGGGGCCGCAGCTGCAGCTGGGCACATCCCGGAGGAAGACGCCGAAGCGCTGCTCGCTGGGGTGGTGGTCCATGAGGCCGAGCTCGTATTCGGACATGGCTGCTCCTCAGCTAGTCGTTGAAGTGGCGGACGCGACGGCGTCCGGAGTAGTCGTCACGCCTCAAGGCGTGGGCGAACTCGGGGGTGAAGCACAGGGCGCAGGCGCCCAGGGTCACGGCGACGAAGAGCCAGATACCAGCGACCATCACGCCAACCCCCCGATCACGGTGCGGACGTCGCTGCGGAGGTAGTGCACCCCGTAGCGGTTGACCACGCGGACCAGGTGACCGAGCACGGTCAGGGTCCGGACGGAGAGGCGGACACCGGTGATGCGGAAGATCTCGGTGACCTGGGATTCGGTGAGGAGCATGGGGAGGGATTCCTCTCGGTTCGTGGGGACTGCACTGCGAGAGCCGGCGCCCGCGCGTGGCGGGCGCTCGTCTCGCTCGCTTCACGGCCTACGGCCGTTCCGCTGCTACAGGCCGTAGGCCGAGAGGGACTCCTTGGCCTCCTCGAAGCGCTGGCGCGCGATGCCCTCTCGCGCGGACATGAAGAACTCGCTCTGGCCCCGCCACTTGCCGGGCGCCGACTGGTGGAAGATCACGAACACCAGGCCGTTGGTCTTCAGGGTGAGGGTCGCCGTGTGCTCGCCGTCGCGCACGGGGTAGGTGTGGCTGAAGGTGTCGACCACGTTGCCCCACGTGTCAGGGTTGGTGCCGCGGTCGATCTTCCTGTTGCAGATGAAAGTGGTGAGACGGCCGGCGGGGGAGATCTTCATGACGTGCCCTTCTGATCGTTGGGAACTGCACTGACGAAGTGCGACGCACCTGCGAGAGGTGCGTTCGCTTCGCTGCTACAGGCCCGTCAGGAGCGCGTGGTCGGAGGGCGCGAAGAGGAACCGCATCTCCTCGGTGTCGGCTTCCCAGGTCCCGCGCCCGGTGTAGCCGGCGCGGAAGCTCTCGAAGCTCTCGACCAGGCCCGCGGACTCTTCCCGGGTGACCTGGCCGGGCCATCCGGCGACCCACCGGGCCATCTGGGCCAGGGCCTCGGTGAGAGGCACGTCCTTGACCGTGCAGCCCAGCGGCCCGGAG
Organism: Actinocorallia libanotica; assembly: GCF_039525175.1. Taxonomy (NCBI): domain Bacteria; kingdom Bacillati; phylum Actinomycetota; class Actinomycetes; order Streptosporangiales; family Thermomonosporaceae; genus Actinocorallia; species Actinocorallia libanotica. The sequence goes on from NZ_BAAAHH010000001.1 coordinate 150,795, forward strand.
CGCATGGACGCCCGCACGGTGTAGGTGGGCACGTCCGCCGGCCAACCGGCCTTGTTCAGCTCGTAGGCGGTCCGCATGTAGGCGGCCAGTTCGGCGACCGCGGGGTTACTGGGGGCGTCGTGCCAGGACGCGTTCCCGCCCCCGTGGGGGGAGAGGGACGCCCACACGTGCCGGTAGGCGGCCAGGGCATCACTGGTGATCAGGTGGTTCAGGTAGTGCGCGGTCTCGACCTCCCCCAGGTTCATCCGGGAGAGCCGGCCGGCGGTGCACTCGGTGCACCGGGCGGACAGGAAGTGGTTGGTGTCCGCACCGGGGCGGAAGTGGGTGAAGGTGACGTCCATGGGAGGGCTCCGTTCGTTCGGTGATGGCTAAAGCTCACCACCTGTTTGCTACGGCTCGCAAGGTCCGTCACCGGTTCGTTATCTACCGGTGTCTTGGTCGTAATGGACGGAGCCGCCCTCTCGGGTGGGCATGGGCTCTTGAGGGCTGGTGAAGGGGTTTCCGAACCACCTTCAGGGGGCCATGGGAGGGCTTGTGAGACGTGGTGTCTCACGTATGCGTAGGCGAGGGGGCTTGTGCACTTGTGCACGTAGGAATGTCAGCGCAAAGCGCTGTTCCAGCCTCCGGAACGCCGTTACGCCCTTGGATCCCCCGGGATCCCCGCCCGTCGGGCCTCGATCGGCCGGCATGCGCCATGCCCGCCCTGGCCCTGGCGCCCCCTGGGAGCTCTCTGGGCTCTCGGCAGGCAGGGCTGTGGGCCCTGCCTCTGTGTGGGGTGGGAGCTGAATGCCGGGGAAGTCATCTTCTCCGCCATTGGGAGAGGCAGAGGGGTTGCGTCCCCGTTTCGTCTTACGTCTCGTTACGTCTCGCCTTCACATAACTCGCATTATGTGAGGCGGCCCGCGCCCCCATGGTAGGGGGCGACATGCACCGTGACCAGGGGAGAAGCAGGGCGACGAAGAACACGGGGGTGGGGTGTGCGCCCCCGGTGGGGCGCGGTGTGAGGAGGGTGGGGAGGGGGCGGGTTGTGTGTGCCCAGGCCGGCGCAGGCTTGACCCGGGGGGTTTTAAATGGGCGCCCCCCTCCCCCCTATACAGTCCCACCCAGAAATTTTGGAAAAGTCCGGGCCTGGACCATGGCCCCCAGTTCGGAGGCCGTGCTCCGAGGTCTCTCGGCATGCCTTCCGGGCCGGAGGCCGGACGTAGGGCACATCCGGCTCCCGAGGCCCCATCGAGGGCCCCTGGAGCCCTGGGTCTCTATTGACACGAGAACTTGTCAAATCGACACGCCGATAGGAGTCCAGGAATTTTAGGGAGTCTTCGCAGGTCAGGAGTGGTTGTGACCAATCTCATACCCCTATCTCTTATTGACAGACCGAACGGGGTGTACGTTTTGGGGGGGTAAGGGGGGGCGGTTGACCCCCTGGCCTGACCGGCCATGAGGTCCGGTAACCCGCCCCCGAAAGCGGGGCTCCTAAAGAGCCCCGCGAGACATCCCTAGAACTCCGGTTTAAGGACAGGTCTGTTCTGGAGTCCTCAAGACTCCAGAACCGGTAGGGGTCCCTCGCTCTTCTCGCTCGCAGGCTCCCTTCGGTCGCCTGCTCGCTCGCCCCCGTGAACCCGGACGAAGTCTCGAAGACTTCGCCGGACCTCCTGGACTCACCTGGTCGCCAGGAACCATTTCCAGATGGGAAATGGTTGGTCCCAGGGCGTCCCGGTCTGGAGGACCGGTCCGCCTGCCCAGCTTCCTCGTCGCCAGAGCCAAGCTCCGCCAGGAGCGCAGGCGAGAGAACGAGCCCCGGGGGGGCTCGGGCCCCGTCGTCCCGTATACAGAGTTCCGCCCTACTGGGCGGTAACTTATACCCCCTGGGGCATAATGGTCGTGTTCCTCCCCAAGGACCCGGAGCCTGAGGCTCCGGTGAGCTCTGGGGAGAGATGGCCAAGAAGCTCGGAGAGGCCGACCGGCCGAAGGTCAAGGCCAGTGCCCGGACCAAGCCCGCCAAGGGCTCCAGGCCGGGCACTATCGAAGCGAAGAGGCTCTTCCTGCGGGCCGTCCAGAACGGCCGCACCACCCGCGAGGCCATGGCCGAGGTCGGGTACTCGGAGAAGAGTTACGAGTACTGGCGCAAGAGCGACGAGACCTTCCGCCGCGAGGTGGACCTCATTCGCCAGATCCGCGCGAACCAGAACAACGTCAGCCGCGGAGAGAAGGCGGACTCCTTCGAGGAGTTCCGCCGCGAATACCTCAACACGGAGACCTTCCCCCACCAGCAGCGGTGGATCGACGCCATCGAAGGCAGGGAGCCCCGCGACCTGCATTCGGCGATGGTCTACGAGCCGGGTGACGAGCAGTTCGTCCTGATCAACACCCCGCCAGAGTTCTCCAAATCCATGACGCTCACGATCGACTACGTGACGTATCGGATCTGCAAGGATCCGAACGAGCGGGTCATCATCGTCTCGGCGACGCAGGAGCTCGCCAAGAAGTTCGTCTATGCGATCAAGCAACGCCTGACGCACCCGACCTACTCGAAGCTTCAGCTGGCGTTCGCACCGGCGGACGGCTTCAACGGCCCCAACGCCGTGTGGCAGTCCACCATGGTCTACCTGGACGGCGAGGCCCGGGACGGGGTCGAGAAGGACCCCAACATCGAGGCCCTGGGCATGGGCGGCCAGATCTACGGCTCGCGTGCCACGCTCATCGTCTGCGACGACATCCTGACCCTGCGGAACGCCCACCAGTGGGAGTCCCAGCGCTCCTGGATCAACCAGGAGGTCCTGACCCGCATCGGCCCCGGCGGGACCCTCCTGGTCGTCGGGACCCGGGTGGGTGCGGTGGACCTCTACAAGGTCCTCCGCGACCCGGACAACTACCCCGACGGGGAGTCCCCCTGGACGTACCTGAGTCAGCCGGCCGTCCTGGAATACGCGGAGGACCCGGAGGACTGGGTCACCCTCTGGCCGAAGTCCGACCGGCCGTGGGTCGGGTCCAAGGACCCGCGGGACACCACGCCTGACGCCGATGGGCTCTATCCCCGATGGTCGGGGCGCCACCTGGCCAAGAGGCGCAAGTCCATCGGTGACGAGCGCATTTGGGCGCTCGTCTACCAGCAGCAGGAGGTGGGGGAGGAGTCCATCTTCCCCCCGGCCGCGGTGCGCGGCTGCATCAACGGCGCCAGGACGGTGGGCGTCCTGCGCGGGGACAACAAGTTCCACCACCGCCCCGAGGGCATGCAGGGCCTCTACGTCATCTGCTCCATGGACCCGGCCATGGCCGGGGAGACGGCCACCATCGCGTATGCGGTCGACATGAAGACCGGGGACCGGTGGGTGCTGGAGCCCCACCGGATGAAGGCCCCCACCCCGGAGCAGATCAGGGAGCTGATCTACGCCTGGACGGACAAGTACAAGCCCTCCAAGTGGGTCATCGAGAAGAACGCCTTCCAGCTCTTCCTGACCCGGGACGCCCAGATCCGCGACTACCTCGCGGTTCGGGGCTGCGCGATGGTCGAGCACTACAGCGGCAACAACAAGATCGACCCGGACTTCGGCGTCGCCTCACTGGCGCCGCTGTTCACCGAGAAGAAGATCCGCCTTCCGTCCTCGCACAACCACGAGGGCATGAAGGCGCTGGTCGAGCAGCTGGTGACATGGCGTCCGGGCGTTAAAGGATCTAAGCTTGTCCAGGACTTGCCCATGGCTTTGTGGTTCGCCGAACTTCAGGCCCGCGAGGTCATGGACCAGGCTCTTGGCAGAACCAAGAGCCACCAGCAGTCGCGATTCCTCCCCAGGTATCGACAGCGCCAGCAGCGGCTTGCGCTGGTTCAGGGGATGGAGTCGTGGGCGTCTTGAGTGACGTGAAGGCCATCAGTGCCACGGTCCGGCGGCTGCGCGAGGCGCGGGCCGCCAAGGACCGGGTGATGGGGGACATCTACCGCATCCGCGATGGGCGGATCGGTGAGGTCTTCCCCTCGATGTTCAACGACGACTTCCCCGCCCCCGTCATGGCGAACGGGATCGATACCTTCGCCCGTGACGTCGCCGAGAGCCTCGCTCCGTTGCCGACTTTCGCGGCGGGCACCCAGCAGATGACCTCGGATGCCGCGCGGAAGCGCGCGGACATGAAGACCCGCATCGTCTACTCGTACCTGGCGGCGTCCCAGGTCGCCGCCCGCCATGTCGACGCCTGCGACCACTGGGCCTCCTACGGCCTGAAGGTCACTGTGGTGGAGCCCGACTTCACCGAGAAGCTCCCGCGGATCAGCTTCGTCGATCCGCGAGGCGTTTACTACGAGAAGGACCACTGGGGCCGCATGCGGCACTACGCCCGCGTGTTCACGCGGACCCGTGCCGAGCTGTGCTCCCTGTACCCGCACCTGGAGCCCCGGCTCACCGACCCCCAGCATGGGAAGACCCGCAACTCCGAGGACCGCCTTGAGGTCGTCCATTGGATCGACTCCAGCCGGGTGCTGATGTTCGTCCCCGACTGCCAGGACCTGGTCCTCCACGAGGCGAAGAACCGCCTCGGGGAGGTGCCCGTCTCGGTGGCCGAGCGTCCCGGGGTCACCGAGGACCCGCGGGGCCAGTACGACGACGTGATGTGGATTCAGGTCGCCCGCAACCGCTTCACCATGCTCGCCATGGAGGCCGCGGAGCAGGCCGTGGAAGCGCCCCTGGCGCTGCCCAACGACGTCGCCGAGGTGGCGATCGGCCCGCACGCGGGCCTGCGGAGCAACACCCCGGAGAAGATCCGCAAGGTCGGACAGGAGATCCCGCAGGCGGCCTTCGCCGAGGGCTCTCTCCTGGACGCGGAGATGAAGGCCGGCGCCCGGTACCCGGGCGTCCGGACCGGCAACTTGGATGCCTCGATCATCACGGGCCAGGGCGTGCGCGCCCTGGAGGGCGGCTTCGACTCCCAGATCCGCAGTGCGCACGACATCTTCGAGCCGGACTGGATCAACATCATCCGGCTGTGCCTGAAGACGGACGAGACCTACTGGCCGGACGTCGAGAAGGAGACCGACGGCCGCAAGGACGGCGTCCCCTACAAGCTGAACTACACCCCCGGCAAGGACATCAAGGGGGACTACACGGTTGACGTCCGGTACGGCATGGTCGCCGGACTGGACGCGAACCGGGCCTTGGTCTTCCTGCTCCAGGTCCTCGGTGGTGGCCTTCTGTCGAAGGACACCATCCGCCGGGAGCTGCCCTTCTCCCTGGACATCTCCCAGGAGGAAGGCCGGATCGAGGCCGAGAACATGCGGGACGCCATGGTCCAGGCCATGGCGGGCCTCGCCCAGTCCATACCGATGATGGCGCAGATGGGCCAGGACCCGATGGTGCCCATCCGCCAGCTGGCCGACGTCATCAAGAGCCGTCAGAAGGGCAAGCCCATCGAGGACGCGGTGCTGGAGGCGTTCACTCCACCGGAGCCGGAGGAGGCCCCCGCGGAGGCGGGGGCAGGCCCGGGTGCCGAGGACCCGCTCTCCGCCCTTCTGGGCGGTGCGGGTGGGGGCGGAATGGGTGGTCTGCCCGAAGGCGTGGCGCCCGGTCAGGCCCAGATGGGCCCCGGTGGCATGCCGGACATCATGACGATGCTCGCCGGGCTCAATTCCGGTGGTGGCCCCACCACGAACGTCAACGTCAAGAGGAGCATCCCGGCGTAATGGCGAACGGACACGGAGGCAAGAGGACCCCGCGCAAGCCCGCTCCGGTGAGTGGGCCGGGCGCACTCTCGAAGAGGACCGATGGCGGCCCCCAGGCTCGCCGTCAGCTGCCCGATGCCCAGTACGGAGAGCAGGCGGCCTTCCAGGACGCCCAGGCGTCCGCCCCCATGGCGGGCGACTCCCAGGCAGGACCCGGAGCCCCTGCGCAGGGCAGGCCCCCGGTGGAGGTCGTCCCCTTCGGGGCGCCCTCCATGCGCCCGGATGAGCCCGTGACCGCGGGCGTGGACATCGGAGCCGGCCCCGGCTCCACGTCCCTGGGCTTCCCCGACCCGAACGAGCGGGTCAACCAGCAGGACATGGAGCAAATGCGGGTGATGCTGCCCTACCTGGAGTGGATGAGTTCGCTTCCGAACGCATCGCCCTCGACCAGGGCGATCGTTCGCCGCATTAAGGGGATGCTGTGACAGGCCGTTTCCAGCAGATGCGCTGGTGGGAGCGCCTGGAGGCGCTCAGCCAGTCCGGCGCCATCCCCAAGGGCCAGTACGGAGCCACTCTCGACCTGGCCACCGCCCCCTGGTCGGTGGCCGCCCTCCCGCAGGCCCAGCCCCAGCAGTCGGCGCAGCCGAACCTGGCACAGCTCTCGGCCGCCAATCCCATGGACCTGCGCGCCCTGGAGGCAGCACAGAACCAGATCGCCGCTCCCCAGGCGGTCGGCGAGGCCCCCGAAGAGGAGTCCCTCGCCTCCCAGCTCTTCGGCTTCGGTGAGCCCGTCTTCAGTGCCCTGGCGTGGGCGTACCGGGAGCTGAGCTCCGAGGTGCTGGCCCCGATCACGCAGATGAACCTGCTGACGTTCGACGCCGATTGGTACAAGGAGATCGGCGCACGCAACCAGATGGACGTCATCCTGGACGGCCGCACCTGGAAGGAGGCGTGGCGCCGGGGCGAGACGGAGTCCTGGGGTCGGGGCGTCGTCGAGACGTGGATGAACATCGGGGAGGGGCTCAGGCATCCGGGCGAGGTCCGCTTGCGGACCCACGATGCCCGGGTGCGCCGCCAGGGTGAGGGCACCCTGGACATGGGTACTCCCGATGACCCGAGCGACGACCTGGCCTACGACGGTGGCGGGCAGGCCACCCGCTTCAATCTCGCCTCGGGGACCGTCGACTTCCTGGGCGTCATGTTCTTGGACCCGCTGTGGATCGGTGGGAAGTACGTGGCCACCAGCAGGATGCTGCGCACCACCGAGAAGTCCGCCCCGGCCATCACGAAGTCCGAGGACTTTGACGAGATCATGGGCTCCGAGCCTGTGGCTCGGTTCCTGAGCTGGACGGACGGCCGCAAGGCCGACGAGATCGCCCGGCACTCCGCGCTGAGGAACTCCCCGCAGGCCGGCTTGATTTCCGACCTGTTGTCCAGGGCGACGATGACGGACAAGGACCTCATCTACCGCGTCTCCCTCGGGGACGCGAGGGCCTTCGACGAACTCCAGCAGACTGCGCCCGCCATCGCGGCGCAGTACATGCGCATGAAGGGTCAGCACCGGCATTTCGAGCTGGAGATGTTGCCGACGCTCGGCCTGTCCAAGGCCGAGCGCAAGCAGATCAAGGGCATGCACCGGGAGATGGAGAAGAACTTCCGGAAGGAGAACCGCACTCAGCTCAAGCTGGCGGAGACGGAGTTCATGCCCCGCCAGGACATCCCGGAGCAGCCCTTCGGGACTCGCTGGCTCCCTCACGACCGGGCTCGGGTGCTCAACACCTACGCCACCGTCTACAGGGACCTGCCCGGCAACGAGCGCCAGCTGTTCAGTGCCACTGGCGGTATCGAGCGCACCGTCGAGGACATTGAGGGCGCGGTCAAGCAGTTCGAGAACTACCGCGCGAGCATGCGCGAACTCACGGACTCTGCGATCGACAGGACGGCCCGTGGCGCGAAGCCCGCGCTGGAGGCGGGGCCCAAGCCCCCGCGCTCCAAGCGGCGGCGCCTGGAGGGCATGCCCTCGGTGGAGGATCTCAAGGCGACGGGCCCCGACAGGGGAACCCTCCCGGGCGCTCGTCTGGCGGACGAGCTGGACTCCTACAACCCCGACCTGGCGAACCGCTTCGCGGAGCGGATGCAGGGCCAGCTCAACATCATTGATGAGCTGGTCATCCCCGAGCTGACCCAGTTGAACAGCAAGGGCGCCTTCTTCTCCCGCATCGCCGACGATGCCGCGGACCTGGCGGTGGCCACCCCCAAAGCGGGCATCTTCGGCTCCGTGGACGTGCTACCCAAGGGCGGCGCGTACGCGCGCGTAGCTGAGAAGAAGGCCGAGTTCGGCACGAAGATGGCCATGGCCACCAAGCGCCGAGCTCGGGGAGAGCTGATCCACGCCGGATGGGCCTCCAAGCCCGTCTACATCCTCAACGACATCAAAGAGGGCTTCACCCGGGGCAACACCCCGAGCACCTTCTCCGCAGGCAACCCCGAAGCATGGCGGGATGTTGATGCCTGGCTCAAGCGCGTCCGCGGGTTCGACCCCGCGAAGCGCATGCAGTGGGTCCGGCGCTTTATGGGTGCCACCGACGAGCAGTCCAAGCTGGCCCTGGTGGAGGCCATGGAGGGCAAGGTCGTCGAGCACCTCCTAAGGATTCACAACGTCAAGGACGACGCCACGATTGAGCAGATCGTGGCGAACACCATGGGCAGCCACAAGGCCGTCTTCGGCCGCATGGCGGACGAGGCCAAGGCCGCGGCAGAGAAGGGCACCCCGCGAGCGGGCGACGGCCAGACCTATAACGCGGTGAAGCCGGCGACCCTGGGCCTGGACGGCACGGCCATCGTGCCGGGCCCTCAGCTGGTGAAGCAGCTCGTCAACGAGCGCCCGTTGCTAGACGTGGACCTACTGGACAAGGCGTTCCGCCGGGACCGCACCGTCCTCCAGTCCCTGCTGCCGAGCAGCAAGCTCAAGGACCCGGTGATGAACCTGGCGACCTGGACGGGTCGCCTCTGGAAGCTCTCGGTCCTGGCTCGGGCCGGTTTCTCCATCCGCACCGTCTCGGACGAAGTGCTCATGGCCGCCACCGTGTTGAACACATGGATGTACGTGGCCGGGGCGGTCCCCGGCGCCGCGAGGCTGGCCGCGAGCCAGCCGACGCGCGTGCGCAACCTCGGAGCCAAGGCCAAGAACCGGATGGCGGTCCGTACCCGGAACCTGCCGGAGGCGGAGCTGAAAGAGGTGCCCTTCCAGCGAGGCACCAAGCCCTTCGAGGTGACGAAGGGCGTCTGGGCTCGCGGTCTTCTGGATTCCCCGAACGCATCCGTCACCAAGGCTCTGGTCTCTGCCGACCAGCGTCGGATGTTCGGCATCTATGACGACATCCTGGAGACCCTGCGGACGAAGACCAACTGGGGCGTCCTGGACCCGACGGACCCCACGCAGGAGCTCTCCCACCTCCAGGCGTGGTCCAAGGCACTGAACCACCAGATCGGCCGTGACGTCGTCGGCCGCCGCTTTTTGCGCGGCGAGACGGTGGACGAGGTCCTGGCCTGGACCAGGACCCCCGAGGGCCGCAACTACATGAAGCGGATGGGCCCGCTCGTGCGGGCCAACCGCGAGGACTGGCTCCGCGGCGTTGCCGGAATGGTGGACCAGTACACCCTGGGAGACCCCGACCTCATGCGCCTTGCGCTGGAGAGCAAGGTCTCCACCAAGCAGCTCAAGACGATCCCGGTGGACAAGCGGATGCCCGTCCACGGCGGGCAGATCGAGCACGCCCTCGGTACGGGCGCCCTGGACGAGGCGCTGAACACGCTCGCGGACAACTTCTACACCGTCGCCTCCAAGCTCCCCACGGACGCACTGGTCCGCCATCCCGTGGCGGACCTGATGTACCAGTCCAAGCTCCGGGAGCTGGTGGCCGTCCAGGAGGCCCAGGGCATCCGGATGATGGAGCGCCCCGACCGGCTGTACCAGCTGGAGGAGACGGCGCGGCAGTTCACCGTCAAGGAGATGGACCGCATCTTCAAGGACAACCTGTTCTCCTCCCCGCAGACCGCCCTGAAGTTCGCGATGCCCTTCTTCGGGGCGTGGCGTGCCGCCATCGCCCGATGGGCGACCCAGGTCGGAGAGAACCCGTGGATTGTGGCCCGCGCCAACCAGGGTTGGCAAGGGTTGCACAAACCTTTCGATGTCGTCGATGAGGACGGCGTCCCGGTGGAGGACGCAGGGGACGAGATCTACGGCTTCGACACGAAGCACAAGATTGTGGCTCGCATGCCGGAGCGCATGGCCAAGATGCTCGGTGCGCTGCCCCTCATCCCAGAGGGCACGGAGCAGTTCGCTCCGGGCCGCGCCATCCCCCTGCGGTCCTTCAACACCGTCCTCCAGGGCGACCCCTGGTACTCGCCCGGGTTCGGCCCGTTCATGACGGTGCCGATCTCGCAGGTCGTCCAGGGTCGCAAGGCGTTCGGCGTGCTGCCCAGTGATTGGTTCGGCGTCGAGGAGGGACAGGCCGACCCGAAGGCCGCCGAGTTCATGCAGAAGGTCGGCGTCCTGCCCTTCGGGGCCCGGAACAACTGGAAGGAACATGCGTTCCCGACGACTTGGCAGCGCTACGCGGCTGAGCAGGAGAAGAAGGACAGCCGCGCCTACGTCAACTCGTGGTTCAACATCATGCGCGTAGAGGAGGCCCGCTACCAGCGGGGCGACCGCAAGACGCCCCCCACGGTCAAGGAGGTCTACGAGAAGACCGACAACCTCTCGCGGTTGAGGTTCTTCGAGGCGCTCCTATCGCCCGTGAGCACCCAGCCGATGTTCTATGCCAAGGAATGGGAGACGAAGGTCCCCAAAGAGTGGCAGTTCCTCGCGGGCAAGCTCAGGGACTACAAGAGCCGGCTCGGCAACGAGCAGGGCGAAGCGGTCTTCCTGGAGGAGACGCCCGAGGCGTGGCTCTATATGGAGTCCACCTCGAAGAACAACAGTGGCATCCCGGCCAACTATGAGGCGATGGCCAAGGCCCGCAAGTTCCAGCATCTGGCGGCCAGTGCCTCCGACATCTTCGACTCCGCCGTAGGCATCGAGGACCACGAGTACGACAAGTTCGACGCCGCGGTCTACGACGCCCAGATGACGAGCACCTGGAACCCGGATACCGGTCAGAAGTTCCGTGAGGTTCAGGACCCTGCGACCTGGGCGTCCGAAGCCGCCAAGAGGCAGACCTGGCAGAACTACGGGAAGATCATGAACTACTTGCGGGCCCAGCTCACAGAGCGTGGCCTGCTCACGTTCAACGACCCCGGAGCCGAGGACCTCAAGTCCAAGAAGTCCCAGATCGTCACCTACCTCAGCGAGAAGGACCCGGCCTGGGGCCGGGCCTACGGCACCCCCGATCCCGAGCGGTCCCACCGCATCCGGGAGCAGGCGTGGACCGTCGCCAATGACCAGCGCCTCCAGAGCGACCCCCACCGCACGGGAGAGCTCCAGACCCTGCGGACGTACCTGAGCGTCCGCGGCTGGTTCGTCCAGCAGCTCGCCGCCCGTGACCTCCAGGGCGGATCGAAGGCGCTGGACGCCCAGGCCAACCGCGACCTGCTGGAGAAGTGGGACAAGGTCCGCGACTACCTCGCGGAGAAGAACACCCGGTTCTCCGAGCTGTGGCTGGACCGCTACTTCGCCAACGACTACATACAGGAGAGCCAGTAATGCCCCCGAGGCCCCCGGTTGCTTCTACTCCTCCGTCGTCGGGCATCCCCGGCACTCCCGGCTTCAGCACCGAGGCAGCGCCCCAGACGGGGGATCCCGTCCTTGACGGGCTGATGCGTGGGGATGGCACCAACAGTGCCGTCCCGGGCGGCGACATCTTCGCCGATGAGCGGGGAGGCGGACTGACCGTCCGCGTCCAGGACGGCGTCCGCGGCGCGAATGGCCTGCAAGAGCTGACCATCTCGCAGATGATGAAGCTGTTCTACGGCTGGTCGGACGAGAAGATCCGTTCCCTGGCGGGCCAGCTCGCCAAGGCGGGCTTCGAGGGGATCGACCAGACGTCCACCCGGGACACCATCTGGGAGGGCTTCAGGGTCGTCCTCATGGAGGCCGCGAAGCGATACGCGGCCGACCCCAGCAAGGCGCCCACGGTGGAGCAGCTGCTCCGGCACTACATGAAGAATCCGGTCGGCGATGCCGGGGAGGCGAAGCCCAAGTCCTACACCGAGGGATCCGACCGGCTCACGAACCCGACCGAGGCCAGGGCCGTCCTGGACAGGGTCCTTGCCGAGGAACTCGGCCGCGACCCCACGGCCGCGGAAAAGGCTGCCTTCTTGGCGGCTCTGAACACCGCGGAGAAGAGCGATCCGACGAAGACCACCTACAAGCTGGACGAGAAGACGGGTCGCTATCTGAACTCCTCCACCTCCGGCGGCATCGATGCCGAGCAGTTCGCGAAGGAGTGGGTGGACGACGACGAGACCCGATCCAAGGAGCGCGGGGACTATCAGATGGCCACCACGTACTTCGATGCGCTCTTGAGCGCGATTCAGAGTCCGGTGCAGTAGATGGCCACGGACGAGCAGCGGGCCAATGCCCGCGTCATCATCGAGGTGGGGCGCCAGATGAAGATGTCCAGCAGGGACATCCTCATCGCCATCATGACCGCCATGCAGGAGTCCGGCCTGCGCAACCTGCGCTACGGGGACCGGGACTCCCAGGGCCTCTTCCAGCAGAGGCCCTCCCAGGGCTGGGGGACCGTCGCCCAGGTGACGGACCCCATCTACGCGAGCACCAAGTTCTTCGAGGGCCTGAAGCGGGTCAAGGACCGCAACCGGATGTCTCTGACGCTGGCGGCCCAGGCCGTCCAGCGCAGTGCCTATCCCTACGCCTACGCCAAGCACGAGAACAACGCCCGCAGGCTCATCAACTCCATGGGAGGTGATGGTGGCCTGCCCTTCCCCCTGATCACCCCCAGGATGGACCTGGACGAGGTGGGGGCGCTCGCTCCAGCCCCTCCGGAGCCCACTGTGGAGGAAGCCCTCACCAGCGATCCCGCGGGGCTCAGAACGGCTACGCCCACGCTGACGCACACGGGCATCTCGGCCACCCCGGAGCCCCTCCAGATGCCCGTCCAGGAGGTGGCCGCACCCGAGCCGGACCTCGTGGACCCCGAGGTCATGCCCGGCATGGGGCATGACTTCCCGGCGTTGAACGCCCTGGCCGCCGGAGGCGCCCGACAGAAGATGATCGATGCCGCCATGAGCGTGCTGGGCACGCCCTACTCCTGGGGCGGTGGCAACGCCCAGGGCGCGACCCTGGGCATCAAGCAGGGTGCCGGGACCGTGGGCTTCGACTGCTCGGGCCTGGTGCAGTTCGCCCTGAACCAGGCGGGCTACAAGGTCGGGGACATGGTCGCCGCCCAGCAGATGCAGCTGGGCCAGCGGTCCGCCATCGACAAGCTCCAGCCGGGGGACCTGGTGGCGAGCCCTTCGGGCTCGCACATCGGCATCTACATCGGCAACGGCCAGATGATCCACGCGCCCCAGACGGGCGACGTGGTGAGGATCGCCCCTGTCCACAGGGGCATGGTGGGCATCGCCCTGTCCCTGGCAGGCAAGGGCCCCTCCGCCAGGGCCTCCCGGCCGAGCGCCGCGAGCGCTCCGGCCGTGCAGTCCACGAACCAGGCAGTCAACAGTTATGCGGGGTTGTAGAGAAGATGCCTCCGAAGCCGAACGCCAGCGACGGCAAGGTCACCGCCACTACGGGGGTGATGACCCCCGGCAACGGCATCACCGATGAGCATGAGGAGTACGCCGAGAGGTACGGCTGGGCCGTCGCGGTCTTCAAGAGCGATCCCGAGCTGTGGAAGCTCCTCAACCAGGCCATCAAGAACGACTGGAGTACCGGCAAGTTCGTCGCCGAACTTCGCCGGAAGCGCTGGTTCAAGAAGCATTCCGAGGTCTGGCGAGAGAACGAGGTCCTGCGGATCACGGACCCCGGGACCTACAAGCAGAAGTACGACGGCCTGTACGCCGAGGTCCAGGACATGGCGGCCAACCTCACCGGAAGTGAGCTGGCCGCTCCCCAGGTCAAGCGCATCGTGGAGCGAGCGCTGGCCTTCGGCTGGAACGACGCCCAGATGAGGAACGCGGTCGCCGGCTTCCTCAAGCAGCAGAAGGGCGGGGGCTACGGCGGTGAGGCCGGCGAAGCCGAGGCCGAGCTCCGCGCCTACGCCGCGGACCAGGGTGTGAACCTGTCCGCGGGCAACGTCTCCAAGTGGCTGAAGTCGATCCTCGCGGGCAAGAGCACCATCCAGGGCTACAAGTCCTGGATTCAGCAGCAGGCCATGAGTACCTACCCCGGCCTGGGCCAGTTCATCAAGGAGGGCAAGACGGTCCGCCAGTTGGCGGACCCGTACATGAACCTCATGGCCGAGGTGTGGGAGGCCAACCCCGAGGCCATCAAGCTCAACAACGCCACCCTCCTCAAGGCGTTGCAGTTCCAGAACAAGGACGGCACGGGAGCCCTGATGAACCTGGGCGACTTCCGTCGCATGCTCAAGCAGGACCCGAGGTATCTGAGCACGACGGCCGCGGTGAACGACGCGACCGACATCGGGCACCAGATCCTCAAGGACTTCGGATTGGTGGGCTGAGATGGCGAACCCTCCCGGCATCGGCGTAGGCACCGGGGTCTACAAGGGCGGCAGCGGGAGCAGTGGCTCCCTGGCGCCCAAGCCCAGTAATTCGACCGTGAAAACCCCCGGCAGGGGGACGGCGTCCACGGCCGCGGCCGCCCTCCAGGGCAGGCCCACCCCCAAGGCCGGGACCATCAAGGCCCCGGCCACTCCCGCCAAGACTCCGGCTCAGGTCGCCGCGGAGAACGCCGCGGCTGCGGCAGAGGCCCAGCTCGCGGCCCAGAAGGCGTCCGCCCGTGCGGACGCTCTGGCCTCGCTCACCATGATGTTCGAGGAGTGGGGCCTCGGTGGTCTGGCCGGTGTCGTCACCGGCTACCTCCAGCAGGACTACACCGTCAACCAGATCCTCGTGGAGATCCGCAAGAGCGAGCCCTACAAGAAGCGTTTCGCGGGCAACGACGCCCGCGTGAAGGCGGGCTACGCGGCCTTGTCCCCCGCGGAGTACCTGGCGACGGAGAACGCCTACAAGCGCCTCCTCCAGGAGTCGGGCTTGCCCAAGGGCTTCTACGACGACCCCAGCGACTTCGCCGGCTGGATCGGTAACAACGTCTCGGTCGCCGAGATCGGCGAGCGCGTCCAGTTGGGCGTGGACGCGGTGAACAACTCGGACCCGAACTACCTCAGCGCCCTTCGGCGCGTGGGCTTCGGGGAGGGAGACCTCCTGGCCGCGATGCTGGACCAGAACCGGGCCATGCCGATCCTGCGTCGCCAGGTCGGCATGGGCAAACTGGGAAGCGCCGCCATGAAGTACGGGCTCAACTGGGAGCCCGGACGGGTCGAGGAGTTCTACGACACCCTCAAGGACGGCCAGGGCGGTATCGACATCGGCCAGGCACAGCAGGCGTACGGCCAGGTGGCCGCCGCTCTGCCCGGGGCGCAGAAGCTCTCCCGCGTCTACCGCGGGGATCAGGGTGTGGACCAGAACGTCCTGGAGGACGAGTACCTGGGCCAGTCCGCCCTGGCCTCGCAGAGGCGGGCGGCACTGGCCCGCCGGGAGGCATCGACCTTCTCGGGCTCGGGAGCGGCCCGCAAGGGCTCGCTCACGGGCAAGACGGCGGGGATGTACTAAAGGGCCCAGAGTTCCATTAGTTCAATCCTCTGGTTATACTCACCCTTAGAACCTCAACCAAGGTTGAGGTTTGGGAGCGTCAGAGCTTGAAGAGCCACCGCCCGGTCCTGGGGAGGAAGCCGGACGGCAGCGGGGAGCAGGACCCCGCTGACGCACGCTGCGAGGCACCGACCGGCCGCCACGCAAGTACTTAGACCGGTAGCGGAAGCTGGACCGCCCTACCCCAGGGGCGGACTCCTGGTCCGCGACACAGACACAGATGGGTGGAGCAGTGAACGACGGCGAGTACTACGACGAGGACTACTCCTACGAGGAGACCGAGTCCGAGCCCCAGGGCTCGGGCAACCTGGTGAAGGACCTCCGCAACCAGCTCAAGTCGAAGACGAAGGCTGAGAAGGAGCTCCGTGAGCGACTGGCCACGATGGAGAGCCAGTACCGCCAGACGGCCCTCAAGGACGCGCTTCGCGACGCCGGCGTGAACGAGAAGGTGGCCAAGCTGGTCCCCTCGGACATCGCCCCCGACAAGGTGGGCGAATGGCTGGAGGAGTACGGCGACGTGCTGGGCGTTCAGAAGAACGCCACGCCCGAGCCGACCGCCCCCGCGCAGAGCCAGGACCCTGAGGTCCAGGCGATGCAGGCCATGCAGATGATGACCGCCTCGGGCTCCGCCCCGACCGGCGACATCACCGAGGCGGACCTCAGTTCGGCGCCTTCGAAAGAAGCCTTCTGGGAGCTACTGCGCCGCGGCGGGAACACCAAGCTCTAGCCGACCCTCCCCCTTCGCACGGCCCCAGGTCCACCCCCTTTAGACAAGGACCTGTGTCGTGGTCGACGCCTTTACCAGTACAGACCCGAGTACTCTCGGTACCTCTCTCGTCCAGACCGCTTACGACCGCGCTATTGCGTGGGAGCTCTGGCCCGACCCGCTGTTCCGCAAGCTGGCCACCAAGAAGCCGGTCGCCCAGGCCATGCCGGGCGAGACCGTGGTCATGCAGCTGGCGGACTACCTCTCGCCGGCCACCACCCCCCTGGACGAGGTCACCGACGTCTCGGCCGTGGCCTCGCCGACCACCCGGAGCGTCTCGGTGACGCTCCAGGAGTGGGGCAACGCGATGGTCACCACCATGCTCCTGCGGCAGGTGGCCCTGGCGGACGTGGACCCCATCGTGGCCCACCAGATCGCCATCAACATGAAGGACAGCCTCGATGGCATCATCGAGCCCGTCCTCCGGGGTGGCTCGAACTTCATCCGGGGCAACGGCGGCACGCTGTACTCCAACCTGAAGGGCGGCGGCAACGGCACCGTGGGTGCCATCGCCGCGGGCGACACCTTCAAGTCCACGCTGCCCCGCTTCGCGGTCACCAAGTTCCGCGCGCAGAGCGTCCAGCCCTACGGTTCGGACTTCGTCGTCTTCCTCCACCCGGACCAGAGCCACGACCTCCGCTCGGAGACCGGCTCCGGCGGCTGGCGCCAGCCCCAGGAGTACTTCAACGGGACCGGCATCTGGAACGGCCAGATCGGCAGCTACGAGGGCGCGAGCTACATCGAGTCCCCGCGGATCTACTCCGCCACGGACGGCGCCTCCAGCGCCCGGGTCTACCGCTCCTTCGCCCTGGGCCGCGAGGCGCTCGCCGAGGCGTGCGCCATCGAGCCCGGCATGCGGATCGGTCCGGTCACGGACAAGCTCATGAGGTTCCGTACCGCGGGCTGGTACGGCCTGTGCGGCTGGAGCCGCTACCGCGAGGAGGCGCTCATCAGGATCGAGACCTCCTCCTCGGTCGCCGCCTAAGCCCATGGCTTACGTGCTGGTGCCCCCCATCGTGGACCAGGTGCAGATGGGAACCGACCGCTTCGCGGCCCGGTATCTCCTGCCCCAGGGGATCACGCTCATCATGCGCCAGGACGGGTCCGTGTACGAGCGGACCTATCCGTCGCAGGACGAGCTGAACGCCGCCGCGGACTTCTGGCTGGGCGGGCACCGGCACCCCCTCACCGATCCCCAGCGCGACGCGCTGGTCTCCGCTGGATACGCAGACTTCATTCACGAGGAGTAGGCCCATGGCCTTCGATTCCGACATGCGCCGGTTCCACATCACCACCGGCTCCGTCCCCACCACGAACGTCCGGGGTGTTGTACTCCCGGCCGGCGAGTGCCTGTACCAGGAGTACATCGGCGCCTCCGACAAGTACACCGGCGTCATTCAGGGCAAGCTCGCCGACCTGACCGAGCGGTTCTCCGTCATGGAGAACTACGCCCTGAGCTACATCGACCCCGACGAGCCCGACCTGGTGTCGATCTCGCCGACCACGGGCAGCACCGCGGGCGGCACCTCGGTGACCGCCACGACCACGGGGACGAACTCCTCGCAGTGCACCGTCACCGTGGGCGGCGTCGCCGCCACCAACGTCCGGTGCAACGCCACCTCGGTCACCTTCACGACCCCCGCGGGGACCGCGGGCGCCAAGGCCGTGGTCATCACCACGGCCGAAGGCACCGACACCCTCGCCGCGGCCTTCACGTACTCGTGAGCACGCACGTCTGCAAGTGCCCCGAGGGTGGCCACCCCACCTTCGGGGCCTGCATGCGCTCCAAGAACCTGCGCATCGCCTACGCGGCTTCGAGCCGCGGCATGGACGCCAGCAGGGAGAAGAGGCACCAGCAGGAGCTGGACGCCTACGCCGACGCACGCCGCCAGGGCGTGCAGCCGGACGGCACCCGCCTGGACCAGGTCCGGCGGGCGATGGACACCAGCGACGCCACGGGGGTGGCTTATGGAACTCCAGGGTGAGCTGAACAGGATCGCCGGCACGTCCGGCCTCGGCCCCGACGGTGCGGCCAACGTCTACGCGGGCACCCAGGGCCTCGCCCTGGTGGGCGCCCTCAATGAGGCCGCTGGAACGGTTGGCCTAGACCTTCAGGGGGCCTGCAACGCACTGGCGGGTACTACGGGGCTGGGCGCCCCTGGTGCCCTGTCCCTGCTCCCGGACGGCCCCTGATGGGTAGCGTCGTCGAGCTGGTCGACGACCTGGAGGCGACCCTCACCGGGTACGACACCAGCCCCTCCCAGACCCACCTGACGTCCTCCATGGCGTCGGGTGATCTCACCATGTCCGTGGACGACCACAAGAAGGTGAGCGCCGGGCTCGTCCAGGTAGGGGACGAGCTGATGTGGGTGGACTCCACCAGCGCCTCTTCCGTCGTCATCCCGCCGTACGGGCGGGGCTACCGCTCCTCCACCGCGGCCTCCCACGCCGCGGGTGAGCGCGTGGTGAACAAGCCCAAGTTCCCCAGGGTGAACATCCTCCGCACGATCAATGAGGTCATCGGCGGTCTCTACGGGGACCTGTACGCCGTGGACGTCACTCAGATCGTCCACGAGGGCTCGGTCACGACGTATGAGCTCCCGGCGACCTGCGCCGGGGTGCTCTCGGTCCGCTACGAGACGGTCGGCCCCAGCCGAGCGTGGCAGCCCGTGAAGCGCTGGAACTACAACCCCAACGCCAACACCACGACCTTCCCCTCCGGGAAGAGCATCGACCTGTGGCAGGGCCCCATCCCCGGCTACCCCTGGCGCATCACCTACAAGAGGGAGCCCACCGCCCTGACGAGCGGCGGGACCTTCACTGATTCCGGTCTGCCGGAGTACTGCGAGGACGTCGTCAAGTACGGGGCCATGCACCGGCTGATCGGGACCCTGGACTCCCCGCGCCTTCAGGTGCGCACCGTCGAGAGCTCCCAGCGCAGCGCCTACGTCGAGACGGGCGCAGCGGCGGACCTGAGCAAGTACTACTACGCCCTCTATCAGGAGGCGCTGGGCAAGGCCGCCAAGCGCCTGCGCGAGGACCACCCCCCGCAGATTCACTTCACGAGGTTCTGATGGCCGTCAACCGCTACTACAGCTCAGCGGCCGTCCCCACGGCCCTGAGCGCAGGCATCAACAACAGCGCCACCTCGCTCCAGGTGGACTCCCTCACGGGCTACCCGACGAGCTACCCGTACACGATCATCGTGGACGAAGGGACCTCCTCCGAGGAGGTCATGACCGTGACCGCCGCGGCGGGGACCGTCCTGACGGTCGTCCGCGGGGAAGACGGCACCACGGCCCTGAGCCACTCCCTGGGTGGCTCGGTCCGCCACGGGATCAGCGCCCGGGACTTCCGCGAGCCGCAGGAGCACATCGACGCCCCTACGGGCGTCCATGGGGTTACCGGCTCCGTGGTCGGCACCGGGGGAACTCAGACGCTGACCAACAAGACGCTGACGGCCCCGAGCATCACGAGCCCCGTCATGACGGGGGGCGGCTCGTGGGCGGGTTCGCCCACGATCACCACGCCCACCATCGCCAGCTTCGTCAACGCCACCCACGACCACAGCTCCGCGGCCCTGGGCGGCATCCTGTCGGTGCCGCACGTGTGGGTCAGCTACTCCGGTACCCACGCCCTGGCCACGGCGACGGACTACACCGTCCCCCTGGACGGTGCCGGTCCCGAGGAGCCCGGCACCTGGTGGACGGCCCCCAACAACTACGTCGTCGTCCCTGCGGACGGGACCTACTTGGTCATGGTCAACGCCACTTTCCAGGCCGCCGGGGTCAATGGCGGTGGCCGGGTGGCGCAGGTCTGGCGCACCCAGCCCGGGGTGGACGACCTCCTGTGCGAGGGATACACCACCGGACCCGGCGGGTCCGCGGGTTTCTGGGCCGGGATGCACGGCGCCAGCATGTACCCGCTGGCCGCCGGAGACCAGGTCTACATGACCGTCCGCCAGGAGTCGGGCGCAGCCCTGACCCTGGCGACCTTCGCGGGCTTCGGTCTGGCCCTGCTGAAGAGGTACTGAGATGGCCAAGCACACGAAGGAACTTCGTGGCTCTCGCCATCTTCTCGACCAGGGGACGAGCTGATGGCAGGCCTGGACCTCGGTAGGGGTCTCCCGTTCTCCCTCACCGGTCCGGCTTCGGCCGGCTCGGGGACCTACACCGATCTCGAAGGCGTCTACGACTTCTCGGTCGGTGGAGTGCCCTTCCTCTCGGGGATCTCCCGAGAGGACCCCGTCCTCATCAAGTCCGCGGAGTTCCGCAAGCAGCAGATCGACCAGAGTGCGGAGCCCGGCGAGCAGAGCCTCACCGGCTGGTGGGCTCGCTCGCAGCTGTCCATGCACGGTGGCGCGGGTCTGAAGTACTCAGACCCCGCCCTGGACGAGTCGGCCCCCATCCGGTTCGAGGACTCCCGCGGCTGTGACATCTGGACTCCGGGGCAGGTGACCCTGCTCCCAGAGGCCCCGGAAGCCTACGCAGTACCGGCGACGGACAAGATAGTCATGGTGGGCGCCCGTATCGCGGGCGTGGACCTGGTGGTGTTCGGCTCGGGAACGACTCTGAGGTACGTCACCGATGCCTTCGCCAACGGGACCCTGACGACGACCTCGGGGGCCGCCCCCACTACCGCGTGGCAGGCCATCGCCACCGATGGCGCCTGCTTCTTCCTCGCCAACGGCGAGGGCGTCTGGGAGCTGCGGTGGACGTCCTTCCCGGGAACCTACACCTACCGCCAGATCTGGGACTGGGGAGTCACCACCACGGCCACCGTCGCCCTGGGCTGGGCCATGGGCCGCCTCATGGCCGGGGTGGACACCAAGCTGTACGAGCTGGTGCTCACCGGGGGAGCCCTCCCCGAGGCGCTCCCCACCAATGCGGTCTACACCTCGCTGACCCCCGACTGGAGGTGGACCTCCATCACGGCGGGCCCTGAGGCGATCTATGCCTCGGGCTACGCCGGCAACCGGGGCTCCATCCTGGCCGCGACCCTGGACACCTCCGGTGCCCTGCCGACCCTCACCGGGGCCACCGAAGTGGCGCAGCTGCCCACGGGGGAGACCCCCCGCTGCATCCGCGCCTATCTGGGGACCCTGATGGTCATCGGGAGCAACAAGGGCGTGAGAGTCGCCGACATCGAGTCGGGCGGCTCCATCGCCTACGGCCCGCTGATCGAGACGGAGGCGTCGGTGGAGGACATGTCGTCCTTCGACCGCTTCGCCTACGTCGCCGCCTCCAGCTCCACCGAGGGCGCCGGGCTCATCCGGGTGGACCTCTCGCTGCTGCACGAGGTCTCCGGACGCTACGCCTGGGCACACGACCTCCAGATCCCGGACGTGGGCACCGTCACCGCGGTGGCCACCGTGGGGGAGACCTCCCGCATGGCCTTCGCCGTCCCCGGCGAGGGCGTCTACCTGGCCAGCGCCACCCGGCTCGTGGAGTCCGGGTGGGTCCAGACCGCGGCCACGCGCTTCAACACGCTCTGGCCGAAGCTCTTCAAGCGGCTTTCTGTCCGTGCCCTGGTCTACGGTTCCATCGTCGTCGAGACGGTGGACTACACGGGCGTCATGACGACGATCGCCACGATCGGCGAGAACACCGATCTCACGGCGGACCTGGCCATCAACGTCCCGGACACCCCGCAAGAGCAGCTGGCGCTGAAGTTCACCCTGAATCGGGCCTCTCTGACGGTCGGCCCCACCCTGCGGGGCTACATCCTCAAGGCCCTGCCCGGTGGCCCGAGGCAGTACGAATACGTGCTGCCTTTGCTCTGCTTCGACCACGAGAAGGGTCAGGACGGCCAGGAGATCGGCTACCCCGGCTTCGGCTGGGAGCGGCTCCACCAGGTGATGGGCATCGCCTCCCAGGGCTCGGTCGTCATGCTGACCGAGCTGAACACGGGGCTCTCGGACCTGGTGACCATCGAGGACGTCAACTTCCGCCAGACCGCACCTTCCAAGCAGAGCGACGCCGCATGGGGCGGCGTCCTGAACCTGACCCTGAGGACCCTGGAATGACCGTCGACCAGATCGTGCAGCACATCAAAGAGCTGGGGGCTCTGGCCGCAGCGCTCGCCGCCATCGGCGGCGTGCTGTGGTGGGCGGTGGGCAAGCCGTTCCGCAACTTCCTCCAGCGGGAGATCGTGGCGAACCTCGTCAGCATCAAGGATGCGACCGAGGAGAGCACGCAGGTCGCCAAGGCGGTGCAGCACGAGCTGCACGCCCACGTCACCGACCCCGACGCTCATGGGGGGCGCGTATGAGCCCGTCCTATTTCAAGACTCCCGAGTGCGACCACTCCGGGCGGGTCCTGTGGATCCCGCCTCAGTTCCCGGGCCACAACCTGGAGCGCCTTGCCGAGTGGCACAACCGGGTGGGCAGGGCTCCGCATCTCATCTGGGATGCCGAGACCGGGGAGATCATCGAGATGATCGCCCCCGGGCACCGCAACGCGCTGTTCTCCCCGGAGGACCCCCTCTCGGAGATGTACGCCATCGAGGTTGTACCGCAGGAATCTGAGCCCTTTACGGGCTCCCCCCACCTCTCAGTACCCCTCGCCCTCTGCGAGGGCCTCTGTGTGCCGCGGTCATGGCCTCTAGGGCCACCTGAGAGCTACGCCCGGTACGGCAGCCGCTTCACCAAGCCCGGCCACTACGGGGCCGAGCAGGTCAGCTCCAAGCTCGGGGCCATCGGCCCCGTGGACACCAATGCCTTTCGGAGGACGAAGTGAAGACCGTCCCCACCCCCAACCAGACCGAGGGGCGGCTCTCGCCTCCCAGGGTCATCGTCATCCATAGCACCGAGGCCCCCGAGGGGCCTCTCACCGCGGAGAACGTGGCGAACTACTTCGCCCAGCCCTCCACCAAGGCCAGCGCCCACGTGACCGTGGACAACAACTCCGAGGTCCGGTCGGTGGCCGATGAGGACACCGCCTGGGCCGCTCCGGGTGCGAACTCCGACGGCCTCCAGCTGGAGCTGGCGGGCTACGCACGCCAGTCCCGCAAGGACTGGCTGGACGACTACTCGCTGAAGATGCTCCAGCGTGCGGTCTACGTCGTCGCCGCCTGGTGCAAGAAGTACTCGATCCCCCCGCGGAGGCTGACCCGCGCTCAGCTCCGCGCCGGCGAGAAGGGCCTGACGTCCCATGCGGACGTCACCGCGGTCTACAAGCGCAGCGACCACACCGACCCCGGGGAGGGTTTCCCCTGGGACTGGTTCATCACGGCCCTGAGGGAGGAGCTCGAAGGCAAGCCCAAGACAACCGCCACGAAGGTGGAGGAGCAGACCTTGGAACTGACCGACATGGTCCCCGTGGGGGAGTACTACGCCTCCCTCTTCCGGGGCGAGAAGTACCCGCTGAGCTTCGTGCTCATCGCCTCCATGGCGGAGGCGAAGCTCGCCAAGCACGAGGCGGCCAGCGCCCGCCAGGAGATCGCCAATCTCTCCGCGCAGATAGCGCGGGTGGAGACCCTCATCCGGGAGAAGGAGACCCGGCCCCAGAGCGAAGCCTCTGGAGCCTTCAACGGTCCTTCGGGACCCTGACCCAAAGGACCGGTACCCCCTGATGTTCGAGACCCTCAAGAACCCGAAGACCTACGCCAAGGCCGGGGCCGCGGGCCTGACGGCCCTCATCGGCGCCCTGGGCACCTCCATGGCGGACGGCAAGCTGGACGAGGTCGAGATCCTCGCCTCGCTGGGCGTGGCGATCGTCGCCTTCGGCACGGTCTTCCAGACCCCGAACAAAGCCGAGTAGTTCTCGTCCCGAGAACGACGAAGACCCCCGGTGGAAACCGGGGGTCTTCTGTGTTGGGCAAGGGAGCGAGGATTCGAACCCGCACTACCCGGTCGTACCGATCGCCAGCCGGGCGGGCTGCCTTTACACCATCCCTCGCCACTTCCCGCCGTCGCGATCGGCGGGCGTCTTCAGTATGTCACGGTCAGGTCACGGGTGCTCGGTCTCGTAACGCCACCTCATTGGTCACCCCGGGCGATCTCCTCCGCGCGGTCCATCCCGTAGCCCCACGGACCGCCGTCGTCGACGCGGTCGGCCTCCGTGCGGATCTCGGTGGCAACCTGCCCCCGCACCATGCGCTCATGGGTAGGCAGCACCGCGGCGAGGATCGCGCGGGTGCAAGGGGCCATGAAGTAGCGACCGGACTTGCGCCAGGCCGTGACGCCGATCTCGACCAGTTCGGCGGGCACGTCTTCAGGCTCCATCACGCCTTCACCTCCGCGAACGCCTGCTCCAGGTAGGCGACGGGGTAGGTGTTGACCTCGCCGTACATGGCGTTCTGGCGCTTGACGGGCTTGAGCCCGTCCTTGCGCATGAGGCTGGACGCCTTGAGCCCGACCCGGATGAGGTAGGAGTTCTCCGTCGGGAGGCCGTGGAGCTTGGCGAAGCCCAGCGCAGCGAACCAGTCGTGGCGACCCTCGATGGCCTCCACCTTCGCCTCCACAGAGGCGAGGCGGGTCTCCTGCTCCTGGAGGATGGCGACCGTCTGGGCGAGCGCCTCCAGTGCGGAGGCGGGCTTCTGGGCGACGGAGTAGCTACCCGTCTTGCGGATGGCCGGGAGGACTTCGTGGGTGATCCACCGCTTGAACGCCTTGGCCTCCGGCTTGCGGCTGCGGAGGATCAGGGAGTAGAGCCCCGCCTCGTTGATGACGGAAACCTGCTGGTCACCGCCGGGGGTGTCGGTAGTAGCGACACCCTTCTCGTCGTCGTCCAGACCCGCGAGGGCGTCCCGGCTGTTCTTGATCTCCAGCGCCTTGCAGACGTCGGCCGCGACGAACCACGGCTCATCGTTGATGAGGGTGGACCGGACTCGCTGTCCGGTGGTCGGGAACGTGAACGGCTGAAGCTCGGTACCCTTGTTCATCAAGGGCCCCTCCTTCGGTAGTGCGAATTGGGGGTCCGGGCCCGGTGGCGTTAGCGCGCCCCGGGCCCTTCTGCGTTCGAGCCTAGCACTCAGGCATCACCAGACGTTGGGAACGTCTGGCAGGAGTGGCCACCACCCCTACGCCCGCTATGCGCCCCAGGCGCTCCCCAGTCGCCTCCTGCGGCGCTCGGAGAAGTCCACGACGGCCACGGCCTCCCGATCGAACGCGGGGGCCTCCTGGGGCCCC
This sequence comes from Actinocorallia libanotica, assembly GCF_039525175.1. Classification (NCBI taxonomy): domain Bacteria; kingdom Bacillati; phylum Actinomycetota; class Actinomycetes; order Streptosporangiales; family Thermomonosporaceae; genus Actinocorallia; species Actinocorallia libanotica. The sequence goes on from NZ_BAAAHH010000001.1 coordinate 176,127, forward strand.
CGCTGCTCCTCGGAGCCCCTGGCGAACATCTCGCCCAGGTCCACGACCTCCTGGTCGTAGTCCACGTAACCCTCAGTCGTCGCCTGGCTGGAGTGCCCCAGCATCGTCTTGGCCGCCCGGATGCCGTACTTCTGCGTGAGGTAGGACGCCTCCCCCCGCCTCAGGGCGTGGGAGGCCGGGATACCCGCCCGCTTGAGGGCCTCCTCCACCGCGTCGTAGGACGCGGGCTTGTCCGGGACCAGCTTCAGAGGCCGGCGTACGCCCTTGAGGCATGCGCCCTTGCCCGCGCTCAGGGCCGGGATCAGGTGGTCGTCCGGCCTCAGCGGACGACCGAGGAGCTGGGCGTACTCCTTGAGCCATGCCTGGGCGATGGGCACGAACTCGGGCTCTATCTGGCCCGAGATGTTGTACTTGCGGGCCTTGACGTTGTCGTAGACGAACACCCCGCAGGGGTAGCCCGGCCGCGGGGTCAGGTCCAGGTGCCTGACCCGCATGGGCGCCAGCTCCACGTAGCGGCGACCGAGGTAGTGCTGGAAGTAGACCCACGCCTCGTCCCGGGGGTGCCACTGGCGGGCCCTGCCCGCGGCATGGTGGATCTCCCGGCGGTGCACGAACGTCTTGGCCTTGGCGGGCTTGGGGCTGCGCCGGCTGACCAGCTTGCGCTCGGGCGAGGGGTCTTCGCCCAGGTGGCCCTCTTCGCCCAGCCACGCGAGGTACCCGCGCAGCTGGCTCTTGTAGAGGTTGGCCGTCCGCTCCGCGAGCGGCTGCTCCCGCTCGGAGTGGGCCGCGGCCTCGGTGGAGTCCGCCAGGTGGCCGACCACGATCCGCTCCATCACGGCCCCGGTGATGCCGGTGGTGTCGGAGACCCCCAGCTCCTCCAGCCACCCGGTGAAGCGGCGGAGGATCCGTGAGCGCTGGCTCACGGTCCCCCGCGAGTATCCGAGCACCGTTTCCAGGTGGATCAGGTAATGGTCCGTTGCCGATCCGAGATCCATTGTTCGAGTCCTTTCGGGGAGGCTGAAGCCATATTGCCAGCCGTTCGAAACGGCTAGCAAGGGCTACTCCCCGGAATTACTCGAAAATCTGTCCGCATACGATCAGGCGGCTCAGTTCGAGCCAGCCGATCTCGGCCAGGTCGCGGACGGGGGAGTGGTCGGGGGCGCCGGGGCGGGGCACGCGGGCGCCGTCGGCGCGGTGCCAGCCGCCGAAGGCGCCGGCGACCGCGCACTCGCAGTAGGAGGCGGGGTCGAAGTTGCGCCACACGGCGGGGGTGGGGCGGGCGCCCGAGCCGGGCGGGCGGGGCGCCTCGACGCCCGTTCCGGCGGCGGACTGCGGATGGCTGACGAAGTCCTCCAGATCGGCGACCTGGGCGAGCAGCACCCGCTCCCAGTCGGCGTAGGAGGCGGGGTCGCCCGCCAGGCCGAGGTCCTTGCCGCTCCAGGCCGGGTCGAAGGGCGGCGGGGGAGTGCTCCCGGCCGCGGAGAACAGCGCGGCGACCTCGTCGGGGCTGAGCGAGGAGCGCTCGCGCAGCGCCGTGCTGGTCTTCCACAGCGAGCGCAGGAAGGCCGAGAGCGACCAGGACGCCGCGCGGGCGTCCCGGCCGCTCTTCAGGACGTGCAGGTACAGATCGCGGTTGGTGGTGAGCTCCGCCTCACCGGGCCCTTCGACCAGATAGTGCTGCTGCGCCGAGGCGCTCTGCAGCGTCAGCATCTGGGCGAGCGCGGAGACCCGCGTCGGATGGCCGGCGACCTTCACCCGACCACCACCATCATCCTGCAACATAACGTCCCACATGGGACAGAACTTACCCCTTGGCCTGGTGCCGCACCTGCACCTCGGTGAAGCCCTCCACGCCCCAGTGGCCGTTCTCGGTGCCCACGCCGCTCCACTTGAAGCCGCCGAAGGGCTGGCCGGGGCCGATGGCGAGGTGGGTGTTGATCCAGACCGAGCCGCACTCCAGCTCGTCGGCGACCGCGGCGGCGCGCTCGGCGTCCCCGCCCCAGACCGAGCCGCCCAGGCCGAAGAGGGTGCCGTTGGCGCGCTCGACGGCCTCGTCGACCGAGCGGTACTTCACGATCGGCAGGGCGGGGCCGAACTGCTCCTCGTCCACGATGGGGAAGCCGTCCTCGACGCCGGCCAGGATGGTCGGCTCGTGGAAGTAGCCGGGGCCGTCGACGGCCTTGCCGCCGGCGACCGCCCGCGCGCCGCGGGACAGGGCGTCGGAGACCAGTTCCGAGACCCGCTCCAGCTGCGGGCGGTTGTTGAGCGGGCCGAGCTGCACGCCCTCCTCCAGGCCGTTGCCGACCTTGGCGGAGCGGGCGATGTCGGCGATGGCCTCCACGAGGTCGTCGTGCAGCGCCTCGGGCACGTAGACGCGCTTGATGGCCGAGCAGATCTGGCCGTTGTTCTGGAACGCCGAGCCGTACAGCTTCGGCGCCACCTCGGCGACGTCGGCGTCGTCCAGGACGATCGCCGGGTCGTTGCCGCCCAGCTCCAGGGTGACGCGCTTGAGGTCCTCGGCCGCCGCGGCGGCGACCCGCTTGCCGGTGGCCACGCTGCCGGTGAAGCTGATCTTGCGGGGGACGGGGTGGGAGGTCATGTGCGCGCCCAGCGGGTCGCGGCCGCTCACCACGTTCAGCACGCCCGCGGGCAGCACCTCCTGCAGCAGCTGCCCGGCCGCCAGCGTGGTGACGGGGGTGTACGGGGAGGGCTTGAGCACCATCGTGTTGCCCGCCAGCAGCGCGGGGGCGATCTTCCAGCAGGCCAGGAGCCACGGGAAGTTCCACGGGGTGATGGCGGCGACCACGCCCATCGGGCGGCGCACCACCTCGACGAAGGCCCTGTCGTCGTCCTGGAGCACCTCGCGCGGCATCTCCAGGTCGGCGAAGTGCTTCAGCCACATGCCGGATCCGATGATCTCGAACGTGGCCTCCTGCAGCGGCTTGCCCTGCTCACTGGTGAGCACCGGGGCCAGGTCGCCGGCCTTGGCCATGAGCAGGTCGCCCGCGGCGTGCAGCGCCCGGCGGCGGGCCGCCTCGTCCTTCTTCCAGGTCCGGTAGGCCTGCTGCGCGGCGTCGAAGGCGGCGTCGACCTGCTCGACGGAGGCGTCGGGCGCCTGGGTGTACACCTCGCCGGTGGCGGGGTTGACGACGTCGAACGTCTCCTTGGCCGCGACGCTCTCGCCGCCGATCGTCATGGCGTACTGGCTCATGTGCGCCCCTCTCTCAGATGACCGAATGCGATTCTAGTGTGTTCGCTCCGCCGGTCGAAGGGAAGTGCCGGGCCCGGCTCATTCGGCGGATCCGGTGGTATCGCCGCCGGGCGGCTCGGGCGGGAAGGCGGGCGGGTAGTCGTCGCGGAAGTCGGGGTGGTCCTCGCCGAGCCAGCACACGTCCCTGACGATCTCCCCGGCCTCGAACTCCGGGTCCGGTGTCCTCGGTGTCACGGGTACGCTCCTTCCGTCCGGTTCGGGACCAAGGTAACCGCGGTGGAGCGCCGGCGGGGATCCGGCCGGAAAGTATTTGCTCCGGGAGCGGTGCATCCGGCAGGGTGTCACCGGACGGAGGGAACCGGATTCTCCACCCGGGGCCCGGAGCCCGCAGGAAGGGGGAGATCGACATGACCGCACAGGAGCGCCGGGACGCGCCCCGCCCCGTGCCCGCCGACACCCCGCCCCCGCCGCCCCGCCCGGCCGCGTGGGTGCTGCTCACCCCGCGGGCGCCCCGGGACGACCACCACGACCGCGCCGGCGCCGACGGCTGACCGCGCGGCCGTGGCGCAACAGAACAATGAGATCTGGCATTTAGGGCGTTCTGGGCTGAAAAGATACCGGGATCGCAGGCTGCCGCTCATCGGGAGCGGCGCGTGAACGCGGGTCCCGGACGGGGCCCGTCCGGTGTTCTGGAGTGAATCGCATGTCAGGGCTCAAGCAGTTCCTCTTCCGCGGCAACCTCGTGCAGCTCGCGGTCGCCGTCGTGGTCGGCGCCCAGTTCAGCGCGCTGGTGACCCAGTTCGTGAACTCGTTCATCAACCCGCTCCTCGCCCTGGTCGGCGGTAACCCCAACCTCAGCCACTGGAAGTTCAGCCTCGGCGAGGGCGAGTTCCGCTACGGGGACTTCATCTCGGTGGCGCTGACCTTCCTGATCTCGGCGCTGGTGGTCTACTTCGTGATGGTCGCGCCGATGGCCAAGCTCATCGCCTACCTCGACCGCGACAAGGCGGCCACCGAGCGGGAGTGCCCGCACTGCCTGAGCATGATCCCGATCAAGGCGAGCCGCTGCGCCCACTGCACCCAGAAGGTGGTCTGAGAAAGGCGGGCGGCGCCGCGGCGCCGTCCTTCTCGCTTTTCGCGCGTGCTGTGTCCTGTATGCACTTTAGGTAACGTTTTAACTTCCCGGCGTAGCCTGGAACGCATGGAGAAGTGGAAGCGCAACTACCTGATCGCGATGGGGACGAGCCTGGTGCTCTTCGTGCTCGCCCTGCTGGTGGTTCGTCCCTGGTCCACCCTGCTGATGTTCATCATGCTCGTGGTGGCGGCGGCGCTCCCCCTGATAGCCGTGATCATGGCCAACAAGCCGGGGGAGGAGTGGGTGGCGGAGCTGGACGAGCAGGAGGAGGAGAAGGAGCGCGCCCGCCGTGGGCAGGGGAATGTCTGAAATATTGGAGAAACCATAGCCTTAGGGTGATCGACCTGTTATGAAGTTGCGGCGGTGCAGTCGCACCTCGGACAGGGACGGTGGTTCTCCTTGCGGCACGCCTTCGGGTTTCTGCTCGGCATCCTGCTCACCCCGGCGCTCGCCTACGGAATGGGCTGGGGATTCGCCCGCTCCCGGGCGTCGGTCGACGCCGCGGACCTGGCGGTGACCGACCAGACCCAGTTCTACGGCGCCTACGCGGCGATGGCGGCCGTCGGCCTGGTCATCGGCATCCTCGTGGTGGCCCGCTGGATCTCGCCGTTCGTCTCCATGCTCCCCGCCCTGGGCCTGCTGTCCTGGAGCGTGTGGTACGTGGTGGAGCCCGCCAGGGCCGCCGAACTGGTCGACCGCTTCCCGCCCTCGGGCGAGCTCGACGCCGCCCTGCAGATGCTCCTCTCGACCGGCCTCCTGGCCCTCGTCGGCTTCGTCCTCTTCGTCACCGCCTGGGCCCCCTACCGCTGGCCCCACCCCCACGACGGCCTCGAGGACGACTACGACTACCGTCCCCCGCCCCGCGCCCGCCGCTGACCCCCGCGCCTCACGCCTCCACGGGCGACCCCCGGTACAGCCGGGTGACCACGTCCTCGATGTCGGGTTCGCGTAGCGCGATGTCGGCGACGTCGTGGTCGCGGGCGACGGCGGCGACCACGGAGGCGGCGTTGGTCTCCGGGGCGATGGCGAGCCAGAGGCGGGGGCCCTCGCGGCGGACGAGCCGCACGCCCTCGGGGAGGGCGGGGGCGGGGACGGGCGAGGCCAGGTCGACGACGAGGGTGCGGTCGGCCGGGGCGGTGGCGCGCAGGGCGTCCAGGGTGCCGTCGAAGGCGAGGCGGCCGTGGTCGATGACCATGACGCGGCGGCACAGGCGCTCGATGTCGCCCAGGTCGTGGGTGGTGAGCAGGATCGTGGTGCCCTCCTCGGCGTTGACGCGGGCCAGGAACTCGCGCACGGTCGCCTTGCTCACCACGTCCAGGCCGATCGTCGGCTCGTCCAGCACGAGCAGCGCGGGGGAGTGCAGCAGGGCCGCGGTGAGGTCGCCGCGCATGCGCTGGCCGAGGCTGAGCTGGCGGACGGGCGTGCCCAGGAACGGGCCGAGGTCCAGCAGCTCGGTGAGCTCGGCCAGCCGCGCGGCGAACCGTTGCTGCTCTACTTTGTAAAGGCGCCGGATCAGGGCGAAGCTGTCCCGCAGCGGCAGGTCCCACCACAGCGTGGTGCGCTGGCCGAACACCACGCCCAGGCGCAGCGCCAGCTCCGTCCGGCGCCGCGACGGGTCGAGGCCCGCGACCCGGATCCGGCCGGAGGACGGCGTGAGGATGCCGGTCAGCATCTTGATCGTCGTGCTCTTGCCCGCCCCGTTGGGGCCCAGGTAGCCGACGAACTCCCCGGGCGCGACGTCGAAGCTCATCGCGTCCACGGCCGTGACCAGCTTTCGCGTCCGGCGCAGCGGGCCCTTGCGGTGGTGGACGGGGAAGGTCTTGCTCACCTCGGAGAGGTGGATCATGTCAACTCCCGGTCGATCGGTGGTGCCGCAGGCCCGCGCGCCAGGCGGCGGCCGCCACCGCGCACAGCAGCGCGGTCACGACGGGCCCGAGGAAGCGGACGAACTCCGGCAGGCCCAGGGGGTCGGGCTTCCCGAGGATGTAGAGGGACGGCTGCCAGTTCACGAAGGCCAGGGGCACCGTGAACGTGACGGCGCGGACGAAGTCGCGCCCGTACAGCGACATCGGGTGCTGGGTCATGAACACCCCGCCCCACGTCACGGCCTTGGTCGCCTCGTGCCCGGTGACCAGGACGAACTGCGCCGAGGCGGCCAGCACCCACAGCGCGCAGAACAGGACGGCGCCGTTGACGACCATCAGCAGGGTGAGCAGCAGGTCGGCGGGCGTCAGGTCGAGCCGCGCCGTGCTCCAGACCAGGACGGTGCCCGCGGGCAGGAGCCGGCCCAGCTTGCGGGGCGTGAAGTCCTCGGTCGCCAGCTGGACGAGCGGGCTGACCGGGCGGATCAGCATGGTGTCGAGCGTCCCGGCCCGGATGTGACGGCCGAGCCGGTCGGCGGCGCCCACGGCGAGGTCGCTGATGGTGAAGGAGATCTGGCAGGCGCCGTAGAGGAACCCCGCCTCGGCCGCGGTCAGCCCGCCCAGCAGCGGCAGGTGGGTGAAGAGGATGACGAGCGCGATCAGGTCGAGCGAGGTGCTGACGGCGGCGCCCGCGGTCATCAGGAGCATCGTCCCCGGGTACTGGGCCGCCGCGCGCAGCCACGTCCAGGCGAGCAGGAACCAGGTCCTAACCACCTTGGATCACCAGTTTCCGGTGGGCGGCGCGGGTGAGCAGCCGGCCGAGGCCCAGCAGCGCGGCCGCCCAAGCGGCCTGGAACCCGTAGGCGGCCAGGAGGTCCCAGCCCTCGCGCTTGCCGAGGTAGACGTCGGCCGGGATCTGGACGAGCGCCGCCCACGGCAGCGTGTGCGCGACGGTGCCGAGGAGGCCGGGGAAGGCGACGAGGGGCAGGATCATGCCGGAGAAGAACAGCGTGCAGACCAGCATCAGCCCCTCGATGCCGCGCGCGTCGTGGATCCAGAACACCGCGAGCGCCACGAGGTAGCGCAGCGCGAAGCTGACCAGGACGGCCAGCAGCACGGCCAGCAGGAACGCGGCCCACCGGCCGGGCCCCGGCAGGAGGATGTCGAAGGCCAGCCAGCCCGCGGCCATCGGCACGAACCCGCGGGCGACGAACGTGAACGCGGCGCGGCCCAGGTCGTCGGAGAGCCACCACAGCTGGAGGTCGGCGGGCCGGTGCAGGTCGATGGAGACGTCGCCGGTGCGGACCCGCTCGGTGAGGTCGAGGCCGCCGAAGATCTGGACGGGGCCGATGAGCGCCTGGGTGAGGAAGGAGAACGTGATCGCGTCGGTGACCGTGTAGCCGCCCAGGTGGGGGCGGTAGGCCCAGAGCGCCATGAGCACGTAGGCGCGCAGGAACCCGAACATCGTGTTGGAGACGGCCTCGCCGAGCGCGGCCAGCCGGTAGGCGGAGTGCCGCCGGAACGAGAACCAGCAGACCAGCGCGTAGGCCATGGTTCCCTCCCCGGTGAGATGCCGAACGATCAAGCATAGGCAAAAGACCCTTCCGGCCGCAGGGGCCGGAAGGGTCTTCTCAGGGGAACCGCACGGCCTGAGGGGAGTGACCGTGCGGGTCGTTCAGCACGCCGTCAGGCGTGTGTTCTTTAGTGGAACTGCTCGTCCTCGGTGGAGCCCTTGTAGGCGGTGGTCGAGGAGTTCGGGTTGATGGCGGTGGAGACGGCGTCGAAGTAGCCGGTGCCGACCTCGCGCTGGTGCTTGGTGGCGGTGTAGCCGCGGGCCTCGCTGGCGAACTCGCGCTCCTGCAGGTCGACGTAGGCGGTCATGCCCTCGCGGGCGTAGCCGTGGGCCAGGTCGAACATGGAGTAGTTGAGCGCGTGGAAGCCGGCCAGGGTGATGAACTGGAACTTGAAGCCCATGTGGCCGAGCTCGCGCTGGAACTTCGCGATGGTCGCGTCGTCCAGGTGCTTCTTCCAGTTGAAGGAAGGCGAGCAGTTGTAGGCCAGCATCTGGTCCGGGTACTCGGCCTTGACGGCCTCGGCGAACTTGCGGGCCAGCTCCAGGTCCGGGGTGCCGGTCTCCATCCAGATGAGGTCGGAGTAGGGCGCGTAGGCCAGGGCGCGGGCGATGCAGGGCTCGACGCCGTTGCGGACCCGGTAGAAGCCCTCGGCGGTGCGCTCGCCGGTGATGAACGGGCGGTCGCGCTCGTCCACGTCGGTGGTGATGAGGGTCGCGGCCTCGGCGTCGGTCCGCGCGATCACCAGGGTCGGGACGTTGGAGACGTCCGCGGCGAGGCGGGCGGCGTTCAGCGTCTTGATGTGCTGGCCGGTCGGGATGAGGACCTTGCCGCCCAGGTGGCCGCACTTCTTCTCGGAGGCCAGCTGGTCCTCCCAGTGCACGCCCGCGGCGCCGGCCTCGATCATGCCCTTCATCAGCTCGTAGGCGTTGAGCACGCCGCCGAAGCCGGCCTCGGCGTCCGCGACGATCGGCGCGAACCAGTGCGGGGCGTCCTCCTGGCCCTCGGACCAGGTGATCTGGTCGGCGCGGGTCAGCGCGTTGTTGATGCGCTTGACCACGGCCGGGACCGAGTTGGCCGGGTAGATCGACTGGTCGGGGTAGGTCTGGCCCGCCAGGTTGGCGTCGCCGGCGACCTGCCAGCCCGACAGGTAGATGGCCTTGAGGCCGGCCTTGATCTGCTGGACGGCCTGGTTGCCGGTCAGGGCGCCCAGGGCGTGGACGTAGTCCTCGGTGTGCAGCAGGTTCCACAGGCGCTCGGCGCCCTGGCGGGCCAGGGTGTGCTCCACCTGGACCGAGCCGCGCAGCTTGACGACGTCCTCGGCGGTGTAGGTCCGCTCGATGCCCTTCCAGCGCGGGTCGGTGTTCCACTGGTTCTGCAGCGCTTCGGCTGCGCCCTTGAGGCGACCGTTGGTCATTGTCCTGCTCCCTCGTTGTGTCGTCCCCTGGGTGCTTCGTCTCTGAGTCTGCATATCTTGACGTCAAGGTTCTACCACTGAGTAACAGAAACTTCTGTCGTTTTTGCGCTACTATCAACCCGTGGCGACCTTGCGAAGTGAAGAAACGCTGAACTTGTCGAGTGGTGTAGACCTTTCCGTCTTCGGCCAGCGCCTGCGACACCTCCGCCGTCAACGTGGTCTTACCCTCTCTGAGCTGGGAGAACGTGTCGGCCGGGCCCCCTCGCAGCTGTCCCTGCTGGAGAACGGCAAGCGCGAGCCGAAGCTGTCACTGCTCCAGGCGCTGGCGACGGCCCTGGGCGTGCCGGTCGAGGAACTTCTTCAGCGGGAGGCCCCTTCGCGGCGCGCGCAGCTGGAGATCGCCCTGGAGGAGGCACAGCGCGACCCGATCTACAAGAGCCTCGGCCTGCCCTACCTGAAGGCGTCCAAGCGGCTGCCCAACGACGTCCTGGAGCACCTGCTGGGGCTGTACGACGAGCTGAAGCGCTCGCGCACCAAGCCCACCGCCTCCCCGGAGGAGGCCCGCCTGGCCAACGCCGAGCTGCGGCGCAAGATGCACGACCGCGGCAACTACTTCGGCGAGATCGAGCAGGTGGCGCGCAAGACCCTCGACAACGTCGGCTACCGCTCAGGCGCGCTGTCGCAGGGCATGCTCATGGCGCTGGTCAACCACTTCGGCTACACCCTGCGCTACGTCCAGGACCTGCCCCGCTCCGTCCGGTCGATCACCGACCAGCGCAACCGGCGCATCTACCTGGAGCGCGAGCAGCTGGGCATGCACACGCCCCGCACGATCCTGCTCCAGACCCTCGGCCACATCGCGCTGGGCCACTCGGTGCCCCGCGACTTCGCCGACTTCCTGCGCCAGCGGGTGGAGGCCAACTACTTCGCGGCGGCGACGCTGATCCCCGAGGCCGCGGTCGTGCCCTACCTGCGCGACGCCAAGGCCGACCGGGAGCTGTCGGTGGAGGACCTCGCGGACGTCTTCTCCGTCTCCTACGAGATGGCCGCGCACCGCTTCACCAACATCGCCTCCCACCACCTGGACCTGCGCTGCCACTTCACCAAGAACGACGAGAGCGGCACGATCTACAAGGCGTACGCCAACGACGGGCTGCTCTTCCCCGCCGACGAGGACGGCGCGATCGAGGGCCAGCGCATGTGCCGGCAGTGGGCCGGGCGCCGCGTGTTCAACAGCAACGACAGGTTCTCGGTCTTCTACCAGTACACCGACACCCCCAAGGGCACGTACTGGTGCCTGTCGCACATCGACCCCAGCCACGAGCGGGACTTCGCGATCACGCTGGGCGTGCGGTTCGAGGACTCCCGCTGGTTCCGCGGCCGGGAGACCGCCAACCGGGTCAGGTCCGCCTGCCCCGACGGCGAGTGCTGCCAGCTGCCGCCGGCCGACCTGGCCGCCCGCTGGGAGGGGCAGTCCTGGCCGTCGGCCCGCGCCCATTCGCACGTGCTGTCGGTGCTGCCGCCCGGCGCCTTCCCCGGCGTGGACGAGGCGGACGTCTACACCTTCCTGGACAAGCACAGCATCGAACCGGCGTAGGGGCCTTCGGGCCTCTGGTTCGCCGTCCCGGTGCGGGCAATGGGCGGTGCGGTTCTCCGCGCCGCCCATCGTCGTTCCGTGACTCAGTCCGCCGACTTCCGGCTGAAGTACCAGTAGGTGAGTGCGATCACCAGGGCCGCGACGGCGATCAGGACAAAAATGATCATTGATAGTCCTTGGGCGGGGTTTTCCGGTACGAGGATTCTCTCAAGGAAGCGGCGTATTCCGCAGGGTTTCGCAGACGTTTCGCTGGTTGAGAGAATCTCGCACTGAGAAATCGTTCGCCCTGTTCGCGGCGAGTGTGACACTCGATGCGGTATGCCTTCTATATGGGGTTTATGGGGGCAAGGTAGGGAAGTGAACGGGGTGTTACGGCGGGTTAAGTTCTTGGGTCGGTCTGTCGGCCTCCGTATAGGTAGGTGAATGATCGGGGATGTCCGCGATGTTCCTTTCTGGGAGAGGAGGGTGCTGTGCTCGCTGAAGCCGCGGACTGGCTCCGCCGCCGGTCCAGCTCGGCCGCGGACTGGCCGGCCGAGCCGTTGCTGGGACTGAAGGGGTCGACCCGGGTGAGCGTCGTCCTGCCGGCCCGCGACGAGCAGGACACCGTCGGGGGCATCGTCTCGGCGATCAGGCGGGACCTGGTCGAGCGCACGCCGCTGGTGGACGAGATCGTCGTGATCGACTCCAGGTCGGTGGACGACACCGCCGCCGTCGCCGCCGCCGCGGGGGCCAAGGTCTTCGGGCAGGACGCGATCCTGCCGCGCCTGCCGTGCCTTTCGGGCAAGGGGGAGGCGTTGTGGAAGTCCCTGGCGGTGACGTCCGGGGACATCGTGGTGTTCGTGGACGCCGATCTGGTGAACTTCTCCCCGTCCTTCGTGACGGGGCTGCTGGGCCCGCTGCTGACGTGTCCGGAAGTGTCGTACGTCAAGGCCTGCTACGACCGCCCCTACAACGGCCCCGAGGAGTCCTTCGCCGGAGGCGGGCGGGTCACCGAGCTGGTGGCGCGGCCGCTGCTCAACCTGCACTGGCCGCTGCTCGCCGGGATCGTCCAGCCGCTGGGCGGGGAGTACGCCGGGCGGCGCTCGCTGCTGGAGCGCCTGCCGTTCATGACCGGCTACGGCGTCGAGCTGGGCCTGCTCCTGGACGCGCTGGAGGCCGTGGGGCTCGACGGGATGGCCCAGGTGGACCTGGGCGCGCGCGAGCACTCCCACCAGTCCACCGAGGCGCTGGCCGTCATGGCGGCGCAGATCCTGCAGACCGCCTGGTCCCGGCTGGACCGGCGCGGCCTGATGATGCCGCTGTCCTCGCCGTCCCCGGCGCTCACCCAGTTCCACCGCGGCCCGTCGGGGCACGAGCCCGTCGACCGCGACGCCGGGGTGGCCGAGCGGCCGCCCATGATCGAGGTCCCGGAGTACGCGCTGACCCTGGGGCCCGCGGGGGAGCGGGCACGGGGAGCGGGCCGCGGCCACTCACGCGACTGAGCACTTCGCCCCCAGGTCTGTGGCCGGGGAGAGTAGACCCGCCCCGCCCGCAAACTGTGATACTCCCCACGGGTCTCCGGATCATTCCCACCAGGGGCTACTCTCCGGTAACCCCTCGGTGCTACCGTGGGTAACACGCTATTCGACGGAATTTCGGTAAGGGGTCTACACACCATGTCCGACGCAGCCAAGAGCTTCTCCCTGGAGCTCACGGAGGATCTTCGCGAAGCCCAGGCCTGGACCCGCGAGTTCGCCCGGGACGTGATCCGGCCTGCGGCCGAGGAGTGGGACGAACGGGAGGAGACCCCCTGGCCGATCATCCAGGAGGCGGCCAAGATCGGCCTGTACTCCCTGGACTTCTTCGCCACCCAGTCCTTCGAGGAGACCGGCCTCGGCATCCCGGTCACCTTCGAGGAGCTGTACTGGGGCGACGCCGGCATCGCGCTGGCCATCACCGGCACCGGCCTGGCCGCCGCCTCCCTGGCCACCACCGGCACCCCCGAGCAGATCGCCGAGTGGGCGCCGCAGATGTTCGGCACCCCCGACGACGTCAAGCTCGGCGCGTTCTGCGCCTCCGAGCCGGGCGCCGGCTCGGACGTCGGCTCGATCCGCTGCCGCGCCGTCTACGACGAGGCCAAGGACGAGTGGGTCCTCAACGGCACCAAGACCTGGGCCACCAACGGCGGCATCGCCCACGTGCACATCGTCGTCGCCTCGGTCCACCCCGAGCTCGGCTCCCGCGGCCAGGCCTCCTTCATCATCCCGCCGAACACCCCCGGCTTCTCCCAGGGCCAGAAGTTCAAGAAGCACGGCATCCGCGCCTCGCACACCGCCGAGGTCATCCTCGACAACGTGCGCATCCCCGGCCGCCTCCTCATCGGCGGCAAGGAGAAGTTCGACGCCCGCATCGCCCGCGTCCGCGAGGGCAAGAGCGCCGCCGGCCAGGCCGCGATGAAGACCTTCGAGACCACCCGCCCCACCGTCGGCGCCATGGCCCTCGGCGTCGCCCGCGCCGCCTACGACTACGCCCTCGAGTACTCCCGCGAGCGCGAGCAGTTCGGCCAGAAGATCGGCAACTTCCAGGCCATCGCCTTCAAGCTCGCCGACATGAAGCTCCGCGTCGACGCCAGCCGCCTCCTCATCTGGCGCGCCTCCTGGATGGCCCGCCAGGGCAAGCCCTTCGAGAACGCCGAAGGCTCCATGGCCAAGCTCCACGCCTCCGAAACCGCCGTCCGCGTGACGGAGGAGGCCATCCAGATCCTCGGCGGCAACGGCTACACCCGCGAATACCCCGTCGAGCGCATGCACCGCGACTCCAAGATCTTCACCATCTTCGAGGGCACCTCGGAGATCCAGCGCCTGGTCATCGGCCGCGCCGTCACGGGCCTCCCCGTCCGCTAGGTCTGACCAGCACGAACGTGCCCCTGCCGCTCCCCCCACGGCAGGGGCACATCTGTTCGTACGGACGCCCGAAGGCGGGAAATCAGGCTCTGTTCCGTGCCTGTTCCGTCGTCAGTCTTGTTCCGGCCGGAACCCGAAGTGCTCGTTGATGACGCTGCGGGCCCGCTCGTGCGAGCTGGGCAGCATGTGCGCGTACCGGCGGAGGGTGAAGGCCGGGTCGGAGTGGCCGAGGTACTCGGCGAGCTCCTTGATGGAGACGCCGCCGGCCAGCGTGATGCTGGCGTAGTAGTGGCGGAGCTGGTGGGTGCCCTCACGCCGGGTCGTGGCGTAGCGCAGCCGGGTGCGCCGCTTGCCGTCCAGGCCGGGCTTCTCCGGCCGCGGGGTCCTGGTGGGCGGCGAGATGACCTCGGCGACGACGAGGGCGGGCTTCCAGACCTGCTCCGCGTAGGTGCGGGAGTTGACGTGCCCGCCGTCCAGCGGCCACCGGAAGAGGATCCGGTGAGTGCGGAGCGGGCCGTCAGGCTTCTCCCATGGGAGCGTGCATGCGCGCGGCGGATACGTCTGGATGTGGCGCTGGACTGAGGCGATCGTCCAGTCCGGCAGGGGGACGAGGCGTTCCCGGTCGTTCTTCGGCAGCGCGAACACGAAGAGGCCGTTGAGGGACTTCACCTGCCGCCGCACGCGGAGGACCTTCTCGGCGAAGTCGAAGTCCTCGAGAGCCACGCCGAAGATCTCGCCTTCCCGCATGCCGCAGGAGGCCCCGAGCTCGGGGATGCAGCGCAGCCCGTCCGGGTGGGCCTCGATCACCCGGCGGACACGCTCGTCGCTCCATGCCGAGATCTCCCGGGCATGCTGCTTGGGCCGTTGGACCACGGGCGACTTGGCGGGGCTCTTCTTGATGGCGCCGTCCGCGACGGCCAGGTCCAGGACGCCCTGGAGGACGAGGAAGGCCGCGATGGGCGTCGAGGGCTCGAAGCGCTCCGAGAGCTGACCGAGCCAGGCCTGTATTTCCGACGGCTTGATGGTGCGGACCTGCCGCCGTCCGAAGTACGGCTCGACGTGCAGCCGGTAGACCGTCTCGTAGCGGAGCCTGGTGGACGGGTCGACGACACGGGAGCCGATCCAGCGTTTGCCGATGTCGTCGAAGAGCACCTTGCCTGCGTTGGGGTCGTGGTAGTCCCCGCGGCGGATGTCGGTCTCCATGGCCTTCCAGTGCTGGTCGGCCTCGACCCTCGTGCGGAACGCCTGTGACCTCTCCGAACCGTCCGGGTCGATCCAGCAGGCGAGCCAGCGCTTGCCCTTGCCCCACCGGTCGTTGCGGAGCCGGACGGGCTTGCCGTTCTTGTCCTTGGCTCCTGTGGGGTCCGGGCGCGTCCAGAGGTCTTTGGTGAAGCCCACGGCTATTCCTGGCTCTCGAACCAGGCCCGGACGGCAGCCGGGTCGTAGCGGACGTGCTTGCCGACGCGGCGTCCTTTGGGGCCTACTCCCTTGTGTCGCCACTGGTAGAGCGTGCTGACGGGCACCCCGAGATAGCGGGCGACGTCTTCGACGCTCCACAGGCGCTCGATCACGCTCATGTGCTCCTGCTCCTTCGCTGCGTGGAGGGACCAGCTGTGAACTCGGCGAGAGCGGCCTCAGCGGGGGTGAAGCCCTGACCGGCGTAGGTCCAGTGGTTGATGACGAGGGTGGTTTCGGGGTCGTGCTCCTGGCCGAGCTGCTGGAGGCGGTAGTCGGCCCGAGCGGTGCGGAGCGCGCCGTAGGTGGTGGAGTAGGTGCGGCTCTTGGTGGTGAAGTGGCCGCGGAAGCCGAGCATGTGGGCCCATTTACGGAGGCGGAGTTCGGCGTAGGCGGGGTGTCGGGTGAGGTCGCCGAGCTGCCAGCAGGTGCGGATCAGGCGGGCCGCGTGCGGGTTGGCGCCGAGGTCTTGGAGGCGGCCGAGGTCGGCGGAGCGGACGGGCTTGTCGAGGCCGCCCGCGGTCTCGGTGGCTTTGGTGGCGTACTTGGCGACGTAGCCCGCCACGGCCTGTTCGGTGAGTTCGAGGTCGGAGTCGATCGGGCGGACGTCGACCTGGCGGCCCCATCGCAGTGTCGTCTCGTAGCCGGGCAGGTCGTAGCGGACGGCGGCAGCGGCCGAGACGATGGCCGCCTGGAGGAGTTCGACGCTGGCCCAAGGCGGCGGAGGGGAGTGCGGGTCGCGGCCGTCGAGGCGGATGACGGCATGGAAGTGGACGACGCCGCGCTTCTGGAATTCGGCGACCTTGGCGTAGGAGACCCTGACGGTCTCGTTGAAGCGGGTGATCGTCATGCCCGCGTGCTGGGCGAGGTGGCGGCGGAGGTAGATGGCGAAGCGCCGCCACAGGATGCCCGCGCAGGCGTTCCACAGCACGTGGTGGACGTAGTCGTAGTCCTCGGGGTCGAGGGGTTGGCCGATCAGCGGGTCGTCGTCCTTGTGCTTGCGCCAGCAGGCCGGGCCGGTCCGTCGAGGGTGGCAGGTGCGGGGTTTGCCGTCCTTGCCGAGGCCGGAGTGCACGGCGCCGAAGGGCGGAGCGGTCAGCGTGGCCAGCACTCGAGGATGGGCGGCGACTTGTTCGGGGACGCCCTTGCCGCCGGCCAGGCCGGAGCGGATGAGGTGGAAGGTGTCGGCCCGGTACTCCTCGGAGCAGGCCGGGCAGCGCGAGTGCCGCCGGTTCTTGCACCGGACCATCAACTGGCCGTGCGGCTCGGCGCTGGTGCTGTAGTGGGAGAGGACCTCGCCGGTACGGCCGTCGAGGGTGAGTTTCTCGCCGACCAGGCGGACGGGCTGGGAGCAGCCGCGCAGGGTGTGGACCTGGTCGAGCCAGCGCCGCAGCACGGCCGGAGAACTACGGGACAGATCCTTCAACGCTGTGCCGATCAACTCCTCGGGTGAGGCCGAGGAGCCGGAGAGCAGGGTGTCAGAGCGGGACACGGGACTCCTTTGATCACGTCCCTTGCGCACCGAGGGCCGGAGAACACCGAGGCGTAGCGCGCAGGGGAGAAGGAGAGGCCGGGGCCCGAGTCAACTGACGAGCAGGGACCCGGGCCCCGGGACGGGGATCATTCGTAGGTGACGGTGCTGGTCCAGACGTGGCCCTGAGGGCACTGGTAGGTGTCGGTGACGCTCTGGGTTCCGTCGTCATCGGTGACCAGACCGCTGCTTCCGGACCAGGTGCCGGGCTTCCCGCACTGCGGGCACTGAGCGCTCACCGGTCGGCCTCGCGGGCCGCGGTGGTGGAGCAGGGCGAGCTGCTCGCGTGGTAGGTCCCGCACCGGACACAGACCCAGCGGGAGGCGAGTGCGATCATCAGCGCTCCACCTTCCACTCGTGGCCCTGGGCGTCGCGGTAGCGGTCCTCGATCTTCTGGACGTCGCCGGAGACCACGCCGGACTGGCCGTTCCAGAGGCCGTCACGCCCGCACTGCGGGCAGCAAGAGGCTGTCATGATCGCGTGCTCCCTAGTTCCGGCCTGCGGCCATCGGTGCGCACGTCGCGCAGTAGTCTCCGCCGCCTGCCGGGTGAACGGCCCATCCACCGGACCCGGACCTCAGGATCTGGATGGACGTCCCGCACAGGTCGCAGATCACTGTCTTGCCGGAGGTCGCCATGGCTACCACCACCCGCAGTTCGGGCACGCGCCCGAGGTGCTGTAGTCCTGCTGGCAGATGGTGCAGGTGAACCTGCCGCGCAGGGCGGTCAGGAGACGCTTCACTTGCGGCCTCCCCGGTCGTAGGCGTCGCGCACGCCCTGGGCCTCGCCGCGGGCTCCGGTGCCGCCGGAGTTGGACAGGTCGCCCTGGCTCCCGCCGTTGCGGGTCGGGTCGTTGTCGATAACCTTCATTCGGGCTGTCACTCCTGGTCTTGTCAGGTGGTGTCGGTCAAGGGCCCGGGGTGGCGCTGCAACGCCTCCCGGGTCCGCGTCAGAGCATGTCGGCGGCGGTCATGCAGGACAGGCCCGCGGTGCGGCCGTCGTCGCCGCAGACCCAGCAGTAGGCCGCTTCCTCGTCGTCCTGCTCGGGGTCGTACATCGCTTCCTCCTTCCTTCTCGTGAGGTCGATGGGGGTCAGCAGTGGCCGGAGCCGCTGCAGTGCTCGCAGGTCTCGTTCCAGCCGTAGACGCCGGTTCCGCCGCACCAGCAGCAGGCGTTGAGAGGCATGGCTCCTCCTTCCAGGCAGTAGAGGTCAGGCGGTGCCGAGAGAGGCGAGCAAGCTGGTGACCAGTAGCCAGGCGATGTGCCAGGACTGATCGAGGGCATAGGCGCCGGTACCGGCCGGAGCCGCGAAGCCGTCGCCGAGGCGGACGAAGTCGCCCTTGCCGATGCGGTCGGCCAGCGCGGCCAGGGTGTGACGGCGGTCGGCCCAGTAGTGCGAGACGGCATCGACGCCCAGCGCGAGGGCCACCAGGGCGCCGCCGAAGGGGAAGACGATCCCGCAGACCAGCGCCACCAGCAGGAGGGCGGCGACCTTGACCGCGGTGAGGGAGGCGACGTGCCGCAGGCAGGCCAGGCGTCCGGTGGTGTCGAGGCGGCCTTTGGTGAGGGCCTGGTGGTGGGTCTGGACCCAGTGGTCGCCCAGCTCATGAGCGGCGTACAGGGCCGCGAAGACGGCGGCGAAGACGGCGGGTTCGGCGGTCACGGTCGCTCCGGTCAGTCGATGTGGAAGATGTCGTCGTGGCAGCTCTGGCACAGCCAGCCGACGGTCAGGTCCAGAGGGGCGGTGCAGTTGGCGCACGCTTCGCCGGTCGGGTGGTGGGTCATGGGTGCTCCTTTCAGGAGGCGGTTCGGATGGTGCGGTGCAAGGTCGTGGCCAGGTCGGTCCCGACCCTCAGGCGGGCTTTGAGCTGGTCTCGGGTGATGGGCTTGCCGGTCTTGGCCTGGTGCTGATCGGCGACCTGGCGGGCGAGGTCGAGCAGGGCCGGAGCGGGCCCGTCCTTAGCCGCAGGCGGCGGACTAGCCGGACGGGCCGGGACGGCGGGCAACTCCGGGACGGGTTCGGCGGCGGGAGCCAGAGCCGGGACGGAAGGACCGGCAACCGGGTCCTCACGGACGACCTCCGTCCGGGACGGCTCAGGACCGACCTGGACGGGCTCAGGGTCGGGCAGGTCGGCGGCCGGTTCGGGGCGGTAGCCCGCGCGGCGTTCCAGCATCGAGACGGCGATGAGGAACGCGGCGGCCGGGACGGCGGACAGGATGTGCGCCCACCAGCCGGGCCGGGCCTCAGCCAGGTTCGCCGCCAGGGTCAGGATGACGCCGCCGGCCAGGACGACGACGGGCCAGGACACCCAGCCGCGGGAGGTGCGGCCGATGACGGCGTCGCGGTGGCGTTCCCGGGCGGCCATGACGCACAGCAGGTCGATGCACACCGCGACCGCCCAAGCCTTCCAACCCTCCTGCCCTTGGCGTTCGGCGAGGTTGCGGATGTGGGAGAAGGACCCGGCAGCGGCGATGATGGCCAGGACCACGACGGGCCCCGAATCCATCACCAGGTGGACCACGCTCCTGCCCAGGCGGCGGGCTCGGCTCATGACCGGGACTCCTCGGCGTCGAAGGCGTCGAGCTCGTCCAGCTCGGGCAGCTGCTCGGCATACGGCGGGACTTCGGTGAGCAGGTCCTCCCACGAGGGGGTGAGCACGGCGTAGCGCTCGGCCGCGGCTTCGGCCTGCTCCTCGGTGATGTAGGCGGAGCGGGCACGGCGCCATCGGCCGTCGGCGCCCACGGCGACGGCGACGCCGGGCATGTCGGGCGGGATGGAGCGCACGGCCACGGTCGCGCCCTTGTCGAGGTCGCCGAGGGTCATCTCGGCGGTGGCGTCGTCGTTGACGCGGTGGCAGACGCGGCCGGTCAGCTGGGAGCGCAGCGCGGTCACCCCGGGCCCGAGGTCGGAGCCCATGCGTTGGCCGCACACCACCAGGTAGATCCCGAACGCGCGGGCGATCTGGGCGATGCGCAGCAGGAGCGTGGAGACGCGCGCGACTTCGTCCTTCTGGGACTTGTCGGCCATCAGGAAGAGTTCGGCGACTTCGTCGACCAGGACCACGATCGGAGTCGGCCGCAGCTTGTCGGGGATGCGCTCGTGCCAGATGTTGCGGGTCTTGAAGTGGCGGCACAGCCCCATCCGGAGACGGACCATCAGGACCAGGTCTTCCAGGAGGTCCCCGCACTGGTCCCGTTCGGTGGCGAGCTTGGACATGCGCATCTCGTACGGGGTGAACTCCACCCCGCCCTTGAGGTCCAGGCCCACCAGCGCCACGCCACGACCGCGCACCGCGGCAGGGTCGAACCGCTCGGGCAGCTTGGAGCCGTCGGCGAGCTGTGCAGCAAGGCCGAGGATGAGGGCGTTGAGCCAGGTGGACTTGCCGGAGTTGGTGGCACCGGCCACGAACCAGTGCGGGACCTGGCGGAAGTCGACCACCCAGGGTTCGCCCGTCTCCAGGTTCCCGATGCGCACCCGCAGCAGCCCGTCCGCCAGCTGGGGGAGCGGCACGTCCGTCAGCGGATCGGCATCGGTGGCGACGATGGTGACCTTGCCGGGCGTCCACGACAGGACGCGAACCGAGTGGCAGCGCCAGGCGTGCGCCAGCGCGGGCAGCGCGGCCGTGACCGTCTCGGGCGTCTGCCCGTCGACCAGCCGCAGCGTCACCGTGAATCCGACCCGGGTCGGGCGCATCATCCCCAGCCGCGGGGCCTTGTCGACGTCGACCTTGCGCAGGCGACGGCGCTGGCGCATCCTCCCGGCGGAGTCGAAGCCCGGCACCCCGTCCAGGGACCAGCGGACCGCCCGGCGCCGCTTGGTCAACCCGCAGCCGAAGGCGACGTTGTGCCACGTCCCGTAGGTGCGCACCGCGCAGACGGGGAACCCGACCGCGTACCAGAACGATGTGGGTGCCCACTGCCGCCAGGCCAGACCAGCCGCAGCGGAAGCAAACGGAACCGAGCCGTACACGTAGTCCGACAACTCAAGAGCAGACATACTGAAGTCACCTTTCAGTGATGGCTGACGAGGCTTTTCACGGAAGGGGACCGAGGTTCTTCCTCGGGTGAGTGAGACCACGGGGCGGACCAGAGCTGGCAGGCTTGAGGGATCCGCCCCGTGGCATTTCCGGCTAGTAGTCGAGCTCGTTCAGGACGTGGCAGATGCATGCCTCGCCGAACCGGTCGCAACCGGAACACCAGCACCCGTCACATAGACCGGCACTGTTGCAGTCATCGAACTGGCCGCAGCAGTTGCAGTTCGTCTTGGACATGAGCGTTCCCCTTGGGTGAGTGACCCAGGGAGCGGCAGGCTGGCAGGCACGGGAACCGCTCCCCGGGAGTCTTGAAAGTCAGGCGGCGTACTGCTCCGCGCCCACGGGCCGGATCTGGGTCACCGAGAACGACAGGCCCTGACGGCCGTTGGCCTCCCACCAGAACCCGACCAGGTCCACCAGCTCCACCGCCATGCCCGCATGCAGGTCCGGCAGCTGCGCCGACGGGAACGACACCGTCATCAGCTCCGCCCGCCGCTCCGGCCGACGCACCATCACCGTCGCCTCGTACACCGGGACGCCCTGACGGTTGATCTTCATCTCGCCGGTCTCGCGGTTCTTCATCTTGGGCTGGACGTCGTCCGCCAGCCGGAACTCCATGTTCGACGTGTCCACCGGGATGTTCTTCACTCGTTGACTCCTTGCTTGCGGGCTTGACTCCTCTAGACGTTATAACGAGTAGGACGAGGCTGCAACACCCTTGGTTGAAGTACGTAGTGAGGAACTTCTAGGCTTGAGGCCAGCAGGACGGGATACTTGTCAGATCGAGAAGAGGAGAGACCATCCCCGAGTTCCAAGGCCGACCCGCGTACCTGCAGATCGCCGATGACCTGAGAAGCCAGATCCTGGACGGCTCCCTCCAGGAGGGAGACCGCGTCCCCTCCGAGGCCGACCTGATGGCCGACTACGGCGTGTCGCGGATCGTCGTCCGCGATGCAGTCAAGGTCCTGGCGTCCGAAGGCCTGGTCGTCAAGCGCCAAGGCGCCGGCACCTTCGTCCGAGCACTGAAGCCTCAGCAGCGAAGGATCGTCGGAGACTTCTACGGCTCCCGCCCC
The DNA here is from genome assembly GCF_039525175.1 of Actinocorallia libanotica. Lineage (NCBI taxonomy): Bacteria > Bacillati > Actinomycetota > Actinomycetes > Streptosporangiales > Thermomonosporaceae > Actinocorallia > Actinocorallia libanotica. The sequence continues at coordinate 197,894 of NZ_BAAAHH010000001.1, forward strand.
ACCAGCTCCCCGTTCGCCCGAGCCTCCAAAGCCGCGGGCCAAGAACCGGAGTGGGAGTACCAGTCGAGGGCGACGACGGCCCCGAAGGCGATCGCCACCCGCTTGAACATCACCGCAGGCGATCCGGTGATGCGGACCAACTACCGCTTCTTCGCCGACGACACCCCGGTCATGCTCTCGACGTCCTATGAGCCCCTGGCCATCACCCAGGGCACCTCCATCGAGCAGCCCGAGGCCGGAGCTGTCACAGGCGTCATCCCCCGGATGGACTCCATCGGCGTCACCATCACCCACGTCACTGAGGAAGTCACCGCTCGGGCCCCGCGCCCCTACGAGACCGAGAACCTGGGAGTCCCCGCCGGAGTCGCGGTCCTGGCGATCGAGCGGACCTACTACGCCGACGACCTACCGGTCGAGACCGCGGACATCATCGTCGCCGCGGACCGGTACACCCTGGCCTACAAGGTGCCGATCCCACCAGCCACAGACGCCTGATTCTCCTGTCTCCAGTCGCTGTCGAGCAGCGCTGAACGGTAAACCCTGTGAGGCTTGGCGGACAGGACCAGAGTGAGGTGATGCAGTGCCGCGCTGGGGAGAGCCGCTCTACCAGCAGATCGCGGGTGACTACCGGGTCAAGATCCTTGATGGTGTCCTGGCCCCAGGTGAGAAGCTGCCGTCTGAGACCGAGCTCATGGCCGAGTACGACGTGTCGCGCGTCGTCGCCCGGCGGGCGATCGATGTCCTGCGCAATGAAGGACTCATCGTCAGCCACTCGGGCAAGGGCAGCTTCGTCAAGGAGGTCCACCGGATCGTCCGTGACAGCTCGACGAGGTACTCGCGCCAGAAGGCCGCCAGCACCTCTCCGTTCAAGAGCGACGCGACGAAGTCGGGCTAGTAGGGCGGTTGGGAGCACAGCAGCTCGCGCACGGCCGCATCGGTCGCCGTCGCCCGCCGGCTGGATGTCGCTCCGGACGCACCCGTCATGCAGACGACCTACCGCTTCTTCGCCGAGGGCGAGCCGATCCAGATCTCGACCTCATGGGAGCCCCTTGAGGTCACCGCAGGCACGCCGATCGAGTTCCCCGAAGAGAGCCCCACGGTCGGCGTCGTCGCCCGCATGGACCTCATCGGCCGGCACGTGACCGAAGTCGTGGAGAAGGTGCATGCCCGGGCGGCCCGCCTGGAAGAGGCCGAACGCCTCAACCTCCCGTCCCACACCGCCTACGTCCTGGTCATCGAACGGACCCACTTCGTGGACGGCAAGCCGGTCGAGACCTGCGACATCGTCTTCCCCGGAGACAGGTACGAACTGACGTACCGCCTACCCGTGGCATGACGAGCAAGGGTCAGCATCGTCGGCTTCCAGGCCGACTCATTGCCTGAACTCTTCGCTAAGAGGACTCCAGAGGACGACCCCGGCACCCGTACCCTTGGCGAATGATCGTCAGATGCGTGAAGATCATCAGCCCAAAAGGGGACGAAGACGAAGTTGAGGAGTATCCGGGGATCCATGTAGGCGGTCTCTACACAGTCCTGGAGATCATGGCAGGGCCGGATTACTACTGCGTCCGGATCTGGGGTGATCACGAAGAGGATCCGGGGACTCTGTGGGCTCCTGAGATGTTTGAGACTGTTGACCAGCGGGTCTCCTCTCGCTGGACCGTTTCCATGAATGCGGGACACATGAGGTTTGCACCAGCGGCATGGCAACGCCCTGGCTTCTGGAACGACTACTTTGACCGCGAACCCGCAGCCGTTGATTCAGTGAGATCGGAGATCGCCCTTCTTCTTGAAGAGCATCGAGTCGGCTGAAGGACTCCGCTTCGTGGTGTTCCAAGTTTCTTCACGTCATCAAGCCCGCCCCGCTGCGCGCGGCGGGTGGGGAGCCGGGCCCCTTCGTCGGAGGTGACACCCGCTTTCCACGGTCCGCCGTGACGTGCAGGAGGAGTTCCGCGGAGAGTTGGAGGGGCTGGGCGCCGACGGCGGGGCTTCTCTTCCCCGGAGGTTGGTCGGTGGGATCGGGCGGGGCGAGGCCGACTGGTTCGAGTAGCGCGTGATCCGGGGCTGATCCGGGGAGGGTTGCCGCCGCTCGCTCCCCGCCGGGCTTGGCCTCTTCGGGCCCACCCGTCGGGGGCGGCGTCGGCCCGCGCCGATGGCGCGGAACGGTGAGGCTTCTCATGCCTTCGATCCCGCCTCCCACCAAAAGGGGGGAGAAGTCTTGTCCGTCGTCCGCCTCCAGGTGCTCGCGAAGGAGCTCCTGCACCGTCACAGCCCAGAACTTCGGAAAGCAGGGCGACACCTGTCCGACGAGTCAGGGGCCTCTGGGCTCCAGGGAAGGGCGGGCGCCTCCGGCGGGGAACTCCGGCTCCGGGAGGAGGGGAGGGGCGAGGGTGGGGAGGTCTTCCCGTCTGCCGACGTCCCATCCAGGGGGACTACCAGCCAGGCCCTGAGGGGCGGAGGTCGTTCCTCCAAGTCAGGGGCTCCACCTTCACCCCTCAGGGCCTGCCCGGTCGCGCGGGGCGTGGGACGACGGCAGACGGGAAGACCTCAGGGGCGGATGCTGGGGAAGGGCTTGGGGGTTGGTCGAGCCCGAAGCGGGGGCCTCGCGGCCCCCAGCCCCCCGCGGGCCGGAGCACTCATCCGCGCGAATCCCTCCGTCACAGCGTCTCGCCATTCGCGCGGACGAGCACTCCGGAGCGAGGTCTGCGCACTGCACGTACGAGTCGGGTGGCATCGGAGCGAAAGCGTGCGAGAAGGTGGCCACATGCAGCAGGGGCTCAACCATCGGAGCTTCTCCTCAGCCGACGCCATGCCTCCTTCTGCGCCGGGTCAAGCTCGAGTGGCGGGAAGCCTAGAAGGTATCTATGGGCCAGAGAAATGACCTCTTCCAGTGGCACATCCGGCAGACGGTCGAAGTCACCGACAGAAACATCCAAAGTGAAGTTGCATTTCGACCGATCATCCATTACGGCCATGACCATGCATCGATAAGCGGTCTCCCCTTCCGTACCGAAGACTGTCATCATCAAGCTCTTTATGCTGGTTCGATGCTTCTGGAGCCATTCAGGGCGGCCCTCAGCACTCCATTTTGGATTCGCGGACGCCGCAACTGTGAGCCGCTCCAATTCCTGTACAGAAAGGAGCTTGATATCGCTACGAGAGCGAGGGCCGTACACCTTGATTTTTGGCCATTTAAAACGGCGATATCTTCTCGCTATCTCCATAATTCTCCTATCCAGTGAATGTATATTTCAGTGTTCCGATCAATGAACGATTTTCGGCATCGTAGGAGTCTGGTCAGGGCCTGAGGAGATTTGGTGCCTGACGTACTGACGGTCGGGAGGAAGGGCGGCGGATCTCGCTGAATATCCGGAGATGGCTGCAAAGCGTAACCTTGCCCAGGTCGCGATTCGGTGACAGCCCACAGCCGTGATCGGCTGGACGGCCGTACGGGAGCCAAGCGGGGAGCAAGAGGGCCTGAACGGGGCTGGGCCGAGCGGGACGGGATGAGCTGGTCTAGCCGGGGAATGGGCGGCCACGGACGGGGCTGGACGGCGTCCAGCTGGTTCGAGTCCAATCTCTGGAGCAGATCCTGTTCCGTCGGTGTTCCGTGAGGCCCGGAAAGACGTTGAAGAACAACTACAGGCGAGGAAAGCTCTTCTCGCAGGTCAGAGCGCCTATGTGCGGTTCTCGTGCAGGTCGTGGTTCGGCGGGAAGGAGATCTTCACCATCTTCGAGGGCACCTCGGAGATCCAGCGCCTGGTCATCGGCCGCGCCGTCACGGGCCTGCCCGTCCGCTAGCCCCGACCAGCACGAGCCCGCCCCTGCCGCACCCCCCACGGCAGGGGCGTTCTTCTTCTTGCCGGGGCGGCCGGAGCGTGCCATCCGAGACGACTGAGATCGGGGACTCTGACCGGTATACCTGGTCGGCAAGGAGAAGGAGGCCGCGAGGATGCAGGTGAGGTGTGCGCGCTGCGGTGCGGTGGCCGCGCGGGTCGAGGTCTACGGGCCCGGTGAGACCCCGAGAGGGGGAGAGGCCGCGCTGGGGCCCGGGAAGTGGTGGCTGGTCTTCGAGGGCGTCGTCGGTTGCAACGGCCGGGGCGACCTGATCGATGAAGCGAGAGCGCGGCGGATCTCGCGGGCGTTCACCCCTCCGCTGTCCTACCGGCAGGTCCACGAGGCGGGCTTTCATGATGACGCCGGCTTCTGCGCCGAATGCGACGCCGGCTATTGCCACGGCTGCTGGAATCCGAGCACCAGCGGCTTCGGACGCTGCCCGAACGGACACGGCAAGAGCCTCGACCCGCACGGCTGGCGGGACTGAGGCCCGCGGCGTCGAAGGCGGCGGGTGTCAGCGGGCCTCGGTTTCCAGGGCCTCCAGGTGGGTGCGGCAGCGGATGAGGAGCATGGCGGTGTCGTCCTGGAGGGGGCCGGAGAGGTGGTCCAGGAGGTCGCGGCGGAGGTTCTCCAGGGCCTGTTCGGGGTCGTCGGCCTTGAGGAGGGCCACGCGGTCGGGGAGGGGGTAGAACTCGCCGGAGCGGTCGCGGGCCTCGATGACGCCGTCGGTGTAGAGGAGGAGCTGGTCGCCGGAGGTGAAGGGGAGGCCGTAGGGCAGGGGCGGGTCCGGTTTCAGGTCGGCCAGGCCCAGCGGGGGAGCGGCGGCCTCGGGGACGGCGAAGAGGGAGGTCCCGTCGGCGCGGAGGACGAGGGGGGCGGGGTGGCCGTAGTTGAGGAGGACCGCTTCGTCGTCGCGGATCTCCACGAGGATGGCGGTGACGAAGTCCTCGCCGGTCAGGCGGCGGTTCAGGGCCCGCTCCAGGCGGGCGCCGACCGCTCGGAGGTCGCACTCGTCGGGGGCCGCCTCGCGGAAGGCGCCCAGGACGATCGCGGCGGTCTCCACCGCCTCCAGGCCTTTGCCCTGGACGTCGCCGACGATGACGCGCACGCCGCCGGGGAAGGCCGTGACCTCGTAGAGGTCGCCGCCGATCAGGGCCTCGGCGACGGCGGAGGTGTAGGAGACGGCGATGCGCAGGCGGCCGGCCTGGCGCGGTACCGGTTTCAGGAGGACGCGTTGCGCGGCCTGGGCGATGGAGCGGACGTTGGCCAGCTCCCGTTCGCGGCGCTGGCGGAAGATGCTGGCCAGGACGCTCGCGCCGGTCACGCCGATGAGGGTGCCCCAGGTGACGTGGTTCTGGCGCGTCCACAGGATGTCGTTGTAAACGGCGAGCACCGCGCACAGCACCAGGGCCAGCGCGCCGATCGCCAGCGCCCGCCGCACTCCGCCGCTCAGGCTGGCGAACGCCGGCCCCAGGGACAGCAGGGGGAGGAACCCGTACTCCGGTCCGCTCACGGCGTCGGCCACCGCGACGACCCCCATCACCGCGTAGGGCAGCAGCCCCAGCAGCACCTTGTTCCGGTTGGCACCCGGCCGCACTCCCACCCCCGCGCCCGCTCTTGCCGTTTGGCCGTCACGCTAGCGTCACCGAGCGTTTCCGGCCACCCGTTTCACCAGGTATGTCACATGGCGGGAAACCGCGGCCGCCCCGGCCCGGAAAGCCGGGGCGGCGGGCGGTCAGGACGCGGTGAAGGAGCCGTACAGCTGCGGGGCGCGGGTGGCCAGCGGGTCGAGGTGGTACCCCATCATCTTGTCGTTGGACTCGCGCAGGTCGAGGTCGAGCAGGAGCTGCTCCTCGAAGCCGGGGCGGGTCCAGTAGCCGGTGGGGTAGCGCATCACGGCGATGGGCTGGCCGGGCCGGAAGTCGTCGGCGCGGACGATCTGGCTGCCCAGGCCGGCGGGGCAGTCCAGGCGGGTGACCGAGACGAGGTGGACGCGGTTCTCCTCGGTGCGCTCGGTCGCCGCGACGTGCATGGCGTCGGGCGTCGTCCAGGACGTCGGGTGGACGATCAGCTCGGCGCCCTCGACGGCCAGGACCCGCGCCACCTCCGGCACCCACACCTCCTCACCGATCATGAAGCCGATGCGGCCGATCGGGGTGTCGGCGACCGACAGCTCCGCGCCGGGGGTCGCCCAGGCGCGGTCCTCGTCGGTGAGGTGGGTCTTGCGGTAGCGGTGCACGAGCGTGCCGGCGTCGTCCAGGAGGAAGACGGTCGAGTAGTACTTCCCGTCGTCGGCCTCCACCAGGTTGACGGCCAGCCACAGCTTGGCCTCGGCGCAGGCCACGGCGAGCCGCTGCAGGACGTCGCGGGAGAGGTTCGCCGCCCGCCCGGGGTCCTCGGCGGCCTCGCCGGGCTCCAGGCAGAACAGCTCGGGCAGCACGCCCAGCCGCGCCCCCCGCCCGCCGGCGTAGGCGACCTGGCCGAGGGCCCGCAGCACCGTCCACTCGGTGTTGCGCACCCAGCTGACCTGCAGCAGCGCCACGGGCAGCGGACGCGACGGCATGTCGGCGGGGGCCGGCCCGTACATGGCCGCGGCGGGCACCTCGTCGAGCGGGCGGGTGAGCGCGCCGTACAGGTCGGGGCGCCGCCAGGCGAACACGTCGCCCACGCCGGGCATGCGCTTGTCGTCGGCGAGCTCGACGTCGATGTCGGCGATCGCCAGGCCCGGCTCGTCCTCCCCGGCGTCGGCGAGGCGGGTGCCGTCGGGGGCGACGATCTGGCTGCCGCCCATCCACGGCCACTCGTGCTCGGGGCCGCCGACGGTGTTGGCGGCCACGTGCCAGACCCGGTTCTCCAGCGCGCGCAGCGGCACGTGCACGCGGTACTCGTCGGGGCCGCGGGAGTTCAGCGAGTTGCACAGGATCTGCGCGCCGAGCAGGCCGAGCGCGCGCGGGGTGTCGGGGACGATCCCGTCGGCGCACAGCAGCAGCCCGATCCGGCCGATCTCGGTGTCGTGCACCTGGTACGGCGCGTTGCCGGGCGTGAAGAGCGTGTACTCGTAGTCCCACAGGACGTGCTTGTGGTGGACGCCGATGATCCGTCCGTCGGGCCCGAGGAGGACGGATCCGATGTGCACGGTCGGCGCGCTCTCGCCGCGCAGGTCGACGCCGGCCGCGATGTACACGCCGAGCTCGGCGGCGAGCGCGCCGAGGCCCGTCACGAACGGCCCGTCGAGGTCCTCGGAGTGCTCCCAGCACTCCTCGCGGGAGGAGAAGTCACGCACCCGGTTGGCGTTCTCGGGCAGGACGACCAGCCGGGCGCCCCGCGCCGCCGCGTCGCGGACGTAGCCCGCGGCCAGCTCGAGGTTGGCCAGCGGGTCCGGTCCCGAGAAGAACTGGGCGGCTGCGACCCTTACCTTCGCCATCTCTTCTTCCTTTCTTACAGCGTCGCGAGCAGCCGGCCGGCGCCCGGGATGCGGTCCTTGATGCCGTGGGTCCGGTAGGCGTGCCAGAGGGACGCGGCGTTGATCGGGACGACCGGCTTGTTCAGCTCCTCCTCCAGCGCGGCGGCCACGCCGATGACCGGCAGGTTGGTGCCCGCCTGGACGAGCGCCTCCACGCCGGGCCCGTCGACCTTCGCGAACGCGGCGCGGATCTCCTCCGGCGTCACCTCCGCGATCGAGGTGGCCGAGCCGCACTTCAGGCCGTGCACGGCGTGCACCTCGTAGCCGAGCTCGGTGAAGTAGGCGCGCACCTGCTCGTCGGCGACCGGCTGGTAGGGGGTGATCACGCCGATCCTGCGCACGCCGAGCCGCTGGAGCGCGGTGTGCGTGGCGGACGCGCCGGTGACGACGTCCAGCCCGGACATCTCCTTGATCCAGCGCTCGAACTCGGCGTTGCCCTCCACCCCGCCCCAGAACGTCTCGGCGCTCATCCCCATGATGAGGGAGTCGGGCCTGCAGGTCAGGACGGACTCCACCGCGGCGCCGATCTCGCCGCGCAGGTCCACCAGGAAGTTCTCCATGTCCTCGTCGGAGTCGAGGACGGCGTTGCGGATGAGGATGCGTCCGGCGTGGAAGGACACGCCGGGGGCGCGGAAGCGGTAGTACTCGTCCTCCACCGCGGTGTTGGTGGAGGGGACGATCACGCCGAAGACGTGGCGGTCGGCCAGGACGGTGGTCACGGGGTCTCCTCGGGTTCGGCGGGACGCCAGCGCTCCTCCTGCTCGGCGAGGTCGGGCAGTCCCAGGACGGTGGTGAAGTCACCCCAGCTCAGCGGGGGTTCGGGGGCGCGGCGGCCGCTGAGGATCTCGCGGTAGGCCGCGCTCATCGCGGCGGCCCCGGCGAGCGCGGCGGCGACCGGGAAGAGCGCGAGGCGGGCGCCGGCCTCGGCCAGGTCGTCGATCGGCTCGGGCGCGTGCCCGGCCGCGGAGAAGTTGACGACGACCGGCAGCCCGCCGGAGGCCTCGTGCGCCCGCCGGACGGTGGCGGCGTCGCGGGCGCCCTCGACGAAGACCGCGTCGGCTCCGGCCGCGGCGAACGCCTCGACCCGGCGCAGCGCCTCGTCCTCGCCCGCGGCGTTCAGCGCGTCGGTGCGGGCGATGAGCACCAGCCGCTCGCGCGCGCCGGCCGCGGCGCGCAGCCGCGCCACGGTCTCGGGCAGGCCGGCCAGCCGCACGCCCGCCATGTGGCCGCAGCGCTTGGGCATGACCTGGTCCTCCAGGTGGAGGGCGGCGGCCCCGCCCCGCTCGTAGCGGCGGACGGTCTCGGCCACCTGGAGCGGGTCGCCGTAGCCGGTGTCGGCGTCGGCGATGATCGGCAGGTCGGTGCCCGCGGCGACCCGGCGCAGCGCGTCGACCATGTCGCTCGCGCCGACGTAGCCCAGGTCGGGCAGGCCGAAGGTGACGGCGCTGACCAGTGCGCCCGACAGGTGGATCGCCTCGAATCCGGCCTGGGCGGCCAGGCGCGCGGAGAGCGCGTCGTGGCAGCCGGCGGCCAGGAGCGGGGTGCCGGCGGCGAGGCGGGCGCGCAGCCGGTCGGCGGGATGGACGTTGCGGGAGGTCATGTCGTTCTGTTCCACAACTCCCCTACCTTCACAGCTTCGTGGACGTCCGCGTACTTGGCGGCCAGGTCGAACAGCGCCGCCTCGTGCGGCCGGAGGTCGCGGTCGGCCACGGCGTCGGACACCACGACCGGCCGGAACCCGTGGCACAGCGCGTCGAGCGCGGTGGCGCGGACGCAGCCGCTGGTGCTCGTCCCGGTGATGACGACCGAGTCGACGCCCAGCGCGGTCAGCGTGGAGGCCAGCGCTGTGCCGAAGAACGCCGACGGGTACTTCTTGACGATCACCAGGTCGCCGGGCTCGGGCACCAGTTCCTCCGGCGGGTCGCCCCAGGGCGAGGCGCGCTCGAAGAGCCGGAGCGCGGGCACCTTGCGGTAGAAGAGGCCGCCGTCGGCGCCGCCAGGCGCGTACTCGACGTAGGTGAAGACGACCGGGTGCCCGAGTTCGCGGGCGCCGCGTACCAGCGTCGCCGTCCGTTCCACGGCTCGTTCGGCTCCGGCGTACAGCGGCGACTCCGGGTCGGTGTAGGCGCGGACGAGGTCGACGACGACCAGCGCGGGGCGCGTGCCGAGGCCGAGGCTCCCGCCGAAGCCCGCTTCCCGGTAGTCGTCGGCGAGCGCGTCGCGGGTGAACGCCGCTCCGGCCCCCTCAGTCATCGAACTGGATGACCGCGCGACCGGCGAGGATCGGCTTCAGGTGGTCGGCGACCAGCGCCTTGTGCGCCTCGTGGTCCTGGTAGGCGCGCCATCCCTCGACGTCCGCGAAGGTGAACACCGCGGCGAAGTCGTGGGCGCCGCCGGTGAGTCCCCGGTCGGATCCGCCGAAAAAGTCCAAGATCTCAGGAATCCTGGCGGGCAAGTTGTGAAAAGCTGTCTCCGCCTCTCGCTTCTGCTGGTCAGTGGCCGTTTCGGTCCACTGCAACAGGACGATGTGCCGCATCATGGCGGGTGCCTCCGGGATGTGGGTGACGAACAGGTACCCGGTTCCCGCAGTGTGAGAGAGTGTTTATTGTTATGTGAGACAAGCTAGAACCCGACACCGGCCAAGGTCAAGCCGCGGCCACCGGAGTGAAGGAGGCGGGGGTGTCCGAGGAGGCCGTCGCGGACGCGGTGCCGGGCCAGGGCCGCTCCTCCCGCCGCAGCGGAGCGGAGAGCTCGCGCAAGGTGCTGCACCTGATGCTGGCCTTCAGCCCGCAGCGGCACACCCGCTCCGCCGCCGAGCTCGCCGCCGAGCTGGACATGCCGATCAGCTCGGTCTACCGCTACCTGTCGGTCCTGCGCGAGGAGGGCCTGGTCGAGGAGGCGCGCCCGGGGGAGTACCGGCTGAGCTGGCGGTTCGTCAGCCTGGCCAGCGCCGCGCGGGAGGCCGGCGACTCCCTGGAGGTGCTGGCCAAGCCGGTCCTGCGGGCGGTGGCCGAGGCCGGCGGTGAGACCACCCTCCTCATCAAGCGGGTGGGCTGGAGCGCCATCTGCGTGGACCGCGTGGAGTCGCAGCACCCGGTGCGGCTGCAGTTCGACCGGGGCCAGCCGATGATCCTGCACCAGGGCTCGGCCTCCCGGGTGCTGCTGGCCTCCATGCGCACCGCCGAGCGCGAGCGCTACCTGGCGGCGATGAGCGGGCTCGCCGACGCCGAGCGCGAGCAGATCAGGGCCGACGTCGACGTCGTGGCCCGGCTGGGCTGGCTGGAGAGCTTCGGCGAGGTGGACGAGGGCATCTGGGGCGCCTCGGCCGTGATCAGGGACGGCGCCGAGGTGGTCGGCGCGCTCGGGGTGGCCGGCCCGCTCTTCCGGCTGCAGCACGCCGACCGCGCCCGGATCACCGACCTGGTCGTCTCCGGCGCGGCGGACATCTCCCAGTCGCTCGTGGACCGCGCGCACCGCGGCTGAGCCGCGCCGTCCGCGTTTCCGCAGGTCGCGACCTTCGTTTCCGCACGGTGACGCCGTGCTTCTCCGATGTTTCGGCTGTGTTTCGGCGATCTTTGCGTGTTATCGGTCGGTTAAACCCTGTCCGAAAAGCATTGACTTGCCGCTTTCTGCTGGTTACCGTTCCCGCATATCGAGTGCATGGTTACCGCAGTGTGAGAGCTGGCAGTTTTGGAGGTTCCGTGCTTCTCGGCTTCAACGACTCGCGGCCGCCGGAGGATTCCGATGTGGTGGTCGTGGGCCTCGGCCCCGTGGGCGCCACGGCGGCGCTCGCCCTCGCCCTCGACGGCCTGCGCGTGACGGTCTTCGAGGCGGGCCTGGCCGGGGACGGCGTCCTGGGCGAGTCCCGGGCCTCGACGTTCCACCCCCCGACCCTGGAGATCCTCGACGGGCTGGACGTCTCCGCGCCGCTGCACGAGGTCGGCCTGGTGTCCGACACCTACCAGTACCGCGACCGCACCGAGGGCCTGGTCGCCCACTTCGACCTGGCCGAGATCGCCGGGGACACCCCGTTCCCGTACCGGCTGCAGAGCGAGCAGCAGAACCTGGTGCGCATCATCCGCGACCGGCTCGCCGAGCTGCCGAACGTCCGGTTGTTCGAGAACGCCCACGTGCGCTCGGCCGCGACCGACGGCGAGGAGGCCGTCGTGCGGGTCGCCGGCTCGGCCGACCCCGAGGCCCCGGAAGTGGAGTACCGGGCCCGCTGGGCGATCGCCGCCGACGGCGCGCACAGCCCGATCCGGCACGCCCTGGGCATCGGCTTCCCCGGCATCACCTACCCCGAGCAGTTCCTCGTGGTCTCCACCAGCGCCGACTTCGCCGAGCTCATCCCCGGCATCGCGTCGGTCAACTACATCTCCGACCCGCGCGAATGGCTGGTGCTGCTGCGGACCCCGCTGCACTGGCGGGCGCTCTTCCCGATCCCGCCGGGCGAGCAGGACGCCGCCGACGCCCTGGACCCCGCGGCGATCCAGCGCCGCCTCCAGGAGATCGCGCCCCGCGCCGAGGGCTACGACATCGTCCACTCCCGCATCTACCGGGTGCACCAGCGGGTCGCCGAGCGGTTCCGCGACGGCCGGGTGCTGCTGGCGGGCGACGCCGCCCACCTCAACAACCCGCTCGGCGGCATGGGCATGAACAGCGGGATCCACGACGCCGCCATGGCGGCCGAGGCGATCCTGGCCGCGGAGGCCGGGGACACCGCGCTGCTCGACGCCTACGAGGAGACCCGCAGGTCCGTCGCGCACGACTACGTGCGGGTCGTCACCCATGAGAACCGGGACATGCTCCGCGAGGAGGACCCCGCGGAGCGGCGGCGCCGCAACGACCACCTGCGCCGCGTCTCGGCCGACCCGCGGCTGGCCCGGGAGCATCTGCTCCGCTCCTCGATGCTCGCCTCCCGCGTCTCCCCGGACGCCCGCATTCCCGCCTGACCCTTTCCGCCCTCTCCGACATTCCCCCTACGCCTTTCATCCCCCTTGTTCCCCCCTTGCGAGAAGGAGGTTCTCTTGGACGTCCCCGTACAGCAGAGGTCCCGTGCGGGACTCGAATTCCTCGGCGCGCTCCAGGGCTACGCCGGCGGAGTGCTCCAGCCCGCGGCCGCCGAGCGGTACGCGCAGCTGGAGCCCGAGCCCCCCGCGGAGCCGGCCGACCGGCGCCGTTCGGTGAACGAGAAGCTGGCCGACCACGCCCCCTGGCTCTTCGACCGCCTCTTCACCCGGTACGTGGCCGAGGAGATCTACGTCCGCGCCATCCCGGCGGCCGAGGAGTCCCGCCCGGTGATCGAGGAGTGGCTGGACGTCCCCGAGGACGCGCCCGGTTCGCTCACCTTGAACCCGGACGCGAACGTCCCCGCCTACTTCCGCGCCGGTTTCCACCTGACGACCGGCGGCTGGGACGGCCACGACCTGATGGGCGTGGTCATCCACGACCTGGGCTACCGCTACGTCCTCATGCCCGGCGGCGTCGGCGCCGTCCGGACCGGCGAGAACCTGCAGGACCAGCGCACCCAGGTGGCGATGGAGGCCCCGCGCCGGGACTACGGGACGGTTCTGGAGGCCGGGTGCGGCAACGGCCGCATGCTGACCTCGTTGTCCCAGGTCTTCCCCGACAGCGAGATCATCGGCGTCGAGCTGTCGGAGACCCAGCTGCGCTACGCCCGCGCCCGCGCGGTGCACGAGGGCCACGACTGGACCCTGCTGCAGGCGCCGGTCGAGGAGACCGGCCTGCCGGACGCCTCCGTCGGACTGGTCTCGATCTTCACCCTCTTCCACGAGACCCCGCCGCACGCCACCAAGGAGATCCTCCGGGAGATGCTCCGGGTGCTGGAGCCCGGCGGCGACCTGGTGATGGGCGACATCGCGCCCTTCGAGCGCAACGGCGCCTTCCGGTCGGTGGTCCTGGACTGGGAGACCGAGCACCGGGGCGAGCCGTTCATGCGCTCCTACCTGCAGCTCGACCTGCCCGCCCTGATGGAGGAGGTCGGCTTCACCGACGTCAAGGCCTACGGCCTGAACAAGGGCGACTACCCGTGGATCGTCCGCGGAAGCAAGGAGGGCGGCCTGTGAGCGGCCAGAGCTACCTGGGCTCGGACCGGCTGGACGAGCTCGCGCGCATGATCGCCGAGCTGACCTCCGAGCTGTGGATCCTCAAGGACCGCACCCTGGTGCTGGAGCACCTGCTGGCCGAGCGGGGTTGCGTCGACCCCGCCGCGGTGGACGGGCTGCGGCCGTCCGAAGAGCTCGCGGCGAAGCTGCGCAAGGAGCGCGAGGCGCTGGTCGGGCGCGTGTTCGGGGCGGTCTTCGACCCCGACACCCGGGTGAAGGCCGCGGTCGCGGCCGTCGAATCATAAGGAACGGCAAGTGAGCAAGAGCTTCTTCTCCGGCCAGGGCCGGGCGATCGACCGCAGGAACTTCCTGCGCGGCGGCCTGGCCCTGGGCGGCCTCATCGCGGCCGGCGGCGCGCTGAGCGCCTGCGGCGGCCCGGGCGGCTCCGACGGGAGCGGGTCCAAGGCCTCCCTGCTGACCATCGGCACGGTCATCGTGGACGACACGCTGAACCCGATGAACGAGCAGTACACCACCTTCCAGTTCAACGCCTTCGACACGCTGGTGCGCCAGCTGCGCGGCGACACCGAGGCGGCGCCCCGGCTCGCCGAGGAGTGGTCGCGCACCAGCGACACGGTCTGGAAGTTCAAGCTGCGCCAGGGCGTCACGTTCCACGACGGCTCCCCGGTCACCGCCGACGACATCGTCTTCAGCCTCACCGAGGTCACCGCCGAGCAGTACGCGGGCGCGTTGTTCCTCACCGGCGTGAAGGACGTGCGGAAGATCGACGCCACCACGGTGCGGATCGAGACCAGCGCGCCCGACCCGCTGCTGCTGGCCCGGCTCGGCCAGATCTTCGTGGTGCCCGAGGCGCACTGGAAGAAGGTCGGCGAGGACGGCTTCAACGCGAGCCCGATCGGCTCCGGCCAGTTCAAGATCAACTCGTTCGGGGTGGACCGCGGCATCGAGTTCGCCGCCTACGACGCCTTCTACGGCGGCAAGCCGCAGACGTCCGAGATCTTCCTGCGCTACTTCACCGACGCGGGCGCGCTCGCCTCGGCGCTGGAGGCGGGCGAGATCGACGCGGCGCAGAACCTCAGCGCCGAGAGCCTGAAGACGCTCAGCGGCCAGGACGGGCTCACGGTCGCCGCGGACTTCAGCGGCAACCAGAACATGTTCCAGCTGAACACCACCAAGGCCCCCTTCGACGACATCCGGGTGCGCCAGGCCGCGATCAAGGCGATCAACGCCCCGGCGCTGATGGACGCGCTGACCTACGGCGCGGGCGTGCTGGAGGACGGCCAGGTCTCGGCCGAGGGCGTCTTCGGCAACAGCAAGTCGATCACCCGCCCGGCCTACGACCTCGAGGGCGCCAAGAGCCTCCTCAAGGAGGCCGGCGCGCAGGGCGCCGAGGTCGAGATCTTCGGCATGAACCTCTACAAGAAGCTGTTCGAGGCGGTCGGGGCGCAGCTCCAGGAGGCCGGCTTCAAGCCGAAGATCACCTCGGTGGAGGTCCCGGTCTGGGTGCAGTCGTTCCGCAACGGCTCCGACGCCCACATCTTCTACCGGGGCGCGTCCTACACCGGCATCTTCGACGCGGACCGCATGTTCAACCACGTCTCCTCGTCGAAGAAGCCGTTCGTCAAGGACGCCAAGTGGGACGAGCTGCTGCAGGCCGAGCGGACCGAGATGGACACCGCGAAGCGCGAGAAGAAGCTCGTCGAGTGCGCCCGGTACCTCAACGACCAGGCCTACATCCTCTACACCTACGGCGCTCCCACCGTCGGCGGTTACCGCAAGGGCGTGAGCGGTTTCGACAACGGCAACGGGCTGATGCTCCTGCTCGACGACGTGGCCAAGGAGGTCTGACCCTTGTCCCCGGACGTGATCGCCGCACCGGTTCCCGACGGGATGAACCCCGAGCTCAGGCTGCACCAGCGCGGCCGGGCCGAGCTGGAGTTCCTCGCCGCCCAGCGGGCCGCCCTCGACCCGCTGCGGGACCGGGTCAAAGCCCGCATCGAGGCCTCCCCCGAGGCCGCGTCGTGGGGCGAGGCCGCCGATCCCGAGATCGGCGAGCTGCGCGCGGCGGCGGAGCGGGCCCTGGCGGGCTCCGCCGAGCCGGGGGTGATCGGCGCGGCCCTGGCCTGGGGCCGCGGCCGGCTCACCCCGCGCGCCGTCGCGGCCTTCGAGGCCCAGCGCGAGGAACTGCTGGAGCTCGCGCAGGCACCGGATCCCGCGGCGATCACCGACCGGGGCGACGAGGTGGTGCCGCGGTACTGGAAGTACGAGTTCCACGGCACCACCGGAGGGTGGGACGGCCACGAGCACATGGGGTTCGTGCACCACGAGCTGGTCTACCGGTACCTGCTGGTGCCCGCCTACGGCGACATCTTCCGCCAGCGGGGCCAGGTCGCGGCCGCGGCCCCGCGCACGGAATACGCCGCCATCTGCGACCTCGGCTGCGGTACCGGCCAGTACACGCTCAAGCTGGCGGAGACCTACCCCGGCGCCCGGATCACCGGCGTCGACCTTTCCCAGGCGTCCCTGCGCTACGCCCAGCGCAGGGCCGCCGACCGCGGGCTGACCTGGGACCTCGTGCGGGCCGCGGCCGAGGACACCGGCCTGCCCGCGGGCGGCCAGGACCTGGTGACCTCGTTCATCCTGCTGCACGAGATCCCCCCGCACGCGCTCCGCAAGGTCTTCGCGGAGGCCTTCCGGCTGCTGAAGCCGGGCGGCGACCTGGTGTTCTCCGACGTCGCGCCGTACCGCGAGCGGTCCGCCTACAACGCCTGGCTGGACGACTGGGACGCCGAGAACGGAAACGAGCCGTGGTGGCGGACCACCGCCACGGCCGACCTGGTGGAGACGGCCGAGGCGGCCGGGTTCACCGAGGTGCGGCAGCAGCCGCTCGGCCCGGGCAACTACCCGTGGGTCACCATCGCCCGCCGTCCACTGGAGCGGAAGGAGCCGACGTGAGCGAGGGACTGCTGGAGACGGCGGAGGCGCCGTCCCCGAAGGGCTCCCGCGAGGACGCCCTGGTGATGCGGGACGTCCGGGTGACGCTGCCGACCGGCAGAGGCCGGCTGCGCATCATCCGCGACGCCACCTTCCACGTCGGGAAGGGCGAGATCGTGGCGCTGGCGGGCGAGTCGGGGTCGGGCAAATCGACCTCGATCATGGCCGCGCTGCGGCTGCTGCCCGCCGGCGCGCAGGTGGAGGGCACGATCCTCCTGGACGGCCAGGGCGTGCTGGCCATGCCCAAGCGGAGGCTGCGCGACCTGCGCGCCAAGCGGGCGCGGCTGGTGTTCCAGGACCCGTGGCGCTCGCTGCACCCGATGAAGCGCATCGGCGCCCAGCTGGTCGAGTCGGCGCGGACGGCGGACCCCTCGCTGTCGCGCGACGCGGCACGGAGGCTGGCCGAGCAGATGCTGGCCCGGGTCGGCATCCCCGAACCGGCCTCCCGGATGAACTCCTACCCGCACGAGGTCTCCGGAGGGCAGTCCCAGCGCATCGTCATCGCGATGGCGCTGGTGGCCGGACCGGCCGTCCTGTTCTGCGACGAGCCCACCACGGCTCTGGACGTGACGACCCAGGCCCAGATCCTGGAGCTGCTCAAGGAGCTCAACCGGGAACTCGGCCTGTCGATCGTGATCGCGACACACGACCTGGACGTGATCGCGGACCTGGCCGACCGGCTGGTGGTGATGTACGCGGGCGAGGTCGTGGAGTCCGGGCCGACCGCCGAGGTCCTGACCCGCCCGCGCCACCCCTACACCTGGTCGCTGCTGCGCTCGGCCCCCGGCTCCCACGAGCCGGGCGGGCGGCTGCACACCATCGAGGGCCGTCCGCCCGGCCCCGCCGAGAGGCTGACCGGCTGCGCCTTCGCCGCCCGCTGCCCCAGCGCGCACGAGGTGTGCGGGTCGGCGCGCCCCGAGCCGCGTCCGGTCGCGCCGGGCCGGACCGCCGCCTGCCTGCTGGCCGAAGGGTACGGCCCGATCACCCCAGGAGCCCGTGATGAGCACTGAGCCTTACGTCGCCAGGGTCGACGGCCTGGTCAAGGAGTTCCGCCTGGGCGGCGGCCGCACGCTGCGCGCCGTCGACGGCGTCTCCTTCGAGGTGCGCCGCGGCGAGACCCTGGGCCTGGTGGGCGAGTCCGGCAGCGGCAAGACCACCGTCGCCCGGATGCTGATCCGGCTGGAGAAGCCCACCGCGGGCCGTATCGAGTTCGAGGGCCGCGACGTCACCGCGCTGCGCGGCTCCGCGCTGCGCACCGCGGTCCGCCGCCGCATGGCGATGGTCTTCCAGAACCCGTCGACCTCGCTCAACCCCTACCAGCGGGTGGGCGACGTGCTCGCCGAGCCGCTGCAGGTGCACAGGGCGGGCGACGCCGCCGAGCGCCGCCGCAAGGTGTTCGAGCTGATGGAGCAGGTGGGCCTGGACCCGGCGTTCGCCGGCCGCTACCCGCAGGAGCTCTCCGGCGGACAGCGCCAGCGCGTCGGCATCGCGCGGGCCCTGATGCTCGACCCGTCGCTGATCGTGGCGGACGAGCCGACCGCGTCCCTGGACGTCTCGGTGCAGGCACAGGTCGTCAACCTGCTGCAGGACCTGCAGCGGCGGCGCGGTCTGGCCTACCTGTTCATCACCCACGACCTGGCCCTGGTGCGGCACCTCAGCCACCGGATCGCGGTCATGTACCTGGGCCGGGTGGTGGAGATCGGCCCCGCCGCCGAGCTGTTCACCGACCCCGCCCACCCCTACACCGCGGTGCTGGCCTCGATGCAGCGGGACGCCGAGCACCGCATCCTGCCGAGCGGCGACATCCCCTCGCCCGTCGACCGGCCCGCCGGCTGCGCGTTCAGCTCCCGCTGCCCGCTGGCCACCGCGAGGTGCGTCGAGCAGGCGCCGCCGCTGGTCACCGTGGCCGAAGGCCGCCAGGCGGCCTGCCACTTCCCCGGCGAGCTGCGGCTCGGCGGCGAGCTCGGGCACCGGGCGGTGCCCGCGCCGCCCCCGCTCGTCCTTCCCGACACCGACCTGATGACCCTCAAGAAAGGCGGATGACGATGCCCGGATTCGCCGCCGAGAACCCCGTGCACCTGGAACGCTCCCAGCACCTCGACGGGGTGTTCCACGCGCTCATGGAGGTCGCCTCCGAACTATGGGTCCTGCGCGACCGCTTCACCGTCCTGGAGGAGCTGCTGGCCGAGCGCGGCTCGGTCACCCGCGAGGACCTCGACCTCTTCCAGCCCGGGCCGGAGCTGAGCGCCCGGCTGGCCGCCGACCGCAGGGCCTTCCTCGAGCGCGTCATGGAGGCTGCCGCCGCGGGGGGACCCCGATGATCGGATACGCCGTCCGGCGGCTGCTGCTGGTGGCCGTGGTCGCCTGGGGCGTGACCACCTTCCTGTTCGTGCTGTCCCGGCTGGCGGGCGACCCGGCCGAGCTGATGTCCCCGCCGGACGCGAGCGAGGCGATGATCGAGGCGACCCGGGTGCGCCTCGGCCTCGACGCGCCCTTCCTCGTCCAGTACGGCGACGCGCTGCTGAGCGCGGTCACCTTCGACTTCGGGCAGTCGTTCTCCTTCGGCCAGCCCGCCATGACGATGGTCGCCGAGCGGCTCGGCCCCAGCCTGTGGCTGGTGATCCCGTCGCTGGTGCTGTGCGTGCTGCTGTCCTTCGGCATCGGCATCGCCGCGGCGCTCAAGCCCAGCCGCCTCTCCGGCCGGCTGCTGATGGTCGGCGCGTTCGTCACCGGCAGCGTGCCGTACTTCTGGATGGCGCTGCTGCTGGTGCTGCTGCTGGCGGTCAACCTGCAGTGGCTGCCGGCCACCGGCAGCGAGGGCATGTCCAGCCTGGTGATCCCGGTGCTCGCGCTGACCCTCGCGGCGGTGTCGACCACCGCCCGGCTGGTGCGCGGCCAGCTCCTGGACTCCTTCAACGAGGGGCACGTGCTCACCGCCCGCTCCAAGGGCGTGCCGCCGTGGAAGGTGCTGTTCGGCCACGCGCTGCCCGGCGCGATGCCCCCGCTGCTGGCCTGGCTGGGCATCGAGTTCTCGTTCCTGTTCAGCGCCCTGCTCGTGCTGGAGCCGCTGCTGGGCTACAACGGCCTGGGCGCGCTGCTCATCCGCAGCGTCGGCAACCAGGACTTCCCGCTGGTCCAGGCCAGCGTGTTCTGCATGGCCATGCTCATCACCCTGGTCAACATCGCCATGGACCTCATCGTCCGGCTGATCGACCCCCGGCTGCGCGCCAAGGCCGCGGCGTGACCCCCATGACGACAGGGAGGACCCCATGACCACGGCCACCGTCCCGGTCGCCAAGTCCAAGCCCGCTCCGCGCAGCCGCGGCCGGCTGGCCGAGATCCTCGGCCGGGTGTGGGGCGACACCTCCGGGCGCATCGCGATCCCGCTGCTGGGAGCGCTGGTGCTGATCGCGGTCTTCGCCCCGTGGATCGTGCCGCACGACCCCACCCACCAGAACCTCGCCGCGGCGGGCCAGGCCCCGGTCTGGCTGGGCGGCGACGGCGGCCACCTGCTGGGCACCGACACCCTGGGCCGCGACGTGTTCAGCCGGCTGCTGTACGGGCTGCGGCTCAGCCTCGTCGTCGGCGTGGTGACCGCCACCGGCGCCGCCCTGTGCGGCCTGGTGCTCGGCCTGCTCGCCGGATACTTCGAGAACAGCGTCGGCATGCTGCTCATGCGGCTGGCCGACATCCAGTTCGCCATCCCGTTCGTGGCGGTCGGTGTCGCGCTCGCCGCGGTCGTCGGCCCCGGCATCGTCAAGCTGATGATCATCCTGGCGGTGTGGGGCTGGGCGAACTACGCCCGCACGATCGTCAACTCGGTCTCCCAGACCAAGCGCATGGACTTCGTCACCGCGGCGCACACCATCGGCGCCCGCACCCCGGCGATCCTCTTCCGGCACATCGCGCCCAGCGTGCTCGGCCCGGTCATCATCCTGTGGTCGACCAGCGCCGGCGTGATGATCCTGGTGGAGAGCGCGCTCAGCCTCCTGGGCCTGGGCGTGCAGCCGCCGGACTTCTCGCTGGGCAGCATGCTGTCGGACTCGCGCACCACGCTGCGCCTGACCTGGTGGGCCACGGTCTTCCCCGGCCTGGCGATCATGCTGGTGGTGGTGGCGTTCAACCTGCTGGGCGACGCGATCCGCGACGCCCTCAACCCCTCGGCCCGCACCAAGAGCGACCCCGAGCTCTGGTAGCGGCTCACCCCGCGGGGCGCGACCAGGTCCAGCTCCGGCCGATCTCCTCGGAGGCGGCGAGCACGAGCCCCCGCCACAGCTCCACCCGCTCGGGTGTGAAGCGGTGGCGGGGGCCGCACACGCTGATGGAGCCGTGCGGCTCGCCGTCCGGACCGAACAGGGGGGCGGCGACCGAGCCGGCGTCCGAGCGGCGCTCCCCGGCCGAGACCGCCACGCCCATGCGCAGGATCTCGGCCAGCTCGGCGCGCAGCGCGCCGGTGTCGGTGACCGTGCGCTCGGTGAGCGGGGGCAGCGGGCGCGCCAGCAGCGCCTCCCGGCGCGCCTCGGGCAGGAACGCCAGGATGGCCTTGCCGGAGGAGCCGGCGTGCAGCGGGAAGCGCACGCCCAGGTCGACGGTCATCTTGACCTCGTGGGGACTCTCGAACTGGGCGAGGTAGACCCGCTCCTCGCCGACCAGCCCCGACAGGGTGGTGGTCTCCCCGGTCGCGTCGCGCAGCCGGCTCAGGACGGGCATCGCCGCGGTCCTGGTCTCGAACCGGCTCATCGCGCTGGCGCCGAGCGCCACCGCGGCGGGCCCCAGCCGGTAGCCCGGGACCCCCGGATCGGTCCGCAGCATCTCGCGGGACACCAGCGACTGCAGGATGCGGTGCACGACCGCCTTGGACAGCCCGAGCTCCCTGCTGATGGCGCTGACGCCCAGGTACTGCGGTCCCCCGGCGAAGAGCAGGAGCACGTCGGCGACGCGGGCCGCCGTCTCGGTGCCAGGACTCTCCGCGGCCCGCACCGCGGCACGGGCCGAATC
Organism: Actinocorallia libanotica; assembly: GCF_039525175.1. Lineage (NCBI taxonomy): Bacteria > Bacillati > Actinomycetota > Actinomycetes > Streptosporangiales > Thermomonosporaceae > Actinocorallia > Actinocorallia libanotica. The sequence goes on from NZ_BAAAHH010000001.1 coordinate 219,272, forward strand.
GGTCTTCTCGGTCACGTCTCGATCCTAGGTCTCGGTCGGCTTCGGTGGATGCGGAAAAGGCCCCGCGGACGTCCTCGTCCGCGGGGCCTCGCCTGTACGGTCAGCGGCCGCGCGGCTGGTAGCGGCCCACGGGGTCGCCGACGACCTTGCCGTCGGCCAGCACCCGGTTGCCGCGCACGAACGTGTCGGTGACCCTCGCCGTCATGGTGAAGCCCTCGAACGGCGTGTACTCCTGGGTGGACTCGGAGTCCGCGGCGCGGACCGTCCAGGCGGCCTCCGGGTCGACCAGCGCGATGTCGGCGTCGAAGCCCTCGGCGATGTCGCCCTTGCGCAGCAGGCCGTAGCGCTTCGCCGGGTTGGCGGAGGACATGCGGGCGACGGCCTGGAGGGACAGCCCCCGCTTGACGCCCTCGCCGACGAGGCCGGGCAGCAGGTACTCGGCGCCGCCGAACCCGGACTTGGCGAGGAAGACGTCGCCGCGGTCGGCGCCGAACTTCAGCTCGTCGCGGCAGCAGGCGTGGTCGCTGACCACCCAGTCGATCTCGCCGGCGAGCATGTGCCGCCACAGCGCGTCGACGTCCGAGCGCTCGCGCAGCGGCGGGTTGACCTTGCCGCCGATGCCGCTGGCGGTGTCGACGTCGGCGAGCAGGTGGCCGATGGTGACCTCGCGGCGGAAGTCCACGTGCGGGAACGCCCCGGCCATGGTCAGCGCGGCCGACAGGGCCTTCTCACCGGACAGGTGCAGCAGGTTGATGTTGGGCAGGCCGGTCTCGTGCGCCAGGTAGGAGGCGATCGTGACGGCCAGGCCCTCGGAGTGCGGCGGGCGGGAGGCGCTGTAGGCGCGCAGCCCGGAGAGGGAGCCGTCCTGCTCGACCATCTTGGTGTACGCCGTCATGATCTCGGCGGTCTCGCAGTGCAGCGACAGCGACAGGTGGTCGGCGTACTCGGTGAGGATCTCCCGGGCGTTCTGCACGCCGCGCATGACGAACTCGAAGTGCGCGAGGTCGTAGCGCTCGTTCTCGGGGATCATCAGGAACTCGCTCTGGCTGGTCGACCTGCCGTGCAGGCCGTAGCTGCCGTAGAACATGAAGATCTTGAACGAGGTGACGCCGTGCTCCTCGACGAGGTACGGGATCTCGCCGATGTGCTGGGCGCTCATCGGCGCCAGGTGGAAGGCGTAGTCGGTGTAGGCCCTGCCTTCCGACAGCGAGAGCACCTCGGGGAAGAAGTCCTTGTAGCTGCCGCCCTTGTTCAGGTAGTACTGGCCGGTCCGCATGTAGGTGAGCGCGGTCGTGACGCCGCCCTGGACGCTGGCGCGGCTCTCGGTGCGGGTGTCGGTGGCCAGGTCGTTGTAGATGCCCCAGTGCTGGTGGGCGTCGACCACGCCGGGGAAGGCCAGCAGCCCGCGGCCGTCGACCACGGTGGCCGCGTCGTCCTCGGGCAGGCCGGGGCCCACCCGCACGATGGTCCCGTCGTTGACGGCGATGTCCACCGGCGGGGGCGTCCCGTCGGCGTCCCCGGGGCGGACGACCCGGACGTTCTTGATCAGCAGCTCGATGGACGCCATGGGCGGTCTCCTCCGCGTGCGTGTAGTGGGGGAAAGGGGGGAGTTCTTCAGCCCGCGAGTGTGCGGGCGAGGTCGTCGGCCGCCAGGTAGGCGAGCCCGAAGGCGGGCAGCAGGCCGTTGCCGGCGAGGTATCCGGCCGCGCCGTGGCCGGAGACGCCCGCGGCCGCGCCGCCCGAGGCGTACAGGCCCCGGATCGGCCGGTCCCGCGCGTCCACGACGGCGGCGTGCTCGTCGACGATCAGGCCGCCCTGGGTGTGGAAGAGGGCGGGCAGGACGCGGACGGCGACGTAGCGGGGGTCCAGCGGGCGCTCCCAGCGGGTGCGTCCGTGCGGGTCCTCGCTCTCGCCGCGGGCGGCGGACGCGGACGCGGCGAGCTCGGCGGCGAGCGCCTCGGCGGGCAGCCCGGTCGCCTCGGCGAGGGCGGCGGCGCCCTCGGCCCGCACCAGCACGCCGGACTCGACGACGTCCAGGTAGTCCTGGAACGCCAGGCACCGCTCGTGGACGGTCTCGTCGATGACGATCCAGCCCGTCGATCCCGGCCGCGCCGCCAGCTCGGCGGCGTACTCGGAGTAGCCGCGGCTCTCGTCGCCGAAGCGGCGGCCGGTCAGGTCGACCAGGATGCCGCCGAGGACGATCGTGGCCCAGGTCACCAGGGTGCTCGCCCCGGCGGCGACACCGGCGTGGCCCTGGTAGGCGTCCAGGTAGCCGGTGGCCGCGCCGAGCCGCTCGCCGATCCGCAGCGCGTCGCCCCGGGAGTGCTCGCCGCCCTGGTAGAGGGCCTTGGCGATCTCCGGCAGGTGCCGCGCGACGAGCTCGCGGTCGGCGCCGTAGCCGTTGGTGGCCAGCAGGACCCCGCGGGTGGGGATCTCCTCCTCGGCGCCGTCGGGCATGCGCACGACGGCGGCGCGCACCGCGCCGTCCGGGCCGGTCAGCACGTCGGTGAGCCGGGCGGGGACGAGCATGTCGATGTTCGGGTGCTCGCGCACCCGGCGCGCCAGGTGGTCGATCACGGTGTTGCCGTGCCGGCCGGGCACGGTGTGGCAGCGGGTGACCGAGTGGCCGGGGTAGGTGAAGTCGGTGACCAGCGACATCGGCAGCCCGACGCCGTCGTTGAGCCACTCCACGAGCGGGGCGCTGACCCCGGCGAGCGTACGGGCGAGCCGGGCGTCGACCTGCCCCTTCGTCTTGGCGGCCATGTCGGCGGCGAACAGCTCGGGGGAGTCGGCCACCCCGGCCTCGGCCTGCCAGCGGGATCCCGCGCCGGGGAACATCGCGGTCGACATCGAGGTGTTGTTGCCGCGGCGGTAGTGCTCGCTGGCCTCCACCACCAGGACGCTCAGGCCGTGCTCCGCGGCGCGCAGCGCGCCGGCGAGGCCGCCTCCGGCGCCCGCCACGACGAGGTCGGGCCCGTCGAATTCCGTTCCGCTCACTGGGTTCCTTCCTGACCCGCAGCTCCCGTGCTTGTTCCGCTAAGAGAAACAGTTGCCGGGGGTCTGGTCCAGCGTGACATCCGGCCCGGTCGCGGGTCAATATCCTTGGCGAACTTGACTATAGCCAGTAACCAGTGCGAACTTGAAAAAGCCTTGACCGGGACGCTCTCCGGGAAGGCGAGCCGAGAGTGTTCCGCTAAGCGGAACGACGAGAGGAAGGTGCACGTCCATGGCAGGCGCGCTGGAAGGCATCCGGGTCATCGACACCGCGACCCTGTTCGCGGGCCCCCTCGCCGCGACCCTGCTCGGCGACTTCGGGGCGGAGGTCGTCAAGGTCGAGCACCCCAAGGGCGACCCGGTGCGCAGCCACGGCGCGCAGCGCGACGGCGTCGGCCTCTGGTGGAAGATGATCGGCCGCAACAAGAAGGCCATGACGCTCTACCTGGGCTCGCCCGAAGGCCAGGAGATCTTCCGCAGGATGGTCGCCGACGCCGACGTCGTCATCGAGAACTTCCGCCCCGGCACGCTGGAGCGCTGGGGCCTGGGCTACGACGAGCTCAGCCGGATCAACCCGCGCCTGGTGCTGGTCCGCGTCACCGGCTTCGGCCAGATCGGCCCCTACGCCAAGCGGCCGGGCTTCGGCACCCTCGCCGAGGCGATGAGCGGCTTCGCCGCCATCACCGGGCAGCCCGACGGCCCGCCGACCCTCCCGCCGTTCGGGCTCGCCGACGGCATCACCGCGCTGACCACCGCGTTCGCCGTGATGACCGCGCTGCGCGCCCGCGAGGCCACCGGCCGCGGCCAGGTCGTCGACATGGCCATCATCGAGCCGATCCTCACCCTGCTCGGGCCGCAGATCATCAACTACGACCAGCTCGGCCTCCTGCAGCAGCGCACCGGCAACCGCTCCAGCAACAACGCGCCGCGCAACACCTACCAGACCCGCGACGGCAGGTGGGTGGCCATCTCCACCAGCGCCCAGTCGATCGCCGAGCGCGTGATGCGCCTGGTCGGCCGCCCCGAGTACATCGACGAGCCGTGGTTCGCCTCCGGCGCGCAGCGCGCCGAGCACGCCGACGAGCTCGACGAGGCCGTCGGGAGCTGGATCGCCGAGCGCGACCGCGACGAGGTCATCAAGGCGTTCGAGGAGGCGCAGGCCGCCGTCGCCCCCATCTACGACGCCGCCGACATCATGGCCGACCCCCAGTTCCAGGCGCTCGGCACCATCGCCACCGTCCAGGACGACGAGCTCGGTCCCATCAAAATGCAGAACATCCTGTTCCGCCTCTCGGAGACGCCCGGCCGCATCGAGTCCGCCGGCGCGCCCGTCGGCGCCCACACCGAGGAGCTCCTCGCGCGCTACGGCGTCACCGGCGACGAGCTCGCGGAACTGCGCGCCAAGGGCGTCATCAAGTGATCCGCAGCTGGCTGTACGTGCCGGGGGACCGGCCCGACCGGATGGACAAGGCGCTGGCCGGACCCGCCGACGCCGTGGTCCTCGACCTGGAGGACGCCGTCGGGGCGGCGGCCAAGGACGAGGCGCGGCGCAACGTGCTGGACGTCCTGGCCTCGGGGCGTGCCGCGCACGTGCGGATCAACGACCCCGCCACCCCGGCGGGAGAGGCCGACCTGAAGGAGCTGGCCGCCGCGCCCGGCGCGCTCGCCGGCGTCCGGGTGCCCAAGAGCGAGGACCCCGGCGGGCTGCGGCGCGTCGCGGACCGGCTCGGCGTGCCGGTGCACCCCCTGATCGAGTCGGCGCTCGGGGTGGAGAACGCCCTGGCGCTGGCGACCGCCCACCCGCTGGTCGCAGGGATCTCGCTGGGCGAGGCGGATCTGCGCGCCGACCTGCGGGCGGGCCGCCGGGCCCTGGCCTGGTCCCGGTCGCGCATCGTCGTCGCGGCGCGCGCCGCCGGGCTGCCCAGCCCGGCGCAGAGCGTCTGGACGGCGGTGCGCGACCTCGACGGGCTGCGCGCCGACACCGAGGCGGGCCGCGAGGGCGGCTTCTTCGGCCGCTCGGTCATCCACCCCGCGCAGGTCCCCGTCGTGCACGAGGTCTGCGCGCCCGATCCCGCGGAGACGGAGTGGGCGCGCGAGCTGCTCGGCCGGTTCACCGGGGCGGCCGGAGAGGCCGCCTGGATCGATTCCTCAGGAAGGTTCGTCGACAGGGCGATCGTGGAGCGGGCCCGCTGGCTGCTCCGCCTCGCCGATGCCGCCGACCGCGAGAACGCCAAGAAAGGCGACGTCCCATGACCCAGACCACCGATCCGCTGCTGGCGGCCGTCGCCGGCGGCGTCCGGCTGATCGAGCTCGGCCATCCGTTCTTCACCGGCATGCCGTGCTCGCCCAACCACCCCGGTTTCCGGATGACGCTGATCCGCCGGCACGGCGACATGGAGCGCCCCGACGGAGGCTCGGCGGCCAACGAGATCATCGTCACGGGCGGCCACGTGGGCACCCACATCGACGCGCTCTCGCACGTCAGCCACTGCGGCAGGCTGCACGGCGGCGTGGACGCCGCCGAGGCCCAGCTCGGCGGCGCGTTCAAGGAGCACGGCGCCGAGAAGCTGCCCGGCCTGCTGCGCCGCGGGGTGCTGCTCGACGTCGCGGCCGTGCACGGCGTCCCGACGCTGCCGCCCGGCTACGGGGTGACCGCCGCGGACCTGGAGGCCGCCGCGAAGCGCGCGGGCGTCGAGCCCGGCGCGGGCGACGTGGCGCTCGTCCGCACCGGCTGGGCCCGCAACTTCGGCGACCCCGAGGCCTACATGAGCAAGGCCGAGGGCGTGCCCGGCGCGACCGTGGAGGCCGCCGAGTGGCTGGCCGCCCGCGGCATCGTCGCGACCGGCTCCGACACCACCGCCTACGAGCAGATCCCCGCGGGCGCGGGCCACGCGGTCCTGCCCGTCCACCGGGTGCTGCTGGTGGAGAACGGCATCTACATCATGGAGCACCTCTACCTGGAGGACATCGCCGAGGTCGGGATCCACGAGTTCGTCTTCGTGCTGGCCCCGCTGCGCATCAAGGGCGGCACCGGCTCCCCGGTCCGTCCGCTCGCGGCGGTGAGCGCATGACCGCGCCGCTCGTCCAGACGCTCGGCGAGTTCGCCGAAGGCGTCCGGAGCAAGGGGCTGCCCGCCGAACTGCGCGCCGACGCCGCGCGCCGCGTCCTCGACGTGCTCGGCAACAGCCTGGCCGCCACCGGCGAGCCGCCCGCCAAGGCCGTCGGCGCGCTGGTCCGCGAGTGGGGCGGCGGCGGCCGCGCCACCGCGATCGGCTTCGCCGAGCCGCTGCCGGAGCCGAGCGCGGCCCTGCTGAACGGCACGCTCGCGCATTCCCTCGACTTCGACGACACGCACCTGCCGTCGGTGCTGCACCCGTCCGCGTCGGTCGTGCCCGCGGCGCTGGCCGTCGCGGAGTCGCGGGGCGCGACCGGCGCGCAGCTGCTCGACGCGATCGGCGTCGGCGTCGAGATCGCCGTCCGCGTCGGCATGGCCGGATACGACGCGGAGCTGGGCAACTCGGTGTTCTTCGAGCGCGGCCTGCACGCCACCGCGATCTGCGGCGCGCTCGGCGGCGCCGCGGCCGGGGCGATGCTGTCGGGCCTGGGCGCGCAGGGCGTCGCCGACGCGCTGGGCATCGCCGCGAGCATGGGCTCGGGCCTGCTGGAGGCCAACCGCACCGGCGGCACCGTCAAGCGCGTGCACTGCGGCTGGGCCGCGCACGCCGCCGTCACCGCCGCGGGCCTGGCCCGCACCGGCCTGACCGGCCCGCCCACCGTGCTGGAGGGCCGCTTCGGCCTGCTCCAGGCGTTTTGCGGCGACCAGTACCACCTGGAGCCGCTGCTGGACGGCCTGGGCGAGAAGTGGGAGCTGCCGGGCATCTTCTTCAAGCCCTACCCGTGCAACCACTTCACCCACGCCGGCGTCGACGCGGCACGGCGGCTGCGCGAGCGCGGCCTGGACGTCTCGGAGATCGACCGCATCGAGCTGGGCGCGCCCACCCCCGTCCTGCGCACCATCGGCGAACCCCGCGAGGACAAGATCCACCCCCGTTCCGGCTACCACGCCGCGTTCTCCGGCCCCTACACGGTCGCGGCCGCGCTCCTGGGCGGCGGCGGCCTCGGCCTCTTCCACGAGGACTTCACCGACGAGCCCGACGCCGTCCCGGCCCGCCTGGCCCTGGCGGCGAAGGTGCACTGCGTCCCCGACGCCGAGTGCGACCGCGTCTTCCCCCACCAGTTCCCGGCCGTCCTCCGCGTCCGCCTCGCCTCGGGCGAGGTGCTGGAGGAGCGCGTCAGCGTCAACCGAGGCGGTCCCGGCAACCCGCTGAGCTCCGAGGAGTTGGCCGCCAAGTTCCACCTGAACGCCACCCGCCTCCTCACCCCCGCCCAGGCCGACCGCATCACCGAACTCACCTACGGCCTGCCCGAGGCCCCCGACCTCACCGCCCTGGCCCAGGCCCTGCGGGAGGCACCGGCCTCCCGGTAGGACCCGCGACCCCCGGGCCGGCGCCCTCGCCCCGCGAGCGGCGCCGGCCCTCGGCGTTCCGCCGGGGTCAGGGTTTGCGGCCGACGCCGCCGTAGGCGTGGGCCGGGGGGCCGGGGGCGAAGGGGCTGGGCTCGGGGCGCCACAGGTGGACGGGGACGATGCCGGGGTCGAGGACCTCCAGGCCGTCGAAGCAGCCGATGACCTGTTCGGGGCGGCGCAGGCGGTAGGGGACGGCGCCCGTCTCGTCGTAGCCCTCCTGGGCCTCGGCGAAGTCGTCGTCGGTGGCGGTGCCGTCGTAGAGGGCGAGGAAGCTGCCGGAGGGGAGGGGGGCCAGGAGGGCGTCGATGATCTGCTTGATGGCGTCGTCGTCGGGGATGTGGCCCATGATGCCCATGAGCATCAGGCCCACCGGGCGGCCGGTGAGGTCCAGGGTCGCGGCCGCCTTCTCCAGGATGGACGGGGGGTCGTGCAGGTCGGCCTCGACGTAGGCGGTCACCCCCTCGGTGGTGCCGGTCAGCAGGGCGCGCGCGTGCAGGAGGACCAGGGGGTCGTTGTCGACGTAGACGACGCGCGCGCCGGGGGCGACGCGCTGGGCGACCTCGTGGGTGTTGTCGTGGGTGGGGAGGCCGGTGCCGATGTCCAGGAACTGGCGGACGCCCTCCTCGGCCGCCAGGTGGCGCACGGCGCGGGTCAGGAAGGCGCGGGAGTGGCGGGCCAGTTCGATGATGCCGGGGAAGACCCGCACGTACTCCTCGCCCGCCTGCTGGTCGACGGGGAAGTTGTCCTTGCCGCCGAGCCAGTAGTTCCAGATGCGGGCCGAGTGCGGTACCGACGTGTCGATCCCCGAGTAGAGGTCTTTTTCTGCCTCATGCCAGGCGAAGCGCTCTTCTTCCCCGGTCACGTCGGGCCTCCGGAGGGCATCGGGTGGTGCTCGGACGGTTCCCCATGACAACAGAAGGCGAAGGCCGTTGGCTAGGTATAGGAGATATATACCTATTGGTACTAATGGCGCCACTTGAGGAGATCGCTGAGGATTTGCAGGGAGGTTTCGGGGGTCTCCGCGGTGAAGAACTGCCCTTTCAGAAGTGCGGTGTAGTGCTGGACGACACGGGATTCCGGCGGGCAGAGCGTGTTCCCGTCCTGCCGGAGGCAGATGACGTCGGGGAACTCCGTCTCGCGGAAGCGCAGCAGCCGGACCGGTCCGCCGATCAGCGCCCGGTCCGGCTCCGACCGGCGGAGCTGGAGGCTGACGTTCGGCAGCGCCGCGAGGGCGAGCAGGTGCTCGGTCTGCGCGCGCCACAGGGCGCGGTCGCCGAAGGGCGCGACCGCCGCCTCGTCCAGGAGCACCCACAGCCGGGCGGGCTCGCCGCGCAGGAGCATGCGGCGGCGGCTCAGCTGGAACGCGACCTTCCGGGCGATGAGCTCCTCCGGCGCGCCGGGGTCCTCCCACAGCGCCGCGCGCCGGGCGTGCTCCTCGGTCCACAGCAGGTCGGGGATGGCGCCCGGCTCGTAGATCTGCAGCCGGTGGCTCGACTGCTCCAGTGACAGGTAGGCCGCGGCCCCGGCGGGGACGACGTCCCGGTAGGGGTGCCACCACTGCGGCTTCCCGCTCCCGGCGGCCTTCAGCAGGGTGGCGCGCTGGGCGTCCTCGATCGCCAGGCGCTCCCGCGCCTGCTCCTCGGGGTCGGGCGCGCCGGAGGCCACGCCCACCGGGCCCCCTCGCCCGCGCCCGCGGCCGCGGAGCCCGTCCATGGCCGTGAGCGCCGCCTCGTGCCGCGCCTTCCACAGGGCGAGGGTGCCGGCGCGGTCGGGGTCCTCGCCGCGTTCGGCGAGGATCTCGCGGAGCACGGTCAGCAGCGAGGCCGTCATCTCCCAGCGGGGCAGCCGGCGCCGCGGCTTGGTGAGCAGGTCGTTGACGGTGGCCGCGGGCAGCGGGACGATCCGCCGCCCGTGCGGGGCCGGCCGCCTCCTGAGCTCCTCGGCGTGCCGCTCCACCGCGGCATAGGTGGGCGAGGCCGCCGCCCAGACCGCCCTGAGCTCGGCGATGAAGGCGGCCACCACCTCTTCGGTGGACCCGTGGGGCATCGGTCCTCCGCAGGATCCTCGTACTCCGGTTCGATGCCGAGCATCCTGCCGCGACGCGGGTTTCGCAACCCGTGCACATGTCGGATTTCAATATTCAGTGTGAAGTAAAGTTACTTCAGTAAGAGGAGTTGAGTAACTAGAGCATCCGGGTTTGTCTGGATAATGAGGTTTTTCATAAGAAAGATCCGCCCCCGGGCGGATCGTAGATCCGTGCCTGAGACGCCCCCCGCGCCGCAGCCCGCGGAAGAGGACCCCATAGCCCTGTGCCTTTACACCATCTGGTCGCTCCAGACCGGCCGACCGATGCCCGGGCGCCCCTACGAGGCGCTCTCCCGCGAGGAACTCGAGGAGTTCTGGAGCGACTGCTGAAGGCCGCGGATTCTCAGGCCGGGAACGGCGTACCGGCGAAGAACGTCCGGACGACCGCGTCCGATGAAGGATCGGTCAGCACGTCGCCCAGCGGCGCCGCCAGCAGGACGAGATCGGCGGTGACGCCCGGAACGACGCTTCGCGGCCGCCCCCCGGGAGCGCCGGGCGGCGTGAGGAAGAGCTCCAGGGCGCGGCGCGGGGGGATCCGCTCCCCGGCGCCGAGGACCCGCCCGCCCGCCGTGCGGCGCTCGATCGCGGCCTTGACGGCGCGCCAGGGATCGGGCGGGCCGTAGGGGGCGTCGGTGCTTCCGGCGACGGGTACGCCCGCCGCCAGCAGGGAGCCGCAGCGGTAGAGGTCCGCGTGGTCCTCCGGAGGGACGTCGAGCAGGTAGCGGTCGCCGCGCTCGGCGACGAACCCGGGCTGCGTCACCACGGTCAGGCCGCGTTCGGCCAGGACCGGGACGAGTTCCGGCGACACCACCGAGGCGTGCTCGATCCGGTCGCCGTGCCGCACGCCCGCCTGCTCCCAGGCGGCGAGGGCCAGGACGAGGGCGACGAGGCTGACGCAGTGCACGGCCACCGGCCGCTCCGCGCGGTGCGCGGCCTCGATCGCCGCGGCCAGCGCGCCGAGTTCGGGGAACTCGTGGTCGGTGACCACCAGCTTGACCGGGCCGCGCGCCACACCCGCGGGGAAGTCCGCCGCGGCCAGCGCGGGGCCGCCGGTGAGCGTCAGCCGCTGCGGCAGTCCCGCCTCGGCCAGCACCCGCAGGTCCGCCACGCGTTCGACGGGCGTCGCGTCGGTGACACCGGTGACGCCCGAACGGGCCAGCCGGCGTCCCAGCCCGGCCAGATCGGGGAGGGGCTCCGCCGGGAGCCGCTCCCGCAGCCAGACGTCGGCGCGCAGCAGCCGCCCGGTCGGCCGCCCGGCCCCGTCCGTCTCGGCGCCCTCGGGAAGCCGCCCGTCGTCCAGGCCGACGGCGCGGCAGGCCGCGCCGTTCAGGCTCCACTGCGCCCCCGAACGGTGCTGCACCCGTACCGGCCGGTGGGGGAGGAGCCCGTCCAGTGCCTCCCGGTCCAGGTCGCCGGCGACGGACTCGTGGTACCCCACGGCGCGCAGCCACGCGCCCGGGGGCAGGGCGGCGTCGGCGCGCCGCAGCACGTCGGCGAGCTCGGCGCGCGAGGACACCTCGGGCGGGCCCACGTGTACCGAACGCCCGGCCGCGGCGGTCGCCATGAGGTGGATGTGGTGGTCGTGCAGCCCGGGGATGAGCGCGCCGCCGCACCCGTCCAGCACCTCTTCTCCCGGAAGAGGGGGCAGGCCCGCGCCGATCCCGGCGACGACGCCTCCGGCGAGGCGCACGTCGGCACGGCGCCCGGCGACCTCCACGTCGCGCAGCAGCAGCGCCGTCACGGGAGCGCCGCGCACGGGATGACACCGCCTGGCCCGGGAGCATCGCCCGGCGCGGCGGTGTCCCGAGCCGGCGGCGGCTCAGCGGGCGGTCCCCGGAAAGGTACCGCGTTCGAGATCGGCATCCTGCCGATGATGATCCCAGATCAGCCGAGCTCGGCGATCACCTGGGGGAGCTCGGTGCTCGTGCGGATGCCCGGAGGGGCGGCGCAGACGGCGGGCACGGCGTTGACGGCGCGGTTGGCGGTGTAGCCGGGGGACACCGCCGCCATCTCCTCGAGGGGCACCGGGAAGCGCAGCTCGACGTCGAGCGGGGCGTCCCCGTCGACGCGGACGCTCCAGCCGGTAGATCGTACGTTCCAGGCGGGGTCGAGGTCGGTGGTGCAGTACCAGGTGGCGCGGAAGTTCAGCACCGCACGGCCGCCTCGCATGCCCGACACCGTGATGCGCTGGGCGGCCACCGTACCGGCCTTCAGGGTGCCCGCCGCGATCTCGACGGGACGGCGCGCGACGGCGACCTCCCCGCCCGCCTCCAGGGAGTCCAGCGGCATCCCCAGAGCCTCGGCGACGAGCATCAGCGAGGGGCCGAAGCTGGTCCTGCCGTGGGTCAGCCGCCCTTCGGGCAGGGCCGCGGGCGGCTGCCCGAAACCCATGACGCCGAAGAGCAGGCCGGGCGAGTCGCGCCGGGACAGGTCGGCGAACTCGTCGATGGTCAGGGAGTCGAGCCGCCGCTGGATCGAGGCGAGCACCAGCGGAACGGCCTCGGTGATGAACCCGGGGCTGCTGCCGGTGCTGTGGATCGAGGAGCCGCCGCGCCCGCACGCGGCCTCGACCCGCGCGCGGACCGCGGGGTCCATGCCGTCGGGGCGGTGGAACTCGCCCCGCGTGGTGACGATGTTCGCGCCGGACTCCAGCAGCCGGCAGACCTCGTCGAAGTCGCAGGCGGCGGGCATGTACAGCACGCAGTCCGCGCCCAGCGCCGTGATCTCGCCGAGGTCGCGGGTGGCCCGGACGCCGGTCGGCTCCAGCCCGCACAGCTCCCCGGCGTCCACTCCGGCCTTGCCCTCGGAGTGCACGTAGAGCCCGGCCAGCTCCAGGCGCGGATGCTCGATGACGTTCTTCAGCGACCGGGTGCCGATGTTCCCGGTGGCCCACTGGACGACACGGAGGGGTTCTCTCACCGGGGGCTCACCCTTTCGCGCTCCGCGGCCCCGCGGGCCAGGACGCATTCCTCGACGAACGACAGGACCTCAAGGTGGTAGGCCAGGGCGCAGTGGCCGAGGCTGAGGTTGTGGCCGGCGCCCACCTGCTCGTGGACGGCCACCCGCGGGGAGGCGGTGAACAGGGACGCGACGTCCGCCAGCGCCTCGGCCCCCGGACGCCACCACATCTCGTGCTCGCCGAGGCTGTAGTGCACCGGGACGCGTACCCGGGCCGCGAGCTCCGGGAGGTTCTCCGGCCAGCCCTCGGCCTCCACGCCCTCGTACGCGGGAGCGGGTGAGGCGATCCGGGCCCCGCCGACGAGGCCCTCCGGGTAGGCGCGAGGCGGACCCCACAGGAGCTCGCGCAGGGCGGGACCCGCGGAGCGCGCGCGGTCCCACTCCCGCCACAGCCGCATGGCGCGCTCGTGGCGGTGCCGCCCCGTGCCGGCGATCTCCAGGCCGAGCAGGTCCGCGCCCCGCTCGGCGCCGGCCATGCGGACGGCCAGCTCGCACCCGCTGGAGTGCGCCATCAGGAACACCCCCGCGCCGGAGGACTCCAGCAGCAGGTCCAGTGCCCCGTAGGCCAGGTCGACGCGCTGCTCGGGCGAGGCCAGCTCCTCCTTGTAGGGCGCGGAGGCGCCGTACCCCGGCCGGTCCAGCGCGACGACGGTGAAGCCGAGCGCGGGACCGGCCCGCAGCAGCGACAGCCGCGGATGGTCCGGCGCGTCGTAGTACACGCTGCTCGTCGCCCCGCCGTGCAGGGCGAGGACGACGGCGCGGGGCCGCTCCGCCTCCTGCACCAGCGCCGACACGGGGATGCCGCCGACCCGGACGACGCGGAAACCGCCGGACGTCACGACGCGGTCCTGAGCAGGATCGCCCCGCTGGGGGTGAGGCCGCCGCTGCTGACCACGGCGGTCCGCGCGTTGGGCACCTGCCGCTCCCCGCCCTCGCCGCGCAGCTGGACGACGGCCTCGTGCAGCAGGCCCATGCCGTGGGTGCGGCCGTGGGAGAGCTGACCGCCGTGGGTGTTCAGCGGCAGGACGCCGTCGCGGGCGATGTTCTTGCCGCCGTCGAGGAAGTCCTTGGCCTCGCCGATGCCGCAGAAGCCCAGCGCCTCGATCCACGACAGGCAGTTGATGGTGAAGCCGTCGTAGAGCTGGGCGACGTCGACGTCGGCGGGCCGCAGGTCGGTGCGCGTCCACATGTGCGCGGCCTGCCCGAGCACCTGCGGCTCGTGGGTGAGCGTGCTCTGGTCCCATTCGATCCGCTCGATGATCTGGGTGCCGACCGCCTCGACGAGCACCGGCGGCTTGGCCAGGTCCCGGGCCGCGTCTTTGGCCGAGACGATCACCGCGACGGCGCCGTCGCAGGGCACGTCGCAGTCGTAGAGCCCGAACGGCGTGGTGATGGGACGGGCGTTCAGGTAGTCGTCCATCGTCATCGGGTCGCGGTAGACCGCCGTGGGGTTGAGCGCGGCGTTGGCGCGCTGGTTGAGGGCGATCCAGCCGAGGGTCTCGCGGGTGGTGCCGTAGCGCTGGAAGTGCCGCTGGGCGTTCATCGCCAGGGTGTGCGCCGCCGACACCGAGCCGAAGGGCATCCGCCAGGCCCCGGACCCGCCCGACCGCCCGCCCGACCGGGTGATCTTCCCCTGCCGCATGAGCTCGTTGTACGTGGCCTCCCACAGGGTGCGGAAGCACAGCACGTGGCGGGCCATGCCGGTGGCGACCGCCATCATCGCGGCGATGACCGAGCCGCCCGGCCCGAAGGTCTCGCCGCCGCCGTTGTGCCAGGTGGGCCGGATGCCCAGCGCCGACTCCAGCGCGGTGACGCCGCCTTCGCCGAACCCGCCGAACGGCCCGGCGCCCGGATAGGTGGCCAGGCCGTCGATGTCGTCCAGGCTCAGCCCGGCGTCGGCGACGGCCCGCTCGCACGCCTGGACGGTCAGCGAGAGCGGGTCGGCCATGAGGCGGCGGCCGATCCGGGAGGCGCCGATGCCGGTGAGGGCGACCTTGTCCTCGAACTTCTCCGGCGTGGCCATGGGGCGGACGTGGCGCCACATCTGGTCGGGCTCGATCTCGTCGCGGACCGGCGGGGCGGGCTCGCCCTGGTCGGCGGCGGGCCGGAACAGCGGCAGCCACACGTCCTCGACCCGCTCGAAGACCACCTCCATCCGCATGCCCAGCGTGAGCTCGGCGGGGTCGCACCCGACGACGTTGGTGGTGAGGCGCACCCGGGGGTCCTCCTCGACCGCGACCTGCGCCACGACGTAGGGCGCGGGCAGCCCGGGCGGCCCGAACCGCTCGTTGACGGTGAAGCCGATGAGCGTCGCATGCCCGGAGACGGCCCGCACCCCCCTGTCGTGGCTCCGGCAGTACCGGCAGACCGGCTGGGGCGGGTGGATCAGGGCCGAGCAGGACCCGCACTCCTGGAGCCGCAGCCGGCCATCGGCCCCGGACGTCCAGAAGAAGGCGGTCTCCTCGGTGAGCTGGGGCAGGGGGCGCCCGGACGGCCCGGTCACATCGTCTCCTCGGTGCTCGCTGGTGGTGGTGGGGGGCGGCGGGTCAGGTGTTGCGCCCGCCGTTGACGCCCACGATCTGCCCGGTGATGTAGCCGGCCTCCTCCGAGATCAGGAAGGAGCAGGTCGCGGCGAGGTCCTCGGGCGTGCCGACCCGGCGGACGGGCGTGCGCCGGATGTGGTCCTCGATCGTCCCGCCGAGCAGCCCGCGCTCCTCGGCCTTGCGCAGCATGGGGGTGTCGATGAAGCCCGGCGGCACCGCGTTGACGGTGACGCCGGCGGGGCCGAGCTCCAGGGCCAGCGCCTTGGTCAGCCCGTTGACCGCCGACTTGGCCGACACGTAGTGCGCCATGTACTGCTGCCCGGAGTGGGCGCTGGAGGAGGAGATGTTGACGATCCTGCCCCAGCCGGCCTCCAGCATGTCGGGCAGCACCGCCTGGACGCAGTGGAAGACGCCGTTCAGGTTGACGTCGATCACCCGCTGCCAGGCGTCGAACGACAGCTCGGTGAAGCGCTTGAACCCGTCGAGCCCCGCCGCGTTGACCAGGATGGTGACGGGCCCCAGGTCCGCCCTGACGCGGGCGAGCGCCTCGTCGACCTGCTCCCGGCTGGTCACGTCGGCCTTGTGGGAGAGGCCGTCGTCCGGGGGGTTGAGGTCGAGCACGGCGACCCGGTGCCCGTCGGCCCTCAGCCGCTCGGCGATGGCGCGGCCGATGCCCGAGCCGCCGCCGGTCACTACCGCGGTCCTCATGCCCCACCTCCGGGAGAGGGGGCCGGTGTTGCCGCAAGGATCACGAGAATCTCCCTTCCGAATACGAGAACATTACTCTCCAGGGTGGCGCTTCCGGAAGTCCCGTCCTCGGGGCCTGTGTGCTAGAGCTTGATTTGCAATAATTGAGAATGTAGTTTCCACTCCGTGACGAGGAGGCGGCATGGGAACTGACGCGAAGGGGGCGGGCGTGGTGAAGCGCCTGCTCATCGACGGGAAGCTGGTGGAGGCCGGACGGACGTATCCGTCGTACGCCCCGGCGACGGGGGAGGTGTTCGGCCACGCCCCGGACGCCGGGGTCGCCGAGGCCGAGGCGGCGGTCGCGGCCGCGCGCCGCGCCTTCGACGCCACGGACTGGGCGGGCGACCGGGAGCTGCGCGTGCGCTGCCTCGACCAGCTCCACCAGGCGCTGGTCGACCACAAGGAGGAGCTGCGCGAGCTGACGATCGCCGAGGCGGGCGCCAGCCGCATGCTCACCCACGGCAACCAGCTCGAGGCGCCCATCAAGATCGTCCGCTACTACGCGGACCTGCTGCGGACCTACCCCCTGAGCGAGGAGCTCGGCGAGATCGAGGAGCGCGGGCAGCGCCACCGCCGCTGGATCGAGAAGGAGGCGGGGGGAGTCGTCGCGGCGATCCTGCCGTACAACTACCCCAACCAGCTCGCGCTGGCCAAGCTCGCGCCCGCGCTCGCCGCCGGCTGCACGGTCGTGCTCAAGGCCGCGCCGGACACGCCGCTGGTCACGCTGGCCCTCGGCGAGCTCATCGCCGAGCACACCGACATCCCGCCCGGCGTGGTCAACGTCCTCTCCTCGGCCGAGGTGGCGGTGGGCGAGGCGCTCACCACCCACCCCGACGTGGACATCGTCAGCTTCACCGGCTCCACCCAGGTCGGCCGCCAGATCATGGCCGCGGCGAGCGGCACCCTGAAGCGGGTGTTCCTGGAGCTCGGCGGCAAGTCCGCGATGATCGTCCTGGACGACGCGGACTTCGACGCCGCCGCCATGTTCGCCGCGTTCACCATCTGCTCGCACGCCGGGCAGGGCTGCGCGCTCACCACCCGGCTGCTCGTGCCCCGGGAGAGCCACGACGAGATCACGGCGAAGGTCGCCGCGTCCATGGAGCGCGTCAAGTACGGCGACCCCGGAGACCCGGCCACCTACATGGGCCCGCTCATCAGCGAGAAGCAGCGCGACAAGGTGCACGGCATGGTCCAGCGGGCCGTCGAGGCGGGCGCGACCCTGGTGACCGGCGGCAAGAAGGTCGACCCCGGCTACTTCTACCGGCCGACCCTGCTGGCGAACGTCGACCCCGACAGCGAGATCGCGCAGAGCGAGGTGTTCGGGCCCGTCCTCGCCGTCATCCCCTACACCGACGAGGAGGACGCGGTGCGCATCGCCAACAACTCCATCTTCGGGCTCTCCGGCGCGGTGCACGGCCGCGACCAGGAGAGAGCGCTGCGGGTGGCGCGCCGGATCCGCACCGGCACGTTCAGCATCAACGGCGGCAACTACTTCGCGCCCGACGCGCCCTTCGGCGGCTACAAGCAGTCGGGCCTGGGCCGCGAGATGGGCGTCCAGGGGCTTGAGGAGTTCCTGCAGATCAAGACCCTGGCGGCGGTGGTCGCGTGAGGCCGCTGGAGGGCGTCCGCGTCCTGGAGGTGGCGATGTACGGCTTCGTGCCGTCCGCCGGGGCGGTGCTCGCCGACTGGGGCGCCGACGTCGTCAAGGTCGAGCACGCCGTCAACGGCGACCCGCAGCGCGGGCTCCGCCAGACCGGCTCGTTCAAGGTCGAGGGCGACCCGAACCCCAACATCGAGCACGCCAACCGCGGCAAGCGCAGCATCGGCCTCGACCTGTCCACGCCCGAGGGCCGGGAGGTGCTGCTGGAGCTGGCGCGCCGCGCCGACGTGTTCCTCACCAGCTTCCTGCCCGGCCACCGGCGGAAGTTCGGCATCGACGTGGACGACATCCGCGAGGTGAACCCGAAGGCCGTCTACGCGCGGGGCAGCGCGCTGGGCCCGCGCGGCGTGGAGTCCGAGCGCGGCGGCTACGACATGACCGCCTTCTGGGCGCGCGGGGCCACCGCCGCCAGCATCACGCCGGCCGGCTCGGAAGGGCTGATCAACCCGCCCGCCCCCGCCTACGGCGACACCATCTCCGGCACGAACCTCGCCGGAGGCATCGCCGCCGCCCTGTTCCGGCGCGAGCGCACGGGCGAGCCGTCGGTCGTGGACGTCTCCCTGCTGAGCAGCGGCCTGTGGGCCATGGGCCACGGCATCGCCCTGTCCCTGCACCTGGACCGGGCGTGGCAGGCGCCTCCGCTGGGCACCCACGGCTCGACGGCCAACCCCCTCTCGGGCCTGTACCGCACCGCCGACGACCGCCACATCTCCTTCGTCATGCTGCAGCCCGCCAAGTTCTGGGCCGACGTGTGCCGCCACATCGACCGCCCCGACCTCATCGACGACCCGCGCTTCACCACCGGCGAGCTCATCGCCGCCAACACCGCGCAGGCCGTCGAGATCCTCCGCGAGGTGATCGCCTCCCGCACCCTCCCGGAGTGGACCGAGCGCTTCGCCACCCTGGCCGGCCCCTGGGCCCCCGTCCAGGACTCCCTCCAGGTGGGCGCGGACCCCCAGGTCCGCGCGAACGACTACCTGCTCAAGGCCGGAGAGCTGGAACTGGTCGCCAACCCGGTGCAGTTCGACGTCACCGCCCCCGACCTGGCCCCCGCCCCGGAGTTCGCCGCCCAGACCGAGGAGATCCTCCTGGAACTCGGCCTGGACTGGGAACGCATCATCGAACTCAAAACCGCCGGCGCCGTCACCTGAGCGAGCCGGACGACCACCGGCACCGCGGACCGGGCCGGAAGGCGGCACGCCTTCCGGCCCGCACAGGCGGGTGGGGTTCAGCGGTCAGGAGCCGGGGCGGTTCGCCGAGGGGAGGGTGATGGGAGTGTGCGTCGTCGATGAGCCGTTGTTGAGGTACAGCATGGAGATGCCGCGGACGAACCCGTCGAAGAGGTTGAAGCTGCTGGGGGCGACGAGGGACAGGCCTTCGCGGAAGGCGACGTAGAGCGGCCAGTTGGCCTTGATCAGGACACGTGCGGCGAGGTCCGCCGGCAGGTCGAGCCAGCGCCAGTAGGTGTCGCCGATGAGGTAGCGGACCATCTCGCTGACGAAGCCCGTGCTCAGTTCCGTGCCGAGCCCCGCCACGGCGTCGAGCAGCATCTGGGCCAGGGCGTTGCCCTCGACCGTGGGGGCCACCCTGGGCCACAGCATCTGCTCCGCCTGCTCCTCGGCGTCCTTCCAGGTCTGCGGGATGAACCGGTCCTGGACGCCGAGCAGGGAGAGGGCGACCTGCCAGGCGTGCAGGTCCGCCTCCTGGTCGGCGGACCAGTACCGCACGCCCCACTTCCTCATGTTCTTCCACGCGACGGTGCCCACGGAGTGGAAGGTGACCAGGATGTCGCCGTTGCTGATCGGCGACGGCTGGTCGGTGGTCGCCTGGAACTGCGGTGAGAGCGGGAGCAGGTTGCGCACCATGGCGTGCACCAGGCGCGTCTTGTTGGCGGAGGTGATGAAGGCGCCCTCCGGGTCGAAGGCGTCCTCGTGGTGCAGGTCGTATCCGAAGGTGAAGGTCTTGGCCGCGCGGTCCTGCATGTCGGCGCCGCCCGCCGACCAGTAGACCGAGCGGGCCTCCCGCGGGATCACGGTGCTCAGGAATCCGCTGCCGAGGCTCTCGGAGATGAACAGGTAGCCGCTCAGGCGCTTGTAGAGCGTCTGGGCCCGGGCGAGTTTGCTGCGGTCGGCCCATGCGGGGAGCTTGTTGACCTGCTGGAGGTAGGAGACCAGGTGGTCGGGCATGCCGGACGGCAGCGGGTCCTTGTTGAGGCGCCACGAGTCCCAGGCGGCGTTGACCGCCGGGATCGAGCCGTCGGCGAGCAGCCGTGCCGCGACCTGGTCCGCCGCGGGGTCCCACACCTGGAACGGGTCGGTGACCGCGTCGGCCTTGGCGATCGACCCCAGGGACGACCACGACCACAGCGTGGGTGCTTCGAGCGCGAGGCCGGTGAGCCCCAGGGCGGCGCCGAGCGACATGGCACGCCTTCTGCTGAGATTCTCCATTTACTTACCTACTTCCGCGTAAAGCCAAGACGGCAGCTCGGCACGTCTGTGACTTGGGGGGTGGGAGCGGATCGACCGGGTGAATGAAGGAAAACTGAGGTGAATCTCAATTAACATAGCCAGGCGGATCGGGGTCGACAAGGGTCTGTTTTGGGTGATTTTTTCGGTTACGCGAAGGTGTGCGGTCGGCCGCGTCGGGGTACTTCTCAGCGCCGCGTGGGAACGATCGGGCCGAGCGTCTCGCCCGGAAGGCGGGCCGCGTCCTACTCGGCGCCGGGCCGCGCGGCGGTACCGGGGCGCGGCCCGGCGCCGCCCGCCAGCCCCAGCGAGCGGATCCAGATCTTGTTGATGGTGGCGATCAGGGTCTCCGCGTCGTACTCGATGCCCTCGTACGACCAGGCCATGACCACGCGCTCGACCATCAGCGTCAGGGCGTGCGCGGTGTGGCGCGGGTCCAGATCCCCGTACGCCAGGCCGGCCTTCTGCCACGCGGCGATCGCCCGCGTGGCCCTGCTCTGGAAGTGGTCGGCGACCTCGTCCCACTGGGCCCGGAGCCGCTCGTCCTCGTCGCGCGCCTGGTAGACCGCCTGCAGCACGCGGGCGTTGCGCCGGAACGCCTCGAGGTAGATCCGGTTGACCTCCTCGATGCGGCGGACGGGGTCCTGCTGGGCGCCGGCGTGATCGGGCGCGGTCCCGGTCAGATCGGCGGAGACATCCTTCATCAGCTCGAACAGCAGATCGTGCTTGGACCGGAAGTAGTTGTAGAGCGTCCCCGCCCCGACCTTCGCCTCGGCGCTGATGTCGGAGAGCCGGGCGTTGTGGAAGCCGTCCCGCTCGAAGACGACGCGCGCCGCGTCGCGAAGGCGCCGCGGCGTGGTCTCGCGGCGCCGGTCGACACGGGTGCGTCTCCTGCTCGCCCCGTCGCTCTCGGCGGACACGGTTGCACCTCGTCTCGACGATCGTTGGAGGCAGTGACGTTACCAGCGGCGCACGCGGTGCCGCCTCCCGCGGCTCGCTGGCGGGAAAGGTAGAGATTGACGTCAATCTCAGTCTTAGGTACTTTCATGCCCCGCGTGATGCGGCTCACACCCCCTGGCCGACGGGCCCTCCTCCGCAGACAAGGGACGCTCATGACCTTCGACGCTCGACAGCGGGCGGCGCTCACCGCCATCTGCGACACCTTCACTCCCGGCGACGGCGCGGCGATCCCGTCCGCCGGCGCGCTGGGAGCCGTGGACATCGCCGAGGCGCTCGCCGGCGGCCAGCCCCGCGCCAGGGACCGCAAGCAGCTGGAGCTGCTGCTGTCCCTGTGGGATTCGCGTGCGATGGGGCTGGTCCTGGGCACGGGCGGGCGCCGGTTCTCGCGGCTGGCCGCCGCGGAGCGGGAACGGGTGCTGCTGGGACTGGGCGACTCGTCCTCGGAGACCAAACGGGTGCTGTTCCAGTCCCTGCGCGGCCTGGCGACCTCCGCCTACATGCTGGCCCCCGGCCCGACCGGGACCTCGCCGGTCTGGGACGCCATCGGATACCCCGGCCCCCTGGGGCCACTGGCGTCCGCACCGCGCCCGAAACTCTCCCCGCTGTCGCCGACCGCCGACACCGCGCTCGACTGCGACGTCGTGGTCGTCGGATCCGGTGCCGGAGGCGGCACCGCGGCCGGGGTCCTCGCCGCCGCGGGCCTGAGCGTGGTCGTCCTGGAACGCGGCGGCTACTACGACGACGCCGACTTCGACGGACAGGAGCTGGCAGGCCTGAGCCGGTTGTACGCGGCCGGTCCGGCCTCCACCGCCGAGGGCCAGGTCGCGCTCGTCGCGGGCTCGTGCCTGGGCGGCGGCACCGTCGTCAACTGGACGACATCCTTCCCCACACCCGACGAAGTGCGCGCCGAGTGGGCGGCCCTCGGCGCCGGGCAGTTCGCGGACGAGGAGTACACCCGCGCCACCGACGCGGTGATGAGCCGGCTCTCGGTGAACACCGACCACAGCACTCCCTCGGCCCGTGACGAGGTCCTGGAGCGCGGCCTGCGCGCACTCGGCTGGCACGTCGACGCGATGCCCCGCAACGTGGTGGGCTGCGACATGGGAACCGACTGCGGACGGTGCGGGTACGGCTGCCGGCCCGGGGCCAAGCAGTCGGTCACCAAGACCTGGCTCGCCGACGCCGAGGCCGCCGGGGCGCGGCTGGTCATCGACACCGACGTCCGGACCATCGAGACGAAGCGCGGGCGCGCCGTCGGCGTGCGCGGCGTCACCGGCCAGGGCCACGCGGTGACCGTGCACGCCCGCGCCGTCGTGGTGGCCGCGGGCGCCGTCCAGACCCCGGCGCTGCTGCGCCGCTCCGGGTTCACCGACCCGACCATCGGCCGCCACCTGCGGCTGCACCCCGCCACGGCCGTGTGGGGCCTCTTCGACGAGGAGATCCGCCCGTGGGAGGGCGGGATGCAGACCCGGTACTCCCGCCAGGACAGCGACCTCGACGGCGACGGGTACGGCGTCATCTACGAGACCGGTCCGGGCAACCCCGCCTCGCTGCAGGGCTTCATGAACTGGCGCGGCGGCGCCGCCCACCTGGCCGCGACGAAGGACCTGGCCCGCACGGGCGGGATCGGGATCATCACCCGGGACCGCGACTCCGGCGAGGTCAAGGTGGCCCGTGACGGCGAGCCCGTGCCGCACTACCGGCTGTCGGACCACGACGCGGCCCACCTTCAGAAGGGGATCGAGGGCGCGACCCGGATCCTGGAGGCCGCCGGAGCCCGCCGGATCTCCTCGGCGCACCAGTCCGGGCCGTCCTACGAGCCGGGACGACGGAGCACCTACGAGGAGTTCGTCGCGGCCTGCCGTTCCGCGGGCCTCCAGCCGGGCCGCTGCGCGATCGCCGCCCTGCACATCATGGGCACCGCGCGCATGGGCGGCGACCGGAAGACGAGCGCGACCGACCCCGACGGAGCGACCTGGGAAGTGCCCAACGTCGTGGTGGCGGACGCCTCCTGCTTCCCGACCTCGTCCGGTGTGAACCCCATGGTCTCCATCGAGGCCATCGCCTACATGAACGCCACCCGGCTGGCGGACCGCCTCCGCACCGGGGCCTGAACGATGCACACCGGGTGATCGATGCTGCGCGCATGGCCATCACCGTGTGGTTGACTGCGGTATGGCCATGTTCGTCTGCAATTCTCAGCGAGTGTCGCCGTGACGCCGGCGCCGGGCGTGGCGACCCGTCCGCGCAACCGCAGGCAGCAGATCATCGAGGCCGCCGGCCCGGTGTTCAGCGAACGGGGCTACCACGCGGCCTCCATGGAGGAGATCGCCGGTGGAGTGGGCATCACCGCGGCCGCCCTGTACCGGCACTTTCCGAACAAGTACGCGCTGTTCGCCGAGTGCGCGGACTCGATGGTGACGAGGCTCGCCGGGGCACTCGACGAGGTGCCCCCCGAGGCTTCGCTGGCGGAGGTGCTCGGCGCGGTCGTCCGGGTGACGGTGGAGCGCCGGGAGTCGGGCGGCGTGTACCGGTGGCTGTCCCGGTATCTGGAGGACGAAGACCGCCGGCGGGTCAGGGCCAAGTTCGCGCAGGTCGTCGAGAAGGTGACGGTGGCGGTGCGCCGCGAGCACCCGCTGCCGCTGGAGGGGCTGCGCACCGTCGCGGCGCTCGGCGCGATCGGGTCCGTCACGACGCACCGCACCTCCATCGCGCAGCGCCGCCTGGAGGAGGTGCTCCTTTCGGCCGCGCTCCGGGTGGCGGCGGCCGATGCGGTTCCGGACGGGCGCGTCCGTTCGGCCGACCTGCCCGCCCGGCCCGTGCCGCGCACGCGACGGGCGGAGATCCTCGCGGCGGCCATCCCGCTGTTCGCCCGGGACGGGTTCGCCGATGTCACGAGCGGGCAGATCGCGAAAGCGGTCGGGGTGGCCCCTTCCGCGCTCTACCGGCACTATTCCAGCAAGGTCGACATCCTGGCGGCGGCCTGCCTGCAGGCCGCCGGAATCCTGGGCCAGGCCGTCGAGCAGAACCTGCACGGAGTGGCGGACCCCCACGAGTCGGTGCACGCCCTGGCGGCGACCTATGTGGCCTACAGCTTCGAGTACACCGCGATGACCAGCGTCGCCAGAGCCGAGATGCCCGGCCTCCCCCCGGACGTCCGCCGCCCGCTCGCCCTCGCCCAACGCGACCACATCGCCGTCTGGGAGCAGCAGCTCCGCCTCGCCCGCCCCGACCTGGATCCCCGCCGGACCCGGATCCTGGCCCACGCGGGCCTCGGCGTGGTGGTCGAAACCGGCCGCGCCCTCCACTGGGAGAACACCCCCGGCCACCGCGACACCGTCACCGCCCTGGTCGTGGCGGCCCTGGGCCTGTAGCGCCTCCGCTCGAAGACCACCCGGGTGGTTCCGCACGGCGTCCGCACACTGCCGCAAGCGGCCTCGAGCGCCACGGACGTCGGAAGCAGCAGGCCAGGGCGGTTTCCATTCGCGCGGAAGGTCGACGAGGGCTGGGTCGCAGCTGGAGGACGGGACGGGAACGCGCCCCCGGACGGGGCGAGCCCAACGCGCAGACCGCGGCCGGGCGGTAAGCGGCGGTCAAGGCGTTCGTCGCTGCGGTCATCCGCTGGCTTCGCGACTCAGCCGTGCCGTTCACGCGGGGTCAGGCGGGGCGGGCGATGTGGTCCGCATGGGTGTGGGTCCTGATGAAGGCGGCCATGGCGGGGATGGTCTCGGTGCGCAGGGTCGCGGCGTCCGGGTGGACGCGCAGGTCGACGGAGACGCTGGAGTGGGCGGCGCGGGCGGCGAAGGCCAGGGCGTCGTCCAGTAGGGGGTCGGTTCCGGCGGTGAGGAGTTGGACGGGGGACAGGCCGTGGAGGTTGCCGTGCAGGGGGCTCACGAAAGGATCAGTGAGGTCTCGGTCGGCGGTGTAGCGGGTGACTCGGGTGCGGAGTTCGGTGAGGTCGAACTCGGGGTTGGCACTGGCGTTGAAGAGCAGGCTCGGGGCCTGGAGGCTCAGGTCGAGCAGCGGGGAGACGAGTGTCGTGCAGGAGGGGAGGGTGGATCCGGCGTCGCGTAGGCGGATGAGCAGGGCGGCGGCCAGGCCGGCGCCTGCGCCTTCGCCTGCCACGGCGACCGGGCCGCCCATGGCCTGGCCGTAGTGGTAGGCGGTCTGGACGTCCACGAGCGCGGAGGGGAAGACGGGGCGGTAGCGGGCGCAGACGACGGTGGCGCTCGTCCGCAGGCTGAGGCGCTCGGCGGCCTCGAGCGCCTGCTCCGGTTCGCCGGAGAAGGACGGGTCGCCGTGCAGGTAGAGGACGGCCATCCCGGCCGGGTCCGGCGGGCGTACGACCAGGCCGGTGCGGCTCGTCTCGACTTGCACTTCATCTGCCACGGTTCATCACCCTTTCCGCTGCTTCCCAGTGGGCGTCCGCCACCCACAGCCGGGCGAAGGCGCGCGCCGCCTCGTCCGGGGAGACGCCTGCCATGACCCGCTTGATGGACGGCGCCGAGCCGTTCGCCAGTGACGAGGCGAGGGCGTGCCAGCCCTTCTCGAAGGAGGCGCGGGGCAGTATCCGGTCCACCAGGCCGACCCGTTCGGCCTCGGCGGCGCCGAGGATCTCGCCCGAGCCCGCCAGCATCAGCGCCCGGCCCCGGCCGACGAGGGAGGCGAGCCGTTCGGCGCCGCCCCAGGCCGGCATGATCGCCAGGGCCACCTGGTTGAAGCCGATCCGGATGTCGTCGGCCGCGACCCGGATGTCGGCGGCCACCGCGACCTCGGCCCCGCCGCCCAGGGCGTGGCCGTTCAGCGCGGCGATCACCGGCCCGGGGAAGGCGGCGATCCGGTCGCAGACGCCGCGCATGCGCAGGGCCATGTCCATGGCCTGCTCCTCGGTGCGCAGCTTCGCCAGCTCCTTCAGGTCGCCGCCCGAGACGAAGGCGCGGTCGCCCGCGCCGGTGATGGCCAGCGCCTGCGCGTCGGCCGCCTCGGTGAGCGCCTTCTCCAGTTCGTCCATGGTGGACGGGGCGATGGCGTTGCGGGCGTGCGGGCGGTTGATGGTGATGACCGCCAAGCCGCCGTCGAAGGCGAGTTCTACCTCTGCCACGTGTGTCTCCAGGCTCGTTGGGGGCCGTCAGTCCTCGTAGACGACGGTGATGCTGGGGGTCGTCGGCTCGCCCTGGCAGGTGAGCACCCAGCCGTCGGCGATCTCGTCGTCCTCGAGCGCGTTGTTGATCTGCATCCGCGCCGCGCCCTCGGTGACCTGGGCGATGCAGGTGGCGCAGTTGCCCGCCTCGCAGGAGAAGGGCGGGGCGAGGCCCGCCCGGCGCGCGCTCTGCAGCAGGGTCTCGCCGGAGTGCTGCGGGACGGTGTGCTTCTTGCCCGCCAGGACGATGGTGATGGTGCCCTCGGCCTCCCCGGAGGCCCCGGCCTCCGCCGGAGACTCAGGCGCGGCGGCGGCCGTGCCGAAGCGCTCGATGAAGATCTGCTCGGCGGCGGCGCCCCCGTCCAGCAGGACCCGTTCCACCAGGTCCATGAACGGGTCAGGGCCGCAGATGTAGAAGTCCGCTCCCGGGGTGTCCGCGGTGAACTCCCGTATCTGCGGCTCCGTGAGGAAGCCGCCGCCGGTGTCCAGGTGGCGGCGCAGCTCGAAGCGGCCGGGGTGCCGTTCGGCCAGCTCGTCCAGCACGGGCCCGAAGATGACGGACGCGGCGTCCCGGTCGGCCGTCAGCAGCCGCACCCGCCGGTCGGTCGTGGCCAGCGCGGTCTTGACCAGGGACAGGACCGGGGTGACGCCGCTGCCGCCGCAGAACGCCACCAGCGGGGCGCCGCCCTCCCGCAGGCGGAAGACGCCGGCGGGCCGGGTGGCCTCGACGAGGTCGCCGGGGGAGAGGTGGTCGTGCATCCAGTTCGAGACCAGGCCGCCGGGTACCCGTTTGACGGTCGTCATCAGCTCGGTGTCGGTCGCCGGTGAACTGGACATCGAGTAGCTGCGGAGCGTGCCGCACACCCTGAACGTCATGAACTGACCGGCCTCGTAGTCGAAAGGCGCGTCCAGTACGTACGTCCGCGTGTCCGCCGTCTCCTGGATGACCCGCTTGACGCGGATCGGGTGGAAGCCGTGGTCTCGTGCCATGTCTGGAATTTATCTTCTCCTGTAGTGAGATTACAATTCTCCCGTCTACGAACGGAGCGCGCATCATGCGAACGATCCCCCCTGAGCTGGTCCGGCGCTACGAGGCGGAGGGCTGGTGGACCCGGGAGACCCTCGGCGGCCTGCTCGCCCGCGGTCTGCGCGAGGCGCCCGACACCCGGTTCCGCGTGCACTCGGCCGTACGCCCCTGGTCGGGCACCTTCCGCGACGTCGAGCTGGTGGCCCGCAGGCTCGCCGCGGGGCTGCGGGACCGGGGCGTGGGCCCCGGCGACACGGTCGTCTTCCAGCTCCCCAACTGGATGGAGGCGGCCGCGGTCTTCTGGGCCTCGTCCTTCCTCGGCGCGGTCGTGGTGCCCGTCGTGCACTTCTACGGGCGCAAGGAGGTCGGCTACATCCTGGAGACGGTCAAGCCCAAGGTCTTCGTCGGCCCCGAGCGCTTCGGCAGGCTGGAGCACCAGGCGGACCTCGTCGCCGACGTGCCCGTCGTCGGCGTGGTGGGGCGCGACTTCGACGACCTGCTGGCCGACGAGCCGATGGCGGGCGTGCTGGCCGCGGACCCGGCGGCGCCCTGCCTGATCGCGTTCACCTCCGGCACCACCAGCGACCCCAAGGGCGTCGTGCACAGCCACCAGACGCTGGGCCACGAGACGCGCCAGCTCGCCGGCCTCTACCCGGACGACCGCAGCGAGCAGCTCACCGCGGCGCCCGTGGGCCACTTCATCGGCATGGTGAACGCCTTCCTCATCCCGGTGCTGGACGGCACCCCGGTCAACCTCGCCGACGTCTGGGACCCGGCGCAGGCGCTGGCGCTGATGAAGAGCGACGGCCTCACCGTGGGAGGCGGCGCGACCTACTACATGACGAGCCTGCTCGACCACCCCGACTTCACGCCCGAGCACCTGCCGTACATGAAGTACGCGGGCCTCGGCGGCTCCTCGGTGCCGTCGGCGGTCACCACCCGCCTGGAGGGCATGGGCATCACGGTGTTCCGCTCCTACGGCAGCACCGAGCATCCGTCGATCACGGGCTCGCGGCACACCGCGCCCGTGGACAAGCGGCTGCACACCGACGGGGACGTGCTGCCCGGCGTGGAGCTGCGGCTGGCCGAGGACGGCGAGATCCTCAGCCGCGGTCCCGACCTGTGCCTGGGCTACACCGACCCGGCGCTCACCGAGCGGGCCTTCGACGCCGAGGGCTGGTACCGCACCGGCGACATCGGGGTGGTCGACGGGGACGGCTACCTGACGATCACCGACCGCAAGTCCGACGTCATCATCCGCGGCGGCGAGAACATCAGCGCGCTGGAGGTCGAGGAGGCGCTCCTCGGCATGCCCGCGGTCGCGGAGGCGGCGGTGGTCTCCGCCCCCGACGCGCGGCTCGGCGAGCACGCCGCGGCCTTCGTGCGGGTCCGTCCCGGACGGTCGATGCCCACCCTCGAAGAGCTGCGCGCCCACCTGGAGGGTGTCGGCCTGGCCCGGCAGAAGTGGCCGGAGGAGCTGCACGAGGTCGCCGACTTCCCGCGCACCGCCAGCGGCAAGGTCCAGAAGTTCGTCCTCAGGCGGAGCCTGGGGGACATTGCAGTACGCTCTAGATGAGAATAGGATTCTCGCATTCAGCAAAGGAGGATTCCATGGCCTCGCGCGAGTTGCCCTATCCGGTCTTCGATGCGGACAACCACCTGTACGAACCCGAGGACGCGTTCACGCGGTACCTGCCCCAGGAGTACAAGGGCGCCATCCAGTACGTGAAGGTCGGGAAGCGGACGAAGATCGCGATCCGCGGCCAGATCAGCGAGTACATCCCGAACCCGACGTTCGAGGTGGTGGCCCGTCCGGGCGCGCAGGAGGACTACTTCAAGTACGGCAACCCCGAGGGCAAGTCCTACCGGGAGCTCGTCGGCGAGCCGATGAAGGCGATTCCGGCGTTCCGGGAGCCGGGCCCGCGCCTGGAGCTGATGGACGAGCAGGGCGTCCAGCGCACCCTGATGTTCCCGACGCTGGCGAGCCTCCTCGAGGAGCGCATGCGCGACGACCCGGACCTGACCCACGCGGTCGTCCACTCGCTCAACCAGTGGCTGGACGAGGTGTGGTCCTTCAACTACAAGGACCGCATCTACACCACCCCGGTGATCACCCTCCCGATCGTGGAGAAGGCGATCGAGGAGCTGGAGTGGGTCCTGGAGCGCGGCGCCCGCGCCATCCTGATCCGCCCCGCCCCGGCCTTCGGGCTGCGCGGCCCCCGGTCGTTCGCGCTGCCGGAGTTCGACCCCTTCTGGAAGCTGGTCCAGGAGTCCGGCACGCTGGTGGCCTTCCACTCCTCCGACAGCGGCTACGCGCGCTACGTCAACGACTGGGAGGGCCTGGGCCGGGAGTACCTGCCGTTCAAGCCGCAGCCCTTCCGCCACCTGGGGCAGTGGCGGCCGATCGAGGACGCGGTGGGCTCGCTGGTCTGCCACGGCGCCCTGTCGCGCTTCCCCGACCTGAAGATCGCGATCGTGGAGGCAGGGTCGTCCTGGGTGGCGCCGCTGATGGCGAACCTGAAGGACACCTTCAAGAAGATGCCGCACGGCTTCGAGGAGAACCCGGTGGAGCAGATGCGCCGCCTGATCCACGTCAGCCCGTTCATCGAGGACGACATGTCCGCGCTGGGCGACCTGCTGGGCATCGACCGCGTGCTGTTCGGCTCGGACTACCCCCACCCCGAGGGCAAGGCCGACCCCATCACCCACGTCGACAACCTCGTCGGCATGACCGAGGACGACAAGGCCAAGGTCATGGGCGGCAACCTCGCCAGGTTGATCGCGCGATGAAGTGGGACACCATCCCCGAGATGGTGCTCAGCTCGTCCGACCGCTTCGGCGACGCCGAAGCGGTCGTGGACGGGCCGCTCCGGCTCACCTTCACCGAACTGGCCGAACGGGTCCGCACGGCGGCCGGCGCGTTCGCCGAGGCGGGGATCGGCAAGGGCGACCGGGCGGCGGTCTGGGCGCCCAACTCGGCCGAGTGGATCATCGCGGCGTTCGGCCTGGTGACCGCCGGCGGCGTGCTGGTGCCGGTCAACACCCGGTTCAAGGCCGAGGAGGCCGGCGACGTCGTCCGCCGCAGCGGCGCCAAGCTCGTCCTGGTGCAGCAGGGCTTCCTCGACCAGGAGTACACCGCGCCGGACGGCGTCCCGGTGATCGACCTGAAGTCGGACTTCTTGTCCAGCGGCTCGCCCTTCGAACGGAAGGTGAGCGGCGACGACATCGCCGACGTCATCTTCACCTCCGGGACGACCGGCCGCCCCAAGGGCGTCATGATGAGCCACCGCCAGACGCTCCGGCTGTACGCCGAGTGGTGCGACCTGGCCGGGACGCGCGAAGGCGACCGCTACCTCATCGTCAACCCGTTCTTCCACACCTTCGGCTACAAGGCGGGCTGCGTCGCGTCCCTCATCCGGGGCATGACCATCCTGCCGGTGCCGGTCTTCGACGTCGACCAGGTCCTGGACCTGGTGGAGCGCGAGAAGGTGACGGTGCTGCCCGGCGCGCCCACGGTCTACCACTCGCTGCTGGCCGTCCCCGGCGACCGCGGCGTCCGGGCGGGGCGCGACATCTCCTCGCTGCGGGTGGCCGTGACCGGCGCCGCCGACATCCCGGTCGAGCTCATCCGCCGGGTCAGCACCGAACTGCCCTTCACCTCGATCATGACCGGCTACGGCCTGACCGAGGCGGGGACGGCCACCGCCTCCCGGCCCGGCGACTCCTTCGAGCACATCGCCACCACCGTCGGCACCCCCTGCGACGGCGTCGAGGTGCGCATCGCCGACGACGGCGAGGTGCTCGTGCGCGGCTACAGCGTGATGCGCGGCTACCTCGACGACCCGGAGGCCACGGCCGAGGCGGTCGACGCCGACGGCTGGCTGCGCACCGGCGACCTCGGCTCGCTGGACGACGGCGGCAGGCTGAAGATCATCGGCCGCAAGAAGGACATGTTCATCGTCGGCGGCTTCAACGTCTACCCCGCCGAGGTCGAGGACTTCCTGATGGAGCACCCGGCCGTCGCCCAGGCCGCCGTCATCGGCGTTCCCGACGAGCGGCTCGGCCAGGTCTGCAAGGCCTTCGTCGTGCCGCGCGAGCCGGTGGCCGAGGAGGAGCTGATCGCCTGGAGCAGGGAGCGCATGGCGGGCTACAAGGCGCCCCGCTCCGTGGTGTTCCGTGAGGAGCTCCCCCTCAACGCCACCGGAAAGGTGATGAAGGACCGCCTGCAATGAGCTCCCGCAAGCGGCTGCGCACGCTGCCGATCCGGCGCAGGATCGGGATCCTCCTGGTGATCCCGCTGGCCTCGCTGGTGGGGCTGTGGATCTTCTCCACCGCCTCGACGCTCTCCGACGCGCTGGCGCGCGGCGACTTCTCCACCGTCTACGACAAGATCGGCGTGCCCTCCGGGCTCCTCATGCACAACGTCCAGGAGGAGCGGGCGGCCGCGGCGCTCCTGCTGGCCTTCCCCGGGGAGAAGAACGCCCGGGTGTTCCGGGAGAAGGCGGCCGTGACCGATGCCCAGCTGGCCGTCTTCCGCAGAGCGGCGCTGTCCCCGGAGGTGGGAAGGGTCGTCACGGGCGCGGTGGCGCAGCGGCTGACGGCGCTCAACGACTCCTACGACGGCCTCGGCGCGCTGCGCTCCGAGATCGAGGCGAAGCGGACCACCCCGCTACGGGCCATCGACGGCTACAGCGAGCTCATCGACGGCTCGATCCACCTGATGACGACCCTGGCGAGCGTCGACGACGTCGGGGTCTACCGGCACAGCAACTCGCTGCTCTACCTCTACTGGTCGTACGACTTCGTCCTGCGCCAGGACGCGCTGCTGGCGACCGCCAGGTCCAGGACCGCGGGCCTGGACCACCGCATGGCGTTCGCCCGCTGGGCCGGGAGCCAGGAGGAGTTCTTCGGGCTCGCGCGCGCCGGGGTGGAGGGGAAGATCTCCCTGATCCTGCAGCGGTTCGCGGCGTCGGCGCCTTACACCTCCTACCGCGCGCTGGAGGACGGCCTGGTGCGGCGCGGCGCCGTGCCCCGGCAGGGCGAGTGGAAGGCCGCGCTGGCGCAGCTGACCCCGGCCTGGCTGGGTACCAACGACCAGGCGAGCAAGGTGCTGGAGAAGCAGCAGCTCGAACCGGTCCGCGCGGAGATCATGACGCGGTTCTACCTGGCCGGCGGGGTCGGCCTGCTGGCGGTGGCCGTCTCGGTCGCGGTCTCGCTGCTGTTCGCCGGACGGCTCGCCCGCGAGCTGCGCGCACTGCAGAGCATGGCGCAGGAGCTCGCCCACGAGCGGCTGCCCCGGGTGGTGGCGCGTCTGCGCCGCGGCGAGAAGGTGGACGTGGAGGCCGAGGCGCCGCGGCCCCCGGCGGGCCGGACGCGGGAGGTCGCCCTGGTCGCCGACGCGTTCGCGACGGTGCAGCGGACGGCGGTCGGCACCGCGGTCGGCGAGGCCGAGCTGCGCTCCAGCATCAACCGCGTCTTCGTCAACCTGTCCTGGCGCAGCCAGTCGCTGCTCCACCGCCAGCTGCGGCTGCTGGACGAGATGGAGCGCAGGGCCTCCAGCCCCGAGGAGCTGGAGGCGCTGTTCCGGCTCGACCACCTCACCACCCGCATGCGCCGCCACGCCGAGGGCCTGGTCATCCTGTCGGGCGCGCAGACGACGCGCGCCTGGGACCGCCCCGCCCCGGTCGAGGACCTGATGCGCGCGGCCGTCGCCGAGGTGGAGGACTACGTCCGGGTGGAGGTGGAGGCCACGCCTTCGGCGGACGCGTCCTCGGTGGACGGCGACGTCGTCACCGACGTGATCCACCTGCTGGCCGAGCTGATCGAGAACGCCACGTCCTTCTCCCCGAAGACCACCGAGGTGACGGTGAAGGCGGACCTGGTGGCCAACGGGCTGGTGATCGAGGTGATCGACCGCGGCCTGGGCCTGGACGCCGAGGAGCTGGCGGAGCTGAACCAGCGGCTGGCCGAACCGGTGGAGTTCGACCTCGCCGACACCGACCGGCTCGGGCTCTTCGTCGTGGCGCGGCTGGCGGCGCTGCACGAGATCAAGGTGCGGCTCCAGCCCTCCGCCTACGGGGGCACCACCGCGATCGTGCTGGTCCCGCGGCCCCTGGTGGTGGCCGGGGACAGGGCGCACGGGAAGGCGGTCGCCGAAGGGGAGCGGCATCCGGCGCTGTCCGCCGCCCGGCGCCCCCAGGCTCCGGCGCGGCACACGGCTCCGCCCGCTCCGCCCGTGCGCGAGGCGAGGCGTGCGGCGCCCTCCGCCCTCGCCCCGCCTCCGCCGCCCGCCCCGGCTCCCGCTCCGCCTCCTGCTCAGTCGACGCCTCCCGGAGCGGCGGCGTCCTCGGGAGGGGAGCCGGGACGGCTTCCGCGGCGGAGGCGGCAGGAGAACCTGGCGCCCCAGCTGCGCGACCGCTCCTCGCCCTCCTGGAAGACGGTGGAGGAGCCGGCCGAGGCGGCCTTCGACGAGCCGGATCCCGAGCACAGCCGCAGCCTGATGTCCTCGCTGCAGTCCGGCTGGCTGCAGGCGCGCGAGGACGACGGCCCGGACGACGAACTGGACGACCCGGACGAGACGAGGAGGCGGCGATGAACGCGGGACGGAACGCGCACGAGTTCGACTGGCTGCTCGACGACCTGGTCGACCGGGTCGGCGAGATCCACCAGGCGGTCCTGCTGTCCCGGGACGGGCTGGTGATGGGCGCGTCGGGGAACATCGCGCCGCGCGGCGCGGAGTTCCTCGCGGCGCTGGCGTCGGGTTTCCACAGCCTGTCCAACGGCGCGCGCGAGCACTTCGGCGGTGAGCGGGTGCGCCAGGCCTTCGTGGAGCTGGACGACCGGCTGTTCTTCGTGATGCCCGCGGGCCAGGGAAGCTGCCTGGCCGTGCTGGCCGACGCCGGCGGGAACGCGGGGCTCGTCGCCTACGAGCTCACCCGCCTGATCAAGCAGGTGCGGCGGCGGGTGGCGGCCGCGCCCCGCTCCGATTCCGGATCAGAGCACCGCTGAGGACAGGAGTGGAGATGCGCCTCGGATTCATCGGCGCCGGGCGGATGGGCCGCCCCATGGCGCGCAGGCTCGCCGAAGCGGGCCATGACGTGCGGGTACTGGCACGTTCGGAGCCGGCACGCCGGTCCCTGGAAGAGGAGGGCCTGCGCGCCGCGGACGGCCTCGCGGAGGCCGGAGCGGACGCGGACGCCGTCCTGGTGTGCGTCTTCACCGACGAGCAGGTGCGCGAAGCGTGCCTGGGCGGCGGGCTGCTCGACGCGATGCCGTCCGGGTCCGTGCTCGTCGTGCACACCACCGGCAGCCCCGCCACGGCCGAGGCCGTCGCGGCCGAGGCCGCGCCCCGGGGGATCGAGGTGCTCGACGTCCCGGTCAGCGGCGGGCCGCACGACGTCGCCGCCGGACGGCTGACGCTCTTCGCGGGCGGCCCGGCCGACGCGGTGGAGCGGATGCGGCCCGCGCTGGACGCCTACGGCGACCCCGTCCTGCACGTCGGCCCGCTGGGCTCGGGGCAGCGGGTGAAGCTCCTCAACAACGCGCTGTTCGCCGCCCAGCTCGGGCTGCTGGCCGACACGGTCGGGCTGGCCGCCCAGTGGGGCCTGCCGGAGGAGGCGCTCCTGCGGGCGCTGCCGCACGGCAGCTCCACGAGCCGCGCGCTGGCGGGCGTCGCCTCCCGCGGCTCGGTCGCGCGGTTCACCGCGAGCACGGCCGAGTTCCTCGGCAAGGACGTGGCGCACGTCAAGAAGATCTCCGCGGAGCTCGGCGGCGACCTCGGCGCGCTGGAGGCCGGGCTGGCCTCCCTCGCCGGCGCGCTGGGCTCCGCGCCGCAAGCAGCAGCAGGCCCCGCCGACAGGGAGTGACACATGGAACGAGGAATTTTCTACGTCGCCAGCCATCCGGCGTCGCCGGAGCGGGAGGCGGAGTTCAACACCTGGTACGAGAAGGTGCACATGCCCGAGGTGTGCGCGCTGCCGGGCTTCGTCAGCGCCCGGCGCTACGCCCCGCTCAAGGCGGGCGACCCCTACGTGGCCCTGTACGAGATCGAGGGCGCGGACCTGGACGCCGTCGTCAACGGGATGTTCGAGTTCGCCGCGGGCGGCGGGTTCACCCTGTCGGACTCGGTGCGGGCGAACCCGGCCCCGGAGATGCGGACGCTGCGGTTCAGCGCCTCGCACGGAGAGTGACACCCCCATGAACGACTTCGACCGGACCTCGTCCGGCATCCCCCTGAAACCGGTGTACGGCCCGGAGGACCGGCGCGCCGACCCGCCCGGCCCCGGCTCCTTCCCCTTCACCCGCGGCAACTTCGCCGCCGGCTACCGCAAGAAGATGTGGACGTTCCGCCAGTACTCCGGCTTCGGCACCGCCGAGGAGTCCAACGAGCGCTACCGCTACCTGCTGGCCCAGGGCGGCACCGGCCTGTCGGTGGCGCTGGACCTGCCCACGCAGTGCGGCTACGACTCCGACGACCCCGAGGTGAGCGAGGAGGTCGGCCGGGTCGGCGTCGCCATCGACACCCTCGCCGACGCCGAGGTCCTCTTCGACGGCATCCCGCTGGACGAGATCAGCACGAGCTTCACCATCAACGGCACCGCCGCGATCCTGCTGGCGTTCTACGTGGCCGCCGCGGAGAAGAAGGGAGTGCCCCGGGCCAAGCTCACCGGCACGATCCAGAACGACATCCTCAAGGAGTACGCCTCGCGCGGCACCTGGATCTGGCCGCCCGAGCCGTCCCTGCGGCTGATCGCCGACACCATCGAGTTCTGCGCCGCGGAGGTGCCGCGCTTCAACGCCATCTCCGTGGCCGGGGCGCACTTCCGCGACGCGGGCGCCAACGCCGTGCAGGAGATGGCCTTCACCCTCGCCGACGGCGTCACCTACTGCGACACCGTCATCGAGCGCGGCCGGATGACGATCGAGCAGTTCGCGCCGCAGGTCTCCTTCTTCTTCTACACGCACGGCGATTTCTTCGAGGAGGTCGCCAAGTACCGGGCGGGCCGCCGTCGCTGGGCGACGATCGTCCGGGAGCGCTACGGGGCGTCCTCGGACAAGGCGTCGATGTTCCGCTTCGGCTGCGTCTCCGGCGGCGCCTCCCTGTACGCGCCCCAGGCGCAGAACAACATCGTCCGGGTGGCCTACGAGTCGCTCGCCTCGGTGCTGGGCGGCGTCCAGTCGATGTTCACCGCCGCCTGGGACGAGCCGTTCGCGCTGCCGAGCGAGGAGTCGGCGACGCTCGCGCTGCGCACCCAGCAGATCCTCGCCTACGAGACCGGCGTGACCCGCGTGGTGGACCCGCTCGGCGGCTCCTACTTCGTCGAGGCGCTCACCGACGCCACCGAGGAGCGGATCGTCGAGATCATGGCCGACCTCGAACGGCACGGCGGCATGGTCCGCGCCATCGAGGACGGCTACCTCCAGGGCCTCATCGCCGATGAGGCCTACAAGATCCACCAGCAGGTCGAGGGCGGCGAGCGCCCGGTCGTGGGCGTCAACCGCTTCACCTCCGACGAGCCCGCGCCGGACCTGGCCACCTACGAGCTCGACGCCGAGGGCCGCGAACGCCAGCTCAAGCGGCTGGCCAAGGTCAAGGCCGAACGCGATCCCGCGGCCGTCCGCGCCGCGCTCTCCGCGCTCTCCCGTGCCGCGGAGGGCACCGACAACCTCATGGGTCCCCTGATCGACTGCGCCGGCGCCTACTGCACGGTCGGCGAGATGGTCGCCGCCCTCAAGGGCGTCTGGGGCGAATTCCAGCAACCGGTGGTGTTCTGATGCCGACCAGAGTCCTCGTCGCCAAGCCCGGCCTGGACGGCCACGATCGCGGCGCCAAGATCGTCGCCCGCACGCTGCGGGACGCCGGCTTCGAAGTCGTCTTCACCGGCATCCGGCAGAAGGTCGACGACATCGTGGCGATCGCCCTGCAGGAGGACGTGGCCGTCGTCGGCCTCAGCATCCTGTCCGGCGCGCACGTCGCGCTGACCGCGCGGACCGTCGAGGCGCTGCGCGCCGCCGGCGCCTCGGACATCGCGGTCATCGTCGGCGGGACCATCCCCGCGGGCGACGTGCCGAAGCTGGAGGAGGCGGGAGCCGCCGCCGTCTTCCCGACCGGCACGCCCCTGGACGTCCTGGTGGAACGGGTGCGCGCGCTGACCGCCGCGCCCGCCTCGCCCTGAGCGACCGGTTTCGACAAGAAGGAGGAGACGTGCGGATCGGTGTGATGATCGGGGCGGAGCGGGGGGACGGCGCCCGCAAGGTCGCCAGGCTGCTCGCCGACATAGAGTGGGCCGAGGCCGCGGGGATGGACAGCGCGTGGATCCCGCAGGTCCCGACGGACTTCGACGCGCTGACCGCGGTGGCCCTGATGGGCGCGCGGACCTCGCGCATCGAACTGGGGACGGCGGTCGTGCCGCTGCAGGCCCAGCACCCGATCGCGCTGGCCCGGCAGGCGCTGTCCGCGCAGGCCGCGGCCGGCGGACGGCTGGCGTTGGGCGTCGGGCCGTCCCACCACTGGATCGTCCGGGACATGCTCGGCCTGCCCTACGAGCGTCCCGCGGCCTACACGCGCGACTACCTGGAGGTCCTGCGCGCGGCGCTGAACGGGCCGGGCCCGGTGGACGTGGAGAACGAGACGTTCCTGGTGCACAACCCGCTGGACCTCGGCCCGGTGTCGCCGATGCCGGTGCTGGTCGCCGCGCTCGGCCCGGTCATGTTGAAGCTGGCGGGCGCGCACGCCGACGGCACGGTGCTGTGGATGGCCGACGAGAGGGCGGTCGCCGACCACGTCGTGCCGCGCATCACGAGCGCGGCCGAGGAGGCCGGGCGCCCGGCGCCCCGTATCGTCGCGGGCATCCCCGTCTGCCTGTGCGAGCCCTCCCGCGTCGACGAGGCGCGCGAACGCGCCAACCGGATCCTGGGCGAGGCGGAGATCTCGCCGAACTACCAGCGGCTGCTGGAGTACGGCGACATCAAGGACGTGGGCGGCCTGTGCGCCGCCGGTGACGAGAAAGCGATCGCGGCGCGCTTCCGGCGGTTCGCCGACGCGGGCGTCACCGACCTGTCGGTGCGCCTGCTGCCGATCGGCGACACCCGTGACGAGCTGGTCGCCTCCAAGTACCGGACCCGGGAGATGATCTCCGAGCTCGCGAAGGGATTCCGGTGAGCGCGGGACCGCTGGCGGGCATCCGGATCCTGGAGGTCGGCCACATGCTGGCCGGGCCGTACGCGACGATGGTGCTCGCCGACCTCGGCGCCGAGGTCACCAAGATCGAGCCGCCCGGCGGGGACATCTCCCGGCAGGTCGGCGACGCCTACTTCGCCAGCCTCAACCGGGGCAAGCGCAGCGTGTGCCTCGACCTGAACTCCGAGGCGGGCCGGGAGCGCCTGGGCGAACTCGTGGCGGAGTCCCACGCGCTGCTGGTGAACCTGAAGCCGTCGGCGATCCGCCGGCTGGGCCTGACCTACGAGGACCTCAGGCGCTGGAACGAGCGCAT
Organism: Actinocorallia libanotica; assembly: GCF_039525175.1. Classification (NCBI taxonomy): domain Bacteria; kingdom Bacillati; phylum Actinomycetota; class Actinomycetes; order Streptosporangiales; family Thermomonosporaceae; genus Actinocorallia; species Actinocorallia libanotica. The sequence goes on from NZ_BAAAHH010000001.1 coordinate 257,868, forward strand.
CGTGTGCGTGGCGCTCACCGGCTTCGGCATGGACGCGGGCGACGACCCGGCCTTCGACTACGTCGTCCAGGCCTCCACCGGCGTCGCCTCCCTCACCGGGGACCCGGACGGGCCGCCGACGCTGCCCGGCTACTCCTCGGCCGACAACTCCTCCGGCCTGACCGCCGCGATCGGGCTGCTCGCCCAGATCGTCTCCGGGCGCGGCGGCCAGGTCGAGGTGTCGCTGCGGGACGTGATGCTCTCCCAGCTCAACTACCGCGCGTCCGCCTACCTCAACGAGGGGACGGAGCCGCGCCGCCTGCCCAACGGCGCGCACTCCTACTACGTCCCGGCCCAGCTCTTCCCGACGGCCGAAGGCCACCTGGCCCTGTTCGTCACCCACGACGGCTTCTGGAGGTCGTTCGCGGCCGAGGCCGGCATCGAGGGCTTCACCACGATGGCCGAACGCGCGGCACGGCGCGAAGAGGTGCTGGACGTCGTGACGAAGGCGCTGGCCACGGACACCGCCGCCTCCTGGGAAGCCCGCCTCCGCCCGTCGGGAGTGCCCGCGGCCGCCGTCCGCACACTGCCCGAAGCCCTGGAGGCCACCCCGGAGATGGTCGTGGAGGCCGGCGGCTTCCGCCTGGTCGGCGGCTCCGTCCGGGTCTCCGGCCACGAACCCGACTACCGCCCCCCGCCCCGGCTGGGCGAGCACGGGGGCCTGCCGAGCGGGAAGGACGCGGCATGAGCGAACGGATCGCGCTCGCCTTCGACGGCGAGGAGTACACCCTTTCCCGGCTGGACGCGATGGCCGACGCCCTCGCCGGGGAACTGGCGCGGCGGGGGGTGCGTCCGGGGGGCCGGGTCGCGCTCATGTCGTCCAACCGGCCCGAGTTCGTGACGGCGGTGCAGGCGGTCTGGCGGCTGGGCGCGGCGGTCGTGCTGTTCAGCCCGGCGTGGAAGCGGGCCGAGGCCGAGCACGCCGTCGCGGTCACCCGGCCGTCGCACGCGGTGGGCGACCATCCGGTGCTGGCCGAGCTGATGCCGATGCTGCACCTGGACGAGCCGCTCGAACCCGGCCGCGGCCCGTTCCCCGGCCACGAGCCCGGCTCGGACGCCCTGCTGGTGTTCAGCTCCGGCACGACCGGCATGCCCAAGGCCGTGCGGCACACCCACGCCTCGTTCGGCGCCGCCGTCGAGCACTGGCGGCGGGTGCTGGAGCTGACGGAGCACGACCGGATCCAGGTGACCACGCCGCCCTCGCACATCCTGGGCATCCTCAACATCGTCACCGCGCTGGAGACCGGCGCCTGGCTGCGGCTGCACCGCCGGTTCGACCTGGAGCGGATGCTGGAGTGCATCGGGAGCGACCGGATCACCGTGGAGATGGCGGTCGCGCCGATCGCGCTGGCCCTGGCCTCCCACCCGAAGCTGGAGTCCTACGACTTCTCGTCGCTGCGCTACATCATGTGGGGCGCGACGCCGGTGACACCGAGCGTCGCCGAGGCCGTCACCCGGCGGACCGGCGTGGGCTGGATGCCCGCCTACGGGGCCAGTGAGCTGCCCGTCATCGCCTGCAACCCCGTCGAGGGCGCGCGGCTGGACAGCGCGGGCCGCGCCGCGCCCGGCGTGGAGCTGCGCGTGGTGTCGCTGGAGACGGGCGAGCCGGTCGCCCCCGGCGAGACCGGGGAGATCCAGGCGCGCGCGGCGTCGCTGATGGCCGGATACCTGCCCGAGGAGGCCACGCCCGGCGCGTTCGACGGCGGCTGGTACCGCACCGGCGACGTCGGCAGCGTGGACGCGGACGGCTGGGTGCGGCTCACCGACCGCTCCAAGGAGATGATCAAGGTGCGCGGCTTCCAGGTGGCGCCCGCCGAGGTCGAGGCCGTCCTGCACGGGCACCCGTCCGTCGCCGACTGCGCGGTGTACGGCGTTCCCGACGCCGCGAACGGCGAGGCGATCGTGGCGGCCGTCGCGCCCGAGGGGGCTGTCGACCCGGCCGAGCTCATCGCGCTGGTCGGCGAGCGGCTCGCCTCCTACAAACGGCCGCGCGAGGTGGTGCTCGTGGCCGAGATCCCGCGCCTGCCCTCCGGCAAGGTGCTGCGCCGAGTGCTGAAGGAGCGTCATGGACGCACGTCTGACCACTGAGCAGCGGGAGCTGCGGGACGCCGCCGCCCGGCTCGCCGCCGACCTGGGGCCCGGCTCCGTCCACGACCTGGACGACGCCGAGCGGGCGGCGCGGCTGGAGAAGGCCGTCGCCGCCACGGGCTGGCGCACCCTCCGCTCCGACGGGGCCTCCGGGGTCGAGGTCGCGCTCGTCGCCGAGGAGTTCGGCCGCGGCCTCGTCGACGCGCCCTTCCTGGGCCCGGTGCTCGCCGACGACCTGCGCAGGCGCGCCGGCGTCGGCGGCGGGCCGTGGACCGTCGCGGTCGGCGCCGAGGCGCTGGACGCGCGGGGCGCCGAACGGGTGCTCACCCTGGAGGGCGTCCGCCTGCTGGCCGGGCGCGTCGGCACCCGCACGCCCGGAGCCGACCTGACCCGCCGGACCGCCGAGGTCGTCGGCCCGCTCGAACCCGCCGGCGAGCTGGCCCCGGACGACGCGGACCGGTGGCGGGCGCTGGCGCTGGTCGTCACCGCCGCCGACCTGGTGGGCACGTCGCGCGGCGCGCACGCGCTCGCCTGCGACTACGCCAAGGTCCGCGAGCAGTACGGGAAGACGATCGGCTCCTACCAGGCGGTCGCCCACCTGCTCGCCGAGTCCCTCGCGCTGATCGAGGGGTCGGTGAGCGTGCTGCGGCACGCCGCCTGGGCCGTCGACGAGCTGGAGCCCGCCGAGGCGCTGCACGCCGCGCGGATCGCCAAGGCCTACTGCGCCCGCGCCGCGCGGACCATCTGCGAGACGTCCGTGCAGGTGCACGGCGGCATCGGCAACACCTGGGAGTGCCTGGCCCACGTCCACCTGCGGCGGGCGCTGACCTCCACCGACCTGTTCCCCGTGAGCCTGAAGGAGATCAGCCGTGGACTTTCGTGACTCGCCCGAGGAGGCGGACTTCCGGGAGCGGCTGCGGTCCTGGCTCGCGGAGACCGCCGGGGACTTCCCCACGTCGGGAGACGAGTACTGGCGCAGACAGGGCGAATGGCACCAGGCGCTGTACTCCGCCGGGTTCTTCGGCCTGTCGTGGCCGAAGGAGTACGGCGGGCACGAGCTGCCGCCCGTCTACGACGTCATCCTCGACGAGGAGCTGGCCCGCGCCGGGGCCCCGCCCCGGCCCAGTCTCGGCTACCTCATGCAGGGCCTGGGCCGGCACGGCTCACCGGAGCTGCGGAGCCGCTTCCTCCCCGGCATGATCGATGGGACCGAGCGCTGGTGCCAGGGCTTCAGCGAGCCCGGCGCGGGCTCGGACCTGGCGTCTTTGACCACGACGGCCGTCCGCGACGGCGACGAGTACGTCGTCCACGGGCACAAGATCTGGACGAGCTACTCCGACGTCGCCGACTGGTGCCTGCTGCTGGCCCGCACCGACCCGGACGCGCCCCGCCACAAGGGCCTGTCCGGCTTCGTCGTCTCGATGGACCAGCCCGGCATCGAGCAGCGCCCGCTGCAGATGATGAACGGGGTGACCACCGAGTTCGGCCAGGTCCTCTTCGACGGCGTGCGCGTCCCCGCGGACCGGATGGTCGGCGCGCCCGGCGAGGGCTGGAAGCTGGCGATGACCATCGTCGGGCACGAGCGCGAGCCCGCCGAACTGGGCTACTCCGCCCGCTACGGCAAGACCGTCCGCCAACTGCTGGACCGGGTGGGGGAGGGGGAGGTGCCCGAGGAGCTGGCGTGGGCGGCGGTGGAGACCGAGATGCTGCGCCTGCACGTGCGGCGGCGCCTGTCGGAGCGGCTCGACGGCGTCGAGCACGGCCCCGACGGCTCCCTGGACAAGCTGCTCATGACGTGGACCGAGCAGTCCGTCGGGCACGCGGCCCTGGCCGTCGCCGGCACCCGCGACCCCGAGCTGCTCGGCACCTACCTCTACAGCCGCGCGCAGAGCGTCATGGGCGGCACCTCGCAGATCCAGAAGAACATCATCGCCTCGCGCATCCTCGGATTGGGAGCCTGACATGTACGACGTGCCCAAGGAGATCGAAGTCCGCGAGGAAGGCCCGCTGCGGATCATCACCCTGAACCGCCCCGAGGCCCTCAACGCCGTCAACGACGCCCTGCACACCGGCCTGGCCCGCCTGTGGCCCCAGCTCAGCGAGGACCGCGCCGCCCGCGCCGCCGTCCTCACCGGCGCGGGCAAGGCCTTCTCGGCGGGCGGCGACTTCGCCTATCTCAAGGAGCTGCGCGACGACCCCGAGCTGCGCGCCTCCACCATCGCGCACGGCCGCGACCTGGTCCTGGGCATGGCCCGCTGCCGCGTCCCGGTGGTCGCGGCCGTCAACGGCCCCGCCGTGGGCCTGGGCTGCAGCCTCGTCGCCCTCAGCGACGTCGTCTACATGTCCGAGGCCGCCTACCTCGCCGACCCGCACGTCCAGGTCGGCCTGGTCGCCGCCGACGGCGGCCCCCTCACCTGGCCCCTGCACACCAGCCTGCTCCTGGCCAAGGAGTACGCCCTCACCGGCGCCCGCATCCCCGCCGACCGCGCCGTCCAGATGGGCCTGGCCAACCACGTGTCCGCCGACCCCCTGTCCGAGGCGACGGAGTGCGCCCAGCGGATCGCCGAGCTCCCGCGCCAGGCCGTCGAGAGCACCAAGCGCCTCCTCAACCTCCACCTGGAACGCGCCGTCCTGGCCACCCTCGACTTCGCGCTGACGGCCGAGCACCAGTCGTTCCAGACCGACGACTTCGCCGCCATCATCGACGAACTCACCGCGGGCAGGAGCTGACGCCCCGCGCGGCTCCCCAGAGGCGCGCGGCCACGACCGCCAGGCACGCGGCCGAGGCCGTCACCAGCCAGATCGTGAAGGTCGGGTAGAGGTAGGCCAGCTGGATCCACATGGCGTCGCGGCCGCGCGCCAGCACGCGGTGGATCGGGACGAGCGTCAGGCACAACGCGAGCGGGGCGAAGTAGGGGACCAGCCGCCACACCCTAAGGCGCTCGGTCCGGAGCCGGGAGCGGAGCACGCCCCGGACCGCGAGCCCGGCGGTCACCAGGGTCAGCAGCACGAAGAACAGGTCGGTGAGGAGGAGGGACGCCGAGGAGGGAGGCGGGGGAGGGGTGCGGCCCTCGACGAGGGCGACCAGGCCGTCCATGAGGGAGCTCGCGTCGGAGAAGAACATGCCGGTGTTGGCCATGACGGCGATGCCGTATCCCGAGCCGGGCATCAGCAGCTGGTAGGCGGTGGAGGTGAACAGGTCGCCGCCGTGCTGGAGCACGGGGGTGCCGCCCTCGGTCTTCGAGAGGTCCCAGCCGAGCGCGTACCCGGTGTTCTGCTCGGAGGGGGTGCGCATCTCCTCGACGCCCTGCGGGGACAGGACGCCGGAGTGCTGCGCGATCAGCCACCGGGCCATGTCGTCGGCGGTGGTGATGACCCCGCCGGAGCCGTTGCCGAAACCGGTGGGCTCCGGCAGCGCGACGGGCTGTCCGAGGACGTACAGGTGGCCGCGTGCGCTGGCGGGCAGATCGCGGTCGGTGTCGATCGTCATGCTGTCGCGCATGCCGAGGGGCTCGAACACGTGCGCGTCCAGGTAGGCGGCGAACGGCCGTCCGGCGACCACCTCGACGAGCCGCGCGGCGACCTGGTAGTTGGTGTTGTGGTAGCTGAAGACGGTGCCGGGATCGGCGGCGAGCTTCGCCGTCCGGAGCCTGGCCACCGCGCCCCGGAGCGTTTGCGGCTGGGGCTCGCTCTTCTCGCGGAAGGCCGAGTCGGCCATGCCCGAGGTCTGGTGGAGCAGCTGCCGCACGGTGATCCTCGCGGCCCGGGGGTCGGCCATCGTGAACTCGGGCAGGTAGCGGCGCACCGGCTGGTCGAGGTCCACCCGTCCCCGCTCGACCAGCTGCATCACGGCCAGGGAGGTGAAGGACTTGCTGACCGAGGCCACCGCCATGGGAGTGCCGGCCGTGACGGGATCACCGGTGGCGGTCCTGCCGTATCCGGCGGAGTGGACGACCTCGGTCCCCTTGGTGATCGTTACCGCGACGCCCGGCAGTCCCGTGGCCTCCCGGTACCGCTCCACGTAGGCGTCGACCGACGCGGGAGCCGGCGGGGGGACCGGCGCGGAGGCACCGGGGACCAGGGCGAGGGCGAGTGCGGCGAGAGCGGTTCTGAGCATTCGCCGAAGCTAATGACCGGCCGCGGCCCGGCACCATGGCGGGAATTCGCCGCGTTCGTTACGGAAAACCGCCATGTCCGCGCGGGCGACGCGCTGCCTAGACTGCGGATCGTGGCAGGTCGACGTGGAATGCGAGCTCTGGTGGGAGTGCCGGCGGGCGCGATCCTCGGCGTCGTCGAGCTGGTGTTCCTCTGCGCGGCCTGGCCCGCCCGGCTGGTCCCGGCGGCGCGGCCCGCCTGCGACCGGGCCGCGGAACGGCTGCTGGCACTCGAACGCGCCCGGCTCGCCACCTGGCTGGGGCACCGGACGGCCGAAGGCGGCGGGTACGGCTTTCTCGCGGTGCGCGCCATCGCGGGACTCGCGGCGGGATACGTCGTGCTCTCCGGGCTGCTCCTCGGCGTCCTTCTCCTGTCCGGCGGGCTGCGCGACCTCTTCGTCGGCGGGAGCCGATCCGTGCCGTTCGACCTGCCGGGCGTGAAGGTCACCAGCAACATCGGCGTCATGGCGGTGCTGGTGGGCGGATTCCTGCTCGTGCTGAGCCTGGCGGGAGCGCTGGCCATCGGTGCCGCGGAGCGCAGGCTGGCCGACCGGCTCCTGGGGCCGGGCAGCCCGGAGCGGATGCGCCGGCGCATCGCCGAGCTGACCTCGACCCGGTCGGACATCGTCCGCGCCGTGGACGACGAGCGGCGCAGGATCGAGCGCGACCTGCACGACGGCGTCCAGCAGCGGGGGGTGGCGCTGGCCATGCTGCTCGGCCGCGCCGAGCACAGCGCCGACCCGGCCAGGACCCGCGAACTCGTCGCCCAGGCCTGCGCCGAGTCGCGCCGGCTCCTGGACGAGCTGCGCAGCGTCGCCTGGCGGATCTACCCGACCGCGCTCGACGAGCTGGGGCTGCCCGCCGCGCTCGCGGGCATCGCCGAACGGTCCGGCGTGCCGGTGACCGTGCGCTACGGGCTGTCCGGGCGGCCCGCCTCCCCGATCGAGACCGCCCTGTACTTCATCGTCCGCGAGGCGATCACCAACGCGGTCAAGCACGCGGGCGCGAGCGCCGTCCGGGTCGTGGTGGAGGAGGACGGGCCGACGGTGCGGGTGGCCGTCACCGACGACGGGACGGGCGGCGCCGACCCCGGCGGGGGCGGGCTGTCCGGGCTCGCCCGGCGCGTCCGGGCGCTGGACGGGGCGCTCACCGTCGACAGCCCGCCGGGCGGCCCCACCCGGATCGCGGCCGTGCTGCCCAAGGAGGTCCCGTGCGGCTGATCCTGGCCGACGACTCGGTGCTGCTCCGCGAGGGCCTGACCCGGCTGCTCGCCGACGCCGGGCACGAGGTCACCGCGGCCGTCGGCGACGGGCGTGCGCTGCTCGAGGCGGTCGGCGAGCGGCCGCCGGACGTCGCGGTGATCGATGTGCGCATGCCGCCGACGCACACGGACGAAGGGCTGCGCGCGGCGCTGGCCGTCCGCGAGAGCCATCCGGGCGTCGGCGTCCTCGTGCTGTCGCAGTACGTGGAGAAGACCTATGCCGCCCGGCTCCTCGCAGGCGACGCCCAGGGCCTGGGCTACCTGCTCAAGGACCGCGTCTCGGAAGTGGCCGACTTCCTCGACGCCCTGGAGCGCATCCACGCGGGCGGCACGGCCTTCGACCCCGAAGTGGTCCGCCAGCTGCTCCTGCGCACCACCCGCGCGGACCCCCTGAGCAGGCTGAGCCCCCGCGAGTCGGAGGTGCTGCGGCACCTCGCCCAGGGCTACGCCAACGCCGCCATCGCCGCCCGCCTGTACGTGTCGCTGAGCACCGTCGAAAAACACATCAACGCCCTCATGGACAAGCTGGAACTTCCGCGCGACCCCGACTACAGCCGCCGAGTCCTGGCCATCCTGCACTATCTCGACGCCTGAGCCACCGGCGGTTTCTCGCTTTCCGAGGGAGTTCGCCACGGCGATGTGCGGGTGATTTGTCATCTTTTAGGCGTTTTGAAAGTTGCAGTTCCAGGCCCGCATATCTCCCTGGGTGTCGGCCTGATTCCGGAAAGTAGATGTCGGGTGTGTTGCGCGCCGGCGGGAGAGGCGGCCGCGGTGAGGAATTTTCCGCCTCGTCGAAGGATTTCCCGCAGGTCCTCGGAGTGGCGGAAAGCCCTGTGCCGTAAGGGTTCCGTGCGCTGAGGCGGTTCTTGATCAACTAGTTAACATCTCGGTGATAGTTGACATTTGATACGAGATATCAGCAAAATCGCCGCATCGCTCGAGGAGTTGAGGTGAGAGGCGTGACGGTGGTTCAGGAGAACCCCGACGGGACCGTGGAAGCCGACTGGTTGCTGGACTCGGTGGTGCGGGTGTTCCGGGCGGTCGGCTTCGGCGCGGAGGCGGCCTCGGTCGTGGCCGAGTCGCTCGTCGAGGCGGACCTGCGGGGGGTGTCCTCGCACGGGGTCATGCTCGTGCCGATGTACGTGGACCGGGTGCTGGCCGGCTCGGTGTCGCGGAAGGAGGCCGCCGAGGTCGTCGCGGACCTGGGCGCGGTCGCCGTGCTGGACGCCGGGCACGCCCTCGGGCAGGTGACGTCCGACCAGGCGATGGCCCTGGCCGTGGCGAAGGCCAAGCGGTACGGGGTGGGCGCGGTCGCGGTGCGGCGCGCGTTCCACTTCGGCGGAGCGTTCCGCTACGTGCAGGCCGCCGCCGCGCAGGGCTGCATCGGCGTCGCCGCGTCCAACACGCGCCCCCTCATGCCCGCCGTCGGCGGCGCCCGCCCGGCGGTCGGCAACAACCCGCTCGCGTTCGGCGTCCCGAGCCGCGACGGGCACCCGGTCGTGCTGGACATGGCGCTGTCGGAGGCGGCGCTCGGCAAGATCCGCATCGCCGCGTCCGAGGGCCGCCCCATCCCCTCGACCTGGGCGACCGACGCCGACGGCACCCCGACGACCGACCCGGAGGAGGCGCTGCGGGGCATGCTGCTCCCCGCCGCCGGGCACAAGGGCTTCGGCCTCGCCCTCATCGTCGACATGCTCACCGGCGTGCTGGCCGGCGGCTCGGCGGGCGCCGCGGTCAAGCCGCTGTACGCCGACGTCACCGTGCCCAACGACTGCGCCCACTTCTTCCTGGCCCTGGACGTCGCGGCCTTCGGCGACGCCGACGGCTTCGCCGAGCGCCTGGCCGCGCTCACCGCCGAGGTCACCGGCTCGCCCACCGCCCCCGGCGTGGAGCGGATCTACCTGCCCGGCCAGATCGAGGCCGAGCGCAGGGACGCCGCGGCCGCCCATGGCGTGAGGATCGAGGCCAGCGTCCTGAAGGCGCTGCGCGAGACCGCCGCCAAGGTCGGCGCGGAACTGCCGGAGGCCCGGTCGTGATCCGCACCGTCTTCGACGCGACCGGCGAGGTCGTCGTCATCACCGGAGGGGCCAACGGCATCGGCGCGGGCCTGGCCCGGGGGATCGCCGCCCGGGGCGGCACCGCCGTGGTCCTGGACGTCGCGGACGGCCCCGCCCTGGACGGCGTCGAGTACGCCCGGGTCGACGTGTCCGACCGCGACGCCGTGCACGCCGCCGTCGCCGACGTCGTCGCCCGGCACGGCCACGTCGACGGCCTGGTGGCCGGCGCCGCGATCCAGCCGCGCACGGCCGTCGCAGGAATGCCGGCCGCCGAATGGAGCCGCACCCTGGGCGTGAACCTCGACGGCGTCGTGTGGGCCTGCCAGGCGGTGCTCCCCTCGATGATCGAGCGCCGCTCCGGCTCCATCGTGGTGTTCACCTCCGGCCTGGCGCACATGGGCCGCGCCGAGGCGTCGGCGTACGCGGCGAGCAAGGGCGCGCTCATCCCCTTCGCCAAGTCGCTGGCCGCAGAGGTCGCCGAGCACCGCGTGCGCGTGAACGTGCTGGCCCCCGGCGTCATCGACACCCCCCAGTTCCAGGCCGCCAACCCCGAAGGCGGCGAACGCGAGCACTGGGCCAAGACCACCGGCATCGGCACCCCCGAGGACGTCGTGGGCCCCCTGCTCTTCCTGCTGTCGGACGCCGCGACGATGACCGGCTCCCAGCTCAGCCGCGACCGCGCGTACCCGAAGGAGTGACCATGCCCGCCACCGAAGACCTCCCCGTCGCGATCGCCGGAGGCGGCCCCGTCGGGCTCATCACCGCCCTCGGCCTCGTCCACCACGGCATCCCCGTCGTGGTGTTCGAGGAGGACGGCAGCCTGTCCCTGGACACCAAGGCCGGCACCGTCCTCACCCGCACCCTGGAGGTGCTGCACCGGTACGGCGCCCTGGACCCGGTGCTGCGCGCCTCCCTGCGCATCGACGAGATCGGCGAGATCGACCGCGTCACCAACGAGCCGACCCTGAGCGTGCGCACCGGCGAGCTGACCGAGGACACGCGCTTCCCGTTCGTCATCAACATCCCCCAGCACCACCTGGAGCCGGTGCTGCGCGACGCCTTCGAGGCCAAGGCGCCCGGCGCGCTGCGCATGTCGCACCGCCTGGAGGGCTTCACCCAGCACGACGACCACGTCGAGCTGCACCTGAAGTCGCCCGAGGGGGAGACGACGGTCAAGGCCCGCTACCTGCTGGGCTGCGACGGCGGCCGCTCCACGATCCGCGAGCACCTGGGCATCACCGTCGAGGGCATGACGCTCGAGGAGCGCTACATGCTCGTCGACATCAAGGCCGACCTCGACGTCGCCAACCCGCGCGACTACCCCTACCTCGCCTACTTCTCCGACCCGGACGAGTGGATGATCCTGGTCCGCCAGCCGCACTGCTGGCGGTTCCTGTACCCGCTGCCCAAGGACGCCGCCGAGCCGACCCTCGAGGAGCTGCGCGAGAAGACCGCGCGGTTCATCGGCGAGGTCGACGAGGTGGAGGTGCTCGGCACCAACGTCTACAACGTGCACCACCGCGTCGCCCGCAAGTGGCGCGACGGCCGGGTGTTCCTGCTCGGCGACGCCGCCCACCTCATCACCCCGATGTGGGCGCTCGGCCTCAACACCGGCGTGCTGGACGCCTCCAACCTGCCGTGGCGCCTGGCCTGGGTGCTGCGCGGCTGGGCCGACGAGGGGCTGCTGGACGGCTACGAGGTCGAGCAGGCGCCCGTCGCGGTCAAGGGCTCGGGGCAGATGGCCGAGGCCGCGCGCCGGTACATGAGCCGCCAGGGCGAGGCGCTGGACGCCATGACCGACGGCAACTGGGGCAACGCCTTCACCCGCGCGATGCTCGGCGTGACGCTCGACGTGGACGGCACCGGCGACTGGTCGATGGTGAAGACCGGCGACGCCCCGCTCCCCGTCGGCCCCGGCGACCGCGCCCCCGACCTGCCGGTCTTCGGCCCCGACGGCGGCCGCGTCCACCTGCACGACCTGACGGCGGACGCCTTCGTCGCCCTGTACTTCACCGACACGCGCCGCCGCCCGGCCATCCCGGCGCAGGACGGCCCGGCGCTGCGGCGGTTCGCGGTCTCGCGCTGGGACGCCCCGCACGACTCGGGCCTGCGCGACCGCGCCCTGTTCGACCCCGCTGAGCGGGTGCGCCGCCGCTTCGGCGTCCCGGACGACACCGTCGTCCTCCTGCGCCCCGACGGGCACGTCGCGGCGATCCTCCCGTTCGACCCCGCCGCGCCGACGGACGCCGCGGCCGAGGCCTACGCGCGCGTCACCGGCCGCGCGCCCGCCACCTCCGAGGAGAAGGCATGACCGAGAACAACGACTCCGGGCTCGTCGGCCCGGACGGCGAGCCGATCAGCGCCGCCGCGCACGACAACACCCACGTCATCGGCCCCGACGGGAAGCCGGTCACGCTCGGGAGCGTCGGCCAGCTCATCGTCCTGGAGAACGAGTTCGTCCGGGTGTGGGAGATCGACCTGAGGCCCGGCCAGAAGCAGCCGTGGCACCAGCACGTCAACCCCTACCTCGTGGTGGCGATCGAGGCCGCCGACAACCGCATCGACGCCCTGATCGGCGGCGACCCGCGCCTGGTGCACGAGCCCAAGGGCGGCGTGATCTACCGCGAGCCGGGCGAGGTCCACATGCTCACCAACCGCGGCGACACCCGCTACGTCAGCCGCCTGATCGAGTTGAAGTTCCTGGGAGAGAACCGTGGCTGAACCCGTCCGCCTCCAGCGCCCCGAGGGCATCTCCGAGCACGAGTGGGCCGAGAACCTGTCAGAGCCTGCCGACTACGGAGGCGAGGCGCCCGAGCGCTCCCGCGAGCAGGACGTCGCCGGCCCCGACGGCGAGGTCCTGGGCCGCTTCCGCGAGATCCTGCTCCAGACCCAGGACCTCGACTGGCTCGACAAGACCCTCGAAGGACTGTCGCACAAGCCGCTGTGGCGCAACGAGACGACCGGCGCGTCGATCTCCCTCGTGCGGTTCAAGAAGGGCTCGGGCATCCCGTCCCGCCACTCGCACGCCTCCAACCAGTTCATGTTCTGCCTGTCCGGCAGCTACACCTACGTGCCGACCGGGCTGACCCTCACGCCGGGCTCCTTCTACTGGAACCCCAAGGGCAGCCTGCACGGCCCGACCCGCGCCGACGAGGACACCGTCCTGCTGGAGATCTACGACGGGCCGCACTACCCCACGCAGCCCGACTGGTACAGCAGCGAAGAAGACGCCCGCTGACACCGCGCAGCGGATTCCAAGGAGAAGAAATGCCCAAGCAGGAAGTCATCAGCCCCGAACTCGCCGTCCCGAACGGCCACTTCGCGCAGGCGACCGTCGCCAAGGCCGCGGGCCGGCTCGTCTTCATCTCGGGGATGACCGCCCGGAACGCCTCCGGCGGAGTGACCGGCGTCGGCGACGTCGCCGCCCAGACCCACCAGGTGTGCCAGAACCTCAAGGCCGCGGTCGAGGCCGCGGGCGGCACGCTCGACGACATCGCGCGCGTGGACGTCTACGTGCGCAACATGGAGGACTTCAAGGCCATCCACGAGGTCCGCCGCCAGTACTTCACCGGCGTGGCTCCCGCCTCCACGATGGTCGAGGTCTCCAAGTTCGTGAACAAGGACTACCTCATCGAGATCAACGCCATCGCCGTGGTGGGTGAGTGACGATGCGGTTCGGAGCGGTCCTCGTCGACGGCGCGCGCCGCACCGCCGTCATCGAGGGCGAGGAGGCGGCGGTCCTGCCGCCCGGCTCGCCCACGCCCGACGACGCCGTACGCGACGCGCAGGCCCTGGAGAGCCTGCGCGCCGCGGCGCGGGGCGCCGAGCGGCTGCCCTTGGCGGACCTCGACCTGTGCGCCCCGCTCACCCGGTTCAACCGCGACATCCTGTGCACCGGCTGGAACTACTGGGAGCACTTCGAGGAGTCGCAGGGCAAGCGTGAAGGCCAGGACCCCAAGGAGCGCCCCGCGCACCCGACGTTCTTCACCAAGGGCCCCGACACGGTGATCGGCCCGTACGACGACATCGCCTTCGACCCGGAGATCTCCGCCAAGTGGGACTACGAGGCCGAGGTCGCGCTCGTCATCGGCCGCACGGGCCGGTCGATCCCCGAGGAGAAGGCGCTGGACCACGTGGCCGGCTACCTCGTGGCCAACGACGTCTCCCAGCGCGACCTCCAGCGCGCCCACGGCGGCCAGTGGCTCAAGGGCAAGAGCATCGACCGCACCATGCCGCTGGGCCCGTGGATCACCACGCCGGACGAGATCGCCGACCCGCACGACCTGGCGATCACGTTCGACCTCAACGGCGTCCGCCTCCAGGACGCCACGACCGCGCTCACCGCGTTCACCTTCGCCCGGGTGATCGCCGAGCTGAGCTGGGGCATGACGCTGCGCGCCGGTGACGTGGTCCTCACCGGCACCCCGCACGGCATCGGCAACGCCCGCGAGCCGCAGATCTTCCTCAAGGAGGGCGACGAGCTCGTCACCCGCGTCAAGGGGCTGGGCGAGCTGCGCAACCGCGTGGTCCGTACCCGCCTGTCCTGACCGGCGCCCTCCCGTCCACCACGACCCGTTCCGCAAGAAGGAGAATCCGCCTCCCATGGCCGGCATCGACCTGCATACCCACCTCGCTCCCGTCCTGACCGATGTCTCGGCGCTCCCCGGCGTCGAGCAGGACGGCGGACGGCTCGTCGTGGACGGCGCGCGTGTGGGCCTGCCCCGTCTCTACCAGCCGGAGGCACTGGAGGAATGGCTCGCCTCGCGCGGCCTGGCGGCGGGCGCGGTCTCCGCGCCTCCGCCCTTCTTCCGCCAGCACCTGGGGCGCGCGGACGCCGCCGTGTGGGCGCGCGCCCTCAACGACGGCGTCCGCCGTGCCACCGACGGCCGCGCACCGCTGCTGCCGCTGGCCTACCTGCCGCTGGACCAGCCGGAGGCGGCGGTCGCCGAACTGGACCGGGTGCTGGCCGAGGAGGGCTGGTCCGGGTTCGCCGCCTCGGCGGGCGGCGGCTCGGTCAGCCTGGCCGACGCCCGCCTGGACCCGCTGTGGGAGCGCCTGTCCGCCGACGGACGGCCGCTGCTGCTGCACCCCGGCGCCAGCCCGGACACCCGGCTGGGCGCCTTCTACCTGGCCAACCTGCTCGGAAACCCCTACGAGACGGGCGTCGCCGTCGCCGAACTGCTCTTCGGTGACGTGCCCGGCCGGTTCCCCGGCGCGCGCTTCCTGCTCGTGCACTGCGGCGGCGTCGTCCCCGCGGTGCTCGGCCGCTGGCAGCGCGGGCTCGACACCGGACGCCCCGGCCTTCCCGACCTGTCCGCCCCCCTCACCGAGACGATCGGCGGCTTCTACGCCGACTGCCTCGCCCACGACCCCGCCGTCGTCGACCTCGCCCTCGCGAGGTTCGGCGCGGACCGGATCGTCCTCGGCAGCGACTGGCCGTTCCCGATGGGCAGCGACGACCCCGCGTCCCTCGTCGCCCACCTGGACCCCGACCTCGTCCGCCGGATCAGTGAAGACAACGCCAGAACACTGCTCCAACCCCCCACGGAATGAAGGAAGAACCATGAAGCGCACCTCGGCCCGGTTCGCGGGCATCGTCGGAGCACTCGTGCTGGGCCTCACCGCCTGCGGCGGCGGCTCCGGAGACGGCGGCGACTCCCCGGAGAAGGTCAACTACCTGACCTCGTTCAACACCTTCGGCCGCGACGCCTACGTGTACGTCGCCGACGAGAAGGGCTACTTCAAGGAAGCCGGCCTGGACGTGGACATCAAGCCGGGTTCGGGGACCGTCGACGTCATGAAGCTGCTGGCCAGCGGCCGCGCCGACTTCGGGCCGGGCGACTTCACCGCGGCGAGCATCACCATCGCCAAGGAGAAGCTGCCCGTCACGTCCGTCGCGATGATCCACCAGAAGACGATGGCCGGGATCATCTCCCTGGAGGGCAACGGCATCGCCGCGCCCGAGGACCTGGAGGGCAGGTCGATCGCCGACCAGCCCGGCTCGACCAACGAGGTGACCTTCCCCGTCTACGCCAAGGCGGCGGGCGTCGACGCGGCCAAGGTGAAGTTCGTGTCGTCCGCCCCGCCCGCGCTGCCCCAGCTCCTGGCGGGCGGCAAGGTGGACGCCATCGGGCAGTTCATGGTCGGCGCGCCCCTGGTGGAGAAGGCCGCCGCGGGCAAGAAGGCGGTGCTGCTCCCTTACGGCGACCACCTGCCGGACCTGTACGGCAACTCGCTGATGACCTCCACGAAGCTCGCCGACGAGAAGCCCGAGCTGGTGGAGAAGTTCACCGGCGCGCTGCTGAAGGGCCTGGAGTACGCCATCGCGCACCCCGAGGAGACCGGCGAGATCCTCAAGAAGCGCCAGCCGACGCAGGACGCGGCGATCGCCGCCGCCGAGATGCAGGCCATGGCCGGCTACGTCCGGCCGGAGGGCGCCGCCGTCGGCGCCGTCGACCAGGACAGGGTCCAGAAGAACATCGACATCCTCACCGAGGCGGGCGCGATCCCGTCCGGCGTGACGCCCGGACAGCTCGTCGACTTCGACGTCGCGATCCAGGCTGCGGAGTAGCGGAGGCCACGCATGATCGAGCTCAGGCACATCTCACAGATCTTCGAGACCAGGGAAGGCCGCGTCCACGCGCTGGACGACGTCAGCCTGACGGTCGGCCGCAACGAGTTCGTCACCCTCGTCGGCCGCTCCGGTTGCGGCAAGTCCACGCTGCTGCGGATGGTCGCGGGGCTGCAGAAGCCGACCTCGGGCACGGTGACGGTCGGCGGCAAGGCCGTCGAGAAGCCCCGGCAGGACGTCAGCTTCATGTTCCAGAAGGCGGCGCTGCTGCCCTGGCGCACGGTGCTCGACAACGTGATGCTGCCGGTGGAGATCCTGCGCCTGGACAAGGACGCCCACCGGCGGAGGGCGCACGAGCTGCTGGAACTGGTCGGCCTGGCCGGTTTCGAGAAGCGCCTTCCGCGTGAGCTCTCGGGCGGCATGCAGCAGCGCGTGTCGTTGTGCCGCTCGCTCATCCAGAACCCCGACGTCCTCCTCATGGACGAGCCGTTCTCCGCGCTGGACGCCCTCACCCGGGAGGAGCTCTCGGTGGAGCTCCAGCGGATCAAGATGGAGCAGGAGACGACGATCGTGTTCGTCACCCACTCCATCGAGGAGGCGGTCCTGCTGGCCGACCGGGTCGTGGTGCTCAGCCCGCGGCCCGGCCGGCTCCGGCAGATCATCGAGGTCGACATCCCCCGGCCCCGCACCCTGGGCCACAACGCCCACGCCGACCGCGTCACCGCCGTCAGCGCCGAACTGCACGAACTGCTGATGCCCGCCCCCGCCGGAGGCCACCGATGACCGCAGAGACCCTGACGAAAGGCGGCCGCGGCTCCGGGCCGTCCGTGCGCCGCGACCGGCTGATGTCCTGGAGCATGCCGGTCCTGGGCATGATCGGCACGGTGCTGGTGTGGTGGGCGGCGACCGTCGTCTTCGCCATCGACCCGTTCCTCGTCCCCTCGCCCGCCGACGTCCTGGCCTCCTTCACCGCCCAGCCCGGCTACCTGCTGGAGCAGTCGTGGGTGACGCTGGTGGAGACGGTCGAGGGCTTCCTGCTCGCGGTGGCCGTCGGCATCCCCATCGCCGTGGTCATCGCGATGTCCAAAGTGCTGGAGCAGATCGTCTACCCGCTGCTGCTCATCGTGAACTCGGTGCCGAAGGTGGCCATCGCGCCGATCCTGGTGGTCTGGATGGGGTTCGGACAGGCACCGAAGATCGTCATGGTCTTCCTGCTATGCTTCTTCCCCATTGTGATCTCTACCGCGGCGGGGCTGAAATCCACACCGGCCGAACTGGCCGACCTGGTGAAGTCCCTGGGGTCCACCCGGCTCCAGGCATTCTTCAAAGTGCGCTTCCCCAACGCGCTTCCCCAGGTGATGGTCGGCCTCAAGACGGCGATCTCCCTCGCGGTCATCGGCGCCGTCATCGCCGAGTTCGTCGGCGCCGACGCGGGCCTCGGCTTCGTCATCGTCCAGTCGGGCGCCAGCGCCGACACCGCCCTGGCGTTCGCGTCCATGGCGCTGCTCGGCGTGATCAGCATCGTGCTCTTCTACGGGCTGAGCGCACTGGAGCGGATCCTGCTCCCGTGGGTCGAGGACCAGCGGTGAGCCGCATGGACGGGCCCTCCGCCCTCACCCCGGCCCGCAAGGGCAGGACCCTGGCCGACACCGCGGCCTCCGAACTGCACCGGATGATCCTGTCCGGCGAGCTCCCGGCGGGATCGCCGCTGCGCCTGACCGACCTGGCCGCGCAGCTGGAGATGAGCCCCATGCCGGTCCGCGACGCCATGCGCCGCATGGAGGCGCTCGGGCTCGTCGAGATCATCCCGCACAAGGGGGCGCGGGTCCGCGAGCTCACCGAGGACGACCTGCGCGACACCTACGAGGTGCGCGTCGAGTTGGAGTCCCTGGCCACGGCCAGGGCCGCGCTCCACATCACCCCCGAGGCGCTGGAGCGCGCCGCCGAGGCGCTGGAGCGCCACCAGCGGCTGCTGGAGGCGGGCGACGTGGACAGCGCGCGCAAGGCGCACACCGACTTCCACTTCGGCATCTACCACGCCTCCGGCTCCCTGTGGCTGCCCCGGGCGATCGAGCCGGTGTGGCAGAACAGCGAGCGCTACCGCTTCGCGGTGCCCGACGCCGAGCGCCGCCGGCTGAGCCACCTGGAGCACCGGGCCATCCTGGACGCCTGCGCCGCCCACGACCCCGAGGCCGCCGCCGCGGCCCTGCGCGCCCACCTGGAGAGCACGGTGGACCGCATCATCGCAGCGATGCCGACCTCCCAGACCCGCTGACCCGGCGCCCCTCCGGCCCGCCCCCGGAGGGGCCGGCGCTTATTTCGGGGGGAAGCGGAGGGCGCCGTCCAGGCGGATGACCTCGCCGTTGAGGTAGGTGTTCTCCACGATGTGGCAGGCGAGGGCGGCGTACTCGGCGGAGCGGCCCATGCGGCGGGGGTGGGGGACCTGGGGGCCCCAGTGGGCCTCCAGCCGGTCGGCGTGCTGGCCGTAGGCGGGGGTGTTGAAGGTGCCGGGGGCGATGGTGACGACGCGGATGGCCAGGGGGGAGAGGTCGCGGGCGGCCACCAGGGTCATGCCGACGACGCCGCCCTTGGCCGCGGAGTAGGGGAGCTGGCCGATCTGGCCCTCGTAGGCGGCGATGGAGGCGGTGTTGACGATGACGCCGCGGTCGCCGTCGTCGGAGACCTCCTGGCGGCCCATCGCGGCGGCGGTCAGGCGCATGACGTTGAAGACGCTGACGAGGTAGGACTCCAGGGTCGTGCGGAAGGCGTCCAGCGGCATCGGCTCGCCGTCCCTGCCGACGAGGCGGCCGCCTCCGGCCGGGCCGCCGTGGGTGTCCACCGAGACGCGGAAGGGCCCCTCGGCCTCCGCGGCGGCGATGGCGGCGCGGACGTCGTCCTCGCTGCCGGCGTCGGTGCGCAGGTAGCGGACGCCGAGCTCCTGCTCCAGAGCCTTGCCCTTCTCGTCGTTGACGTCGGCGACGACCACCTTGGCGCCGGCGGCGTGCAGCCGCCGGACGGTCGCCTCGCCCAGGCCGCCCGTGCCGCCCACCACCAGTGCCGAAGATCCGCTGATCTGCATTGGCATTTCCCTCCCTTGCAACCGAAGCTCTTGGTTTGCGAGAATAGCATTCTCATGAATATCACCCTGATCCTTGACATGGCGGCGTCGGCCGGCGACCGGCCGGCGGTGACGGCCGACGGCCGCACGGTGACCGCCTCCGAGCTCCTGAGCCTCGCGCGCTCCGCCGCCGACCGGTTCCGGGATCACCCGGCCGTCCTCTACCTGGGCACGAACCACCTCGCCTACCCCGTCGCGCTCTTCGGCGCGGCCATCGCGGGCGTGCCGTTCGTGCCCCTGAACTACCGGCTCGGCGACCACCAGCTGACCGCTCTGCAGGCCCGCCATCCCGGCGCCCTCGTCCTGCGCCAGGAGGACCTCGACGGGCTGCTCGCGCCCGCGGGCGCCCCGTCGCGGGCCGAGGCGCCGACGGACCCGGACGGCGTGGCGGTCCTGCTCTACACCAGCGGCACGACGTCGGAGCCCAAGGCGGCCGTGCTGCGCCACCGGCACCTGCTCGCCTACGTGATGAACACCCTGGAGTTCGGCTCGGCCGACGAGGCCGCCGCCGCCCTCGTCGCGGTCCCGCCGTACCACATCGCCGGGCTGGCGAACCTGCTGACCAACCTCTACACCGGACGCCGCGTCGTCTACCTGGCGGCGTTCAAGCCCGAGGAGTGGCTGGAGACCGTCCGGCGGGAGAGCGTCACGCACGCGCTCGTCGTCCCCACGATGCTGGCGCGCATCGTCGACGCCGTGGAAGGCGGCGACGCCGGGACGCCGACCCTGGCCAGCCTCGCGTACGGCGGTTCACGGACCCCGCTGCCCGTCCTGGAGAAGGCGTTGAAGGTCTTCCCCGGCACGGGTTTCGTCAACGCCTACGGCCTGACCGAGACCGCCTCCTCGATCGCCGTCCTCGGACCCGGCGACCACCGCAAGGCCCTGTCGTCGGACGACCCGGCCGTACGGGCCCGCCTCGGCTCGGTGGGACGCCCGGTGCCCGGCGTGGAGTTCCAGATCCGCTCCGAGGACGGCGAGGTGCTCGGCACGGACGAGACCGGCCTGGTCCACGTGCGCGGCGAGCAGATCTCCGGCGAGTACAGCGGCCGGAGCGTCCTGGACGCCGAAGGCTGGTTCCCCACCCGCGACCGCGGCCGCCTCGACCCCGACGGCTACGTCTTCATCGAGGGCCGCGCCGACGACACCATCATCCGAGGCGGCGAGAACATAGCCCCCGCCGAGATCGAAGACGTCCTCCTCGCCCACCCGGGCGTCGGCGAGGCCGTGGTGGTCGGCGTCCCCGACACCGAATGGGGGCAGCGCATCGTCGCCTTCGTGGTGAGCGCCGCGAGCACTACCGCTCCCAGCACGGCGGATGCCGTTTCCGGTGCGGCAGGCGCTACCTCCGGCATGGCGGGCGCTGCTTCCGATACGGCGAGTGCCGCTCCCGGCTCCGGCACGGCAGGCGCCGCTCCTGGCTCCGATACGGCGAGTGCTGCTCCTGGCTCCGGTGCGGCAGGCGCCGCTCCTGGCTCCGATACGGCGAGTGCCGCTCCCGGCTCCGGCACGGCAGGCGCCGCTCCCGGGGCGGCGGGCGCCGCTCCCGGCGCGGCAGCCCCTGCCTCCGGTGGGGTGGACGCCGCTCCTGATGAGGCGGAGCTCAAGCGGTGGGTGAAGGAGAGGCTGCGCTCCTCCAAGACGCCCGACGCCATCGTCTTCCGCGCCGACCTGCCCAAGACCGACACCGGCAAGCTGCTCCGCCGCACCCTTCTGGCCGAGATGGAGAAGACCCATGCCTGAGGCAGTCATCGTTTCCGCGCTGCGCACCCCCGTCGGCACCGCCTTCAAGGGCACGCTGCGCGACACCACCGCCTACGACCTGGCCCACCACATCCTCACCGCCGCCTCCGCCGGGCTCGACACGGCGCTGGTCGACGACGTGATCCTCGGCGAGGGCCTGTACGGCGGCGGCGTCGTGGCACGGCACGCCGCGATCACCGCGGGCCTCACCTCGGCGGCGGGACAGGCGCAGAACCGGCACTGCGCCGCGAGCCTGACGGCCGTGCAGAGCGCCGCGGCGAGCATCCGCGCCGGCATGGACGAGCTGGTCGTCGCGGGCGGGGTGAACTCCTCCTCGACCTCGCCGAAGTTCCGGTTCCGGTCGGGGGAGGAGTGGATCGACCCCTGGTACCCGCCCACCCACCCGAACCGCCCCGACGCCCCCAACCTCGACATGTCGATCACCGTGGGCTGGAACGCCGCGGTCCGGGCCGGCGTGACCCGCGAGGAGATGGACGCCTGGGCGCTGCGCTCGCACCGCAACGCCGTCCGCGCCATCGACGAGGGCCGCTTCAAGGAGGAGATCGTCCCGATCGACACCCCCTACGGCCTGTTCTCCGTCGACGAGCACCCGCGCCGCGAGACCAGCCTGGAGAAGCTCGCCTCCCTCAGGCCCCTCCACCCCGAGATCGAGGGCTTCAGCATCACCGCGGGCAACGCCGCCGGCGCCAACGACGCCGCCGCGGCCCTGGTCGTGGCGAGCGACCGGCTGGGCCTGCCCGCCCTGGCGACCGTCCGCTCCTGGGCGTCCGTCGGCGTCGACCCCGCCGAGACCGGCCTCGCCCCCGTGAAGGCCATCCCCAAGGCCCTCGCCCGCGCCGGCCTGTCCCTGTCCGACGTCGACCTCTTCGAGATCAACGAGGCGTTCGCCGCGATGTGCGTCGCCACCGTCGGCATGCTCGGCATCGACCCCGAGAAGGTGAACGTCAACGGCAGCGGCTGCTCCCTCGGCCACCCCGTCGCCGCCACCGGCGCCCGCATGCTCACCACCCTCGTCCACGAGCTGCGCCGCCGCGGCGGCGGCCTCGGCGTCGCCGCCATGTGCGCGGGCGGCGGCATGGGCTCCGCCACCGTCATCGAGGTCCCCGCCCCATGACCCCGCCCCCTCCACCCAACCGCGCCGGGACCACCCCGCCCCGACCCCCGGCCCGACTGCCCGACGCCGGACCCTGGCATCCGGTCCGGTCGCTTGACGTCGGGTCCCGGCGCCCGGTCCGGTCGCTCGACGCCGGACCCTGGCATCCGGTCTGGCCGCCCGAAGCCGGGTCCCGACGCCCAGTCTGGTTGCTCGACACCGGGCCCCGGTATCCGGTCCGGTTGCCCGAAGTCGGGCCCTGGCACGCGGTTCGGTCGCCCGAAGTCGGGCCCTGGCATCCGGTCTGGTCGCTCGACGTAGGGTCCCGGCGCCCGGTCCGGTCGCTCGACGCCGGACCCTGGCATCCGGTCCGGCCGCTCGATGAGGCCCCGTGAACGTGCATGAGCTCCTCGCCGCCGCCCGCGGCGGGTCCCTGCGCGCCACGGGGCGGCTGCTGAGCCTCATCGAAGGCACGGGCAGGGGGGAGGTGCTGACGGCCCTGGACGGGCTCCCCGACCCGGGCGCCCTTCGGGTCGTCGGCCTGACGGGCCCGCCCGGCGCGGGGAAGTCGACGACCGCGGCCGCCCTGGTCACCGCCTACCGCGACCGCGGCCTGCGCGTCGCGGTCCTGGCCGTGGACCCGTCCTCCCCCTACAGCGGCGGCGCCCTCCTGGGCGACCGCATCCGCATGGCCGCCCACACCGCGGACCCCGGCGTCCTCATCCGCTCCCTGGCCACCCGGGGCCACCTGGGCGGCCTCGCCGCCGCCGTCCCCGCCGCCGTCCGCGTCCTGGCCCACCTCTCCTACGACCTGGTCCTGGTCGAGACCGTGGGCGTAGGCCAGTCCGAAATCGAGATCGCCGCCGTCGCCGACCCGGTCGTCGTCGTCCTCACCCCCGGCGCGGGCGACGCCGTCCAGGCGGCCAAGGCGGGCCTCCTGGAGGTGGCCGACCTCCTGGTCGTCAACAAGGCGGACCGCGAAGGCGCCGAGCAGACCGTCCGCGACCTCCACATGGAGACCGACGCCCCCATCCTCACCGCCGTCGCCGCCAAGGCGGAGGGCGTCCCCGCCCTCGTCGACGCCATCGAAGCCCACCACCGCGCCGACACCCCCGCCCGCCGCAAGGCACGAGCCCACGCCCAGCTCCTCTCCCTGGCCCAGTCCCGCCTCCGCGGCCATCCCGCCCTGGAAGAACTGGCCACCGCCGTGTCCGAAGGCCGCCACGACCCCTACACCGCCACCGACCTCCTCCTCAAAGCCCTTTCTACCGGGACCCCATGACCATGCCCCCCTCCCAGCAGGATCTGTGGAAAACGGTGACCGGCAACCACCAGGGCATCCTCGCCACCCTCACCCCCGACGGCCTCCCCCACCTGTCGAACGTCCACTACCTGGCGGACCCGGCCACCCGCACCATCCGCATCTCCACCACGACCACCCGCCGCAAAGGCCGCAACCTCCTCCGCGACCCCCGCGCCGTCCTCCACGTCCCCGGCCCCGACTTCTTCAACTTCACCGTCGTAGAAGGCACCCTCACCCTGGCCCCCGCCACCACCCCCGGCGACCCCGCCACCAACGACCTCCACGAAATCCACTCCGCCTTCAACGGCGAATCCCCCCGCCCCGCCTTCGACCACAAGATGATCAGGACCCACCGCATGGTCGTCCACATCAAGGCCACCCGCCTCTACGGCCTCATCCACAACGGGCGATAGCGCGACCTGCACCAAAGGAACCGGCCGCAGACGTCCCGAAAAACGAGTGGACACGATGGTTAGCGTCATCGGTATGGGCGTCATCGATGTCGACCGGTTCATCGCCGACGGGTTCGTCAAGCTGGAGAGAGCCGTGCCACCTGAAGTCGGTGCCGCGGCCAGAACACTGCTGTGGCGGCAGATCGGTCTGTCGCCCCAGGACCCCTCGGGTTGGAAGAAGCCGGTGGTGTGGGCCGCGGACCTCACCGGCGAAGGCCCCTTCGGAGAGATCCTGCGAAGCGCCCGGCTGGCCGAGGCGCTGGACGAGATCTGCGGCCCCGGCGGCTGGATCCCTCGCGGCGCACTCGGCATGGTGCCCATCCGTTTCCCGCATCCGGAGCCCGCCGACGACCGAGGCTGGCATATCGACGCCAACGCCGCGCAGCCCGACGGCGGCTACCTGTGCAGCGGAAAGCCGGAGACGATGCTGCTGCTGACCCTCCTGTCGGACGTCGGCCCCGACGACGCCCCGACCCGCATCCGGATCGGTTCGCACCGTGACACGGCCGCGGTGATGGCGGACCGCGTCCTCGACCCGTTCGAAGCCGGCCCGCTGGTGGACGCCGCCAGCTCCCACCGCCCCCTCGCCCACGCAACAGGCCGCCCAGGCGACATGTACCTGGTGCACCCCTTCACCGTCCACGCCGCCGACGAACACCGAGGCCACGAGCCAAGGTTCATGTCCCAGGCCCCCGTCCTCCTGACCGAACCACCAACCCCAAAAGGCAACAACGCCCTGTCCCAAGCCCTCACAGCCAGTACCTGAACAACCCCGCGCCACCCCGCTCGGCTGCTTCGCGTGAGCGTCTGTCATTCTTTCGCAACCGCGATCCACCGACAGGATCCGTTTTCTTGCGGAGTCCGTGACCGACCATGCACGAGCCCACCACGATCCGACCCCACCCGGTCTCTCGAGGCGTTCCCGCCGCGATGCTCCTGATCACGGCTCTGGGAACGAGGATCGGTGAGTTCGCAGAGTGGCGGGTGACCATGGTCCTGGTAATCCTCGCACTGGTCACCGGCCTCAGAGGCGCACGAGCCGGTGTGACCCTCGACCAGGAAGCAGCTGTCGTCCGCAGCCTGTGGTGGACTCGTACGATCCCGCGCCGTGCCGTCACCCACGTGGAACCGGATGGGCCGTTCGTTCCCACGATCAAGTGGGTCTCCGATCAGGGCGAGAAGCGCTCCACTCCACTCGTCTTTTTCGCGGATTCCTCTGCTCCCCTGACCTCCATCGGAAAGCGCAACCGTGCCTGCACGCTGGAAGTGGCCCGGCACCTGGGCGTCCGTCCTTCCCGAAGGCGGCGGCTCGGCATCGCGCTCGAGCGAACGGAACGAGGCACACGCCGCCATCGCGGGGACTGAACCGGTTTGTGGCGGGCGGCGAGCCGAGGCTTCGCCAGAAGAAATGCGTTGGATTTTCTCTCCGGAAGTCCCATGCTCGTGGCGTGCGCAAGGAAGGGGAGAGATGGCTCTTGTGAAGAAGGGCTCGCGGGGCATTACGGTCGATGGGGCTCGGTATCGCTGGACGGTGCGTAGGAAGATGACCTACGACCAGGGTCAAGGGTGGGTGCCGTTCACTTTCGCCGTGGAGCATGCCGAGGGGACGGGCAGTGTTCTGGTGGTTCGGCTGCCTTGTGAGCACCCGCGGAGCTGGATGGGCGGACGGTCGATGGCCGTGCGGCCGGTGCTCGTCTCGTTGGCCGTTCGTACGGCGCTGACGCGTGGGTGGATGCCGTTGCGGCCTGGGTCGGCGTTTCGCCTTGAGCTGGCGGAGCGGGAGCTGCCCGGCGACACCGTGTGGTTCACCGCCGACTGCTGATGGTGCTCAGTGCAGGGGTGGAGAGGTTCCTGTGCGGCGGGTGGTCAATCCTCTACGTGGATTCCCAGGGCTGAGGTCAGGGTGTAGAGGAGGCTTTGGGCGTCTGCGCTGGAGACGATGATGCCGCGTAGCGATTCCACTCCGGCGATGCCGGAGAGGTCGCAGTGGGAGAAGCGTGTTCCGGCGATCTGGGTTCCGCTGAACTGCGCGCCGTTCAGCCGGCAGCCTTCGAAGCGGACGTTCTGGAATCTGGTGCCCTGGAAATTGGCTTCGCTCAGATTGCAGTCGCGGAAGACCACGTCCCGGAGGGCGGCGAACCGGATCGAGGCCAGGTCGGCGCGGCAGCCCTGGAAGAGGACGTCGCGCAGGCTGCAGTCCCGCAGGTCGGCGCCGGTGAGGCGGCACCTGTCCACCAGGGTGTTGAAGATCAGGCCGCTGGGCAGGGAGAGGTTCGCCATGTCGGCGTTCTCGAAGACGGCGTCGCTCAGCCGGGCCTTGGTGAGGAGGGACCCCGAAAGGCGGGTTCCGGTGAACCTGGCCCGCTCGACCTCCACTCCGTCGGCCTGCGATCCGGACAGGTCGAGATCGCTGAAGTCGGCGGAAAGGTAGACGCCGTCCTCCTCGAGATCGCCGCCCGGGCCGAGCGAAGCGGGGATCTTCGGCGCGGCGGGCTCTCGTGGCTTTCCCTGGCGAACGGGCATGGCAGCCACCCTAGTGCCCGTCGAACGGCGCCTCGGCGCAGGCCGGCGGGCGGGGATCCGGTCACCAGGACTCGACGAGGGGAGCGGTGCGCTCCCGCGCCGACCAGGCCGCGGTGAGGCGGCCGAGCCGTTTCGGCGAGGCCATGCCGTGGACGGTCGCGATCCTGCCCTCGCGGGTCTGGAACACCACGAGGCCCACCACGCGGTCGTCGAGCACGGCGATCAGGGCGGGGGAGCCGTTGACGACGCCGGCGTGCAGGGCCGGGGAGCCGCCGACCAGGCGCCGTTTGCTCTCGCTCGGCTTGAGCGCGCCCCGCAGCGTGGCGGCCACCCGCTCCGGGGTGGAGAGGCGCAGCAGCCTCTCGCCGAGTCCGGCTCCGTCCGTGACGGCGGTCGCGTCCTCGGTGAGCAGCGCGATCAGCCGCTCGGTCCGTCCCGAGGAGGCGGCGTCGAGGAGCGCCTCGACGATCCGGCGCGCGTCGGCGCCGTCGGGAACGTCGTCGCGGGGGGCGGCGGCGAGACGTCGCCGGGCCCGGTGGAGGTGCTGCTGGCTGGCGGCCTCGGTGATGCCGAGGATGTCGGCGATCTCGGCGTGGCTGTGGGAGAACGCCTCGCGCAGCACGTAGACGGCGCGTTCGTGGGGGGAGAGGCGCTCCATGAGGATCAGCACGGCCAGGGACACCGACTCGCGCTGCTCGAAGGTGTCGGCGGGGCCGAGCATCGGGTCGCCTTGGAGGAGCGGTTCGGGCAGCCACGCGCCGACCGCGCGCTCGCGCCTCGCGTGCGCGGAGCGGAGCCGGTCGAGGCACAGGTTCGTGACGATCCTGGTCAGCCACGCCTCCGGCACCTCGATCCGGTCGCGGTCGGCCGCCTGCCAGCGCAGGAACGCGTCCTGCACGGCGTCCTCGGCGTCGGCGGCCGAGCCGAGCAGGCGGTACGCGAGCGAGGCCAGCCGGGACCGGCCGGCCTCGAACTGCTCGATGGCGAGGGCGTCCACGCGGCCGATCCTAGGCGAGGGCCGTTTCGGCGGAGCGCGCGGGCGAGGCGGCCAGGCGGCGCCTGCGTGTCGGCATGCCGAAGGTCGGATGGCCCGTGCTCCAGGCGGCGCCCCGGAGGATGCCGTTCTTGACGAGCGACGCCGGGCGGCCCCGCAGGCACCAGGACGTGGCCTGGGCACGGCCGTCGACCAGCTGGAAGATGGCGTCGCGCCGCCCCAGGCTGATGTGGTTGCCGTAGTACTTCAACGCGGTGGAGGAGATTTCGCGGCCGGTCAGGCGTCCGACGATCGCGTCGATCGCCTGCATGGCCGTGAAACCGGCCGAGGCGCACGACATCGGCAGCGGCAGGCCGTTCTCGCCGATGGTGTGGACGCTGTCGCCGGCGGCGTAGACGTCGGGGTGCGAGACCGAGCGCATGGTGCGGTCGACGACGATCCGGCCGGTGTCGGTGACCTCGAGGCCGCTGTCGGCCGCGATGGGATGGACGGCGAACCCGCCGCACCACACGGTCGCCTCGGACGCGAGGACGGTGCCGTTGGCGCCCATCACCCCCGTCGGCTCGACGCGTTCGACGGACGTGTGCGCGTGGACGGTGATGCCGAGGCGGTCGAAGGCGCGGCGCAGGTGGCGGCGGGCGGCGGGGGAGAGCCAGTCGCCCGGTTCGCCGCGGGCGGCCAGCGCCACCTTCAGTCCGGGCCGTGACTCGGCGATCTCGGTGGCGGTCTCGATGCCGGTCAGGCCCTCGCCCACCACCAGCACGCGGCCTCCCCCGCCCAGACCGTCCAGGCGCTCGCGCAGCCGCAGCGCCGCGGCCCGGTCGGTGACGTGGAAGGCGTGCTCGGCGACGCCGGGGACACCGTGGTCGGCGACGGTGCTGCCGAGCGCGTAGAGGAGGGTGTCGTAGGCGAGTTCGCCGTCGTCCAGAGTGACGGTCCTGCTCGCGGCGTCGACCGCTTCGACCCGCGCCACGCGCAGCCGCACCCCGGTGCCGGCGAACATGTCGGCGAGCGGGAGCCGCTTGAGGTCCTGCCCGGCCGCGAGCTGGTGGAGGCGCAGCCGCTCGACGAAGTCGGGTGCGGCGTTGACGACGGTGATCTCGGTGTCGGCGGGGTCGAGGCGGCGGGCCAGGACCCCGGCCGAGTAGGCCCCGGCGTAACCGGCGCCGAGGACGACGATGCGGTGCCTCATGTTCCTGCTCCTGTCTGTTCGCTTGCCTCTTGAGCGAGACAGCCGCCCGAACCCTGACAGGACCGCCTTGTGAAGCGGCTCACACACCGCCCGGCGGGGCCGGGGCGAAGGCCGCGGCGTGGTCGCGGACGAAGTCGGAGACGTCGCGTGGGGGACGGCCGAGGAGGGCGGCGGCCGTGTCGGTGGTGAAGTCGCCCCAGCCGGAGGCGTACGCCTGGGCGTACTCCTCGAGCATGTCGACGATCCACGCGGGGACGCCGTAGCCGAGCAGGGTCTTGCGCTTGGCGTCGTCGCCGACCGGCAGGTACGTGATGGGGCGTCCGAGAACGCTTCCCAGCCGGTCGGCCGTCTCGTCGAAGGACAGGGAGTGCGGACCGGTGAGGGTGTACGTCCTGCCGTGGTGGCGGTCGGGCCCGTCGAGGAGGACGCGGGCGGCGCACTCGGCGATGTCGCGGGCGTCGATCATGCCGATGCGGCCCGAGGCCGTGTTCAGGGAGAACGTGCCGCTGGCGGAGATGTCGGACGCCTCGTTCAGCAGGTTCTGCATGAACCAGTGAGGGCGCAGGATCGTCCAGCGCAGGCCGCTCTGCTGGGTTTCGTGGTCGGACAGGGCGTGCAGCCGGCCGCTGCGGGTCGGGGCGTCGTGGGCCGCGCCGACGGCGGAGAGGCGGACGATGCGTTCGGCGCCGGCCTGGCGGGCGGCCCACACGGCGTTCATGTTGTTCTCGGGGGAGCGGGGGCCGTTCGGGGTGAGGAGCCATACGTCCTGCACGCCTTCGAAGGCGGGCGGCAGCGTCCGGGCGTCGTCGAGGTCGCCGACGAAGACCTCGGCGGGCAGGCCGTCCGCCCTGGACGCGTCGCGGACGAGGGCGCGGAGGTCGACGTCGGCGCCCGCCAGCGCGTTCATCAGCGCGGTGGAGACGGTTCCGGTGGCTCCGGTGACCAGTACGGTGCGTGGCATGTGCGGCTCCTTGGATCAGAGGTTCGGGGCGTGGACCAGGGGCTCGTCCGCCGCGCGGCGGACGGCGGCGCGTTCCAGGGCCCAGAGGAGGGCGGTTCCGGCGGAGAGCACGGCGCCCAGGACGCAGACGCCGGTCCAGCCGCTGCCGGCCCAGACCGCCGAGGTCAGGGCGGAGCCCACGGCGCCGCCGATGAAGAAGGCGGTCATGAAGGCGGAGTTGATGCGGTTGCGGGCCTCGGGGCGGAGGGCGTAGACGACGTTCTGGCTGCTGTTGAGCACGGCCTGGTGCGCCAGGTCCAGCACGACCACGCCGAGGAGCAGCCAGAACAGCGAGTGAGCCCCGCCGGCGATGGCGGCCCAGGACGCGACCAGCAGGACCGTCCCGGCGCCGGTCACGGTCTGGACGTATCCGCGGTCGGCCAGCCGTCCCGCCACTGTGGCGGTCAGCGCGCCCACGGCGCCGACCAGTCCGAAGAGCCCGATGGCCGACTCCGTCCAGCCGTACGACGGGCCCGCCAGCAGGAAGGTCAGCGCCGTCCACAACACGCTGAACGAGGCGAGGCTCAGCGCGACGATCGCCGCACGCCACCGCAGCAGCGGCTCGTACCGGAACATCGCCACCGTCGAGAGGAGCAGCCCGGGGTAGGTCATGCGTTCGCCGTCGTTGCCGAGCCGGGGCAGGAAGACGCGCAGCAGCACGGCCATCAGCGCCATCAGGGCCGCGCCCGCCCAGTAGACGGTCCGCCAGCCGCCCAGCTCCGACAGCGCTCCGGACGCGGTCCGCGCCAGGAGCAGGCCGAGCATCAGTCCCGTCATCACCGTGCCGACGACGCGGCCGCGCTCCTCGGGCGCCGCCAGCGTCGCGGCGAACGGCACCACGACCTGCGCTCCCACCGAGGTCAGCGCGGTCAGGGCCGTGCTGGCCAGGAGCACCGCGGCGTTGGGGGCGGCGGCCGACACCAGCAGGAGCACGGCGGTCGCCGCGTAGAGGGTCACCGCCAGCCGCCGCCGGTCCACCAGGTCGCCGAGCGGCACCAGCAGGATCAGCCCCAGCGCGTACCCGCCCTGCGCGGCCGTCACCAGCAGCGCCGCCGACGAGGGCCCGATCCCGAACTCCCGGCCGATCAGGTCGAGCAGCGGTTGTGCGAAGTAGTTGCCCGAGACCGCCAGCCCGGTCGCCACCGACATGAGCAGGAGCAGCCCGCGCGACAGGCCTTGCGCAGGGGGTTTCGTCGTCATGGACACAGTTTCGGATGAAAAGATCAATGAGTCCAACACATGCTTGTCATCCCAGCGATCTCCCATCACGATGGATCGATGGAGCTCCAGCAGATGCGCTACGTCGTCGCCGTCGCGGAGACGCGCAACTTCACGCGCGCCGCCGAGCGGTGCCGCGTCGTCCAGTCCGCGCTGAGCCACCAGATCGCCCGGCTGGAGCGCGAACTGGGCACCAGGCTGTTCGACCGCACCAGCCGCCGCGTGCGCCTGACCCCCGCCGGCGAGGCGTTCCTTCCCGCGGCCCGCCAGGCGCTCGAGGCCGCCGAACGCGCCCGCGCCGAGGTGGCGGCCGCCACGGGCGAGATCCGCGGACGCCTGGCCGTCGGCGCCATCCCCACCGTCACCGCGGTCGACCTCTCGGCGGCGCTGAAGCGGTTCCACCTGCGCCACGGGCAGGTGCGGATCGTCTTCCGCTCGGGCGCGAGCGAGGAACTCGTCGAGCACGTGCAGCAGGGCGCCCTGGACGTCGCCTTCCTGGGCCTGCCGCCGGACGCGCGCCCCAAGGGCGTCAGCGGCCACGAGCTGGCGCGAGGCCATCTGGTGGCCATGGTCCCGCCCGGACACCCTCTGGCGGGGGAGGAGCAGACGTCCCTGCACCGGCTGGCGGACGAGCCTTTCGTGGACTTCCCCGCGGGCACCGCGGGCCGGATCCAGTCGGACGCGGCGTTCGCGGCGGCCGGAGTCCACCGCGAGGTCGCCTTCGAGATCACGACACCCGACTTCATGGCCCGCCTGATCCGCCAGGGCCTGTGCATAGGGATGCTGCCCGCCGCCTACGCCCCGGAGTTCCCGGACCTGTCCGCCATCCGCCTCCACGACGCCCCGGCCCGCGTGGAGTACCTCATCTGGAGCCGCTTCAGGCCGTCCCCTGCGGCCGCGGCCTTCCTGTCCGTCCTGGGCGTCCCGGTCCCGCAGACCCGCGCGTGAGCGGCCGGAGGCAGGCGAAGGCCTCCGGCCGCGGGAGGTCAGACGCGCCGGTACTGGTGCACGGAGGTGATGGTGGTCATGGGACCGTCGGCCTCCAGCACGAGCTTCAGCGTCTTGGACGTGCAGGTGTACTGGACGAAGACCGGGATGAACGGGTCCTCCAGCCCGGCTCGGTAGTTCTTGGCGAGCTTGGCGGAGCCCGTGGGCTGGCCGCCGACGATGCTGGAGATGGTGGCGTTGCCGGTCGCCGACTTGCGCTTGAGGGTCAGGCTGCCCATCTTCTTCCCGGTGAGGGATGACTTGAAGGCCAGCTTCTTCCGGAAGGTGTCGGTCTCCGTGTAGGAGTCGCCTTCCACGACGCCCTTGGTGAAGACCTTCTTGGCGCGGGAGAAGTCATAGGAGGCCGACTTCCTGGTGATGGTCAGCCGGGTGCCCTCGCCGCCCTTGGCGTTGGCGGTGGCCTCGTCGATGTGGCTCTTCAGCCGGTACTTGGTGAGCTGCCAGGTGCCGACGGCGCAGGAGCCCGGTGCCGCGGAGGCCGCCGCGGGAACGGTGAGGGCCAGTCCGGCGGTCAGGGCGACGGCCGACAGCAGCCGGAGAGGGGTGGTGGACAAGTCGTTACTCCTTCGAGGTGTGCGTTGGCGGGGGCACCGGTCCTTCAGACGACCGCCGGAGGCAAGAAGATCGGATGACTCCACACGAATGTGTCGCATGTGGTTCTGTCGCACGTTTCACCCACGTGGTGGCATGAATGGTCCCGACCGGCGACACCGTGGAGACCCGCGCATGACAGACCAGCCGTTCCAGCCGAACGTCCCCCTCCAGCCTCCAGCGGGCCCCGGCGCCCCCGCGTCCTTCCCGATCGTGGAACGGGAGAACGGAGGCCGCTTCGAGGTGCGGCCCGACTCCATGATCCTCCACGCCGAGCCCGGCCTGTACGTCACCGGCCAGTTCTACGACGGCCGCGGCGACGCCCCCTTCCAGGTCCCGTGCCGGCAGGTCGGCTTCTCGGCGTCCGCGCGCACCCTCCTGGACGAGGACGGCTGGGCGCTCGGCTGGATCCAGACGGTCCTCCCCGGTAGTTCCTGGGTCGTCTACCGCCCTCCCCAGGACGACGGAACCCGCACCAAGCTGGTCACCGCGCTCGCCACCGCCAAACGCGACGGCCTGAAAAAGACGATCTGGTACGACGACCCCACCGCCCTGACCCGGAACGAGTGGGCCGATGCCGCCATGGACGACGACCCGAACATCGGCGTCTGGCATCCGAACGACCCGAACGAGCTCCACCCGGAACTCCCGAACTGGATCCCCCTCACCTGCGGCGGCACCAAGGAGTTCTGGTCATGGCTCGTAGCCCACAAGAAGACCACGAACGAACTGGTCTTCCTCCACCACGTCCACTGGGCCATCCGCTACGACGGCCGCTTCACCCCCGACTTCGGCATCGAAGCCGCCGAAGGAACAGGCGCCCGCATCCTCGCCCAAGGCCCCGGCCGAGGCACACAGACCCCCTGCTACGACAAGAAAGAAGTCGGCCCCGAGGACGAAACCCACGCCCTGGAACACCTCTGACCCCGAGACCGATCAGCGCTCATCCGTTGAAGCGGAGGAGGGACTCCTGGGCGTAGGAGGCCACGAGGGCGCCGTCGGCGGTGAGGACGTCGCCGCGGCCGAAGGAGCGGGAGTGGGCCAGGAGGGGGCTGTGCTGGCGGAGGAGGAGCCAGGTGTCGGGGCGGAAGGGGCGGTGGAACCAGAGGGTGTGGGAGGTGACGGCGGAGGTGAAGGCGGTGCCGGCGTCGCGTTGGGAGATGCCGTCGAGGGGGCGTAGGGCGGTGCCGATGAGGGTGAGGTCGGTGGCGTAGGCGGTGAGGGCGGGGGCCAGTTCCTCGGCGCGGTCGAAGGCGGGGGTGCGCAGCCACAGCTCCAGGTCGGGGGAGTCGGGCTTGGGGGAGTCCAGGTCGGCCGTGGTGCGGGTCTCCCAGGGGATGAGGTCGAGGGCGACGCGGTGCTCCTCGCCGGGCAGCGGGGGGACGGGGGCGGTGGTCTGGTGGTCGCGGCCGGGCTCGGCCTTGTGCAGGGAGACCGAGGCGGTGGCGATGGCGCCGCGGCTCTGGCGGGCGGTGATGGCCAGGGTGGCGAAGGTGCCGCCCTCGTGGTGGCGTTCGACCTCGTAGCGGACGGGTTCGTCGGCGCTGCCGGCGCGAGGGAACAGCACGTGCAGGGACTTGACGTCCTTGCCGGGGCAGGAGAGGGCGGCGGCGCGGACGAACTGGGCGAGGAGCTGGCCGCCGAACAGGCGGTGGTAGGTCAGCCGCTGGTTGCGGCCCTCGTAGGCGAGGGTGCCGTCGCCGGGCGACGGGAGGGGGGCGGGCTCCAGGCAGGCCAGAAGGTCGTTCCACAGATCGATGGACATACCCGAATGATATGGGTGTTATCGAAAAATGAGAACGACCTTCTCGCCTGGTCGGCTACTTTCCGGCGAAGCCGTGGGAGCAGAACTCCCACACCTCGTCGGCGGTGAGGGAGTTGGCGCCCTCGGCGTCGGCCGGGCCGCTGGACTGGGCGTTGAACATCACCGTCTGCATGGTCAGCGCGGCCAGGCGGCGGGGCGTGAGGCCGGAGCGCAGCTCGCCCGCGGCCTCGGCGCCGGTGATCAGCTCGGTGAAGAGCGAGAGCATCGGCGAGTGCGCGACCTTCACCTCGGCCGGGTGGGAGAGCAGCAGCTGCGGCGCGAAGTCGGTGAACAGCGGGCGCTGGGCGGCGGGGTCGGGGCGGCAGAGCTCGAACAGGAGGTGGACGGCGACCCTGAGCTGCTCCAGCGGGTCGGTCTGGCCGTCCGCGGCGGCGCGGATCTGGTCGGCCGACCGGCGCAGCGCGTCCTCGAAGAGGGCGAGCAGCAGCTCGTGCTTGCCGTCGAAGTGCTGGTAGAAGCTGCGCAGCGACTGGCGGGAGCGGTCGACGACCTCCTGCACGGTGAAGTCGGTGGTGCCCTTCTCCGTGATGATCGCCTGGGCGGCGTCCAGGAACCGCTCCACCCGCTGCTCGGCGCGGAGCTTGGCGGCCTTGGTGGAGCGCTCTATCGCGCGCTGCTTCCAGGCCGGCTCTTCGCTCACCGTACTCACGGGCGGATCCGTCTTCTGCGCCATAGGTAAACCTTACTGCACGGTACAAGCAGGAGGACTGTGTCCCTGGTCATGTGTCGGCCGTCCCTGGGGAGACTCTTACTTTCAATTCTTGAGAATGATATTCTCTCGAAGCCGCATGGCGAAACCCGTTGATGAAGGAGGACCGGATGAGCTGGGAGCCCGACACCGGCCGAGGAGTGCCGTGCGGCTGACGTTCGATCCCGCCGTCGAGGCCTTCCGCGCCGAGTTCGCCGCCTTCCTCGACGCGCACCTGCCCGAGGGGGCGGAGGAGCTCGAACGCCCCCGCTCCACCGCCCACATCCCCGAGTGGGCGCGCCGCTGGCAGCGGCTCCTGTTCGACGAGGGCTGGCTGCTGCCGGGCAACCCCCCGGAGTTCGGCGGCCGCGACGCGAGCCTCCTCCAGCAGTACGTGCACCTGGAGGAGCTGGCACGCCGCCGGATCTACCACAGCTTCAACCCCCAGGGCCTGGGCATCATCGCGGCCTCGCTGCTGTCCTTCGGCACCGAGGAGCAGAAGCACCGCTGGGCCGTCCCCGTGCTGCGCGCCGAGAAGACCGCCGCCCTGGGCATGAGCGAGCCCGGGGCCGGCTCCGACCTGGCCTCTTTGCGCACCCGGGCGGAACCGCGGGGCGACCGCTTCGTGGTGAACGGCCAGAAGGTGTGGACGTCCGGCGCCCACGACGCCGACTTCATCCTCACGTTCGTGCGCACCGACCCCGACGCCCCCAAGCACAAGGGCATCAGCGTCCTGATCGTCCCCACGGACCTGCCCGGCGTGACGCGCCGCCCGTTCGGCTCGCTCATCGGCCGCGGCGACCTGGACTTCAACGAGGTGTTCTTCGAGAACGTCGAGGTCCCCGCCGAGAACCTCGTCGGGGAGCTGAACCAGGGCTGGACGGTGGCCAACGGCTCCCTCGGCCACGAGCGCACCCTGCTGTGGCTGAGCTTCGCCGAGCGCCTGGAGGACCTCACCCAGGACTTCCGCCCGAGCACCGTGCTCGCCCGCGACCGGTACGCCACGCTCGTCATGGACCTGCACGCCCTGCGCCTCATGGGCTCGACGGCCCTGGCCCGGGCCGCCCGCGGCGAGCAGGACGTCGCCGCCCTGTCGGTGCTCAAGCTGTTCGGCTCCGAGGCCGTGCAGAACGCCACGGAGCAGGCGCTGGACGCGGCGGGCCCCGCGGCGCTCGCCCACCCCGCGCGGACCGCGCCGTTCAACCCCATGACGCTGGAGGACTTCTACGCCGGCTGGTTCGAGCGCTACGCCCGGAGCTTCTCCGGCACGATCGCCGGCGGCGCCTCCGACATCCAGCGCACCATCATCGCCGAGCGGGTGCTCGGCCTGCCCCGAAGCTGAGGAGCCCGTCTTGTACATCGACTACGAGGTCGCCGACGGCATCGCGACCATCACCCTGAACCGGCCGGAGGCGGCCAACGCCCAGAACATGGAGCTCCTCGACGAGCTCGACGCCGCCTGGACGGAGGCGGCCCGGGACGAGGACGCCAAGGTCATCCTGCTGCGGGCCGAGGGCAGGCACTTCTCCGCCGGCCACGACCTCAACGACGGCGGCTGGCCCGCCCCCGACAAGATCACCCTGGAGTGGATCTACGACGCCGAGACGCGCCGCTACCTGGACTACTCCCTGCGCTGGCGCAACGTCCCCAAGCCCTCGATCGCCGCCGTCCAGGGCAAGTGCATCGCCGCCGGCCTCATGCTGTGCTGGCCGTGCGACCTCATCGTGGCCGCGGACGACGCCCAGTTCTCCGACCCCGTGGTGCACATGGGCATCGGCGGGGTGGAGTACCACGGCCACACCTGGGAGCTCGGCCCCCGCAAGGCCAAGGAGATCCTCTTCACCGGCCGCCCCCTGACCGCCGACGAGGCGGAGAAGGTCGGCATGGTCAACCGCGTCGTCCCCCGCGCCGACCTGGACGCCCAGGCCCGCGAACTGGCGGCCCAGATCGCGGAGATGCCCGCCTTCGGCCTGCGCCAGGCCAAGCGCGCGGTGAACCAGACCCAGGACGTGCAGGGCTTCTACGCCGCACTCCAGTCGGTCTTCGACATCCACCAGACCGGCCACGGCAACGCCCTCAGCGTCAGCGGCTACCCCATCCTCGTCAAGCTCGACGAGATGAAGGCCAGGCTCAAGTAGCCGCGGAACGTGAAGAGGCCGGACCCCGCGGGGGCCCTCCCTCTTCACGTTCCCGGTTCAGAGGTGGACGAGCCGGGGCGCCGCGCCGCGCTCCCGCAGCAGCGCCCCCGCCTCGCGGGTCAGCTCCCGCGAGGCGCCGAGCAGCCCGTCCAGCACGAGGGCCCGCCGGACGTGCCGGTGCAGGGCGTGTTCGGCGGTGAACCCGATGCCGCCGAGGACCTGCTGGCAGTGGCGGGCCGCGGTCAGCGCCGCCTGGCCGGCCGCCGCCTTGGCCAGCAGGGCGGACAGGTCGTCGCCGGTGTCGCGCTGGGCGGCCAGCAGTGTCGCCTCGGCGCCCTCCAGGGCGACGAGGGTCTCGGCGAGGCGGTGGCGGACCGCCTGGAACGAGGCGATCGGCCTGCCGAACTGGACGCGGTCCAGGGCGTGGGCGCGGGCCAGCGCGAGCATGGCGCGGCCGGTGCCCGCCAGCCACCAGCCCAGGGCCCGGCGGCCCGCGGCCAGGGCCGGGGAACCGGGAGGCCCGCCGGTGTCGGTGGTGCGCAGCGGCAGGTCGGCGTCGAGGAGCATCCCGCTCCCCGCGCCGTCCCGCTCCCAGACGACGGACGAGCCGCCCGCGTAGGGGAGCGGCAGGACGCCGCCGAGGGGACGGCCCGAGGCCGCCAGGAGCACGTCGTTGAGGACCGAGGCGTGCGCCCCGGTCTCCCCGAGCAGCCCGAACACCAGCGGGACGGCGGTGCCCGGCGCCTCGGCGAGCAGGTCGGGCCAGCCCAGCCCGTCCAGGGCCGCGTCGAGCTCGCGGCCGGTGGCACAGGCCATCGCCTTGCGCAGGGCCTCGGCGAGCAGCTCCCGGTCCGCGGCGTCCAGCTCCACGGCGGATGCGTCGTCCGTCACGGTCGTCACTCCCTTCCCAGGTCGAGGAGGCGGCGGGCGATGATGTTGCGCTGGATCTCGGCGGTGCCGCCGTAGATGGTCGCGGCCCGCGAGTAGAGGTACTCCGTGCGCCACGGCGAGCCGGTGAGCTCCAGGACGCCCGGCAGGAGGTCGCGCGCGGTGTCGAACAGCTGCTGCTCGGCGGTGGCCAGCAGCACCTTGTCGACCGACGTCTCGGGGCCGAGCCGCTCCCCGGCGGCCAGCCGCCGCTGGGTGCCGTGGGAGCGGCAGCGGGCGGTGTGCAGGGCCAGGTAGGCCGAGCCGAGCGCGGCGTCATCGGGGACGCCGGTCTCGGCCACGAGCCGGTCGAGCCGCGCGAACAGGTAGGCGATGCGGTGCCAGAAGCAGGTGGAGCGCTCATGGGGGAGCAGGTCCATCGCCAGGCGCCAGCCGTCCCCGGGACCGCCCAGCATCCGGTCCGCGGGCACCACCACGTCGTCGAAGAACACCTCGGCGAACTCGTCGACGCCGTGCATGGTGCGCAGCGGCCGGACGGTGACGCCGGGGGTGTCCATGTCGACGAAGAACGCGGTGATCCCGTCGTGGCCGGGCGCGGTGCGGGTGAGCAGGACGCAGCGTTCGGCGTACTGGGCGAGGCTCGTCCACACCTTCTGGCCGTCGACCGACCAGGCGCCGTCCGAGCGGGGCGTCGCCCGGGTGCCCAGCGAGGCGAGGTCGCTGCCGGAGCCGGGCTCGGAGAATCCCTGGCACCACTGCTCCCGCCCGCTGAGCAGCCGCGGGACCATCTCCGCGGCGAGCTCGGGACGGGCGTAGGAGATCATCGTGGGGGCGAGGACCTCGACCATCGAGTAGATGCCGGGTTCGGCGAGGTCGCGGGTGGCGACCTCCTCGCCGAGCACCGCCCGCAGGACGGCCGGCCCGCCGAGGCCGCCGACCCCGGCGGGCCAGCCGTAGCGCATCCAGCCCGCGTCGTACAGGGCGCGCCGCACCCGCGCCAGCTGGGCGACCTGCCCGTCGAGCGAGTGGTCGGGGCCGGGGGAGAGGTCGTTCTCGGCGAGCCAGGCCTGAACGTCCGCCCGGAAGTCAGCGACGTCCATGACGGCTCAGGCCTGCTTGTGGGCGTGCGGAATGCCCGAGTCGTGGGCCCCGCTGCGCCGCAGGAACGTCATGGACCGCGTGCGCAGCCGCCAGCCGTCGCCGGTGCGCACGTAGGTGTCGCTGTAGTAGCCGATGCGCATGTGGTGGTCGGTCTGGTCGACGAAGCACAGCGGCTGGGTGCCGGACGCGGTGTCGCCGGACAGCTCCACGAGCGGGGTGCCCGTCATGAACAGCCCCTTGGGCGCCGCCGCGACCAGCTCGGGGAACTCGTCCAGCGGGTAGGTGTCGCCGAAGGCGCTGTAGGTGCCGTCGGGGGTGAAGACCGAGACCAGCCCCTCGATGTCCCCCCGGGTGATGGTCACCGCGTACTTGGCGAGCAGCTGCTGGATCTCCACCAGGTCGTCGATACTAGCCATGGAAGACCTTGCCGCCTTTCATCACGAACCGCACGTTCTGCGTGACGGTGATGTCCTGGAGGGGGTCGCCGGGCACGCCGATGACGTCGGCGAGCAGCCCCTCGGCGAGCCGCCCCCGGTCGGTGACGCTGATCAGCTCCGCGGCGCGGACGGTCGCCGCGCGCAGCACCTCCAGCGGCGCCATGCCGCGCCCGGCGAGCGCGACCAGCTCGGCGGCGTTCCTGCCGTGCGGGATGGCCGGGGCGTCGGTGCCGACCGCGATCTTCACCCCCGCCTCGATGGCCCTGCGCACCGACTCGCGGGCGCGCGGGAACATCTCGGCCGCCTTGGCCTTGAGCTCGGGCGCCGCCTTGGAGACGTCCATGCCGTCGGCCAGGAAGGTCGTCGGCACCAGCCACGTCTCGTGCTTGAGCATCAGCTCGATGGTCTCGTCGTCGATGAGGAAGCCGTGCTCGATGCAGTCGATGCCCGCCCGGACGGCGGCCTTCACCGCGTCGGCGCCGTGGGTGTGCGCCGCGACCTTCAGGCCGCGCCGGTGCGCCTCGTCCACGATGGCGCACAGCTCCTCGTCGGAGTAGTGCTGCGCGCCGGGCAGGCCGGTGTGCGACATGACCCCGCCCGAGCAGCACACCTTGATCAGCTGCGCGCCGTGCTTGATCTGGTACCGGACGGCCTTGCGCACCTCGTCGACGCCGTTGGCGATGCCCTCCTCCAGCGTCAGGGGGAGCACGCCGGGCGCGAACGCCGCGAACATCGTCGGGTCGAGGTGGCCGCCGGTCGGGGTGATGGCGTGCCCGGCCGGGACGACGCGGGGCCCGTCGATCCACCCGGCGTCGATGGCCTTGGCCAGCGCCACGTCCAGCAGGTAGCCGCCGGTCTTCACGAACAGGCCGAGGTTGCGGACGGTGGTGAAGCCCGCCCGCAGCGTGCG
Source organism: Actinocorallia libanotica (assembly GCF_039525175.1). Classification (NCBI taxonomy): domain Bacteria; kingdom Bacillati; phylum Actinomycetota; class Actinomycetes; order Streptosporangiales; family Thermomonosporaceae; genus Actinocorallia; species Actinocorallia libanotica. The sequence goes on from NZ_BAAAHH010000001.1 coordinate 298,278, forward strand.
GCGGGCGTTGCCCACCGCACGCAGCATGCGCAGCGCCGGGTCGTCCTGGACGGGCGAGTAGGCGGCGGTCTCGCCGCGCCCGCCCATCAGCAGGTTGACCTCCATGTCCATCAGACCGGGCAGCAGGATGAGGTCGCCCAGGTCGATGACCTCGCCTTCCGGCGGGCCGCCGACCCCGACGATCCGGTCGCCCTCGATGCGCAGGATGCCCGGCCGGACGATCTCCCCCGTGTCGAGGTCGAGCAGTCCGGCCGCCTTGAGCGTCGGCATCGTCAGATCACGGGTTCGACGAGGAGGCCGATCTGGGCGGCGCCGCTGTCGGGGACGCGTGCCTGCTTCCAGACCTCGACGGGGAAGGAGACCATGACGAGCGACTGCATCAGGTGCATGAGCGTCCTGGCGTCGTCCGGCAGATCGCTGAGCGGGAACTTGTCGCAGTAGGCGATGGCGTCCTCCAGCAGCGGGAAGGCGACGTCGTAGAAGGCCTGCATCTCGGCCATGGAGGAGGCGAGGCGCCTGGCGTAGCGCTCGGCCTCGGTGGCCAGGTCCCACTCCAGGTAGGGCTCGAGGGCGGCGAACTCAGTGGGCAGCGACATCGGTGCGCTCCTTGTGCTTCTTGACGTACTCGGCGGCGGTGTGGTGCAGGTGGCGCAGGAGGAGCTCCTGGTCGCACAGGGGGAAGTCGGTGACCGCCCGGGAGTTGACCATGGTCTGGGTGGCCTCCAGGGTGTTGGCGTCCTGGAGCGCGTACTCCTTGAACGTCACCGCGGCCAGCTCCTGGGCCAGGCGCTCGCGGGCGTTCTTCGGGGGCACGAAGTAGAGGTTGGCCTCGAAGATGTGCTTGTTCACGGCGGTGGGCCAGTAGTGGTAGGTCAGGTACCAGCCCGGAGCCCAGAACAGCAGGGTGAAGTTGGGGAAGAACTCGAAGGAGTCCGTGCCCCATGACCTGTGCCGCGAGGGGTTGATGGCGGGCGGGAGGTCCTCCGGTGCCAGGCCCTGGACGTCGGGCCGGTCCCACGGGCCGAAGAGGCCGCTGCGCAGCACCCGCTCGATGGGCTTGACCATGTTCGGGTCCTTCGGCGGAGCCATGCCGCCCCAGGAGGAGATCATGGAGTGCCGTCCGAAGAGCTGGTAGTGCAGCGCCTCGAAGCCGTAGCCCATGAGCTTGTCGGCCTCCTCCTTCACCGCCTGCTTCTGGTGCAGCACCGGCGCGTGGTAGAACTCCGTGAACGCGTCGATGAACAGCTTCCAGTTGCTGCCGATCTCGGCCTTGTAGGTGTAGACCTCGGTCATCTCGTGGAAGGGGTAGCCCTCCAGCCCCTCGGCCATCTCACCCAGGTACTCCTTCAGAGGAGCCGCGTCCGGGTCGAGGTTGACGAAGATGAAGCCTTCCCAGACCTCGCAGCGCACGTCCTTCAGCCCGTAGTCGGCCTTGTCGAGGTCGAAGAACTCGTTCTCCTGCTGGACGAAGGTGAGCTTGCCCTCGAGGTCGTAGCGCCAGGCGTGGTACTTGCAGGTGAACTGCCGGCAGGTGCCCTTGACCTCCTCCTGGGGGTAGTCGTTCCACACCAGCTTGTTGCCGCGGTGGCGGCAGACGTTGTGGAAGGCGCGGACGACCTTGTCCTTGCCCCTGACCAGGATCAGGGAGGTGTCCGCGACCGGGAGCTCCTTGGTGAAGTAGCTGCCGGTCTTGGGCAGCAGCTCCACCCGGCCGACGTTGAGCCAGGTCTTCTTGAAGATGGCCTCGCGCTCGGCCTCGTAGTGGGCCGGGTCGATGGAGTCGGTGTAGTCGACGGGGGCGGTGCCGAGCTCGGGGTACTGCTCGGTCCAGCTGCCCGCCGGAGGCTTCGCGAAATGGGGCACGGTTCTACCTTTCGTGTTCTGGCTGGGCGCCGAAGGTCTCGTGTGCGAGGGGCTCGTGTTCGGGCCGGACGCCGAAGGCGTTGAAGGCCGAGGCGAGCATCGTGTAGGCGCCGATCGTGAAGACCAGGTCCATCCGCTGGCGCTCGTCGAGGTGCTCGCTGAGCGCGGCCCAGGTGGCGTCGGACAGGTCGGCGCCGTCGCCGAGCTCGTCGACGGCGCGCAGGACGGCCTGCTCGAGCGCGCCGTCGGCCCTGCCCTCGCCGGCCGCCTCGACCTCCGCCTCGGTCAGGCCCATCTGCTGGACGGCCATCTGCGCGTGGTGGGTCCACTCGTAGGCGCAGTCGCAGCGCCTGGCGACCCGCAGGATCGCGAGCTCGCGCAGGCGGGGCGGCAGCGTGGAGCGGAACAGGAGGTACACGTTGAAGCCGAGGAAGGCCTCGGTCAGGTCGGGGTGGCGGATCAGCGTGCTCAGAGCGACGCCCGCCCCCTCCGGGTTGCGGCGGCCGCGGGGCAGCAGTCCCCGGAGCGCGGTGTTCTCCTTCTCGCCCCACAGGTCGCCGGGCAGCGGGGGTACCCGCATCACGCGCTCCCCTCACCTGGGTACCGCCTGCTCATACGGCTCCCTTCTCGCTCAAGAGAATGTCATTCTCATTTATGAATCGAAGGTTTTCATGAGGAGGGGGGTTCCGTCAACGCCGCCGGCCCGGCACTGCCCGGTTATCTCTCTTCCTTCAGGCGGATGGTTGATTCTCAGCTAGCGAGAAGCTAGTTTCCTCTCACCGGGTACAGGATGCCAACCGGGCCAGGTGAGCGGGAAAACCCCAGCTCACGACGACGGCGAGCACGGATGCCCCACCGGTCGGGGGACAGGACTGAGGAGGACCCCCCCAATGAAACTGAAGAACAGCGTGGCCGTTCTCGCGGCGGTCGCGCTTCTGGCCGCCGGGTGCGGCCGCGATGGCTCCGGCACCGAGGAGACGACGGACGGCACCGCGACACAGGCCGTCTCGGGCGACTTCGGCGACCTGAAGAACCTGTGCCAGGCCGGCGACGCCAAGAGCAGGTCCGCTCAGGGCGTCGACACGGAGATCAAGCTCGGCGTCTTCACCGACGTGGGCTTCACCAAGAAGACCGAGTTCGTGGACGCGGCCGAGGTGTTCAGCAAGTGGTGCAACGAGGCGGGCGGCATCAACGGCCGCAAGCTCGTCCCCAACACCCGCGACGCCAAGTTCATGGAGGTCCGCCAGCGGATGATCGAGTCCTGCCGCGACGACTTCTTCATCGTCGGCGGCGGCTCCGGACTGGACGGCCTGGGCGTCAAGGACCGGCTGTCCTGCCTGCTGCCGGCCTTCCCCGCGCAGGCGAGCCAGATGCAGAACACCGGCTCCGACCTGCAGATCGAGACGGTCGCGGGCGGCGCGTTCTACAGCCCCTACGCCGGCTACTACACCTGGCTGCTGAAGGAGGGCCACCCCGGCTCCGCCAAGGACGTCGGCCTCATCTCCGGCGACTCCCCGGTCACCAAGGTCCTGGAGGGCCAGACCAAGGAGATGATCCAGGCGGCCGGCGGGACGATCTCCTACAACGAGCTGTACCCGGCGCAGGGCGTCTCGGACTGGACCCCCTACGCCCAGGCCATCAAGAGCAAGGGCGTCAAGGGCCTGATCTTCCTCGGCGACTTCAACAGCCTCTCCAAGCTCGAGCAGGTGCTGACCAGCATCGACCACAAGCTCGACTGGATCGACGCCAACAGCAACTCCTACGGCCCGGCCTTCCTGCAGCTCGCGGGCCCGGCCATCGCCGGCCAGAACAACCTGGCCGACCTGGGCGGCGTCCACCCGCTGGAGGACGCGGCGAACAACCCGGCGACCCAGCAGGTCGTCGACCTGTTCAAGAAGTACGCGCCGGACAAGCCGGTGACCCTGCAGGTGGTGCGCGCCTTCGTGGCCTGGACGCTGTTCGCCAAGTCGGCGGCGAGCTGCGGCGACGACCTCACCCGCAAGTGCGTCTTCGAGGCGGCGCAGGAGGAGACCGCATGGACGGGAGGCGGCCTGCAGGCGCCGCTCGACCTGTCGCAGCCGGACGCCCCCGCCAAGTGCTTCAACATCGTGCAGGCGACCCCCGGCGGCTGGAAGCCCGCGGACTTCAAGCCGGACACCGGCGCCTACCGCTGTGACGCCCCCGCCTACAAGTTCAAGGGCGACTACGGCAAGCCCATGACCCTCGCCGACGTCGGCAAGAGCATGAGCGACTTCAAGTAATGGAACAGTTCCTCATCTTCGGGGTCGTAGGACTGAGCACCGCAGCCATCTACGCGATCATCGGCAGCGGGCTGGTGCTCACCTACACCACGACCGGCGTGTTCAACTTCGCGCACGGGGCGGCGGGCATGCTGTCGGCATTCGCCTACTGGCAGCTCGCCGTCGGGTGGGGATGGCCGGTTCCGCTGGCGCTGGCCGCGGTGCTCCTCGTCCTGGCCCCGGCCTTCGGGCTGCTGGTCGAGAAGGTGGTGCTGCGGCCGGTCCAGAACCTGGGCGAGGCCGAACGGCTGGTGATGACGGTCGCCCTGCTGAGCGGCCTCATCGCCGCCGCCCGGTGGATCTGGGACCCCAACCTCCCCCGGCCGCTGACCACCTTCTTCGCCGACCGCGAACCTTTTCACCTGGGCCCGGTGACGATCACCTGGCACCAGGCGCTGACCATGGCCGTCGCGGTGCTGGCCGCGCTGGTCCTGTGGTTCGTGCTCAACCGCACCCGCACCGGCACGGAGATGCGCGCGACCGTCGACGACCGCGCCCTGGTCGGGCTCACCGGCGCCGACCCGGTCCGGGCCAACCGCGTGGCGTGGGTGCTGGGCACCCAGCTCGCGGCGGTCGGCGGCATCCTCATCGCGCCGACCGTCGCCCTGGACGCCGCCCAGCTCTCCCTGCTGATCGTCAGCGCCTACACCGCCGCGATCTTCGGCCGGCTGCGGAGCCTGCCGCTGACCTTCCTCGGCGCGGTGGTCGTCGGCTGCCTGGAGAGCTACCTGACCGGCTACCTGCCGCAGAACCCCTACCTGCCGGGGCTGCGGCTGGCCGCGCCCGCCCTGCTGCTGTTCCTGGCCCTGCTGCTGTTCCCGCACGGCCGGCTGCGCGGCCGCGACCGCAGGCTGCGCCCCGTCCCGACGCCGACCATGCGCGGCACGTTCGTCTTCGCCGGCGCGATCGTCCTCTTCGCGGTGGTGCTGGCGACCGTGCTGGACGAGGCGCAGGCCATCTCCTACGGGCCGATGTTCGCGCTCGGCGTGGTGGCGCTGTCGTTCGTGCCGCTGGCGGGGTACGCGGGCCAGATCTCGTTGTGCCAGCTGAGCATCGCCGGCGTCGGCGCGGTCGTCTGGGGCCAGCTGGCGCCGGACGGCCAGCCGTGGGCGCTGCTCGCCGCGTTCGCGGTCTCCGCGCTGGTCGGCGCGCTGATCGCGGTGCCCGCGCTGCGCCTGTCGGGCGTCTACCTGGCGCTGGCGACCGCCGCCTTCGCCGTCGTCCTCGACCGGTGGATCTTCACCCTGCCCTCGTTCGAGGTGCTGGGCGTGCAGATCTCGGTGTTCAACCAGAGCTCGGTGGAGATGGCCGGGCTCGACCTCTTCGGATTCCGGCTGGACGAGGCGGCCGAGCTGATGGTCTTCGCCGCGGTCTGCCTCGCCCTGGGCTCCCTCGGGGTGGCGGCGCTGCGGCTGAGCAGGTTCGGGCGCAGGCTGATCGCGCTGCGCGACAGCGAGGCGGCCTACGCGACGCTCGGCGGCAGCCTGCTGTTCGCCCGGGTCCTGGTGTTCGCGCTGAGCGCCGGGATCGCGGGGGTCGGCGGGGTGCTGTACGGGATGCAGCTGCAGTCGGTCACCGCCGAGCAGTTCAACTTCGTGGCGGGCCTCCCGGTCTTCCTGATCGCGGTGATCGGCGGGCTCGGCGCGGTGGGCAACGGCCTGTTCACCGGCACCGCCTACCTGGGACCCGTCCACCTGCTGAACGCGGTGGCCCCCTGGACGCACAACATCGTCCAGCTGCTGCCCGCCCTGGCGGGGCTGGGCTTCGCCCGGCACCCCGAGGGCATCGTGCCGGGGCTGCGCCGCAGCTGGGAGCCGCTGGGGCGCGACCGCACCGCGCTGGCCGCCCTGCTCGGCGGGTTCGCGGTGCTGTGGCTGCTGCGGATCGGCGACGTCGTCGGCAACGCCGTGCTGCTCCTGGGCACCGCGGTCCTGGCGCTCGCGCTGCGCACCTGGGCGCGGTCGAAGGAGACGGCGGCCGTCGTCGCGCCGGAGGTCCCGGTCGAGTGGTGGGGCGTGCGCCGCCCCTGGCGCGCGGAGGACGAGGAGGTGCTGGCCCGTGGGATCGCTCGAGGTTAGCGGGGTGAGCGTCGTCTTCGGCGGCCACCGCGCGCTGGACGGCGTCGGCATGACCGCCGAGCCCGGCCAGGTCACCGGCCTGATCGGGCCCAACGGGGCGGGCAAGAGCACCCTGTTCGACGTGGTGTCCGGGCTGCGCCGCCCCTCCTCGGGGCGGGTGGTGCTCGACGGCCGCGACGTCACCCGGCTCGGGCCGGCCCGCCGGGCCAGGCGCGGGCTGGCCCGCACGTTCCAGCGGCTGGAGCTCTTCGGCAGGCTGACCGTGCGGGACAACCTGCTGGTCGCCGCGGAGATGGGCCCCGACCGGCGGCTGGCCGGGCACGCCGTGACGGGGATCCTCGACCGGATCGGCCTGCACCACCTCGCCGACACCTGCGCCGACGAGCTGTCCACCGGGGCGGCGCGCCTGGTGGAGGTCGGCCGGGCGATGGCGGTGCGGCCCAAGCTCCTGCTGCTGGACGAGCCCGCGGCAGGGCAGGACGGCGAGGAGACCGAGCGGTTCGCGGCGCTGCTGCGCTCGCTGGCCGACGACGGTACGACCGTCGTCCTGGTCGAGCACGACATGGGCCTGGTCATGAGCGTGTGCGACCGGCTGCACGTGCTCGACCTCGGAAAGATCATCGCTTCCGGTCCGCCGGAGGAGGTGCGGCGGGACGCGCGGGTCCTCGCCGCCTACCTGGGCGAGACGCCGGTGGAGGAGTCATGAGCGCGCTGCTGGAACTGCGCGGGGTCCGCGCCTCCTACGGCGGCATCACCGCCCTGCACGGCGTGGACCTGAGAGTCGCCGCCGGGCAGGTGGTGGCGCTGCTGGGCCCCAACGGGGCGGGCAAGACCACGACGCTGAAGGTCGCCGCGGGCGTGCATCCGGCCGACTCCGGCCGGCTGCTGCTGGGCGGCCGGGACGCCACCGGCGCGGACTCCCGCGACCTGGCGCGGGCGGGGGTCTGCCTGATCCCCGAGGGCCGCGGCGTCTTCCCCAACCTGACCGTCCGCGAGAACCTCCTGATGATGACCTTCACCGGGCGCGGCCGCGCGGAGGTCGAGGAGATCGCGTTCACGCGGTTCCCCGTCCTCGCCCGGCGCGCCGGGCAGGCGGCCGGGACCATGTCCGGCGGCGAGCAGCAGATGCTCGCGCTCGCCCGCGGCCTGGCCACCGATCCGGCGGTGCTGCTGCTGGACGAGCTGTCCATGGGCCTGGCGCCGCTGGTCGTCGCCGAGCTGTACGAGCAGGTCGCCGAGATCGCCCGGCAGGGCGTGGCGGTCCTGGTCGTCGAGCAGTTCGCGGCGGCCGTCCTCGACATCGCCGACCACGCCGCGGTGCTGGTGCGCGGCCGCGTCGAACGGCGGGGCGACCCCGACGCGGAGCTGCGCGCCGAGCTTTCCGACCTTTACCTGGGGAGTGCACGATGACCTCGACCGAGACGCGTGCGGACCGCTTCGTCCGCGAACTGGCGGACCTGCGGATCGCCGACCCGGCGGCCGGGCGGCCGGCGCTGTGGCTGCGCCTGGGCGCGGCCGGGATGGCCGCGGGCGTGGTGCTCGGGTTCGCCGCCTACCTCCTGGCCCACGGCACCACCGACCCGCTGGCCCAGCGCGACGCCCTGGCCCTCGGCCTGGCCGGGGTGAGCACGGCGGTGGCCGGCTCGGCGCTGTTCCTGCGCTACTCGCTGACGGGCTTCCTGCGCTTCTGGATGGCCCGCCAGTCCCACGACCTGTCGGTCCTGGCCGACCGTCTGCTGGAAAAGGAGAAACTGCAATGACCGCACCGTCCCTACGCGCGGGGGAGCAGCTCGCCAGCGCCACCTGCACCACGCGGGTGGTCGTCGTGCGCGCCCCCGCGGGCGGTGGCGCGGAGCTCGCCTGCGGCGGGAAGCCGATGGTCTCCGCCGCCTCCGCGCCGCCCGCCCCCGCCTCCGGCGGGGGCGCCGCCACGCTCATCGGCAAGCGCTACGTGAACGCCGACGACACGGTCGAAGTGCTCTGCACCTCCTCCGGAGCGGGGGAGCTCAGCTGCGACGGAACCCCGATGACCCTCAAGGCGGCCAAGCCGCTGCCCGCCTCGGACTGACAGGAGACGCCATGCGCAAGGAAGACATGATCCTGATCAGCGTCGATGACCACATCATCGAGCCGCCTGACATGTTCGTGAACCACCTGCCCGCCAAGTACAAGGACGACGCCCCCCGCCTGGTGCACCGCGACGACGGCACGGACGTGTGGCAGTTCCGCGACACGGTCATCCCCAACGCGGCGCTGAACGCGGTGGCGGGTCGGCCGAAGGAGGAGTACGGCCTGGAGCCGCAGGGCCTGGACGAGATCCGTCCGGGCTGCTACGACGTGCACGAGCGGGTGAAGGACATGAACGCCGGGGGGATCCTGGCGTCGATGAACTTCCCGTCCTTCCCGGGTTTCGCCGCGCGCCTGTTCGCGACCGAGGACGTGGACTTCTCGCTGGCGCTGGTGCGCGCCTACAACGACTGGCACATCGACGAGTGGTGCGGGGCCTATCCGGGCCGGTTCATCCCGATGGCGCTTCCGGCGATCTGGGACGCCGAGCTGTGCGCCGCCGAGGTGCGGCGGGTGGCGGACAAGGGCTGCCGTTCGCTGACCTTCACCGAGAACCCGGCCGCGCTGGGCTACCCGAGCTTCCACAGCGAGCACTGGGACCCGCTGTGGCGCGCCCTGACCGACACCGGCACGATCCTCAACGTGCACATCGGCTCGTCGGGCCGGCTCACGATCCCGGCGGTGGACTGCCCGCCGGACGTGATGATCACCCTCCAGCCGATGAACATCGTCTCGGCCGCCGCCGACCTCCTGTGGTCGCGGGTCATCAAGGAGTACCCGTCCATCAAGATCGCCCTGTCGGAGGGCGGGACCGGATGGATCCCCTACTTCCTGGAGCGGGTCGACCGCACCTTCGAGATGCACGCCACCTGGACGCTCCAGGACTTCGGCGGGAAGCTGCCCTCGGAGGTCTTCCGCGAGCACTTCCTGACCTGCTTCATCTCCGACCCGCTGGGCGTGCGGCTGCGCCACGAGATCGGCATCGACAACATCTGCTGGGAGGCCGACTACCCGCACAGCGACTCGATGTGGCCGGGCGCCCCGGAGGAGCTGCACGAGGTCCTGGAGCGCTACGAGGTGCCCGACGAGGACATCGACAAGATGACGCACGAGAACGCGATGCGCTGGTACTCCTTCGACCCGTTCGCCCACGTCCCGCGCGAACAGGCCACCGTCGGGGCGCTGCGGGCGGCGTCCGCCGACCACGACGTGTCCATCCGGTCCCGCAGCCACCGCATCATCGCCCCCGAGGAGAAGCTCGAAGGTTTCCGGCAGCGGGCCAGGGCCGCCACGAAGGCCGCTAAGTGAGCGATGTCGTGCTGACCGGGCAGGTCGGCAATGTGCTGGTGGTGACCCTGAACCGGCCCGAGGCGCGCAACGCCCTCGACACCGCGCTGATGGAGGAGCTCTCGGCGGTGCTGCGCGCCGCCGAGGCCGACACCGAGGTGCGGGCGATCGTGCTGACCGGCGCGGGGACGGTCTTCTGCGCGGGGCTCGACCTGAAGGCGTTCGCGGCCGGGGCGAGCATCAAGACGCTGGTGTGGTTCTTCCACCGCAGCGTCGCCACCCCGGTCGTCGCGGCGCTGAACGGCGCCGCGCTGGGCGGCGGCTTCGAGCTGATGCTCGCCTGCGACCTGGTCGTGGCGGCCGAGGGGGCGAAGCTGGGCATCACCGAGGTCAGGCGCGGCCTGTTCGCGGCGGGGGGCGGCACCGCGCTCTCCGCCCGCGTGCCCATGGCCCAGGCGCTGGAGCTGGGGCTGACCGGCGACCCGGTCACCGCGGAGCGGGCCCGCGAGATGGGCCTGGTGAACCGGGTGGTCCCGGCCGATCGGGTGCTGGCCGAGGCCGTGGGGCTGGCCGAGCGGATCGCGGAGAACGGTCCGCTCGGCGTCGCCATGACCAAGAAGCTGATGCGGGAGCGGCGGTGGTGCACGCCCGCGGAGGTCGACGAGGTCTTCAGGAGCGCGGACGCGGCGGAGGGGGCGCGGGCGTTCGCCGAACGCCGGCCGCCGGTATGGACGGGAAGGTGATCCGCTGATGGATTTCGAGCTGAACGAAGAGCAGCGGCTGTTCCGGCAGACGCTCAGGGACTTCGCCGAGAAGGAGATCATGCCGGTCGCGCCCGAGTGGGAGCGGACCGGCCGGTACCCCGCGGAGCTCGTCGAGAGCTTCAAGGAGTTCGGGCTGTACGGCCTGAACGTGCCCGAGGAGTACGGCGGGCTCGCCGCCGACCGCGTCTCCTACGCGCTGGCGTTCGAGGAGATCGCCCGCGCCTGGCTGGGCGCGGCCGGCCTGTTCGGGCCGCACTCGGTGGCCTGCTGGCTGGTGGCGCGCAACGGCACCCCGGAGCAGAAGGAGCGGTGGCTGCCCCGGATGGCGACCGGCGAGGTGCGTTCGGGCATCTGCCTGACCGAGCCGGGCGCCGGCACCGACCTGCAGGGCATCCGCACGACGGCGGTCCGGGACGGCGACCACTACGTGGTGTCGGGCGGCAAGACGTGGATCACCAACGCGCGGGTCGCCGGCATGTTCCCCGTCCTGGTCAAGACCGGAAAGGTGGACGGCGGGCACGAGGCGATGTCGGTGCTGCTCGTGGACACCTCCTCGCCGGGCTTCACCGTCACCCGCGACCTGCCCAAGATGGGTTACAAGGGCCCGGAGAGCAGCGAGCTCGTCCTGGACCAGGTGCGGGTGCCGGTGGAGAACCTCCTGGGCGGCGTGGAAGGCCGCGGCCTCCAGCAGGTGCTGGGCGGGCTGGAGATCGGCCGTATCAACATCGCGGCCCGCGCGGTCGGTGTGGCGCAGGCCGCCTACGACGCCGCGCTGGGCTATTCGCGGGAACGGGAGGCCTTCGGCAAGCCGATCTCGGGCTTCCAGGCGATCCAGCTGAAGCTCGCGGACATGGCCACCGAGATCCAGGCGGCGCGGCTGCTGACGTACTGGGCGGCCGCGAAGTCCGACTCCTCGGGCGGCCGCGTGGACATGGAGGCGGGCATGGCCAAGATGTACGCCTCCGAGGTCGCGATCAAGTGCTCCCTGGAGTCGATGCGCATCCACGGCGGCTACGGGTACTCGGCGGAGTTCGTCGTCGAGCGCCTGTACCGGGACGCGCCGCTCATGGCCATCGGTGAGGGCACCAACGACGTCCAGCGCCTGGTCATCGCCAAGGCGCTGGTCTCGGGCCAGGGGCGCCTGGGCTGGTAAGGCGCTCCCGCCGGGCGGGTGCGGGGCGGGCCTCCCGGTCGGGTGACGACCGGGAGGCCCGCGTTTTCTGGGCGACCGCTCAGCAAGGGATAAATTGATGGGTATGTGATGCTTGTCACGGCAGTTGACGTCGACTTAATGTGTGTTCGGTCGGTCACGGACGAACTCGTTGTTTTTGGACGGGATAGGGGCGGTATGGCTACGCGATCCATCGATATCGTCGGCCGGAGGAGCCGGGCGACCAACCCGGCCGACCTGGCCCCCAAGGGATTCCTGCGGCCGCGGATGGTGGTGGCGGCCTCCAGCAACGCCGAAGCGGTGCGCTTCGCGGGCGGCCTGATGTTCGACCGGGTGACGGCGGGCTGGGACGTCGTCGTCCTCACCATGGAGGGCGGAGACCCCCGCCCCCTGCAGATCCTGGGCGCCCGCCCCATCGACCTGGAGGCCGCGCTGGACTACCGGTTCAACGGCCGCCGCCCCCAGACCATCGCCATCGAGGCCGGACTGTACGACACCGACCCGCGCGTCCGCGGCCGCTTCGCGCGGGCGCTGGAGGACGCCGACTCCGAGATCCGGATCTGCGGCGACCGCCGGACGGAGTCCGCCGGCCCCGGCGCCTTCCGCCACCGGCTGAGCGCCGCCGCCCGCGCCTTCAAGGCCCAGGCGCTCGTCGCCGCGGCCGCCTCCGGGGCCGACGAGGTCGAAGAGGTCTTCCAGAGCGGGGACACGTTCTACCACTCCAAGAGCGCCTGACCTACGGGAAGGGGCCGGGAAGCCGTCGTGGAGGAGGCTTCCCGGCCCTTCGCGCGTCCGCCTCAGCCGCGCTTGCCCGGCCGGGGGAGGCGGACGGAGGGCAGCAGTGTCCGGAAGGAGCGGTGGCGCAGGGCGGAGGCGGTGACCCCGGAGCCGTAGGCGACGTCTTCAGCGAGCCGCAGAGCCGTGTAGCGGACGGGATCGAGTGCGGGCCTCCGGGTGAGCCACTCCAGGGCGATCGGGGCGAGCATGGCGGCGGCCGCGCCCCGGGCCAGGCGGGTGCGCCCGCCGGCCGCCAGGCACACCAGGCCCAGCGGCCACCACTCGCGGCGCAGCGCGTGGCCCAGAGCCGCGGCGTCGGCCACGACGCCCTTGCCGACGACCGACGCGCTCAGCGTCCGGCTTCCCGGCATCCCGGACAGGCTCCGGTCGAGCAGGGCCGCGGTGAGAACGGTGGAGGCGGCGGCGGGCAGCGGGCGGCCGAGGGCCAGGCAGCCCAGCGTGAGCAGATTCCAGCCCGACAGGTGCGCCGGGACCAGCCGTCCGGGATGGCGCTCGGCGAGCGCGGAGGCCGACGTCCCGTACTCGTGGCGGCGCCGCGCCCACGCCGCCGGAGCGAGCCGGGGAGTGTGGGCGACGCGGGCCTCCGGCTGGTAGCGCACGTTCAGGCCCCGGTCGGCGAGCCGCCAGACGAAGTCGACGTCCTCGCCGAGCCGCATGTCCTCGGCGAAGGGCAGGTCCGCCACCGCCTCCACCCGCACGATCAGCGTCGCGGTGGGCACGAACCCGAGTTTCGCCCCCGGCCGGACCAGCGCGGGCCGCGTCCCCATGTCGAGAGCCGACCGCACCGCCTCGTACCGCGCCATGACACCCGCGCCCCCGCCTTCCGGCACGACCCGGGGCGCGACCGCCGCCACCTTGGGATCGTCGAAATGCGGCATGAGCACGTCCAGCCACCCGGCCTCCGGACGGCAGTCGGAGTCCACGAACGCGACGAAAGGCGTCCGCGCCAGCCGCAGCCCCGTGTTGCGCGCGGCGGCCGGGCCCCGGTTGACCGCGTGCCGCTCCAACCGCGCCCCGTGCGCCTCCGCCACACGCCGCAGCGGCGCCGGGTCGGGCGAGCCGTCGTCCACGACGACCACCGGTACACCCTTGACCGCGGCCAGGCAGCGCTCCAGCTCGTCCGCCCTGCCGAAAGCGGGAACGACGACCGTCACCTCGTGCGGTCCAGGCCGGGGTGAAGGGACCGGGTGCGCGAAGCCGAGGTCGAGGAGCTGCCGCCCCAGCGCCCGTCCCATGGCGGACGAGACGGCCACCCCCTCGCCTCCCGCGCGCCGCCACTCCCGCAGGTACGGCCGGGCGGCCTCCTTGAGCCGCACGACCTTCCAAGGAGCACCGCCCGTGGCCACCAGGCCGTCGCCCCAGAAGGACGTCCCGGAGTCCAGCGCCACGCGGAAGCCCTCCGGCAGCGCGAAAGAACGCTTCACCGGTGCCCCGCAGGCTGCAGAAGCCGGCCGCGGGTGTCTGCGCGGTTCTCGGTGATCCGCCGGACGACGTCCGCGACCATCGCCTCCACGAGCTCGCGCCCCCGCTCCGCGGTGGCGCCGGTCGGATCTCCGAGCACCCCCGACGGGGAGACGCCGCGCACGCCGCGGGCGATCAGCTCCGGCATGAGCGCGGCGAGCGGCCGGGTGTCACCGGGCACGGCCGCGGCCGTGCGCACCAGCTCGGGCGCCAGGTGCAGCATCACCGAAGTCTCGGTGAACCCGGCGTGGGCGTCGCCTCCCGGCGCCTCGCAGGAGAGCCACCCGACGTCGTGGCCCTCGCCGCGCAGCTGCCCGACGGCCGAGCCGAGCGCGCGCACGTTCCCGCCGTGCCCGTTGACGAAGACCACCCGCCAGGCCCACGGGGTGAGCGAACGCACCATCTCGACGAGGACCACGTGCAGCGCCTCGTGCCCGATGGAGATCGTCCCGGGGAAGCCGCCGTGCTCGCCGCTGGCCCCGTACTCGACGGCGGGCGCCACCAGCACCGGCCCGGCCGTCTCCGGGGCCAGGGCGGCGGCCGTCCGTTCGGCGACGGCGCGCGCGATCACCGTGTCGGTGGAGAGCGGGAGGTGGGGCCCGTGCTGCTCGGTCGCACCGACCGGAACGAGCACCAGCCCGCCCACCGGCACCGACGGCCAGACCGACCCCGCCAGCCGTACGGCGGACTCCCCGCTCTCCCCGAGTGGTGCCACGTCAGCTCGCCGGCGCGTCTTCGACCGCTCCGCCGCCCAGCGTGACCTTGAAGTCGCGCGGGATGTGGAGGTCGGCGGGGGAGAGGTCGCGCACGCTGGAGTGGCCGAGGCCCAGGACGGCCGAGTCGAGGCCGCCGCGCATGATGTCCAGCACGTTCTCCACGCCGGCCTGCCCGTTGGCGGCGAGGCCCCACAGGTAGGCGCGGCCGATGAGGACGGCGCGGGCGCCCAGCGCGAGGGCCTTGGCGACGTCGCCGCCGCGCCGCACGCCGCCGTCCAGCAGCACCTCCACCTGGTCGCCGACGGCCTCGGCGATCGCGGGCAGGAGGCGGATGGTGGCCGGGGTGGTGTCGAGGTTGTTGCCGCCGTGGTTGGACACCGACAGCGCGGTGACGCCGATGTCGACGGCGCGCTTGGCGTCGTCGACGCGGGTGACGCCCTTGAGCAGGAAGGGCCCGCCCCACTCCTCACGCAGCCACTTGACGTCCTCCCAGGTGGGGGGAGGGGTCTGCATCCACTCGTAGTAGGCGCCGAAGAACGTGGGGGCCTCGCCGCCGGGCGGCTGGAGGTTGGGCGCGGTCAGGTCCGGGATCTTGCCGGTCCTGCCGAACCGCCACAGCCAGCCCGGCCGCGTCGCGACCTTGGGCGCCAGCTTCACCATGGTCTTGAGGTCGACCTTCTCGGGGATGGCGGGGCTGCCCCAGTCGCGGCCGTTGGAGAACGACCAGTCCAGGGTGGCGATGAGCGCCTTGGCGCCGGCCTTCTTCGCCCGCTCCATGCGCTGGGTCATCGCCTCGCGGGAGCCCGTCCAGTACATCTGGTAGAAGACGTTGGGGTTGGCGGCGCAGACGTCCTCCACCGACCGGCTCGCGAACGAGCTGAGCCCCATGATCACACCCCGGTTCGCGGCGGCGCGGGCCACCGCGACCTCGCCCTCGGGGTCCACGGCCTGCACGCCGGTCGGCGAGATCAGCACGGGGAAGGACGACTCCACCCCCATGATCGTGGTGGCCAGGTCGCGCTCGGCGTGGTGGCCCACGACCCGCGGCGCGAAGCCCAGGTCGGCGAAGGCCTTGGTGTTGTCGCTGATCGTGCGTCCGCGCTCGGACCCGGCGACCAGCGCGCCGTAGACCATGCCGGGCAGTCGCTTCTTGGCCCGCCTCTGGGCCTCGGCGACGGTCTCGAACCAGGTGTTGCTCATGGGACTCTCTTCACGGGGGAGGGGTCAGGAAAGACTCAGCCCGGCGAGGGGGTTCTCCTCGCAGGCGCTCACCGGCGGGCGCTCGGGGCGGCGGGTGCTGAGGGTGACGGGCACCGGCCGCGGCTTGCGGGTCGTGCGGCGGGAGTGGTCGGCGGACGGCTTGGGGATGTTCGCGCGGTCCTCGGGGCGCTGGGCGAGCAGCGTCTCGCCGTGGCCCTGGACGCACTCGGGGTCGGGGCCGTCCAGGGGGATGCCGGTGAAGAACTTCGCGGCCATGCAGCCGCCCTTGCAGGTGTCGTAGAAGGAGCAGGACGAGCAGGCGCCGCCCGTCTGCGGCTCGCGCAGGTCGCGGAACAGCTCCGACTCGCGCCAGACCCCGGCGAAGCCCCCGGTCTCCCGCACGTTCCCGGCGAGGAACTCGTCGTGGATGGCGAACGGGCAGGCGTACACGTCGCCGACGGGGTCGATCAGGCAGACGACCCGCCCGGCGCCGCACAGGTTCAGGCCCGGCAGGGCCTGGCCGTACGCCGACAGGTGGAAGAAGGAGTCGCCGGTCAGCACCTGGTCGCCGTTGGCCATCAGCCAGTCGTAGAGCTCGCGCTGCTGGGCGGGCAGCGGGTGCAGCTCGTCCCACACGTCGGCGCCGCGGCCGGACGGGCGCAGCCGGGTCAGCCGCAGCTGGGCTCCGTACCTGTCGGCGATCGCCTTGAACTCGTCCATCTGCGGGATGTTGTGGCGGGTGCACACGACCGACAGCTTGAAGTTCTTCATGCCCGCGTCGTGCAGGTTCTGCATGGCGCGGATCGCGGTGTCGTAGGAGCCGGGGCCGCGGACGGCGTCGTTGACCTCGGGCGTCGCGCCGTCGAGGGAGATCTGGACGTCGACGTAGTCGTTGGCGGCCAGGCGGCGGGCGGCCTCGGGGGTGATGCGCACGCCGTTGGTGGAGAACTTCACGCCCACGCTGTGCGAGGTGGCGTAGTCCAGCAGCTCCCAGAAGTCCGGGCGCACGGTCGGCTCGCCGCCGCCGATGTTGACGTAGAAGACCTGCATCGCCTGGAGCTCGTCGATGACGGCCTTGCACTCGTCGGTGGACAGCTCGCGCGGGTCGCGGCGGCCGGAGCTGGACAGGCAGTGCTCGCACGCCAGGTTGCAGGCGTAGGTCAGCTCCCAGGTCAGGCAGATGGGGGAGTTCAGCCCGTACTCGAACAGGTCGACCAGCCGGGGGCTCCGGTCGGGCGCGACGGTCATGGGGCGGTCCTTTCGACGACCATGGACGACTGGACGAGCGCCGACAGCGCTGCGTTGTAGCGGGGCAGGTCCGGGTCGGTGACGCCCGCCGCCGCGCAGGCGGCGCGGGCCGAGGGGGCGTCGCGCAGGCCGTTCACGACCTCCAGCAGCGTCCGGTCCTTGAGGAACGACAGCTTGCGGGTGCCGAAGTGGTACAGCAGCGCCCCGAAGGGTTCGGGCCGCACCGAGACCTGCGGGTGCAGGTCCCAGGCGCGATCCAAGTCGATCTTTGACATACCGGGCGGTCTTAGTAGACGCCGCACATGCCGTCGATCGAGACCTCCTCGATCAGCGACTCGACGACGGCGTCCTCGTTCTCCAGGGGGGCGTGCGCCTCGTTCATGGTGTCTCCTCTCGTGTTCACCGCCGGACCGTGAGATGCGCTTCACACCGGCGCGGCTCGGAGGCATACTAAATGCATCGAGTGTCGAAAAGGAAGGCCGGCCATGGGGCACCCCGACATCCTGGTGGTCGGCGCGGGCGGGAGCGGGGCGGTGCTGGCGGCACGGCTCAGCGAGGACCCCGGCCGCACGGTGCTCGTCCTGGAGGAGGGGCCGGTGCCCCCGGAGCTCCCCCCGGAACTACTGGACGCGCGGGTCGTCCCCGGCGCGCAGCCCGGCAGCGAGTTCGTCCGCCACCACCCCGCGCACCTCACCCCCGACCGGCCGTACGCGGCGCCCCGGGGCCGGATCCTCGGCGGCTCCACCACCGTGAACGGCGGCTACTTCATCCGGGCCCGGCGCGAGGACTTCGACCGCTGGGCGGCGGCCGCCGGCGACCCGCGCTGGTCGTACGAGCGGGTGCTGCCGCTCCTGCGCGGCCTGGAACACGACCTCGACCTGGGAGCCGGGCCGCTGCACGGCGACCGGGGGCCGGTCCGGGTCGCCCGCACCGACCTGAGCCACCCCGCCGCCGAGGCCTTCCGCGCCGCCGCCAAGGAGCTCGGCTTCCCCGAGGAGCTCGACAAGAACGCCCAGGACGCCCCCGGCTTCGGGCCCGTCCCCTCGAACTCCGTCGGCGGGCGGCGGATCAACACCGGCCTGTCCTACCTGGCCGCGGCGGCGGGCCGCCCCAATCTCACCGTGCTGGGCGACCACGCGGTGCGCGCGGTGCTGGTCTCCGGCGGCCGCGCGACGGGAGTGGTGGTCGAGCACGCCGGGCGGAGGAGCGCGGTGGAGGCCGGGGAGGTCATCCTCTGCGCGGGCGCCTTCGGTTCCCCGCACCTGCTGCACCTGTCGGGGATCGGCCCGGCGGAGGACCTCGCGCGGCTGGGCGTCCCCGTCGTCCAGGACCTTCCCGCCGTCGGGGCCGTGCTCGGCGACCACCCGCAGGTGGTGCTGGAGTGGACGCCGCGCCGCCCGATGGCGGCTCCGGTCGGCACCTGGATCGGCGGAGCGCTGCACACGACGTCCTCCGGCGGCGAGCACCCGGGCGACCTGGAGATCCTGCAGTCCCTCGTGCCGCTGACCGCGCTGATCGGGGGGACGGCGGCCCCCGGCGCCCCGCTGGCCTTCCTCGTCTCGGACCAGGCGCCGCGCGTCCGCGGCGGGCTGCGCACGGAATCGGCGGACCCGGACGTCGCGCCGCGCATCGACTACGGCTACCTGGAGGCCGAGGACGACCGGCGGCGGCTCCGCGAAGCGGTACGGACGACGGCCGCGCTGATCGCCTCGCCCGTCTTCGCCGAGCTCTCCTCGGGCCTGCTGGAGCCGGGCCCCGCCGTCCTCGGCGACGACCGGGCCCTCGACGCCTGGATCCGCTCCCGGATCGGCACCTCCCAGCACACCTGCGGCACCGTCCCGATGGGCGGGGCCGTGGACGGCCAGGGGCGGGTGCACGGCGTGCGCGGGCTGCGCGTCGCCGACACCTCGATCCTGCCCGCCGCCCCCCTACGGGGCCCCGCCGCCACCGCCGTCCTCATCGGGGAGATCGTCGCCGCTGCCGTGCTCCGCGGCGCCGGCTGAGGCCAGTCCCTCGCCGGTGCGGCGGATGGCCTCGTCGACCAGCGCGGAGAGCTCCGCCTCCGGATCGGCGGCCAGCCAGTGCTCGTACGCGGCGATCGCGGCGGCCAGCACGGTGTGCCCGGCGAGCCTGGGGAACATCGCGGACGGCGGCAGCCCGGACCGCTCGGCCACGAAGCCCTGGACGATCCGCCGCCACGAGTTGTAGCGCAGCGTCGCGTCCGCCTGCAGCGTCGGCACCCGCAGGATGAGCTCCATGCGCTGGCGGTGCCAGGGCACGTCCTCGGTGTCGAAGCGGTTGAACTCCACGACGGCCTCGCGCAGCGCGGTCATCATCGGCCGGCCCGGGTCCGCCTCGGCCAGCAGCTCCCGCAGCCGCTGCAGGTGCGCCTCGAAGTCCCCCCACACCAGGTCGTTCTTGGAGGCGAAGTAGCGGAAGAACGTCCTTCGCCCGATCCCCGCGGCCCCCGCGATGTCGTCGACCGTGGTCTCGTCGAAGCCCTGCCGCGCGAACAGCTCGAAGGCCAGCCGCTCCAGTTCCGCCCGCGACGTCGCCTTCGGTCTGCCCATGACCGGCTGCCGCCCGCCGCTCCCTCTCCCTGCCACGACTCCAGGGTGTCACGAAGGGACGGCGGCTCGGCGGCAACTCCCGACATCCAAGGGTTGTGTGTGGTTATGTGACGGGGTGATTGATTCGGATGATCTTGTCGTTGGCCGGTACCGGCTGACGGCGCTGTTGGGCGAGGGCGGCATGGGGGAGGTCTGGCGCGCCCGGGACGAGCAGCTGGACCGGGACGTGGCGGTCAAACGGCTGCGGGTGCCGCCGGAGTTCGGCAGGACGGAGTCCGCGCACCGGATCGCCCGGATGGAACGCGAGGCACGGGCCGCGGGCGTGCTGCGGCACCGGGGCATCGTCACCGTCCACGACCAGTTCACCGACGCGAAGGGCACGCCCTGGATCGTCATGGAGTACGTCCCCGGCCGGTCCCTCGCCCAGGTCATCGGAGACGGCGGGAGGCTCTCACCCGAGCGGACCGCCCGGATCGGCGCGCAGATCGCGGACGCCCTGGCCGCGGCACACGCGGCGGGCGTCGTCCACCGCGACATCAAACCCGCCAACATCCTGCTGGACGGGGACCGGACGGTCCTCACCGACTTCGGCATCGCCGCCTTCGAGGGGGCCACCACGCTCACCGCCGAGGGCAGCCTCATGGGAACCCCCGCCTACATGTCGCCGGAGCAGGTCAACGGAGACCGCGGCACCCCCGCCTCCGACCTGTGGTCGCTCGGCGCCACCCTCTACCACGCGGTCGAAGGGCAACAGGCCTTCCAGGGCCCCAACATGGCCGTGACCCTTCTGGCGGTCCACCGCGGCGTCCCCGCGCCCATGGTCCACGCCGGCCCGCTCGAACCGGTCCTGCGCAGCCTGATGTCCAAGGACCCCGCCCACCGGCCCACCGCGGCAGAGGCGGCGGCCAGGCTCTCCGCCCCCGACAGGTCCCTCCTTCCGACCGTGCCGGGCGCGCCTCCTTCCGCCGGACGGTCCCCGCTCACCCGCCGCCGTCTGCTGATCGCCCTGGGAGCCGCCGGCGCGGCCGTCGCCCTCCCGGCCGCCTACTACGCCTTCGACGAGGAGGCGCCGTCCCGCAAGACGGGCGCCCCTGCGCCAGCGTCGACGCCGAGCGCCCCGCCGTCGTCCTGGAGATCCCCTGCACGGGACGGAAAGCCCCTGACCAGGTCCGGAGACGTCTCGTCCGTGGTCTTCAGCCCCGACGGCCGGCTCCTCGCCGTGGCGACCGACACCCCGCGAGGCGACAGCGTGCAGCTGTGGGACGTGGCCGCCCGCACCATGCAGAGCGAGTTCGCCAACGCCTCCGACGACCGAGCCAGCGCCGACGGCCAGATCCTCAGGCTGGCCTTCAGCCGGGACGGCCGGATCCTCGCCGCCGCGGACCTGGAGGGAACGGTACGGATGTGGGACATGAGGTCCCGCACGGAGTTCGGGATGCCGCTCGAGCACGCCGGAACGGTCAGGGACATCGCGTTCGGCCCGGACGGCGGGCTCCTGGCCACCGTCGGCAAGGACAAGCTGGTGCGGTTGTGGGACCTGACCACCTATCAGGTCGTCCGCACCCTCGACCCGCGGTTCCGGCACCTCGAGATCACCGCGGTGGCGTTCAGCCCGAAGGACGACCTTCTCGCGGTGGGAAGCGAGGAGGTCGTGCGGCTGTGGGACCTGGGCACCGGCGCCACCCGGACCCTGAAGGCCGAAGGGGTGATCGGGCAGTTGGCGTTCAGCCCCGACGGCAGGCTGCTGGCCGCTGGAGGCAGCGGGGAGAGCGGGACCATGATGGTGTGGGACGTGGCCTCCCGCACCCGGCTGAAGCTTCCCTTCAAGGGCGCCGCCAAGTACGAGTACATCGCCTCCGTCGCGTTCAGCCCGGACGGTGGGACCCTCGCCGCGGGCAGCAGCGACAACGTGCTGTGGCTATGGGACGTGGCCACCGGTGAACGGCTGGGGAAGCCGCTCGCCCACTCCGGCACCGTGGAGGCCGTGGCCTTCAGCCCGACCGGAGGGCTGCTGGCCACCGGCACGGGGATCGGCGAGGGCGCGGTCCGCCTGTGGCGTTCCTGAATCCGCTCCGCCGACCCCGACGCCTGTCGGCATATCGCCCAGAATGTCATTGTTTGATGTGAGAACGTGCTTATCACCAGGGGATGGGTGAGGGGCAGGGAGATGTGTCCTTCGCGCATAGACCGGCGGGCGGCCTGTGGCCAGTGTGGGAGGCGCCGACCATCCCCCCTGGAGTGAGCATGAGACTCGCTGGATCCCTCGCGCGATCGGCGCCGGCCGTCGCCCTCGCCTCCACGGCCCTCGTCGGGACGGCTTTCGCCTCGGCTCCGGAAGCGGAGCCCGTGGTGTCCCGAGGAGTGGCCGTCCCCGTCTTCTACGACCCGCCCGCCGAGCTGCCGTCCGCCAACGGCGCGCTGATCCGCACCGAGCCGCTGCCCCTCGGCCTGAGCCTGCCGGGGCTGGACGGACGTCCGCTGCCCGGCACGGCGACGCGGCTGATGTACAGGTCCACCGACTCCAACGGGCTGCCCGTGGCGGTGACCGGCGCCTACATCGAGCCGTCGGCGGCCTGGCCGGGCGGAGGTCCCCGCCCGCTGGTGGCGGTGGCCTCGGGCACCATGGGGCAGGGCGACCAGTGCGCGCCCTCGTTCGCCCTCCAGCACCCGGCGACGCTGACGGGCGACACCATCTCGGTCGCCTACGAGGACCTGGCCATCTACCGCCTCCTGTCGACCGGTGCGGCGGTCGTCGTCACCGACTATGTGGGCCTGGGCGCGACCGACCGGCTCCACACCTACGTCAACCGCCTCGACGGGGCGCACGCCCTGCTGGACGCCGCCCGCGCGGCGCGCGCCGTGCCCGGGGCTTCGGTCACCTCCGCCTCCCGCGTCGGCCTGTACGGCTACAGCCAGGGCGGCGGCGCCACCGCCGCGGCCGCCGAACTCCAGCCCTCCTACGCGCCGGACGTCAAGCTGGCCGGCGCCTACTCCGGCGCGCCGCCCGCCGACCTGACCGCGGTCATGAAGGGCATCGACGGCAGCGCCCTGGCCGGCGCGCTCGGCTGGTCGATCAACGGCTTCGTCCAGGCGTCGCCCGCCCTGGGCGGGATCGTCGAGGCCAACACCAACGCCGCCGGGCGGGCCGCGCTCGAGGACCTGTCCACCATGTGCGTCGGCGACGCGATCCTCGGTTACGCCTTCCAGTCGAGCAAGCGGTGGACCACCAGCGGCGAGTCCCTCGCCGCCGTCATCGCGGCCGAGCCCGAGGCGCAGGCCGTCCTGGACGCGCAGCGCATCGGGGACCTCAAGCCCGCGGTCCCGGTGCGGGTGGCCAGCGGCACCCAGGACGACATCGTGCCGCACGCGCAGTCCCGCCGGCTCGCCGTGGACTGGTGCCGCAAGGGCGCGAACGTCACCTACGTGCCGGTCGTCCTGCCGAACCTCGGAGACAAGATCCTCACCAACCACGTGACACCGCTCATCACCGACCAGAGCAGCGCGGTGGGCTGGCTGGCCGACCGCCTCGCGGGCAGGTCGGCGTCCTCCCAGTGCTGGAAGCTGCCCCTCCAGCCCTGACGGACCGCACCGTCCGGACGGGCCCCGCCGCGGCACCGCGGCGGGGCCCGCGCCGTGCCGTCACCCGCCGGAGCGGAGGAGGGCGAGGAAGGCCTGGAAGAGGCCGGACATGTCGATCTCGTCGGGGGACAGGAGCCACTGGAGCTGCAGGCCGTCCATGACGGCGAAGAGCAGGGGGGCCGCCTGCTCGGGGGTGACGCCGCCGGGGAGGGAGTCGCCGAGCTCGGCGCGGATCACCTGCGTCATCCAGGCGCGGGAGCCGCCGTAGCGTTCGCGGAAGAACGCGGCGGCGGGGTGGCCGTCCAGGACGCTCTCGGCGGACAGCACGGTGAAGGACTGGACGATGCCGCGGCGCTGCTCGTTGTACTCGACGATCGCGGCGACGGTGTCGAGGGTGATGCGGCCGCTCTCGCCGGGCAGCGTGATGAGGTCGAGGTTGCGCTCGTCCCGCAGCCGCAGGACCTCGGCGAGCAGCCTGTCCTTGCTGGGGAAGTAGTGGAGCACGCCCTGCTGGGTGAGCCCGACGCGCTCGGCGACGGCCGCGATCGAGGCGCCGGTGTAGCCGCGCTCGGCGAAGACCTCCAGCGCCGCCAGCAGGATCTCCTCGCGACGGTTCATGTCCGGCATCCTAATCGGGTAACGAAAAAATAACATGAGCTACCTGTTGCTCGGTAGGTGGGCTTACTATTCCGACATATCGCGCAACCGTCACTGAGGAGCCGCTCATGCACCCCCACGACCAGATCCCGGTGGAGGCCAGGGCGCGGCTGCTGGCCGGACGGGACATGTGGAGCCTGCCCGCCGTGCCGGAACTCGGCTTCGACGGCCTCGTCATGTCCGACGGGCCCATCGGCGTGCGCGGCACCCGGTGGTCGGCCGCCGACCCGTCGATCGCGCTGCCCAGCCCCACCGCGCTGGCCGCCACCTGGGACACCGCCCTCGTCCGCCGGGCGGGCGGGCTCCTCGCCGCGGAGGCGCGGCGCAAGGGGGTGCGGGTGCTGCTGGCCCCGACCGTCAACCTGCACCGCTCACCGCTGGGCGGACGGCACTTCGAATGCTTCTCCGAGGACCCGCTGCTCACCGGCGAACTGGCCGCCGGCTTCGTCCAGGGCGTGCAGTCCGGCGGGGTCGCGGTGACCGTCAAGCACTTCGTGGCCAACGACTTCGAGACCGAGCGCATGACGGCCGACGTCGTGGTGTCCGAACGGGCGCTGCGCGAGCTGTACCTGCTGCCGTTCGAGATCGTCGTCCGCAAGGCGTCCCCGTACGGGATCATGACGGCCTACAACGGCGTCAACGGCACCACCATGAGCGAGCACGGCGAGCTCGTCAACGGAGTGCTGCGCGGCGAATGGGGCTTCGACGGATTCGTGGTGTCCGACTGGTTCGGCGCGCGCGACACCGTCCGGGCCGCGCTCGGCGGCCTGGACGTCGCGATGCCCGGCCCCGACACGGTGTACGGGCCCGCGCTGGCCGAGGCCGTGCGCGCCGGGGAGGTGCCCGAGGAGGTGCTCGACGAGCACGTCCAGCGGGTGCTGGAACTGGCACGGCGCACGTCCGTCGATGCGGACCTCCCCGAGGTGGACGGGCAGGCCCTCGCCCGCGAGATCGCCGCCCGCTCGTTCACCCTGCTGCGCAACGAGGGCGTCCTGCCGCTCGAGGGCTCCCCGCGCGTCGCGCTGATCGGCGGGCTCGCCAAGGAGGCGCGCGTCATGGGCGGCGGCAGCGCGCAGGTCTTCCCCTCGCACGTCGTCTCCCCGCTGGAAGGGCTGCGAAGCGCCGGGCTCGACGTGGTGTACGCGCGCGGCGCCGACCCGAGCACGCGGCTCAACCCCGCCTCTTTCCCTCTGCTGACCACCGCCTACGCCGAGGACGGGACGGTCCTGGGCGAGTTCCCCCAGCCGGACGGCTCGCTGCAGTGGGTCGGCCAGATGCCCGAAGGCGTCGACCACACCGTGCTCGGCTCCGTCGCCATGCGCGGCGCCTTCACCCCCGACGAGAGCGGCGACCACCTGATCGCGATCGAGGGCGTCGGGGCCTTCCGCCTCGCGGTCGGCGGTGACGTCCTGTTCGACGGCACCATCGCCCCCGAGAGCGACGACCCGTTCGCCGCGTTCTTCTTCGCCCCGCAGAAGGTGTTCTCCGTGCCGCTCCAGGAGGGCGTGGAGGTGGAGATCGAGCTGGTGCACCGGATCGCGCGGGGCGAGATGCCCGTGCCGTTCGTCGGCTTCGCCCTGGTGCACCGCGACCCCACCGCCGACCCCGACACCCTGCTGGCCGAGGCGGAGCCCGCCGCCGCTGCCTCCGACCTCGCGGTCGTGGTCGTCGGCACGTCCAAGGAGGTCGAGAGCGAGGGCTTCGACCGCACCTCGCTGCGGCTGCCCGGCCGCCAGGACGAGCTGGTCCGCCGGGTCGCCGCCGCCAACCCCCGCACGATCGTCGTGGTCAACGCCGGCTCCCCCGTCGAGATGCCCTGGCGCCATGACGCCGCCGCCGTCCTGCTCACCTGGTTCCCCGGCCAGGAGGCCGGGCACGCCCTCGCCGACGTCCTCACCGGCCGCGCCGAGCCCGGCGGCCGCCTCCCCACCACCTGGCCCGCCGTCTTGGAGGACTGCCCCGTCACCGACGTCACCCCCGTCGACGGCACCATGCGCTACGACGAGGGCGTCTTCATCGGCTACCGCGCCTGGCAGCGCTCCGGCGCCGTCCCGGCCTACGAGTTCGGCTCCGGCCTGGGCTACACCACCTGGACGTACGAGAAGGCCGTCCACGAGGAGGGCGTGCTGCACGTGACCCTGCGCAACACCGGCCCCCGCCCCGGCCGCGAGGTCGTCCAGACCTACCTGGCCCCCGCGTCCCCGGACGAGACCCGCCCTTCCCGTTGGCTGGCCGCCTTCGCCGTGGCCGAAGCCGCCCCCGGCGAGTCCGTCACCGTCACCCTGCCCCTCCCCGAACGCGCCTTCTGCGTCTGGCAGGACGGCGCCTGGGTCCCCGCTCCCGGCGACCACGTCCTCCACACCGGACATTCCCTGACCGACACGCCCCTCACCACCCGCCTCGACCGATCCTGATCCGCCGAACGCCGCCGCCACGGCGAGGCCACGACGGTCCCGGTCACCGTTCCCCGAAGAATTCCCGGAGGTCCCCGGCCAGCAGGTCCGGGGCCTCCAGGGCCGGGAAGTGGCCGCCCCGTTCGAACTCGGTCCAGCGCACCACGTGGTGTGATCTCTCGGCCAGGGGGCGGACCGAGAAATCGGTGGGGAACACCGCGACCGCGGTCGGCACCGAGCCGCGCGGCTTCGGCGCCCACATCCCGGGGTCGTTGAACCGCTCGAAGTAGGTGTGCGCGGCGGGGCCCGCCGTGCCGGTGAACCAGTAGACGCTCACGTCGGTGAGGATGTCGTCCCGGTCCGCCGCCTCATGGGGCAGTGCGACGGCGGGGTCCGTCCACTCCTTGAACTTCTCCACGATCCAGGCGAGCTGGCCGGAGGGGCTGTCGTGCAGCGCGGCGGCGATGGTCTGCGGCCGGGTGCCCTGGAGCCGCATGTACGCGCTCTGATCCTCCTGCCACCGCTTCATCGCGGCGAGCCGGCCGCGTTCCCGCTCGTTCAACGAACCCATCACGGCGGGATCGTCCTCGGGGAAGGTGAGCAGGGCGTTGACGTGGACGCCGATGACGCGCTCCGGAGCGATCCGTCCCATCAGCGGCGCGATGAGCGCTCCGACGTCACCGCCGTGCACGCCGTAGCGCTCGTAGCCGAGGCGCGGCATCAGCTCGGCGAGCGCCGCCGCGGTGCTGCCGTCGGTCCAGCCGGCGGAGGGGGGCGGGCCGGAGAAGCCGTAACCGGGCAGGGACGGGATCACCAGATGAAAGGCGTCGGCGGGGTCGCCGCCGTGCGCCGCGGGGTCGGTGAGCGGGCCGACCAGTTCGAGGAACCCGGCGAATGATCCGGGCCAGCCGTGCAGGAGCAGGAGGGGGACGGCCCCCGGCTCGGCGGAACGCACGTGCAGGAAGTGGAGGCGGGTGCCGCCGGCCGTGGTGGTGAACTGGGGGAGTTCGTTGAGTTCCTTCTCCCGTGCACGCCAATCGAAGCCGTCGGCCCAGTAGCAGGCGAGTTCGCGCAGGTAGCCGGTCGGAACGCCGCGCTCCCAGCCGGTTCCGGGAAGCTCCGGGGCCCAGCGGGTGCGGCGCAGCCGATCGCGAAGATCGTCGAGGTCCTGCTGGGGGATCTCGATGCGGAACGGTGTGATCGAGGAAGTGGCGTTATCGCTCATGTCCCGGACGCTAACGACGATCGGTGTCAGCTCCTGGCACCAATGGCGGCACATAATGAATCCCGTGTTGGACACCTCCGCCCGGCTGCTCCGCCTGCTCTCCCTCCTGCAGTCCCGCGCGGACTGGACCGGCGCGGAGCTCGCCGAGCGGCTGGGCGTCGGACTGCGCACGGTGCGCCGTGACGTCGGCCGGCTGCGCGAACTGGGCTACCCGGTCGACGCGGCCCCCGGGGCGGCGGGCGGATACCGGCTCGGCTCCGGCACGGCCCTGCCGCCTCTGCTGCTCGACGACGAGGAGGCGGTGGCGGTGACGATCAGCCTGCGCACGGCGGCCACGGGCAGCGTCACCGGGCTGGGGGAGCCGGCGCTGCGGGCGTTGGCCAAGCTCCAGCAGGTGCTGCCCTCCCGGCTGCGGCACCGGGTCACCGCGTTCCGGTCATCGGTCGTGCCGCTCACCGGAGCGGCCGCCGAGACCGTGGACGCCGCCCTGCCCGCCGCGATCGCCGCGGCCTGCCGGGACCACCGCCGGATCCGGCTGCGCCACCGGCGGGGGGAGCAGGAGCAGGTCCGCGAGGTGGAGCCGTACCGGCTGGTGCACACCCCGCACCGCTGGTACCTCCTGGCGTGGGACACGGGCAGAGAGGACTGGCGGACGTTCCGCGCCGACCGGATCATGTCCCCGCTCGGGCAGCCGGGGGCCCGCTTCACCCCGCGTCCGCTGCCGCACGAGGACGCCGCGGCCTACGTCTCCACGTCGATCAGCGTGGCTCCCTACGCCCATCGGGCGCGCATCCTCTTCCACGCGCCCCTGGCGGAGGTCGCCCCGCACACCTCGCCGACCGCGGGCCGTCTGGAGGCCGTCGACGGGCACAGCTGCGTGTTCCACGCGGGCTCGGACTCCCTGCGGGAGATCGCCGTCCACGTCGCGGCCAAGGGCTTCGACTTCGAGGTGCTCGACCCGCCGGAGCTGGTCCCGGTGCTCCTCGAGGTCGCGGAGAGGCTGCGCCGTGCCGCTGATGGATCCCGTCCGCACGGTCCGGGTACCGCCGCCGGTTCCTGACGGCGGCACCCGGGGCGCGGGTCAGCGGGCGCGGTTCACGGCGGCGAGGACGGCGTGGACCGAGGCGGTCAGGAGCGAGGTGTCCCGGCCGGCGCCCCAGCGGACGGCGCCGTCGACCTCGCAGCGGGCGTAGGCGACGGCCGGGCTGTCGGGGCCGGAGCGGACGGCGTGCTCGGCGTAGTCGAGGACGTCGACGGTCACGCCCACCGCGGCCAGGGCGTCGGTGAAGGCGGCGAGGGGGCCGTTGCCGGTGCCGGTGAGCTTGTGCTCGGTGCCGTCCGCCGCGTGCAGACCGTCCTGGGTCCGGAGAACACAGTGGAATTCGTGTTCGCCGGGGGACGGCTCACCGGTCCGCCAGTCGCCCAGGGTCCACGGGCCGTCGGCCGCGGGGGAGAGGTAGGTGGCGCGGAACAGGTTCCACAGGTCGTCGGGGGTGGCCTCGGCGCCGGTGCCGTCGGTGAGGCGCTGCACCTCGCGGGAGAAGTCGATCTGCAGGCCGCGCGGCAGGTCCAGGCCGTGGTGGGTGTGCAGCAGGTAGGCGACGCCGCCCTTGCCGGACTGGCTGTTGACGCGGATGACGGCCTCGTAGTCGCGGCCCACGTCCGCCGGGTCGATCGGCAGGTACGGGACCGCCCACGGGGCCTGGTCCTCGGGGACGCCCAGCTCGGCGGCGCGGGCGGCGTGGTGGGCGAAGCCCTTCTTGATGGCGTCCTGGTGGGTGCCGGAGAACGCCGTGTAGACCAGTTCGCCCGCGTACGGGTGGCGCGGGTGGACGGGCAGCCGGTTGCAGTGCTCGACCGTCCGCCGGATCTCGTCGACGTCCGAGAAGTCGATCATCGGGTCGACGCCCTGGGCGTGCAGGTTGAGGGCGAGGGTGACCAGGTCGACGTTGCCCGTGCGCTCCCCGTTGCCGAACAGGCAGCCCTCGACGCGCTGCGCGCCCGCCAGGACGGCCAGCTCCGCGCAGGCCACGCCGGTGCCGCGGTCGTTGTGCGGGTGCACCGACAGGATCACCCCGTCGCGCCGCTCCAGGTGGCGGTCCATGTACTCGATCTGGTCGGCGTAGACGTTGGGCGAGGCGATCTCGACGGTCGCCGGGAGGTTGTGCACGACGGGCCGGTCGGGGCAGGCGTCCCACAGCCCGCTGAGCCCGTTGCAGACCTCCAGCACGAAGTCCGGCTCGGTCAGGTTGAACACCTCGGGCGAGAACTCGAACCGCACGGGCCGCCCCTCGCCGAGCCGCGCCACCAGCTCGGCGGCCTCGCGGACCATCCGGTGGACCTCGGCGCGGCTCTGCCCGAGCACCACGTCCCGCCAGGTCGGCGCCGTCGCGGTGTACAGGTGCACCAGCGCGCGGGGCAGCCCCTCGATGGAGGCGAAGGTCCGCTCGATGAGGTCGGCCCGCGCGGGGGTGAACACCGAGACCGTCAGGTCCTCCGGCAGGTCGTCGGAGGCGGCCAGGTGCCGGACGAAGTCGAAGTCCGTCTGGCTGGCCGACGGGTAGCCGACCTCGATCTCCTTGTAGCCCATGGCCGTCATCAGGTCGAACATCCGCCGCTTGCGCGGGGTGTCCATGGGCTCCACCAGTGCCTGGTTGCCGTCCCGCAGGTCGACCGGCACCCACAGGGGCGCCCGCTCCAGCCGCCGCCGCGGCCAGTCCCGCTCGGCCAGGGGCAGCTCTACCCGCTCGTGCACGGCGCGGTACCGGTGGCTCGGCATCGCGCTGTGCCGCTGAGGGTTCCAGGAGGGGGCGTCGGCGGGCACGGGGCCGGACGGGGTGCGGATCTTCGACGCGCGGTGGCTGGGCGCGGACATACCGCTGAAAGACATGCTTCGTGTTTCCTTCTTCGCAAGCCGGACGACCGGCGCAGCACCGAACCCCGCGGAGGGGTGCCGGTCGTTTCAGGCCCCGCCGCGGCGGTCGAGAAGAAGGAGTCCACGAAGACGCATGACCGGGACCCTAGACCTCCGCGCCCTTCGCCGCAACCGGCCGCCTCCGCCGCCCGGACCGCCAAGGCGGGGCAAGAAACCGGCAACGGCACGCCATGTCCTTCGTGATTCGAACATGTGATCGAGTCTGTTGGGTAGGTTACGGGACGTGCTGAGAGATGAACCGATCGTCGCGGAGACCGACCCGTCCGGGGCTCCGAAGAGCATCATCCGCAGGGGCCGCCGCTACCGCGTGCGCGTCCTGGACATCTGGCAGGCCCCCGGCGGGGCACGCCTGTACCGGCTGCAGGCCCGCGCCGAGAACGGCGCGTGCGCCGTCGTCGAGGTGCGGCGCACGGGAGCCGTCTTCCGTCTGTCCCGCTGGTGGGACTGACGGCCACCGATGAGAGGAGTGCCGGTATCCGATGAACGACATCAGAGCCATAGCCCTGCGCGACGCCGACCGGGACTTCGGTCTGCGGTCGCTGTTCTCCCTGGCCGGAGCCGGCGACGGCGCCCAGGTCATCGTCTGCGTGGGCGACACCGGGCTGGAGCATCTGCCGCTGGACTTCGCCGCGCTCGAGGTCTGGGCGAGGGCGACGGGGGTGCCGAAGGCGGGGCCGGGCGCGGTCCTGGGCGTGGCCGTCTACGGTGACCTCGCCGTCTCGGGCTGGATCATCAACGCCGAACGCGACTCCGGCCCGTTCCTGTGGGTGCGCGGCGACGTCCGGGCGGGCGGCTTCGCCACCGCGGGCAGCGAGGTCCGCGTCGAAGGCGCCCTGGAGGTGGCGCGCACGTTCGCCGGCGTCCGCGGCCGGACGGTCGTCGGGGGCGACACCGGCGTCCTGGCCGCGCCGGTCCGGGAGGAGGCCCTCCGCCCGGTCCGGCCCCGGCGGAGGCCGGTCAGCTGGGGTCTCGTCCGGACGCGGTGAGCGCGGCGCGGCGGACGGCCGGGGAGTGGTGCGCGGCCAGCCGGGACCTGACGGCGGCGGGGCAGGCGGGGTTGGCGGCCACGGCCACCAGGGTGTTCTGGTAGCGCGAGCCGGCCAGGGCGCGCAGCGTCCTCGCGTCGCGGGTCAGCTCCGCGAGGATCTCCTCGGCCATCGCGGGGACGCGCTCGGAGGGGGCCAGGTCGTCCTCGGCCACGGGCAGCTCCCCGGGCGCGCGGCGGCGGGCCTGCTCCTCCCAGTCGGCCAGGCCCTCGGGGGAGAGCGTCGCCGTCAGGCGGCCGAGGCGGGGGTCCATGGAGATCTCCAGCCGGATCAGCTCCAGGTCGGCCAGGGTCCAGTCCTCGGACGGAGGATCGTCGCTCATCGCGCGGCGGACGGCCGCCGGCCGTGGACGAGGATGTCGAAGACCGTCCCGACGGCCGCGGCGAGGGCGTGGGCGTGGCGGGTCCACATGCGCTCGGCCATGGGCGGAGCATACCCAAGGAGCACACGATGCACTTGGTGGCATCGGATGACGAGGTGGCTCGTTAGGTGCCCCGCCTCCGCGGCGACGCCCGGTCCTGACTCCTCATTCGGGACGACGCATCCGCGCCGGTGGCGTGGCCGCGGCGGTGTAGCGGCGGGCGAGGCGGGCGAAGGCGGCCGCGAGTTCGGGTGGTCCGACGACCTCGATGTCGGCGTCGAACCTGCCGACGTCGGCGGCGAGGGCGGTCCACGACCAGGAGCCCAGGACGAGGCGGGAGCGGTTCGGGCCGAGTTCCTCGACGAGGCCCTCGCGGGTGTAGCGGAGGACGGTGGACGCGGGGAGGTCGAGGATCACCTCGCCTCGGCAGGGCCGGCCGCCGGATGCGCCGGAGCCCTGGAACCTGCCGGTGATGAAGGCGGCGACGTCGCCTCCAGGCGGTTGCCGCGGGGTGAAGCGGGGGCCCGTGGGAACGCGGGGGGCGATCCGGTCGGCGCGGAAGATGCGCCAGTCGTCGCGGTCGAGGTCCCAGGCGACGAGGTACCAGCGTCCGCCCCAGGTGACGAGGTGGTGGGGCTGCACCCGGCGCGGAGGTGCCTGCGCGGGGGCGCCGTCGGCTCCCGCGTAGTCGAAGCGCAGCACTTCGCGGGCGTGGACGGCGGCGCTGAGCGCCATGAGCACGCCGCCGTCGACGCGCGGGCCCGTCGGGGAGGCGGGCCGCTCGACGGCGGTGACCCGGAGGGCGTCGACGCGGTGGCGCAGCCGCGCGGGCATGACCTGCCGGATGGTGTGCAGCGCGCGTGCCGCGCCCTCCTCGACGCCGGCGCCGGTGGCGGCGACGGTCTGGAGCGCGATGGCGAGGGCGACCGCCTGGTCGTCGTCGAACAGCAGCGGAGGCAGTTCCGCGCCGGCGTCGAGCCGGTATCCGCCGTCGGGTCCTTTGACGGCCAGGACGCGGTAGCCGAGCTCGCGCAGGCGCTCGACGTCGCGGCGCACGGTGCGCGGGCTGACGTCGAGCCGTTCGGCCAGCAGCGACCCCGGCCAGTCACGGCGCGCCTGGAGCAGGGAGAGCAGCGACAGCAGTCGCGCTGAGGTCTTCGGCATGCCTCCGATATTGCCCTGAGAAGCGGACACTACCTGGCCTCTTCACCTGCGACTGTCTTCCCGTGTCCGACGACGCGAACGATCGAAAGGAAACGACCGCCATGCCCCTTTCCCCTTCCACCCTCGACACCGAGCGCGCCGAGCTGCTCGCCGCGCTCGCGACCGCGCGGTCGGCGCTGACCGCCGCCGTGCGCGGTCTCGACGACGAGCAGGCCGCCGCGCGCCCCACGGCCAGCGCGCTGTGCCCGGGCGGCCTGGTCAAGCACGTGGCCTCCATGGAGGAGCAGTGGATGCGCTTCGTGGTCGAGGGCCCCTCGGCGATGCCCCACGACCTGCCCGAAGGCGTCACCTGGGAGGACTTCGCGGCCGGTACCGCCCGCGAGTTCCCGCAGTGGGCGATCGACCACCAGAACGGCTTCCGGATGGAACCCGGTGAGACCCTGGCCCAGGTCGTCGAGCGCTACGAGCGGATCGCCGCCCGCAGCGCGGAGGTCATCGCCGCCGTCCCCGACCTGTCGGCGGCCCACCCGCTGCCGGAGGCCCCCTGGCACGAGCCGGGAGCGGTGCGCAGCGTGCGCGGCGTGCTCCTGCACCTCATCGCCGAGACCGCCCAGCACGCCGGGCACGCCGACATCCTCCGCGAGACGCTCGACGGCCGGACGGCGAGCTGACCCGTCCCGGGCGGACCGGGTCCGTCCAGACCCGGTCCGCCCCGGCCGGCCGGCTGCGGTGCCGCTCGGGCCGTTCCGTCACGTGGCGGCGGCCAGGGGCGCGGCGGTGGTGCGCGGGAGCAGCTGGACGAGGCAGGCGAGGACGAGGGCGGCGGCGATGAGGTAGACCAGCCCGTGCTGGAAGGCGTGGGGGACGCCGCCGGGCAGGGCGCCGTAGAAGACGATGCCCACGATGCCCACGCCGAGCGCCCCGCCCACCTGCTGGGTCGCGGTGAGCATGCCCGCGGCGGCTCCGGCGTGCCGGGGGGAGACCCTGGCCAGGACGGTGCCCATGATCGGGGAGAGGGCCAGGCCCATGCCGACGCCGTCGAGGGCCAGTGCGGGGACCAGCCAGCCGAGCGGCGCGTCCAGGTGGACGGCGAGCAGGACGAGGCCCAGCCCGGCGGCCCGGGTCAGCCCGCCGAGCGCGATGGCCTGGCGGCCGAGGCGCGCGGCGAGCCGGGGCGCGAGCGACGAGGCCGCCAGGTAGCCGATCCCGATCGGCGTGAAGACCAGTCCGGCCTGGAGGGCGTCCAGGCCGCGGCCCTCCTGGACGTAGAGGGCGAAGACCAGGAAGTAGGCGGCCATGCCCATGGTGAAGGCGAGCTGGGTGAGCAGGCCGACGGTGAACGCGCGCTCGCGGAACAGGGACAGGTCGATCAGCGGCGAGGTGTGGCGCCGCCGGGCGTAGCCGAGGAGGAGCGCGGCCGCCGCGGCGAACGACGCCCACGTCCACCACGGCCAGCCCTGCTCGCGGCCCTCGATCAGGGGCAGGAGGGCCGCGGTCAGGGCGAGGGTGACCAGGACGGCGCCGCCGAGGTCCAGGCGCGCGGCGCCGTCCTGCCGGCTCTCGGGGACCATGCGCCGGGTCAGCGCCAGGGCGATCGCGCCGATCGGCAGATTGACCAGGAAGCAGGCGCGCCAGCCCGCCCCGAACAGGTCGGCGCGGATGAGCAGGCCGCCGATGAGCTGGCCGAACACCGCGGCCATGCCCATCGTCAGCGCGTAGAGGTTGACGGCCCTGACCTGGGCGGCGCCGCTGTAGGAGGTGCGCAGGACGGCCAGCACCTGCGGGGCCAGCAGGGCGGCCGCCGCGCCCTGGACGACACGGGCGGCGACCAGCGTCGCCGCGTCGGGGCTCAGGCCGCACACGGCCGAGGCGAGCGTGAACAGGCCCAGCCCGAGCGCGAACATCCGGCGGCGGCCGAAGACGTCGCCGAGCCGCCCGCCCAGGATGAGGAGCGAGCCGTACGCCAGCCCGTACCCGGCGACGGTCCACTGGACGGCGGAGGCGCTCGCGTGCAGGTCGCTCTGGATGGGGGGAACGGCGACGTTGACGATGAAGAAGTCGAGGATCGTGATGAACACGCCGGTCAGCACGACGGGGAGGGTTCCCGCGCGAACCATGGCAGCTCCTGTAGATAGAACGTTCGGTATACGCGGGAGATCATTAGATAGAACGGTTGGTCTACTGTCAATGCCGTGCCAGAATCAGGGCATGGCGACGCGACCGGGCCCCCGCGAGCGGCTGCTCGACGCCGCCCGCGAGCTCACCTACACCCAGGGCGTGCACGTCGGCGTGGACGCGATCCTCAAACACGCCGACGTCGCCCGCCGCTCCCTCTACCAGCACTTCGGCGGCAAGGACGGCCTGATCACCGAGGTCCTGCGCACCTCGGGCACCGCCGACCGCTACCGCCGGGCCATGGACGAGGCCGGCGACGACCCCCGCGTGCGCGTCCTCGCCGTCTTCGACGAGCTGGAGGAGATCACCACCCGCCCGTCCTTCCACGGCTGCCGCCACACCGCCGCCGACCTCGCCTTCGCCGACCCGGCCCACCCCGCCCACGCCGAGACCCGCGCCTACAAGGACGACCTCCACCGCCTCTTCGCCGGCGAGCTGTCCCGCCACGGCCACCCGGACCCCGGCTTCGCCGCCGACCAGCTCCTCGTCCTCATCGACGGCGTCCTCGCCCACGCCGTCACCCGCCCCGACGCCCACCCCGCCCTGGCCGCCCGAGCCCTGGCCGAACTCCTCCTCGACACCCGTCCGTAAGGCGAGTGCCGGGTCAGGCGGGCTCGGGAAGCGTCTTCTTCTCGGCGGTGGTGAGGACGCCGGAGGTGAAGGCGGCGATGACGCAGAAGGCCACGGGGAGGAAGAAGGCGGTGTTGAGGGGGACGAGGTGGGTCATGGGGCCGATCACGGCGGGGCCCGCGAGTACGCCGAGGTAGCCGAGGCCGGCCACGCGGGAGACGTTGGCTCCGGCGGCGGCCGGGTCGGCGTGGCCCGCGGCGCTGAAGAGCTGGGGGACGCATCCGGACAGGCCGACGCCGAGGACGGCCCAGCCCGCCAGCGCCAGGGGGGCGGAGGGGGAGAGCGCGGCGGCCGTCAGGCCGACGGCCGCTATGGCGGAGCCGTAGCGCAGGACGGCGACGGGGCCCAGGCGTCCGGCCACCCGGTCGGCGAGGAACCGTCCGATGGTCATCGTGGTGGCGAAGGCGCCGTAGGCGAGGGCGGCGGTGGAGGCGGGCGCGCCCAGGACGTCCTCCAGGTGCAGGACGCTCCAGTCGTTGGCCACGCCTTCGCAGAGCATGAGCATGAAGGCGAGCGCGGCCAGGATCCGGATGCGGGTGTTCGCGCGGCCCCGTGACGCGGGCTGCGCGTCGTCGGTGGCGTCGTCGTCGGCGGCGGGCGCGGCCTCGGGCGGCAGGAGGGCGGTCGCGGCCAGGAGCGCGGCGGCGAAGGCGAGCACCGCCACCACGGCCAGGGTGGCGGCCGGGGGCCAGCCGCGGCCGAGGATCACCGCTCCGATCAGCGCGGCGAACACGCCTCCGATGGAGAAGGTCGCGTGGAAGGCGGACATGACGGGGCGGCCGTAACCGCGCTCGACCTGGACGGCATGGGTGTTCATGCTGACGTCGAGGCAGCCGTTGGCCAGGCCGAACACCAGCAGTGCCGCGCCCAGCGTCCAGGCGTCGACGGCCAGTCCCGGCAGCACCAGCGCGCCGCCGCACAGCACCGCGCTCGCGGGCACGACGCGGCGGGGGCCGAAGCGGTCGGTGAGCGGCCCGACGATCCGCATGCCCGCGAACGCCCCGGCGCCCAGCAGCAGCAGGAGCCAGCCGAGCGTGGCGTGGTCGAGGCCCGCCCGCTCCTCGACGGCGGGGATGTGGACGATCCACATGCCCAGGACGAAGCCCGCGAGGACGAAGTACGCGAAGGTCGCCAGGCGGGCGGCGCGCAGGGAACTGCTCATGCCGACGAAGTTAACGAACACTGACAATGTTCGCAAAGTAGTATTTCGATCAGATGCAGTGTTCAATAGGGCGCATGGGCAGTGCGGAACGGCGGAAGAAGATCGCCGAGGCGGTGCGCGGCACGGGCGGCGCGAGCGTCGCGGAGCTGGCGGAGCTCACCGGCGCGTCGGAGATGACCATCCGCCGCGACCTGGAGGTCCTCGCCGGCCAGGGCGTCCTGGAGCGCTACCGCGGCGGCGCCAGGAGCCTCCTGCTGCGCGGTGAGGAACCGCCTTTCGCGCTGCGGGCGGAGGACGGCCTGGAGGCCAAGCGCCGCATCGCCGCCGCGGCCGCCGCGCTGGTCTCCGACGGCGAGTCCGTCGTCATCGACAGCGGCACCACCTGCCTGGAGGTCGCCCACGCCCTCCGCCACCGGCGCCTGACCGTCATGCCGCTGTCCCTGCACGCCGCCAACGCCCTCACCGGCGCCCCCGGCCTCCGCCTGATCCTCCCGGGCGGCGAACCCCGCCCCGGCGAGCTGGCGCTGACCGGCCCCCTGACCGAGGCCTCCCTGGCGTCCCTCCGCTTCGACACCGCGATCATCGGCTGCTGCGGCCTCACCGCCGCGGACGGCCTGACCGCCTACGACCCCGCCGACGCCGCCGTCAAACGCGCCGCGATCGCCTCGTCCCGCCGCGTCATGGCCGTCACCGACTCCGCCAAGCTCTCCCGCACCGCCCTCGCCGTCGTGGCACCCGCCACCGCCTTCCACACCCTCGTCACCGACACCGACGCCCCCGAAGAGGAGACGGCGGCCCTGGCCGACCTCGGCATCACCGTCCGAAGGGTGTGACCCCGG
Source organism: Actinocorallia libanotica (assembly GCF_039525175.1). NCBI lineage: Bacteria > Bacillati > Actinomycetota > Actinomycetes > Streptosporangiales > Thermomonosporaceae > Actinocorallia > Actinocorallia libanotica. The sequence goes on from NZ_BAAAHH010000001.1 coordinate 335,967, forward strand.
CGGCCCCGCTTCAGAGAAGGCGGTGTCAGAGCGGGGCGATCAGCTCGGTGAGCAGGAGAACGGAGACTCCGAGAGAGGCGGATCCTCCGATGAGGCCGATGAGCATCATGGGGAGGGGAGAACCCGCCGTAGGGGCGCCGACGGCGGTGCGAAGAAGGGGCTCGGCCATGGTCAGAGCGCCGTCGTCCGCGAGCACCGCACGGCCGGAAAGGACGACCTCGGTGCCTTCGAGGAGGATGAGCTCGCTCTTGTGGACGGTGACGCCGGGCCGGTCGGACGGGTGGAACTCGTGTTTCGACTGCTTCGCCCCCCAGATGCGAACCTCATGCGGGCCGACGACGACGCTTTCCGTCGCGTCCCGGACGGTGATCAAAGCGTCGGAGAAGGCGGATTCATGGTCGGGAAGCCCGGTGTCGCCTTCCTTGGTCTCGTAGGAGACGACCTCCCACCACACGCAGGGCAGGTCCGTGACCGGTGCGCGCAGCACCCCGCCGGGCCCCGCCTCGGCCACGCCGCGTACCCGTACGCGCTTGCCGTGCCTAGTCTCCTTGAGCTCGCCGAAGGCCATGTCCCGGGCGGAGAGGCCGCGCACCAGACGACGCAGATCAACGATCCCGACCCAGAGCAGGAACACGCCGAGCCCGCCCAGCAGGAGGCTCATGAAGGCGGCCCAGAACCCGAGCTGATCGTCCGGGACCTTGTCCAGCGGCGCCGCGAGGACGACTGCGGAGAACATGCGCATCACGCCATGCTCGTGCCGGAACGGCCGCACCGCATGGGACCGGAGTCCCGCATCCGCAGGGCCACCGCCGGGAGGGGGGCGGGCGCCCCGGCGGGCGTCCCCGCGTTCGACGCGGACGTCAGCCGGTGACGGGGTTGAAGACGCCGGAGGCGTGGACCGTCCCGGGGCCGTAGCGGGAGTCGAGCTCCTGCTGCAGTTCCCTGGTGGCGACGAACACGGTCACGTCCACCCGGTTCTTGAGGGTGTCGACGCTGCTGCTTTGGAGTCCGGAGATCTCCTTGTCCACTTTCTTCTGGACGCGATTGAGTTCGGCTTCTGTGCGCTCGGCGGGGGAGACGCAGAGCGCACCGCCCCAGACCTTCCGCAACTGCCGCTCATGGCCTTCGAGGTCGCCGGTGAACATGAAGTTGAGCACGAGCCTCTCGGGGTCGTTGGCCTCGGACTCCTTGATGGGGCCGTCGCCGAGATAGCTCTGGTCGACCCAGGTGCCCGCGTACCGGGGTGACTTCCGGGCGATCCGCATCGCGGCCTGCAACGCTTCCTCGGTCGCCTTCGCCGGATCGACCGGTCTCCAGCCGCCCTCCGGAGCCGAGCACGGTGAGGTGGTGTCCGGCCCGTCAACGTCGACGGCGACGGGCTGCGGGGCCTTCGGGGGCTCGGTCAGCGTGAGCCGTGTGCCGTCCCATGTGCCGACCACCGTGTACTCGCCCCACTTCACGCCGTTGCGGGACTCATGCCGCACGGCGTCCCAGTCCCAGCCCACGAGGGCGGTGCCGCTGCACTGCGGCGGCAACGACGATTGGACGTAACTGCAGAACTCAGGGCCGTGGCTTTCGTTCTCCAGCACCGTCCCCGTCGCCGTATAGCGCGGATCGGATTCGGACATGGCAGCCGTCTCCGATCCGCAGGCCGCGACCAACGACAGAAGGAGCGCACCCGCAAAGAGCCTCATGCTCCTCATGACGTTGGCAGGCCTCTTCTGCGTTGCTTCCGCGATGGTGCTCTTCGCGTCACGCGGCCGTAAGGCCTTCGAGGAAGTCCGTGATGAGCGCGGCGACGGCCTGCGGCCGCTCGGTGAGCATGCCGTGGCTCGCCTCCAGCTCCTCGACCCGGATGTGGGGCGGCAGCCCGGCGAGGTCGCGGCGGACGCCTCTCCGGAACGCCTCCATCAGCTCTCCGCCCGGCATTCCCGGCGGATCCTGCGTCGGGATCACCACCAGCGCGGGGCAGGCGACCCGCCGCAGCAGCGGGATCGTGTCGCGGAACTCGGGCGTGTACCGGATCGCCGCGAGGAGTTCCGCGGCGGGCCGCGCATACGTCCGCCCGTCCCTTTCCACGAGGGCCCGCAGGGGGAACATCGCCTGGAGCCCGGCGGGGAGCGGCTGCCCCATGGCCGCGGCCTGCGCGTCGAAGGCGGCCTTGAGCTTCGCGAGCTCCCCGTCCCGTGCGGCGGGGTCCATGCCCGGGTAGTTCCCCGGGTCGCTCTCGGCGGAGCGCAGCCCGTCCAGGTCGACGATGCCGGGGCATCCGGGGTGGCGCAGCGCCCACAGCACGGCGAGCATCCCGCCCAGCGAGTGCCCGACGACCACCGGGTCCTCGAGGCCGAGGTGCTTCACGACGGCCTCGACGTCGTCCAGGACGCGCTCCCACTCCCAGGGCCCGTCGCCGGAGCGGCCGTGCCCCCGCAGGTCCATGGCCGCGGTCCGGCGGCCGCCGAGGCCGAGCGCGTCCCAGGCCTCCAGGGTGCCGCCGAGCCCGTGGAGGAGGAGCACGGGCGCGCCGTCTCCGCCGGAGTCCCGGACGGCGAGGGGGATCTCGTGGTCGGTGATGGTCACTTCAGGTGGCATGACGCTCCCTGGGTCGGTTCAACCGTTCGTGGACGGATCGCGTCGTCACCCCGCCGTCGGGGTGGCGGTCGAGCTTCGCGCGTTTGACGAGGTCGTGGACGCCCTGGCGGGTGATGCCGAGCATCGCTCCCGCCGTGGCGAACGGCACCGCGTCCCTGCCGGGGTGCCCCACCCGCCGGGCGACGGCCCGGCCGAAGGCCGTGCGCCACCACTCGTCGGGCGGGTCGAACGGCCCGTCTCCCGGGAACGCCGCCGCGATCAGCCGCGCCGCCATGCGGACGGCGAGCGCCTCGTCGGGTCCCAGCAGCTGCGCCGCCCACACCTCGGCCTCGATCCGCAGCCGCTCCCGGACCGGCCCCACCTGCTCGTCCGAACCGAACAGGATCTCCAGCGGATCGACGATCCGCCGCTCGACCAGCCCGACCAGCTCCCGGACCAGCGCGACATGCTCTCGCGTACTCACTTGACGAACGATAGCAAGTACTTGCTCTGATTCGTCAAGTAGTGATTCCCCCGCCCGCTCGGGAGCTGTACCTTGAGTCGATCTTTCTTCTCAACGGAGGTACCCGTGTTCTCGACCCCTGCCCGTCTGATGCTGGCCGCCGCGGTGGCGGCCGGCGGGGCCCTCGCCGTGCCCGCCGCGGTCTCGGCGGCCCCGAAGCCGTGCCTGGTGGGCAAGTGGAAGCTGGCCAAGTACAAGATGGACAGCAACGTGAAGGGCGAGGTGATGGCCGCGCAGGGCGGCGGCGGCACCAAGCTGACCATCACCAAGAAGACGGTGAAGTTCGACTTCACGGACTCGGAGCGGGTCGTCACCAAGGGCAAGTTCGCCGGCGGCAAGGCGTACCGGATGGTCGACGTCTACAAGAAGAGCGTGACCTTCAAGTCCGCGCTGAGCGGGAAGAAGAAGGGCAGCCTGACGCTGAAGCCCAAGTCCGCCACCGGCGGGGCGACCTTCACCACCGTCCTGAACGGCGCTCCCATGGGCACCACGAAGATCGCCAAGTACCACCGCAGCGGTGAGACCGACCCGTTCATCCCGCTCTTCGCGCAGTTCACCTGCACGTCCAAGACGATGACCCTCCTGATGGAGGCCGACGGCGCCGACGGGGCGATGGCGTCGCAGTTCTACTACACGCGCCGCTGAACGGTGTCCGGGCGGCGGCCCTCCCGCCGCCCGGACACGGGACGCGCCCATTTCACGGAATCACGGGGCGTGAGGGCTCCGTAACGGCGATGATGGGTGCCGTGCCCGTCGACTACCGCGCGCCCAACATCAACGCCCGCCGCCTCGGCCTGTACCTCCAGCGAGCACGCGAGTTCCTGGAGCTGACGTACGACGAGGCGGCGTTCGTCGCGCGCTGCGACGCCGACTGGCTGATCCGGGTGGAGACGGGCTTCGCGCGGCCCACGCCCGACGAGGTGGAGCACCTCCTCGACCGGTACGGCGTCCGCGAGGCCAAGGTCGCCGACATCATGATCGACCTGGCGTCCCGCCCCGACGGGCCGCCCTGGCTGGCCCGCCACGCCGCCCGCATGAAGGCCTCCACCCGCGACGTCCTCATCTCCGAGTCCGAGGCCCGCTCCGTCCGCTCCTACGGCGTCCGGACGGTCCCCGCCCTGGCCCGCTCCGAGGCGTACTTCCGCCTCCTGGAGCCCGGACTCCACCCCGACCACGACGTCGACGAGGAGTGGGACCTCCTCCGCCACCGCCAGACCCACCGCCTCGCGGCCCGTCCCCGCGTCCTCGACGTCATCGTCGACGAACGCGCCCTCACCCTCCACATCGACCCCGCCGTCATGGCCGGCCAGCTCCGCCACCTCCTGGACCTCGCCGAGGACCCCCACACCACCATCCGCGTCATCCCCGAGGCCGCCGCCTTCACCGAACTGCGCGCCCACCCCTTCGACATCCTCGACTTCCCCGGCGTCGGCGACCGCATCAGCCTCGCCCACACCATCCTCGGCACCGACTTCTGCCCCACCGACCTCCACGAGACCTGGCGGACGATCGAAGGCGAGTCCGCCCTCCCGCCGTCCGCCACCCGGACCCTCCTGAGGTCCCGCCTCTCCGCCCTGTCCTGACCTCCCCGGGTCAGGCGGCGCGGCGGACGGCGACGACGGTGTCGGTGACGAGGGCCTTCTGCCCGCCGGGCCCGGTGGCCTCCCGCCGGGGAGTGCCGAGCCGCTCGGGCGTCCACCCGGCGGGGTCGAGGCCGAGTTCGGCGTAGATCTCCTCCGGGGAGGGGAAGCGGGTGTCCGGGTCGGCGTTCGACCAGGGATGCAGCGAACCGTGCTCGACGACGAGCAGAAGCCCGCCCGGAACGAGCGCGTGCGCGGCGGCGCGCAGCACCCGGGCCCGCGGCAGCTCGAACGGCGTCTGCAGATACTGCGCGGAGACCAGCTCGAACTCCCCCGCGGGGAACCCGTCGGCGAGGTCGTGCACCTCGGCGGTGACCCGATCCGCGACCCCCGCCTTGGCCGCGTGCTCCATGGTGAGCTCCAGCGCCGCGGGCGCGATGTCGACGGCGGTGACCCGCCACCCCCGGGCGGCCAGCCACGCGGCGTCGCCCCCCTCCCCGCAGCCCAGGTCCAGCGCCCGTCCGGGCGTCATCTCCGCCACGGTCCCGGCGAGCACCACGTTGGGCGTGCCCTTCCACCGCCTGCCCTGGCCCCGGTACCGCTCCTCCCAGAACCGCGCGGCCTCATCAGCGACGTACTGGTCACGGTTGTCATCGTTCATGCCAGAAGAGTGCGCCCCCGCACCCTCAGGTGCAAGAAATCTTGCCGTTCCGGCAAAAGCCCCTCGTGCTCATCTCCGGGCGGCGAACGTCGCCCAGACCCACTTGCCGCCCCGGCCGTCCTCCTGGATTCCGCAGGAGGTGGAGAGCGCCTCCACGATCGACAGGCCCCAGCCGCCGCCGCTGTCGAAGGTCTCGTCGGTGGCGTCGAGGTCCTCGCCGGTGAGGAAGACGACGGGCTTCGCGTGGGGGCGGAGGGGAGAGGAGTCCCACACGCCGAGGAAGACGCCCCGTGCGTCACGGCCGAGGCGAAGGCGGATCCGTTCGTTCGGGGTGGCCTCGGCGGCGTTGGTGAGCAGCTCGCTCGCCACGAGCAGGACGTCGTCGAGGAGCGCGGTGTATTCCCACCTGCGCAGCCGCTGCCCGAGCAGGGTGCGGGCGAGTCCCGCGGCGGCGGGCGAGCCGAGCAGGTCCAGGTGCAGGTCGTCCCTCGTCATCACGCTCACCGAGTCCTCCCAGGTCAACGGGCTTTCTGATTTCCTCCCCGAGAATAGCACCGATGGATTACGCTCGGTTGTCTCCCTGTCAGATGAATACAGGAGATCGAAGCCGATGCCGGTTCATGTCCGCGACCAGCTCGACCCGAGGCTCTCCCACTGGCATTTCCTCGCCTACGCCATAAGGCTGCTCCGCGAACAGCACGGGCTCTCGCTCACCCAGGTCGGCAGAATCCTCGACGTGACCCGGGGAACTGTTTCCAACTTCGAGGCGGGCCGCCGCAAACTCGGCGACGACTACGCGCGCGTCCTCGACGGGCACTACGGAACCGGCGAACTCATCCAGACCATCGCCTTCTACGCGCGCATGAGCCACGACCCCGACTGGCACCGGACTTTCACGGGATACGAACTGGAGGCGCTGAGCCTCAAGATCTACCACGGGCAGCTCGTCCCGGTTCCCTTCCAGACCGAGGAAACCGTTCGGGCGCAGCTTTCGGCGGCGCGCACCGTCAAGGATCTGGAGAGGTCGGTGGAGGCTCGGCTCGCGCGGCAGGAGGCGATTCTTCACCGGGAAGACCCGCCTTATATCTGGGCGCTTCTGGATGAAGCGGTGCTGGAGCAGCTGACAGGAGGGCCCAAAACGCTGCGTGCTCAACTCGAATATCTCCATGAGCTGAGCTTTCGTCCGAACATCGGAATCCGGGTCATTCCTCGGAGCGCTGGAGCCCACCTCGGCACGGACGGCCCCATTCGACTGGCGATCCTGTCCGACCGGGAAGCGGCCTTTCTGGGCGCGCAGCGCGGTGGACGCCTGGTCGAGTCCCCTGGTGAAGTCCGTGAGGTGAACCTAGATTGGGATTTCATCAGCCAGACGGGGCACTCCGACCATGAATCGAGAGCCTTGATGATCCAGAAGATGGAGGCGCTAGATTGACGGTCCAGTGGCGTAAGAGCTCCTACACCGGCGGCGTCCAGGACGAGACCTGCGTCGAACTGGCTCGCTTTCCCGCCGGCGTCGGCGTCCGCGACTCCAAGAACCCCGAAGCCGGGCACCTCGCGATGACCCGCGAGCAGTTCGCCCGGTTGAGCCGCCGCCTCAAAGAACACGGCTGAACCGGGCCGCCTCCGCGGTTGAACCTCCCCCGAGGGGAGGTGCCAGGGTGAGGGCATGGACGGCGAGGGCTACTACTCGATCGGCGAGCTCGCACGGCTGGGCGGCGTCACGGTGAAGGCCGTGCGCTTCTACTCCGACCGCGGCCTCGTGCCGGAGGCGGGCAGGACGGCCTCCGGCCACCGCCGGTACGGGGCCGAGGCGCCGATGCGCCTGGGACTCGTCCGCACCCTGCGCGAGCTGGGCATCGACCTCGCCACCATCGGCAAGGTCATCGACCGCGAGGTCTCCGCCGCCGAGGCCGCCGCCGTCCACGCCGAGGCCGTGTCCGTGCAGCTGCGCCTGCTCCGGCACCGCCACGCGGTCCTGACGGCCGCCGCCCGCCGCGGCTCCACCCCCGAGGAGATCGACCTCATGCACCGCCTCGCCCGACTCTCCACCGCCGAACGCGACGCCCTCGTCGCCGACTTCCTCGACAGCGCCTTCGGCGCCCCGACCGCCGACCCCCTCTCCCAGGTGGTCCACCGCTCCCTCACCCCCGAACTCCCCGACGACCCAGGCTCCGCCCAGCTGGAAGCCTGGGTGGAACTGGCCGAACTCACCCAGGACCCTTCCTTCCGCACCCTGATGCGCTCCCTCTTCACCCTCCACACCGCCGAACGCGGCGCCCCCACGGCCCCGCCCCGCAAGCACACCGTCGCCCTGATCGCCGAGACCGTCCCCCCGCTCCTCGCCGCGGACGTCGCCCCCGCCTCCCCCCGAGCGGCCCGGACCGTCGCGAAGATCGCCGCCGCCCACGCCGCCGCCCGGAACCGCCAGGACACCCCCGCCCTCCGCCACGACCTCGCCGCCTACCTGACCGCCGCCAACGACCCCCGCCGCGAGCGCTACCTCGAACTCCTCTCCACCATCAACGGCTGGTCCCCGCCCACCCACCCCCGCCGCGAACTCACCTGGTTCCACACCGCCCTCACCGCGACGACCCCGGCCACGCCACCACCGGCCACGTCGGGATGACCCGTCGCCCGCTCGTCACGGCCGCGGGCTCCCGTTCCTCCGGAGGGAATGAAGTCATTGACATGAACCGCTACCGAGGCTCTAGGCGAACAGTGGACGGATGAGGGGCGACACGGCCGACGGCGGCCGGGCATGGGCGGTGGCGGCGCGGATGGAGCCGGGCCGGTTGGTCTTCGCCGGGCGGCTGGGCGCGGCACACGCCCACGCGCACGCCGCGGTGCAGGTGCTGCTGGTCGCCTCCGGCCGCGTCCTGCTGACCGACGCGGGCGGCCGGAGCCTGGCGGTGCGGGCCGCGGTGATCCCCGCCGGCGCCGAACACACCCTGCACGCCGATGACGCCACCGGCGTCATGGTCTACCTCGATCCCGCCGGACGGGCGGCCCGCGCACTGACCGCCCGGCTGGAGCACACCGTCCGCACCGCGTCCGCACCGCAGGCCGCCGTCCGGCAGAGCACCGCACCGCAGGACACCACCCGGCAGAGCCCCGCATCGCAGGCCGCCGTCCGGCAGCTCGCCGGGCCGCAGGCCGCCGTCCGGCATGCCGCCGGGCCGCAGGCGGCCGTCCGGCAGGTCGCCGTCTGGCGGGCCGCCGCGCTACCGGCCGCCGGCATGCCGGCCGTCGCGGACCGGGCCGGGATGGAGGCGGGGGAGCGGGCGGTGGCGCTGCTGGCCGGACCGGCCGCGGGCGCCGCTCCGGTGGTTCCGGCGCCCGGCAGCGCGCTGCACCGGGCGCTGGAGGTGCTGGCCGAGCGGGCCGCCACCGGTGAACCGATCCGGCTGGCCGCCGTCGCGTCCGACGCGGGGCTGTCGGCCGACCGGTTGCGGCACCTGTTCACCGAGCGGATGGGGCTGCCGTTCACCGCGTGCGTGCGGTGGGCCCGCCTGCAGGCCGCCATGGCGGTCGTGCGGGACGGCGGCACCCTGACCGCGGCCGCGCACGCCGCCGGGTTCACCGACAGCGCCCACCTGACCCGCGTCTTCCACGCCATGTTCGGCCTGGCCCCTTCGGCCGCGGCCCGCCACCTGCACTGGTGCTGACCCCGACCGGGACGCGGCGAAGGCCAGCCGCTCCGTGCAAGGCCGCCGCCGGGCGCCGCGACCAGGCTGGTGCCCATGACCCACACCTCTTCTGCCGTCGGGCCGATGGCCAGGTCCGTGCTGCGGCCGCTGGTCCGGTACGCCTACGTGCCGTTCATGCTGATCGGCCTCAACGGCACCGCCATCGCGCTCATCGCCTCCGGCGCCGCCGACGGTCCGGGCAAGCTCTGGCTACCGGGCGTTCTGGCGGTCGCGGTAGGTTGCTCGTTCGCCGCCGAACGCCTGCTGCCCTATGAGGCCGACTGGAACAGCCCGCTGCCCGGCGAGCACCGCGACGACCGCCGCGACACCGTCCACGCCATCGTCAACGAATCCCTGACCCTGGGCGGTGTCGCGTCGTTGCCGCTGCTGGCCGCACTGGTGCCCGGCGGCGGCATCTGGCCTTCGAGCCTGCCGTTCGCGGTGCAGGTCCTGATCGCGATCCTGGTGGCCGACGCGGGGATCACCCTGGTCCACTACGCCAGCCACAAGATCGGCTGGCTGTGGCGGCTGCACGCCGTCCACCACAGCGTCAGGCGCTGCTACGGCTTCAACGGCCTGATGAAACACCCCCTGCACCAGGCCCTGGAGACCGCCGCTGGCGTCGCACCGCTCCTGCTCCTCGGCCTGCCCTTGGACGTGGCCACCGCGCTGGCGCCGGCCGTCGCCGTCCAGCTGCTGCTGCAGCACTCCAACGTCGACTACCGCGTCGGCCCGCTCAAACACGTCCTGGCCCTCAACGAAGGCCACCGCTTCCACCACCTCAAACGGGCCGGCGTCGGCGACGTCAACTTCGGCCTGTTCACCCTCCTGTGGGACCACGCCCTGCGCACCTACTCCTACGACCCGGCCCGCCGCTTCACCTCGGACGACCTGGGTATGGCCGCCAAACCCCACTACCCCGCCGCCTACCTCGCCCAGCTGGCCGAGCCCTTCAAACCCTCCGGCGCCTGCACCGCCCCCACCGTCCGGAGCCGATGAGGAAAGCCCCGCCGACCGCGGACCGGGAGGACGTCGTCCCCGGTCCGCGGCCGGCGGGCGTTCGTACGGTCGCGGCAGGTGGGGCGGGGGATCAGGCGGGGGCGTAGTCGTAGGAGGCGATCACCTGGACGGAGCCGGGGCAGGAGAGGCCGCCGCCGGTCTTGGAGACGCTGTCGTTGAAGGAGATGGTGTCGCTGTCCACCACGAGGCCCTCGAGCGCGGCGCCGGGGCCGCCGTAGGTGCAGGCGGGGGTGCTCGTGCTGACCTGGAAGTTGGACAGGGTCGCCTTGGTGGGCGCCGCCGGGGTGGTGCCGGTCCAGGGGGTGTTGGAGGGCGTGACCGCGACACCGCAGCCGGAGATGGTGGCGCTGGTCACCGAGTAGCCGCCGCCGGAGAAGGCGCCCGACAGGGTGGAGTCGGTGCAGGTGGCCACGGTGATGCCGAAGACCTTGACGACGAGGTCGGCGGAGGTGAGCGTCGCGACGTAGTTGCCGCTGGGGAAGGCGGAGGCCGGGGAGGCGAGGCCGGCCGCGAGGGTCGCGGCCGCGGCGGTGGTCAGGACGATTCTGCGGATGCTGGACATGGTCGTCTCCTCAGAGGACCGGGCGCGGGGGCGCCGTGGGAAGATGCCGTGCGATGGCATGAAACGGGTTCCACTTTGCTGGAGGGAACGCCGAGTTATCCTTCCGCCTTCATTGTCCGGGCGGTGAAGGAATCGTGAATACGCAGTTCGGCTGCTGTCGGGTCAGCCGATTCATGCGTAGAGGTGTTCCTTGCTCTCCTTTCCCCTGTCGATGAAACGTGTTCTAGAAATTGACGTTAAGGACAGCGCTGCGGTAGGTCAACCGCACCCGGGGAACGGCGGGTGGCCGGATTGTGACGTGGATTACACACGGGGAACACCGGTCTACCGGAGTCCGTCGCGGCAGCTCAGCACCACTTGCGGATGCCGGGACGCGGGGAAGGGGGCCCGTGGGTCAGGCGCGCGAGAGGCGGCGGACGGGGAGGCGGGGGCGGGGGACGGGGAGGGCCGGGACGAGCCGGCCCGCGGGCGGGCCGTCCGCGGTCAGGAGGTGTTGGAAGAGGGCGGCGGTGGCGAGGGTGTCGGCGAGGGCGGCGTGCGCGCCGGAGAGGGGGATGCCGAGCTCTTCGCAGCAGTCGGGGAGCTTGAACGACGGGCCGCGCAGGGCGCGGCGGGCCAGGCGGAGGGTGCAGACGCCCGCGGAGATCTGCGGGGCGGGCAGGCCGGCGCGGTCGAGCTGGGCGGTGAGGAACCGGGCGTCGAAGGGCAGGTTGTGCGCCACGACGACGCGGTCGGACAGGTGGTCCCGCAGCTCGTGGGCGATCTCGTCGAACGTCGGGGCCGAACGGACCATGGCCGCGGTGATCCGGTGCACGTTCGTCCCCGCCATCGGGCCGTGCGGGCGGACCAGGGTGTCCCAGGTCCCGGTGACGCCGCCCTTCTCGTCCACGTGCACGACGGCGACCTCGGCGATCTCGCCGCGGGCGGGGGTGAAACCGGTCGTCTCCACGTCGACCACGGCGTAACCGCGCATCAGCGCTCCCTCTTTCACTCGGGGAAGGGGTGAGGGTGTGACGGGACCATAGCCAAGCAGTCCTTGTTAACCGAGTCAACAAGGACAAAACGCCCGCAGGTCAGCCTTCGCGCCAGTCCGGGGAGGTGAGGGCGCCGGCCGCCTGGGGGCCCATCAGGCCGAGGGCGCCGTCGACGAACAGGGAGGCGCCGGTGATGTAGGAGGCGGCGGGGGAGGCGAGGAAGGCGATGGCCGAGGCGACCTCGCGGGCGTCGCCGGGGCGGGCCAGCGGATAGCCGGGGCGGGTGTCGGGCCGCGGGGGCTCGTTGTGCTGGCCGGTCATGGGGGTGGCGATCTCGCCGGGGGCGACGGTGTTGACGGTGATGCCGTGCGCGGACAGCTCCAGGGCCAGCACGCGGGAGAACAGGCGCAGGCCGCCCTTCGCCGCGCAGTAGGGGCCCGAGCCGACGCGCGGGTACTCCTCGTGGACGCTCGTCACGTTGATGATGCGGCCGCCCGCGCCCCGCCGGACCATGCGGAGGGCGGCGCGCTGGGAGCACAGGAACGGGCCGTCCAGGTCGACGGACAGCACGGAACGCCATTCCTGGAAGGTCATCTCCAGCACGGGGCGGCTGCTGCCGGTGCCGGCGTTGTTCACCAGGACGCCCACGCCGCCCAGTTCGTCGGCGAGCTCGTCGACGGCGGCCGAGGCGATGGCGGGGTCGGTCAGGTCGTGGCGGCGGACGGCGGCGCGGCGGCCGTGCGCGGCGATCTCGCGGGCCGTCTGCTCGGCGCCGAGCCGGTCGGAATGGTAGGTGAAGCCGACGTCGAAGCCCTGCTCGGCGAGCAGCACGGCGGTGGCCTTGCCGATGCCCGAATCCGCGCCGGTGATGATCGCGATCCGGTCGTAGCGGGCTTCGGACACGGGCGCGGTCGCGGGCTGCATGTCGGACCTCCTGCTCGGATGCGCTCCGTCGAAGGCCTCCCCGAAGTGACCGGCGTGAAACCGGTGCGTCTCAGGAGCCTCCGGGGAGCGGTGGTGCGCCCCGGCCCGCCGGCAGGGCGAGCCGTGAGGAGCTCCGCGATGAGCCGCGCCCGCCCTGCCGGTTCACTCTCTTGCGGTTACTTGGGAACTGTAGGAGAGTGGCGGTTGACCTGGAAGAACGCACCTTTTTTGCAACCGAGGAACCCGATGGTGACCAAGCAACTGCTCAAGGACCTGCCCGAGGACGCCGACCTGCGGCGGGCGGACTCCCTGGCCCGGGAGATCTTCTCGGACGTCGCCAACAAGTGGGCGCTCCTGATCATCGAGGCGCTCGGCGAGCGCACCCTGCGCTTCAGCGAGCTGCGGAACGAGGTCGAGGGCGTCAGCCACAAGATGCTCACCCAGAACCTGCGCATGCTGGAGCGCAACGGCCTGGTCGACCGGAAGGCGCACCCCACCGTGCCGCCGCGAGTCGAGTACACCCTCACCGATCCGGGCCGGGCCCTGCGCACCGCGGTCGACGTCATATGCGGCTGGACCCAGCAGCACCTCGGTCACATCGAGAGCGCACGCGGCCGTTTCGACGCCTGACGGGTACGCGGCGCGACATCCTCGCACGTCGCGCAGCCGCTGGGCGCGGCGCCTGATCCGCGTCAGGGCCAGGACGGCTCGTTGCGGGGGACGATGACGAGTTCGCCGACGACGCTCCCGGCGGGGACGGACAGCGCGTACATCACGGTGTCGGCGACGATGGCCGGGTCCTGGAGCTTGGCGGTGTCGGCGTCCGGAAAGCGTTCGAGGATGAAGCGCGTCTCCATGCCCCCCGCGATGATGCCGGTCACCCCGATGCCGAGGCAGTCGCGCTGCGCCTCCTTGAAGAGCGTGTGCGTGAACGCCCGCAGCCCCGTCTTGCTCGCCGCGTACGGCCCGGCCTCCGTCCAGGTCCGGTTGGCCGCCGTGGACAGGATGTTGATGATGTGCCCGCCGCCCTGCCGGATCATCCGCCGGTAGTTCTCCAGGCAAAGGTGGATCGGCCCCAGCAGGTTCGTGGAGATGACGAGGTCGGCCTCCTCGGCCGAGAGGTGCTCGATCGGCTTGCTCACATCGACCGCCGCGTTGTTCACCAGGATCTCCAGGCTCCCCGACGCCCGCCACACGTCCTCGACCGCCGCCGCGACCTGCCCCCTGTCCCGGATGTCGAGCAGCAGCGGCTGCACCGACCTCCCCTCCTCCGCCAGCTCCCGGGCCAGCTCCTTGAGCTCCTTCTCCCGCACGTCCGCCACCCACACCATGGCCCCCGCCTCGGCGAGCCGCCGCGCGATGGCCGCCCCCAGCCCCCGAGCCGCCCCCGTCACCAGTGCGTTCCGCCCCTGCAGATCCACGTACATGACCGCCCCCGTTTTCGTTCCGCCACAGGCATCCCCGCCATCCACAGGGTGAAACCGGGCCGTCACCTTCCGTGTCATTGTGGGGGTGGTGGGTCACGGGCGGGAGGAGCCGCATGGACGTGAACGAGGTGCTCTTGCCGGGCGTGGGGCTGCGGTACGAGTTCGTCAACGAGGACGGAGACCGCATCGGCGTGGTCGCGCGGCGGACGGGCGACTTCGAGGTGGTCCTCTACGGCGAGGGCGATCCCGACGAGGCGCGGCCGGTGTTCCGGCTGACGGGGGACGAGGCCGAGACGCTCTCCCAGATCCTCGGAGCGCCGCGCATCGCCGAGCGCTTCGCCGACCTGACACGGGAGGTCCCGGGGCTGAACGCGGGCCAGATCGAGGTGCTGCCGGGCAGCCCGTACGCGGGGCGGCCGCTGGGGGACAGCCGGGCCCGCACCCTGACGGGCGCGTCGATCGTGGCGGTCGTACGGGGAGAGGAAGTGATCGCCTCACCGGGCCCGGAGCGCATGCTGCACGCGGGTGACGTCCTGGTGGCCATCGGCACCGCCGAGGGCATCATCGGGGTGGAACGGCTCTTCCAGGGTTGAGCGGCTTGGACATCTCGGTCGCGTTCCTGCTGGAGCTGGGCCTGATCCTGGTCGTGCTGAGCGTGCTGGGGTCATGGGCGCGGCGCTGGACTTTCTCGCCGGTTCCGCTGTACCTCCTCACCGGCCTGGCGCTGGGAGACGGCGGCTTCGCGCAGGTCCCGGAGGCGGAGGAGTTCGTCGTGGTCGGCGCGTCCATCGGGGTGGTGCTCCTGCTGCTGGCGCTGGGCCTGGAGTTCTCCGTCGCCGAGTTCGCCGCCAGCATGCGCAGGCATGTGCCCTCGGCCGGCGTGGACGCCCTGCTGAACGCGCTGCCGGGCGCGGCGGCCGGCTGGCTGCTGGGCCTGAACGGCGTCGGGGTCCTGGCCCTCGCCGGGGCCACCTACATCTCCTCCTCCGGCATCGTCGCCCGCCTGCTGAACGACCTGAGGCGGCTGGGCAACCGGGAGACCCCGGCGGTCCTGGCGGTGCTGGTGCTGGAGGACTTCGCGATGGCCGCCTACCTGCCGCCGCTGGCCGTCCTGGCCGCGGGCGGCGCCCGGTGGCAGGCGGCGCTGGGGACGCTGGTGGCGGTCGTGGCGCTGGCGGCCGCGTTCACGGGCTCCTACCGCTGGGGGCGCCAGGTGAGCAGGGCCGTGGTCCATCCGGAGGCCGAGCAGTCGATGCTGCGGGTCCTGGGCCTCACCCTGGTCGTCGCGGCGCTCGCGGAAGCCGTGCACGTCTCGGCCGCGGTGGGCGCCTTCCTGGTCGGCCTCACCCTCACCGGCGAGGCCGCCGACCGCGCCCGCGCCGTGATGGAGCCGCTGCGCGACCTCTTCGCCGCCGTCTTCTTCGTGGCCATCGGCCTGTCCGTCACCCTGTCGGCGATGCTCCCGCTGCTCCCCGCCGCGGCGGCCCTGGCCGCCGTCACCGCCGCCACCAAGATCGCGACCGGCTGGTACGCCGCATCCCGCGACGGGGTGGCCCGCCGGGGCCGCCTCCGGGCCGGCACCGTCCTGATGATCCGCGGCGAGTTCTCCATCATCATCGTCGGCCTCGCCGCCTCCCAGGACCCCCGCCTCGTGCCTTTGGTCTCGGCCTACGTCCTCCTCCTGGCCCTCACCGGCCCCCTCCTCACCCGCTTCTTCGCGGGCGCCCCCCTCCCGCCGCGCCGGGACGGGAGGAAGACGCCGGGTCAGCCTCCGGCCGACTCCCGGCGGGCGCGGGACCGGTAGTGGTCGAGGACGTCCTGGCGGAGGAGATGGCCGAAGCCCGCGGATTCGAGGCGGGCGACGAGGCGGGGGAGGGAGAGGCTCAGGGCGGCGGCGGTGTCGGTGAGGTTCCAGGAGGAGGCGGCCAGGGCGGTCAGGAGGCGGCCGCGGCGTACCTGGTTCGACGAGAGGCGGAAGGTCTTCAGGTAGGCGAGGGTGCCGGAGGCGTCGGTGATGGTCTCGGCGAGGTGGTTCTCGCGGCGGAGTTCGAAGGACGGGAGAAGGCGGGACAGGCGGTAGGGGCCGAGGTCGTAGACGGTCTCGTGCGTGTAGCGGCCGTCCAGGAGGTGGTCCGCCATGACGCCGTCGTGGAAGCGGACCCAGGCGTCGTGCTGCTCGCGGGCCTGGGCGCGCAGGTCGGCCAGGGAGCGGACGCGGGTGCCGTCCAGCGCGGCCTCGAAGTCCTGGAGGGGCATGCTGAGGACCCCGTAGTGGTAGATCAGCTCACCGTAGAGGTCGTTGACGAGCGTGGTGTGCAGGGCGCGGTAGTCGGCGGGGTGGGGGACGGCGAACGCGGCGGCGAGGGTGTCCGCCACGTAGACGAGGACGCCGCACTGGCCGTGGTGAATCTCGAAGACCTGCAGGGCCTCCGCCAGGCCGTTGACGGCGGCGCCGACGTACGCCTCCTCCACGCGGGGGGAGAGGCCTTGCGCGACGGCGCGGTACGACCACTCCTCCCACACGATCTCCGGACCGCCGAAGTGCAGGGCGAGGTAGCCCTCCAGCGCCAGGTGCAGCGGCAGGAAACGCAGCCGCTTCGTGCCCGCACGGCGGGCCATGCGGCGGTGGGCGCGCACCGGAATGCAGTCGAACGGCCGGTCGGGCTCACCTACGGCGCGCAACTGGGTGCCGTACGCGGCGGTGGGAGAGTCGCTGTACCCCCACGAGGCGACGAAGCCGTGCGGGATGTAGGAGAAGTACTCGGTGCGCTCGTCGACCTCGACGAGACCGTGGCCGCCGTAGATGCGCGCGTCCAGGCGAAGGTCCGTGATCGGTTCGTCGCGGACCAGCGGCACGAGCCGGACGCCGCCCCACACCTGCGCCGGACGGGTCGAGAGCCCCTTCAGGTCGAGGCCGCTCACCTCTCCTCCCGCAGGAAGTCGGCGATCCGGCGGTCCAGGTGGGCGCGCAGCTCGGGCAGCCCGGTCCGTCCCTCGGCGAAACCCGCCAGCTCCACCAGCGCCGGAAGGTTCTCGGCCTGCCGGATACCGGCCGTCGGGACGGTCGGGGCGAGGCGGCGGACGTCGAGACCGCCGGCGTCGTACACGGGATTGAGGTGGACGACGGCGCACCCGCGCCCGGGGTCGAGTCGCGTACGCCAGACGCGGAGCACCTCGCCCGCCAGGCCGGGAGGGGAGTTGTCCCACCCGTCGGAGACGATGACGAGCCGCTCCGGTTCCGTCTCCAGGGCGTCGATGACGCGCTCGCCCAGCGGCGTGGCCCCGTACGGGCGGACCATGAGCGCGTCCTTGCGCCCCGACAGCCACAGTCCCGTATACCGGGTCGCGAGCGCCTGCAGCAGGTAGTGGCACGCCAACGCCACGGCCAGTGGACGGCGCCGCTTCTGCACGGAACCGTAGGAGGAGAAGCTGTCGTCCAGGACGGCGGTGACGGCGCCCCAGCCTCCCGCCGACTTCCCCGCGCTTCTCCGCGCCGCCGTACGCAGTGCCCGGGTCAGTTCGTCATGGCGTCGTGCGCGCTCGTCCAGGTCGAGGGAGAGCACGTAGGAGGCGAGCCGCGTCAACGGCATCACCGAAAGGTCGGCTTCGACGGCGGCGGCTTCGGCCGCCTTTCCCGCTTCCTGGAGCCGGAGCCGCTCCAGCCGGGTGAGGCGGGGCGCTATCTGCTCCAGGAACGCCTTGCGCTTCACGCCGTGCTTGGCCGCGAAATGCTCTGCCACCGTGTACGGCAGTTCGTAGATGGATCTCTTCTCGAAATGCGCCCGCCGCCAGGCCTCCAGGATCGGCGTCCTGTACCCCTTCTGGCGGAGGGGCTGGAACAGGAAGGCCCTGATCTCCTCGTCCAGCCGCAGATGGGCGTGCCGGACGGTGTTCTTGACCCCGCTGCGGTATTTGACGGCGTCGAAAGCAGGGTCGGGCCGCGCCGCCAGCCAGTCCCGCATGATCGCCCTGATCCGCCGGTTGTTGGCCTTCGCCCGCCGCAGGTCCCGGAACAGCCGGTAGACGCGCTGCGGCGGCAGCGTCTGGAGCCGCCGCGCGATGAGCCGCCCTTCGCTCCGGCGTTCCTCGACGCCCACGTCGGTGGAGGTGAGGAGGAGGTTGCGGACGATGAGCGCCGCGTTGTGGTCGTTGACGTCCAGCGCGAGGGCCGCCGCGTACAACTGCCGGTAGTTGACCAGCATGTACTCGTGCAGGAAACGCAGCGAAATTCCCTGCTCGCCGTCGGATGAATGGAATTCCCGCTGCCGGGTGGAGGTGATGGCCGCGTTCACGAACAGCAGTACGTCCTCGGCCGCGATGAGATCGGCGGCGTTCTCTTCCACCAGCGTCCTCCGGTTCGGGGGGCGCCGGCCGGGGAGAGGGGGCACGAATGACGAATCAACGTTTTCAAGAACGAGTTACGGAAATCGCACCGGAGTCCCGCGGCCGGCCTCAGCACGCTAACACTCCTCAGGACCGGGTTCCGAACGGTTTTCCCCTCCCGGAGGCGGTTCGGGAAGGACGGTGCCCGCGGCGCCGTCGAGAGTGATCCGCTGGCCGGTGCGGATCTCCCGGGTGGCGTGGGCCACGCCGATCACGGCGGGGATGCCGTACTCCCTGGCGACGGTGGGGCCGTGGGAGTTGGGCCCGCCGGTCTCGGTGACCAGACCTCCCGCGGTCATGAACAGCGGCGTCCAGCCGGGATCGGTGGAAGGCGCCACGAGGATCTCGCCGGGTTCCAGCCGCGCGCTCGACGGGTCGAGGAGGACCCGCGCGGGCCCGGTCACGGTGCCGGCCGCGCCGGGCATCCCCGTGAGCGCGCCCTCCCGGGGCGGGAGCAGCGCCCCCACATCGGTCCCGTCGGACAGCAGGACGTCGGGAACGTGGCGTCGGCGCCTCTCGCGCTCGTATGCCGCGCGCCGCGCGGCCGCCGTCTCCCGCATCGCCGTGCCCGCCACGGCCTCCCGCGCCTCACGCAGATCCAGGAACATGATGTCGTCGGGGCGGTCGAGAAGCCCGCGTCCGGCCAGGGAGGCCCCGATCAGCAGGAGTTGGCGCCTCGTCTCGTACAGCAGGTGGATCCAGGTGAACTTGGGAAGCTCCCTCAGCCCGCTCACGGCACGGGCCCGCCGCAGCAGGAAGCCCGCGAGCGCAGCCCGTACGGGGCGTTCGCGGCGCGCCCGGCGGACCAGTTCGTCGATCTTCTCCTCGGCGGTGCGCGCCGCCGCGGCGAAACGGCGGTCGGGGGCCTGGGAAGGGTCGGTGACCCGCAGGTAGTTCGCGATCGCGGCGAACACCGGCTCCGGGTCTTCGATCCAGCGGGGCCTGCCGACGTCGACCTCGGCGGCCGCGCGTTCGCCGTAGGAGTCGAGGAACGCCTCCAGGCCGATGCCGGGCAGCCGCCCCTCGCGGTACAGCGCGGCCAGCTCGGAAGGCGGCGTGCCCGTCAGGAGGTCGCGGTGCGCGCGTGCGTCCGAGGCCAGCCGCCACAGCTCCAGGTCCATCCCGGTCGTGACGTTGTGGGGCATGCCGTGCAGCACCGTCTTCACCTCGCTTTCGGCGGCGATGCCCCTGAGCAGCCGTACGGGTGCCCCGCCGGCGAGGATGCCCGCGTAGACGGGCCAGACGAGATCCGCGACCAGGGTCCGGGTCAGGAACGGCCCGTGCGCCTGCTCCACGTACCGGAGCCGCTCGGCGTCGGTGGCGGGTTCCGGCGGGGGAGGGGAACCGGCCCTCATCCGCTCCGAGGTGCGAAACGCCCTGGCCCGGGCGGCGTCCGGACGGGCGAGCGTCCGCAGGATCCCCGCCGTCAGGGAGGGGAGGACGCGGAGGGCGAACCGGGCCAGGGCGCGGGCGCCGAAGGGAAGCCGGGTCTTCGGGCGGAACCGCGGATCCCGCAGGACTCTCCCGAGAGCCGCGGAGACCGTCGGCCCCTGGATCCGCATCACCTCGACGAGGCGCTTGCGGGCCGTCCTGCTGCGCACGTAGCGGGTGGCATCGAAGAACAGGCGGCCGCCTATGTCGGCGATCTCCGCAGGTCCGCCAGGGCGGAGGGCGATCCCGAAGGCGTTCCACCAGCGGGCCGCCGCCATCTTCATGACGGACATGCCCATCGGGGTGAACGGCCCGTGCATGCCCTGGGCGGGGCTGAAGTTGAGGTACACCCGGGGCTCGCCGGTGAAGGGCGGCACCGGGAACAGACCGGTGACCGGGCGGGACTGCAGAATCCAGAGCACACCGTCGTGGTCGATCGCCCACTCGATGTCCTGGGGCGAGCCGAAATGCCGCTGGATCCGTCGCCCGGCCGCGCGCAGCTCCGCCAGCTGCGCCGTCTCAAGGCATCCGCCGCCGGACACGGCGGGCTCTCCCTCGCGCATCACGTAGTGGTCGGGGACGACGGTGCCGCCGACGACGGCC
Organism: Actinocorallia libanotica; assembly: GCF_039525175.1. Classification (NCBI taxonomy): domain Bacteria; kingdom Bacillati; phylum Actinomycetota; class Actinomycetes; order Streptosporangiales; family Thermomonosporaceae; genus Actinocorallia; species Actinocorallia libanotica. The sequence continues at coordinate 356,309 of NZ_BAAAHH010000001.1, forward strand.
GCGCCCGGCCCCCGGGCCGCGTCGACGGTCATCTCGTCGCGGCAGCCGGTCACGGGATTCGCGGTGAAGAGCACTCCCGCCGCCCTCGGATGGATCATGCGCTGCACGACCACCGCCATCCGGACGGACGCGTGGCCGATGCCGTTCGCCTCGCGGTAGGCGATCGCGCGCTCGGTCCACAGCGAGTCCCAGCAGCGCCGGACGGCGTCGACCACCGCGTCCGCGCCGCGCACGTCGAGGAAGCTCTCCTGCTGCCCGGCGAAGCTGGCCTCGGGCAGGTCCTCCGCGGTGGCGCTGGACCGCACGGCCACGGGACCCGCGCCCAGCCGCTCGTAGGCGCCGACGATCTCCGCGCGCAGCCGGGCCGGGCCGTCCTCCGGCGACCCGCGCACGGCCTCATGGGCCTCGGTCGTGACGCAGAATCCCGCGGGCACCCGCTCGCCCGCCGCGATCAGCTCGCCGAGTCCGGCGGCCTTGCCCCCGGCGAGCTCGACCGTCTTCGAGCCGGCACGGGCCAATGCGATCACATGCATCTCGACAATCCCCTCGACCGGTGGTCCCGCGAACCGTTCAGAACCTCTCGATATAAAGGCATCTCCCAGGTTAATCGTGACCTTTCACACCACGCCAGATGCACAGGCCTTCGCCGACCCGCATGGAAATGCATCCGGTCCCCGGGGCGGGGCGTGCGGGGGCGCGCCGGGCTTCGCCGCAGCTCCGAGCCGCTGCGAGGGGCGCGGGATCACCGGTTTCGCCGATCACTAAACCCTTCGCCGGGGTCAAGTGACATAGATCTCTTTCACATAAATTTTGCATCAAGCGCTGAATCCCGGGCAATTCTCTGAAAGTCACACCGAAACTCCAACCCCCTTCAGGAGAGGCACTCATGACCGTCACCGGAATCATCACCGCCATCATCATCGGCGCCATCGTCGGTATGCTCGGCCGCCTGATCCTGCCCGGCAAGCAGTCGATCGGCGTCCTGCTGACGGTGGGCGTCGGTATCGTCGCCGCCATCATCGGCACCCTGCTCGCCCAGCAGGTCGGCGTCGCCACCACCGACGGCGTCGACTGGATCGAGCTGGCCTTCCAGGTCGTCCTGGCCGCCGTGGGTGTCGGCGTCACCGCCTCCCTGATGGGCCGCGGCAACCGCACCCACCACCGCGGCCGCTACTGATGCGAGGTCAGCGGAGACGCCTGAGGGCACCCGCCGAGCCTGCGGACGAGGCCCCGCTTCCGGAGACGGAAGGCGGGGCCTCCCCGCATGTCACAGGTAGTTGCCCGTCCCCTCGGAGGCGGCGGGGCCGGCGGGCTCCGTGGTGATCTGCCGGTCGGCGTTCGCCAGGGCGATGAGCTCCGCGAGCGTCGCGCCCCCCTTCGGCGGCAGGACGCCCGGCCGGGTGCCGTCGTTCCGGCGCTCCAGCCACGCGGCCGCCTCGTCCAGGGGAAGCCGCCCGATCTCCAGCTGCGCCAGGCACCGGCCCGGCCGGACGACCGCCGGATGCAGCCGCGAGACGTCCTCGTTCGTGGTGATCGCCACCAGCACGTCCCGGCCCTGCCCGAGCATCCCGTCCGTCAGGTTCAGCAGCCGCGACAGGCCCTGCCCGGTGTTCTGCTTGGCCTCCGCCCGGATCAGTTCGTCGCAGTCCTCCAGCACGAGCATCCGCCACCGCGACTGCTCGTCCTCGTCCGTCCCGACGGCGACCTCCATGAGGTAGCGGGGGTCGGAGAACAGCTGCTCCGGATCGAGCAGGCAGTCCACCTGGCACCAGGGGGCCCACTCCCGCGCCAGCGCCCGCAGCAGGGTGGTCTTGCCGGTCCCCGGCGGCCCGTGCAGCAGCAGAAGGCGCCCGGAGAGCCCGTCGGCCGTCAGCCCCGCGAGCCGGTCCAGCGCCGGCATCGCCGCCGACGGGTAGTTCCCGCGGATCTCGTCCCAGCTCGGCGTGGAGATGGACCGCTTCCGCCGCACGGGATTGTGCGACCCGGCGTGCCAGAACCCCATCTCCACCCGGGTCCCGTCCTCGGGAAGGGGGTCGACGGCGTCCCGGACCGCCTCCTCCAGCATGGATCCGGCGAGCTCCGCGCTCACCGCGGTCACCTCGACCCGCGCCGACCTGCCCCGCCACCGGTTGGCGCGCAGCGTGTACCCGTCCCCGGCGGCCAGCAGCGTCTCGCCGTTCTCCTCTTCGACGACCCGCAGGACGGTCGCGCCCTCCGGCCGCAGCAGGGCCTGCGCCCGCACCCGTTCGAGCCGCATCGCCCTGGAGAAGGGCTGCTCCCCGGTGATGAACGGCTGCAGCGCCAACGCGTCGATGACGTCCCGGGTGGAATCCGCGTCATCGACGCTCATCACCCAGGAGACCTGTGGCCCGGCGGAAGGCGGGTGCGGACTGGACATGCCGCCGATGATCGCCGCCCCCGCGACCCCGCGTCCAACGAATTTCCCGCCGAGCGGCGCGCGGGGGTGATCGGGCGGGCGCGTTCGGTCATCGGCCGCCGAGGCGGCCTTCGAGAAGGAGGAGGAGTTCGGCGAGGCGGGCGGCGAGCTCGGCGCGGGTGGGCTCGTCGAGGCCGGAGAGGAGGGCCGCCTCGTGGGCGAGCTGGTCGGGGAAGACCTCGTCGATGAGGGAGCCGCCCTCGCCGGTGAGGCAGAGGTGGGTGACGCGGCGGTCGCGTTCGTCGGTGCGGCGGGAGACCAGGCCGCGGGCCTCCAGGGCGCGCAGGCGCTTGGTGACGGCGGCGCCCGAGGCGAAGGTCTCGCGGGCCAGGCGGCCGGGGGTGAGCTCGCCGCCGACGCGGCGCAGCGCGGCGAGGATCTCGAACTCGGGGCGGGTCAGGCCGTGCCGGGCCAGCGGGGTGTGCTCGGCCTGCTGGAGCAGCAGGTGGCAGCGGACCAGCCTGCCGAAGACCGCGATGGGGGAGGCGTCCACGCCGGGCATGGCCTCCTCCCACTGGCGCATCACCCGTGCGACGACGTCTTCGGTGTCCTTCACGGGAGCGACTGTAGCCGGGCCAGCTCGCGGTGGCCGTCGCGCTCGGCCCGCACGATGCGCTCCTCGGGCAGGCCTCGCCGCCACCACTCCCCGTCGGCGCCCTCGACGGCCTCCCGGAGCTCGGTCAGCGCCGAGGCCAGGGCGGTCGCCGCCGGGACGGGCGCGGCGGCGCGGGCGGACTCGCGGGCGCGCTCCAGCCGCGCCAGGGACAGGCCGACGCGGTGGGCGGCGCGCCGGTCGACGATCAGCAGGCAGGCCAGCAGGCCGGTCGCGACTCCGACGCAGGTGTCCAGCCACCGGTCGGTGACGAGCACGAAACCGGGCTCGGCGGCGGCGAACTCCGTCATGAGCAGGGCCATCGGGGTGACGAAGACGGTGCCGAGCCAGTAGTTGCGGGTGATGAGCGACTCGGTGACGAACTGGCAGATCAGGATCAGCAGGACCAGCACGACGGCGCCCGTCCGGCTGACCGGCAGCAGGAGGGTGAAGACCGCGAGGCCCGCGAAGTTCCCCAGGGCCCGCTGGAGCCCCCGCTTCCAGGAGAGCACGGCGTTCGCCTGGCACACCGCCGCGGCCGTCACCAGCGCCCAGTACGGGTGTCCGACGCCGAGCAGGAGGGAGATCCAGCCCGCCAGCAGTGTCGCAAGCAGCGTCCGGAGCACGACGGGGACGAGCCCCGGAAGCACCTTCGCGGGCCGCGCGGCGGTGCGCTCCACGGCCAGCCCGACGAGTTCCTCGTGCTGCTCGCCGGACAGCCCCACGTCCGGGACGGTGCCCGTCTCGCGCAGGGCGCGCGCCCATGCCCGCAGCCGGTCGGCGTCCGGCGTCCGGACGAGTGCCTCCTCGGCCTGCACGACCAGCCGTTCCAGACCCGAAGGGCGGGCGGCCAGGACCGCCTGCCACGCGGCGTTGACGGCGGCCGCGGCCCGCTGCCGTCCGGCGGGCCCGTCGACCGCCGCCGCGGCCTCCAGCGCCCGGGCGACGGCCCGCCGCTCGGGCCCGTGCGGCCGGCGCAGGGCGGGCGCCATGACCACCGCCCAGGCGAACACCGCGCCCAGCGCGGTCAGCGCCACGTGCCCCGGCACCTCCCCGAGCCGGTGCGGGACGAACGCGCACGCCGCCCCGATGAACGTCAGGACGACGTTCCCCGGCGCCCCGGCCCGCAGCGCCTCGACGAAGACCTTGTGCCCCGCGGCCAGCAGCGCCCCCACCGCGACCAGCAGCACCGCCGAGCCCGTCAGGCCCGCCGCGGTGATCGCCACGGCCACGGTGCCGGTCATCACCAGCCCGATCCACGCCGTCATCCGGGCCCGCGCCCGGTAGGGCAGCGCATGCGCGTACAGCGCGCACATCGCCCCCGCCGAGGTGTAGACCGCCAGGTCGAGCCGCCCCAGCGCGAGCAGCGCGAAGTCCGGCACGGCCAGCGCGACCACCGCGCTCACCGCCCGCTTCCACCAGATCTCATCCCGCGCGCCCACGCCGAAGACCCCCGCGAGGGGGAACCGGGGACGCAGCGACCAGCCGCCATCGAGAACACTCACGGACATCTAGATTACAAGTGTTTTACCCGTGAAATAAATTCCCCCGGCGACCCCCGTCCTGCCTCCGCCGGTCCACCGCAGAGAGGTGGGACCGCTGGAAGAGGAGACGCCCGGCTCCGATCGCCAGGAGCGCCCCCAGCACGGCGGCGCCCGCGGACTGCCCGGGAGAAGCCCCCTTCGCGGACCAGGCGAGGGACATCGCGCTGATGGCGAGCCAGCCGAGCGCCGCGCCCGGAAGGCCGGCGAGGACGTGGTCGAGCCGGGCCCAGCGGTCGACACCGCCCGGACCGCCGCGAGGCCAGCGCACCACGGCCGGGGGCAGCAGCAGGGCGACCGCGCCCAGCAGGGCGATGAGGGGCGCTTCCAGTCGCTGGGGGAGCGGCGGGTCGTACTCCAGGCTCTGCACCGCGGTGAGCACGGTCACCAGAGCGCCCAGCAGGGTGGCGTGGAAGAGGACGAGGTTCTCCCGGAGCCGCTGCAGGCGGGCCGAGACGACCAGGGCGGTGACCCTGGCCGTCTCGGCGGTCTTCGTCTGCGCCGAGGCGAGGTAGGTCTCCTCGATCTGGAGCTGCTCCAACGTCCATCCGGCCGTCTCCTGGTCAAGGGCCAGGGGGCCGCCCGGGGACTCGGCGAGGCCGTCGTCCAGCGCCGCGGTCATGTTCCGCTGCGCCGCCCGCACCGACGCGGCCAGGTCGCGGATCCGGGTGAGCCGCTCGATCAGTCCGTTCTGGTCGGTCTGGAGCCGGCTGATGGCCTGGTCGGCCTCGACGAGCTCCTTGACCGAGGCCGTGCGCTCCGCCGTCAGCTCGGCCAGGGCCGCGCATCTGAGGTCGATCCCCTCGACGGCGGTGCGGAGGCCGGGCAGCGCGGAGCGCAGGACGGTGCTCTGGTAGCGCAGTTTGGCGGCGTGCAGAAGGTACCGGGTGAAGGGGGCGAGACCCGGTACGACGGGACTCCAAAGCCAGGTGTCCAACGCCTCCTCGTGGCTCTCGCGGGCGACGGCGAGGAACCGGCGGGCGTGCGGCAGCCGGTCCGCCGGAACGCCGGGAGCGAAGGGCGGCAGCTCCCACACGAGCGCGCCTTCGAAGGGCTGGAACCATGACCGCGTCCATCCCGGCTCCCCGGCGTCGGGAACGCCGTCGTACAGCTCCCGGCCCAACGCCTCCGCCCCGCCGTCCGCCTCCAGGAACCGGTGCCAGTCCTCGGCCCCGATCAGGCCCAGATGGATCTGCGCCGAGCCGAAGACGCCTTCGGGCATCTTCTCGAGGTCGCTCTGCCAGGGCTCGTTCAGCGCCTCCCAGGAGAAGGAGTCGTCGTTGGGAGCCTCCATCACGCTGATGCCGACGACGCCGTGGAGCCGGTAGGCCAGGGCCTCGTGGAAACCCAGCGGAAGCGTCCGCTCACGCCTGCCCAGGACGTCGAAGCCGAACGTGTCGTTTCCGGCGAGCCGCAGTTCGGCGGACCCCTCTCCGCCCGCCAGTGAGGCGGTGCGGCGCCACAGCGCCTCGGCCGCGTCCCGGGCGGGAGTGCGATCCCCGGAGCCGAGCACGTGGCCGGCGCTGAGAAAGGCGTGGAAGAGCCGCGCCGGCCTAAGAACGGGCGCCGTCATCAGCACCGTCCTCGGAGCCGTCATCGGGATCGAGGCTGTGGGAGACCCGGTCGACCAGGTCCAGAGTGGTGCCGTCGATGGGTCGCTCCTCCCCGGGCAGATTGGCCCTGCGCTGGACTCTGCGGCGGCCGAAGAGGTGGAGGAGGTCCCGCTCGGCGCCGGCGAAGCGGTCCGCGTCGTGTGCCGCACGGGTCTCGAGCAGGACGGTGAGGAGGAAGTCCGCACGCTTCCACCTGGTCTCCGGCCAGGTGGTCTCCCGCAGGAGGCGGAGCGCCTGGGCCAGATTCCGCGGTCGCCGGTCCATCACTTCTCCTTCAGAGGTAGAGGCTGAGCGTGAGTTTCTCCACGAGGCCGGTGAAGTCGCTGGAGGCGCGGGCCTCCCTCCGGTAGATCCGGTGGAGCGCCTGAACGACGTCGAAGGCGCTGCCGGGCTCGGCGAGGGCCGCGCGGCTGGCGGCCAGCAGCGAACGGGTCGTCGCGACCATCGCCGGGTCCTGGACGCTCCACAGGGGAAGGCCGATGGCGCCCGCTCCCGCGGCGATGAACGCCCGGAGGAAACCCGAGACGTCACCTCCGCGCTGCGCGCCCTGCCCGGCCAGGCAGGCGCCGATGACGCTCAGCTTGTTGCGGGGGAGCCGCAGCCTCAGCGCCACGTCGTACGAGGTGAGGATGTCCTCGGGCAGGCGGAGGAAGGGGCCGAGCTCTCCATAGGACGACTGGTACTCGCCATGCCCGGCGTAGACGAAGAACTCCGGCCGGGTCTCGCTGAGAGCGGCGATGCCCGCCCAGTCCGCCGCGTGCACCCGTGCACCCGTCAGGCCCGGAGGAGGCGTGCCCGCCACCAGGACGTGGTCCGATCCCCATCCGGTGCCGACCAGTTCCTGGCCGAGTTCCATGTCCTCGTCGCCGGGGCCGGAGGCGATGACGGCCGCCAGGTCGTCGTCCGCCTCGACGGGCTGCCGCCGGAGCAGGTGGCGCCCCCGGCTGACGAAGGCGGTCGCGCTGACGGACTGGGACATCGGGACCCGGACCGCCAGCGGCCGGAGCCCTTCGCCCGCGGGCGCGGCGACGTGCAGGGGAAGGGAGAACATCTCGTCCACCGGGATCAGCACCAGGTGCTCGGGGAGGCCCTTCGCCACGGCCCTGTCCCAGACCGGGGCGATGAGCAGCTCCCACAGCAGCACGCTCTCCTCCTCGGTGGGCGCCTGCTCGTCCTCTTCGGCGTTCTCCAGCCGCAGCGAGAAGGCACGGGCGAACTCCTCGACCTCTCTGTAAGAGGCGACGTCCACACGGTCCAGCCGGTCGCCGCCGCGGAAGACGAACGCGCCGAGCCGGGGATCTCCGGCCTGGCCCTGGAGGAAGTAGCGCACTACGCAGGTGCCGGGGTTGTTCACCGTGTACATGCGCACCTGATGCGCGATCTCGGGGTCGTGCGGAGCCGTTTCCAGCGGCCGCCGCAGGAACTGCGACTCGAACTCGGCTTCGCGGCTGCTCAGCGTCTTGCGGAACTGCTCTTCCTCCTCCGGAGCGGTTCTGCGGAGCGCCCCGCGTCGCCGGATCCCGCCGACCGGTCTGCGGGAAGGCGGGGAGGCGGCCGGAGGAGGCGGGGGAGGGGAGTCCGGGGGGCCGAGCAGCGGCAGGGACGAGGAGGACAGGAGATCGAGCAGCTCCCGGGCGGAGGTCTCCTCGACCAGCCCGAATGCCTCCTCCTGGACATGCCGGACACCGGACGCGGTCGTCTCCTCCTGGAGCAGGGCGGCTATGCGTTCGAGGTAGGCGGGGCGGACGGCCCTGGTGTACGCGCGTTTGTAGGCGGGGATCGCGACCACGCTGCGGACCGACCGGGCCATGGCCAGCCGCCGCCGCGCCACGTCCTCCTGGAGTTCGGCGTACTCCTCCGGCGGCACCTCGTCCGCTACTCCCCGCACCATGCCGGTGTAGATCTGCACGGCGTAGTCGTAGAAGCCGATGTCCATGCCGGTGCCGCCCGTGACGGTCTCGCCGTCCAGCTCCGACAGGAGGGCGCGCAGTTTCCGGATGCCGTCGAGACCACTGGTCAACCGGGCCAGCTGTTGCCGGGCGATGCGCCGTCCGCGCCTCCACGCGCCTTCGCTCAGCTCCTCGAACAGCTTGCGCTCCTGCTCCTTCTCCTCCGGAGGCAGAAGCCGGGCCTTGTGGGTCAACGACTGCCCGATGCGATAGCCGTCCCCGAGGGCACGGGAGACCGCGATCGACTCGCTGGAGCTCCGCAGCGACGCTTCGTCGTCTCCCGCCTGATTGAGCGTGATGGCGAGGTTGTGCAGCAGGTTGGAGTATCCCCGCATGAACTCCCGGTCCTGCGCCTCCTCGGGCGCGGGTTCGCCGAAGGCGATGCCGCGCCGCCGGGCCTCCTCGAGCGTCTCCTTTCCGGCTTTCTCCAGTTCGCCGATCAGGTCGAGCAGGGAGCGGCGGGCGAGTTCGGCGCCGGAGGTCTGGTGCCGCTCCTCGAAGTCGGCGCGCAGGAAGTCGCTCTGCAGGTCCGGCAGGCACCACCACAGGCCGTGGTCCCGGGCCAGGGAGTAGGCGGTCTCGAGGTTGATCCAGGCCCTGCCGTAGCTGCCCAGCCGATAGAGGATCTTGCCGGTGGCGTTGAACCACCGTGCCGTCACGTAAGGGGTGAAGGTGTCGCCACGCGGGATCCCGCCGCTCCTGCAGGCGTCCCGGAGCCGTTCGGCGTCCCCGAGGGACAGGTCCTTCAGCCGCAGGCCGTCCAGCAGGTCGTACTCGACGTCCGCGCGGACGATGTCGCACCAGTACGCGCCGAGCCTGACGGCGGCCTCGTCCGAGGCGTAGGCGTCCGCGATGCGGAAGATCCCGAGCGCGAGACCGTGGCGGAAGGGAACGTCGAAATCGGCGTCGTAGTGACGGATGATGTCCTTGACCCGTTGGGGATCGGCCCATGTAGTGATCTCGTCGTACTCGTCGGACATGCTCGCACCGTCCTGAAGCCGGAGGATCGACGGGGAACAAGGTACCCGAGTTCGTTCTTTTTCCGAGAGAAATTACGGAAGGTCCATGTCAGAAGAATCAAGACATAGGCGGTACCTCGATATTCGTAGCGAGATGCCGGAACTGTTTGTCAATCCGGAGGGGGCGCCCTTCGAGATCATCGACGACCCGGCCCGGCTGGACGCGATCGAGGCGGAGCTGGGGGAGGACCTCGCCCGGCGGGGCCTGCCCGCGTCCTGGGGGCGGGTCGGCGTCGTGTACGAGGACCCCTACGGCATGACCTTGCGGGACGCGGTCCGCAGGCCGGACGGTTCCCTCGGCACCTACACCCGGCGGCTCAATCCCGGAAACGCCCCTGGTGTCGTGATCCTTCCGGTGTGCTCCGGGGAGGTCGTCCTGCTCCGCCATTTCCGCCACAGCACCCGGCAATGGCACCTGGAACTGCCCCGGGGCTACGGGACGCCGGGGGCGGTGGCGGACGACGACGCGCGTCGGGAGCTCCTCGAGGAACTGGGAGCGCTCGCCACCGCCCTGGTTCCGCTCGGCGTCGTCCACCCGGACACCGGCCAGATGTCCACCGCCGCCGCCCTCTACTACGCCGAGATCGAGGAGTTCCGCGACACGGGGGAGGAAGAGGGCATCGGCGGCACCGTCGCGGTCGCGCCGGCCATCCTGGCGGAGCTGATCCGCACGGGTGGGATCACTGACGGCTTCACCGTCAACGCCTACGCTCAGGCCCTGCTGCGAGGGCTGCTCTGAGCGGCGGTCAGGAGAAGCGTTCGTCGACCTCCTCGGGGGTGAGGCCGAAGTCGGCGAGGGAGTAGGAGTGGGCGGGGCGGGCTTCGCTCGGGCCGGCGCCGGTCTGGAGGGCGGCCATGGCGGTGCGGGCCTCCTCGGTGAAGGGGAGGCCGAAGTGGGTGTAGATCTCCTCGACGGTGCCGAGGGGGTCGCGGACGAACGCGTCGTAGTCCACGTCGTGGAAGCGCGACGGGTCGTGCTTGGCGCGTTCGGCGCGGAAGAGGTCCAGGCCGCGGCCCCACAGGTCGAGCTGGGAGCGGCCGATGACCTCGCCTTCGAAGGCCGTGGACCAGCCGGAGGAGCTGTGGGCGGCGAGGCTGCACATCGAGGCCATCGAGGTGCGGGGGGAGCGGTGGGTCTGGATGATCAGCGCGTCGGGGTAGACCTCCAGGAGGGCGTCCAGGGCGAAGAGGTGGCTGGGGTTCTTCAGGACCCAGCGGCGGTTCGCGTCGGGCATGCCGATCAGCTGGAGGTTGCGCCGGTGCCTGCGGTAGGCGGGCAGCCAGTCCTGCTCGGCGAGCCAGGCGGAGTACGTCGGCAGGTGCGCCAGGCACTCGAAGGAGACCGAGCGGAACGACTGGCGGAGCAGCTGCCAGCACTCCTCCACCATGTCGGCCGAGATGTAGTGCACGCCCATGAACTCGGGGTGCTTGATGTGGTGCCGCTGGTACCCGGCCTGGATGGCCTGGAAGAGCGGGTCGTCCGCCCAGGTCTCGCGGGGCGGACGGGGCTGGGGCATCTCGGCGAGCCACACCTCCAGGCCCTGGTGGGCGGGGTCGGCGGTGAGGAGCCGGTGCAGCGCGGTCGTGCCGGTGCGGGGCAGGCCGGTGACGAAGACGGGGCGTTCGACGGGGACGTCCGCGTACTCGGGGTGCCGCCGCCACGACTGCTCGGCCAGGAGGCGGGCGCCCAGCGCGCCGCGCAGCATGGCGCGGGTCGCCTTGACGCCGAGCGGGGTGAGGGCGGCCTCCTTCTCGCAGGACTCCAGGAGGACGGCGAGGCCGTCGCGGTAGTCGTCCTCGCCGAAGTCGGACAGGCCGGTGATCTTGGTGGCCGAGGCGTGGAGGTCCTCGGCGGTGCCGACGGTGCTCATGGGGTGGGCCTCCGCAAGGGGGATCAGTGGTGGAACTCGCCGCAGTTGACGTCGAGGCACTGCCCGGTGACCGCCCGGGCGAGCGGGGAGAGCAGGAACACCGCGGTGTCGGCGATCTCGTCGGGCTCGGGGAGCCGGCGCAGGTCGATGTCGGCGGCGGTCTCCTCGTACACCTGCCGGGTGGGGACGCCGCGCTCCTTGGCGAGGTGCTTGAAGTAGAACTTCAGGTTGTCGGCCCAGATGTAGCCGGGCGCGATCGTGTTGACCCGCACGCCGCTCGGCCCGAGCTCGGTGGCGAGGCTCTGCGCCAGGGCCAGCAGCGCCGCCTTGGACATCTTGTACGCGCCGAACGTGCGCCGCGAGTGCCGCAGCACCGTGGAGTTGACCATGACGACGGAGCCGCCGTGCTCGGCGAGCGCCGGGGCGGCCAGCGTCGTCAGCCGCAGCGCGGCCAGCACGTTGGTCTCGATGGAGGCGCGGATCCCGTCGGGGTCGGTGTCGGCCAGGTCGGCCAGCGGCGGGATCGAGAACGCGTTGTTGACCAGCCCGTCCAGCCGCCCGCACTCGGCCAGCGCGGTGTCGATGAGCCTCCGGCAGGAGGCCTCGTCGGTGATGTCGGTCCGGACGGCCACCGCGCGGCGGCCCAGCGCGGCCACCTCCTCGGCGACCTCCTCCAGCCGGGAGGGCGTGCGCGCGGCGAGAACGACGTCCGCGCCCGCGGCGGCGCACCGCAGCGCCAGGCTCCGGCCGAGGCCCGGACCGATCCCGGAGATGATGACGACCTTGTCCTGGAGCAGCATCAGCCCAGCATCCTTCGCGCGACGGCCGTCTGGCGCACGGCGATCCGGTCGGCCCACTCCTGCGGTGTCACCTGCTGGCCCTCGTGGTGGGGCAGCAGCTTGGGCAGCTCGTCGAACGGCACGACCTCGGCGCGGGGGCCTTCCTCGGGGGAGAGCGCCCGGGAGAGCCGCTGCCAGCGGAACTGCAGGAAGCCGCGCCGGTGCCCGGTGCACTCGATCCAGTTGGCCAGGCCGGGGTCGCGCTCGCTGACGACGTAGCGGATCATCCCGTCGGGGTCGACGCGCGCCTGGTCGGCGGTGAGGCTCGTCTGGTGGTTGATGTAGTCCAGGGAGACGTACCAGAGGCTGCCGAGCTGGAAGCCGAAGTAGGGCGCGACGTCCTTGGCGGGGGCCGGCACCGTGATGACCATGGCCTGGTCGTCGGCGAGGTCGTAGTGCCCCACGGAGGAGAACTGCGTGGTGAGGCCGCCGGGGGTGGAGCGCGGCTCGGTCAGCGTGTTGACCGGCAGGTCCAGGTAGTGCCACTCGGGGAAGGCCAGGAACGTCTTGATCCGGGAGACCAGGATGCGGCCCGCGGTGCGGAAGCGCTTGGCGCTCAGCCGCTCGGTGGCCGCCGGGGGCGCGGTGCCGAGGGTGTCGGCGCGGTGGATGCGGATCTCGCCGCGCTTCTCGTTCGCCCAGTCGCTGTAGACCTCCCGGGCGATGAGCATCGCCGCGCCGGGCGCGAGCGTGAAGTAGTTGGGTCCCGCGTCGGCCTTGGCGGGCCCGAACCGCACCTCGTACGTGCCGTCGGGGGCGATCTCGAGCTCGCGGTCGTCGAACGCGGTGAGGCTGTCGGGGGAGCTGGCGGGGCTGTAGTCGCCGTTCATGACCTGGAAGCTCAGGTCGGCGGTGCTGCCGCGGCGCCCGGTGACGACGTACTCGGCGTCGTCGCGGATGTAGGAGTGGAAGTAGAGCGTGTCGGGGTTGTCGAGCCCGAGCTTGCTGTACGGCCCGGTGGAGGCGACGAAGTAGGGGTATTCGCGCTCGTAGGCCCACGCCAGGTGCAGCGACGCCTTGATGCTCCCGGCGAGGTAGTCCAGCCCCTCGGCCAGGTCCTGCTCGGTGCGGATGTGCGGCGCCTCGCGGATGATGCGCTCGGCCTCGGCGATCGCCTCGGCGAAGGACTCTGTGGCCACGTGTCGCTCCTTGCGGTACAAATATGAACCGATACGGTAGATTTCTGCTGACGTGACAGTAGAACGTGTTCCGAGGAGGGGTCAATGGGCGGAGCCCGGCGCTCGCCGCCGACCGCGCGGGTGGTCGCCGTGCTCGACCGCCTCACCACCGCGGGCGGCCGCCGCTTCGGCCTGTCGGAGCTCGCCCGCGACCTGGGGATCAGCAAGCCCACCTGCCTGGGCATCCTCACCGAGCTGACCGCCGCCGGGTACCTGGACCGCGACCCGCGCACCCTCACCTACGGGCCGGGCGCCGCGCTCATCGCCGCGGGCCGCGCCGCCCAGCGCGGCTTCGCCTCCGTCCAGGCCGCGCGCCGCCGCCTCGAGCCGCTGGTCGCCCGCCACCGCACGGCCGCCACGGTCTCGGCCGTCGTCGGCGACGAGGTGATGGTCCTCGACGCGCTGGCCGCCCCCGGCCTCACCCCCGCCCGCGTGGGGGAGCGCTACCCGTTCGCCCCGCCCAGCGGCCTGATGTACGTCCTGTGGGGGCACGACGCCGACTTCGAGGCGTGGCTGGCCAGGGAGCCGACCCTCCCGGTCACCCTGGACCGCGACCGCCTGCGCACCATCACGGCCCGCTGCCGCGCGGCCGGCTACCTGGTGGAGAGCCTCACCCCGGCGGGCATGCGCCTGTACTCCCTGCTGAACGACGCCGCCGCCCGCGACCTTCCGCCGGACGCCCGCGCCCTGATGGGCGACCTCCTGTCCAACCTGGGGGAGCGCGTCTACCTCGAGGCCGAGCTCAGCCCGGGGACCAGCCACCCCGTCCACCTCATCGCCGCCCCCGTCCACGACGCCGACGGCGCCCAGGAGCTCGTCCTCGCCCTCCAGGTCGGCGCCCCGCTCACCGGTGCCGAGATCGCCGGCCGGGGGGCCGCCCTCGCCGAGGCCGCGGCCGCCGTCACCGCCGAACTCGGCGGCCGCGCCCCGTCCCGCTGATGACCTCCTGCCAGGAGATTTGTGCTTTCTGCCGGTTCTGTCGGCTGTCCTTGCTAGGTTCCTGATCACTCGCGGGCCCGGGGCGACCGGTGCCGACCGCCGCCTCGTACGGCGTGGACGCGGGCGGCCGCGCCGTGCGCGGGATCTGCAAGGGACATTCGAGGGGACAGGGCGTATGAACCACGTCGAGGAACTGCTGGATGCGGGCGCCGTGCTCCCGCCCGGGACCGGGGGCGGCGGAGACCGCGCCGTGCCGCTGGCCGCCCGGACCTACCGGCACCCGGCACTGGAGGGCCGCACGGTGGTGCGGCTGGTGGACGCCGGGCTGAGCGCCGCCGAGGACCTGGCCGCCGGATTCCTCGGCCTGGAGCCCGAGGGCGAGCCGGAGGTGGTCGGCGTCGGCCTGCGCGCCACGCTGGGCTTCCCCGAGTGGGTGCTGGCGCACCACCCCGAGGACGGCCACCACGCGCTGGCCGTCGTGCCGGAGATGGACCGCATCACCCGGCGGGCGAAGACCAAGCCGAAGGCCGCGCTGGACGCCTTCCACGCCCTGGCCGACCGGCTGGCCGCGGCGGTGCCCCACCTGCTGCCCACCTACTACGAGCGGGCCGGCCGGGAGTTCCTCGCCGTCGAGAACGCCGTCTACGCCGCGCAGATGTTCTCCCGCGCCCGCAGGTCCGAGGCCGAGTACGGGCTGGAGATCGACGAGGACCGCCTCGACGCGGTGTTCCTGGAGTTCGCGCTCGCCGGCGCCCTGCCCGTCAAGACGCTCTCCGGCTACGCCAAGGAGCTGGCCGCCCGGGTGCCCGCCGACGAGGCGCTGCGCCGCTTCACCCGCCTGTGCGTCCGCCGCACCGCGGGCGGGATGCCGCCGTCCGCGCAGATGGCCACCGACCTGCGCCGCCTGGCCAGGGCGGCGGGCTCCGACGCCGACGCCGTCGAGCACGCCTACCTGGAGGAGGTGCTCGCCCTCCCCTCGACCGTGCGGGCCGCCGCGGGCTGGTGGAAGGCGCACCGCGCGTCCCTGGCCGCGCTGGCCCGGCGGCGGCCGGAGGTCCGCGGGATGCTGCTCGGCATGATGCCGTCGGCCGACGCGGACGAGATGGCGGGCCTGTGGCTGGAGATCATGGAGGAGTCCGGCGCCCTCGCCTTCCTCTGCGGCCCCGCCGGAGAGCCCGGAGGAGAGGACGCACAGGACAGCGCCGCGGACTGGCTGAAGCGCTTCCTGAAGACCTTCTTCAGCGGCTCGTACCGGACTCCTCCGCCCGCCCTGCTCGCCCTGACCGAGCGCATGGCGGACCGGCTGAAGGCCGAGCTCGCCGGCGCCGAGGCCTTCCCCGCCCCGCAGCACGCCGACCTGCTGGACCTGATGCTCACGCTGGGGATCCCGGTCGAGCCCCCCCAGGGCCACAGCCTGTTCCTGGAGGCGTGGGCCGCGGGAGAGGACCGCCGCGACCTGACCGCGATCGAGGCGGACCCCCGCTTCCGCCCCTCCTTCCTGCACGGCGCGGACCGCCTGGGCGGCGGCGACCCCGACCGGCGCGCCATGGTCCTGCTGGCCGCCTCGCCGGGCGGCCGCCCGATGATGGCCGAGTGGGTGGACGGGGTCGCCCGCCGCTCGACCGCGGCGGGGCTGCCCGACCTGCCCGACGCGCTGCGCCGGTTGAGCATGCTGCCCGTCGAGGTGCTGGCGCTCGCCGAGGACGCGGTGCGGCGGGCGGTCGGCACGGGCGTCGGCCAGGCCCTCACCCGAACCCTGCGGGCCGGGCTCCTCGACGAGCTGGGCTGGCCCGCCTGGGACGAGGCGGTCGCCGCGCTCACCGACTCGGCCCAGGCCCGCTCGGTGCACGTCGCCGACGCCTGGCCGCACCTGGTGGTCGGCGGCCGCGCGCACGCCAGGGTCATCGGCGCCGAGGGCACCGTCCTCGCCCACGACCTGCGCATCCCCGCCGGGGACGGCGACGACGTCGGCTTCCACTACGTGGACGGCGAGCTGCTCGTCCAGTGGAACTCCCGGCAGCACAACGGCCGCCTCACCGGCTACTGGCACACCGCCCCCGACCGGCAGCTGTCCCTGGAAGGGCACGGCCCCCGGCGCACGAGCATGTACTGGTACCAGAAGGACCAGGTCAGCCTGCCGCTGCCCGGCGGCGGGCGCACCACCGGCGCCGGGCCGCTGCACGCCGGGGACACCGTGCTGCCCGGGGACCGGGAGATCGTCAGCGACGGCACGCGCTACTGGGTGTGGTCCTCCCGGGAGGGCGACGAGGGCCAAGGCTGGTACGAGTACGACCCGGCGAGCGGAGAGCAGGGCGACCGGAGCGCGCCGGACTTCTTCGCCGACGCCCTCCGGGGCCTGCCGGAGGAGTCGTCCTTCGCGAGCGGCTGGATGTTCCCCCTGCCCGGAGCCGGGGCCACCCCGGCCGGCACTCCGGTGGACGGGCTGCTCGGCTGGCGGGTCGTCCGCCTGCCGGACGGCACCGTGCGCGGTGAGGACCTCGCCGGGAACACCGTCACGGCGCCCAGGGGCGGCCAGCTCCTCGGCCCGCTGTTCCTGCCCGGCGACGACAGGCCCCGGGGCGTGCTGCACGGCAGCTACCAGACGAGGCTGGTCGACCCGGACGGCGTCGTCACCTCCTTCGCGTGCAGCGACAAGGCACCGGGGCCGTTCACGGAGGGCACCGCGCTCCTGCCGCCGATGCGGTACTGGCACTGCATGGTCCCCCGCGACCCCGAGGGCTCGGCGGCGCTGCGGCGCCTCGGCCAGGAGACCGCGGAGAGCCTGCTCAAGGCCGCCGAGGTGATCGGGACCGCCGAGGCGAACAAGGCCGCCGAGGCGGACGAGGCCGCCGAGAGGATGGCCGCGGCGGTCCGCGAGCTGCTGCCCGATCTCACCGAGGACCGGCTGGTGGCGGGCGTGGCGGGCGTGGTGCGGTACGCCGCCGCCCAGCAGGGGACGCTGAACGCGGCGGCGGAGCGGCTGGAGCGCGTCCTGACCGGGGAGCCCGAGCAGAACAACCTGGTCGAAGGCCCGGGAGACGAGTCGATCGGCAAGCCGCTCCAGGTGATGGTCGACGCCGGGGAGCGGAGGTCCTACAGCCGGGGGCCCGAGCTCTTCACCCAGCTGCAGGCCGTGGAGCGGGCCATGGCCGCCGGCGCCGCGGACGGCGAGCGGCCCGGCATCCACCTGGACGGGACCGGGATCCCCTTCTCCGGGCTCTCCCTGACCGGCCTGCTCGAGAACATCGGGGCGGTGGCCTACCTGGCGGCTTCGCCGTTCACCGGCGAGGAGGGCCGGGAGGCGGTGCTGGCGTTCCTGAGGCGGTGCGACGAGCTGGGGCTGACCGCCGAGGACCACGCGCTCCGCTGGCGCCGGGTCAAGGTGAGGCTGGCCGAGCCGCTGCTCACCGGACCTGACGGGGGCTGGCGCGAAGGCCACTGGTACGGGATCCTCCCGCTGCCGGAAGGCGCGTTCCTGACCGCCGTGGACTTCACCAGATCGCAGGACCACGCCGAGTTCACCGCCCTGCTCCACGACCCGGCGGGCCGGTTCGAGGTCCCCGCCCCGTACGAGGTGCTGTCGTCGAAGCCGGTCACGGACGCGCGGTACGCGGGCCGTGCGGGCGCGTACCTGGCGGCCTGCGCCGAGCGGGGCGCGGCGCCGTGGTTCCCCGGGGCGGCGGCGGAGTTCGCGGAGCTCACCGGCGTCACCGAGACCGTGGCCAAACTGGTGATCGGCGGCATGCTGGGAGTGGGGACCTGGGAGCGGAACTTCCTGTCCGCCGAGACGCGCGCCGCGCTCGGGGTGAAGGTGGCCGACGCCGCCTTCGCGCGGACCGAGGCCGGCCGTCCGGCGTCCGCCGTCCGGCGGGCCGTGCTCGCCGCGCTGCTGCCCGAGGACCCGGCCCGGCTGTGGACCGACGGCCCCGACGTCGCCGAGGCGGTCCGCGTGTGGAACCGGGAGGTCGGCGTGCGGGTGGCGGTGCCCGAGGCGATCGCGGCGGAGGCGGCCAAGGCGGTGCGGGGGGACTGGGAGTCCGCCGACGCGCTGCCCGCGCTGCTCGACCCGGCGTCCGAACCGCGGCTGACCCGCGACCTGAAGTGGACCGTGCAGGGGGACAAGGTCAGGCCCGAGGAGGGGAGCGCCGACGGCTTCACCGCGGCCACGCTCACCGGCTCCGTCGCGATGGCCGCCTGGCTGGCCCACCGGCTCCCCGCCGGCGACCCGCTGCGCGCCCGGCTTCCCGCCGCTCTCACGGCGGTGCGCGAGCGGCTCGCCAACCCCGACCTGATGCTCGGTTTCAACCGGTACGTCAATCTCCCGAGCTTCCGCAAGGTGGCGGGCAACCCCACCGAGACCGGGCCGGGGTTCGAGCGGTACGGGGCGGTCGTGATGGCCACCCACGACGACCTGCCCTACCCGGCCATCAAGACGGCGCTGCTGGACGAGACCGGCGGCGACCCGTACCTGCCCGTGCTGCGCGGCGAGTACGACGGCCTTCTCGCCGTCGAGCTGTCGCTGGGCCTGGTGCGGGACGAGCGGTTCGCGGCGCTGCTGGCCGATCCGGGCGACCCGGCGGCGGGGGAGCGGGACGCCGACGGCACGTGGTGGCCGCAGGATCCGTCGCGGTCGGTGCCGGGGTTGGTCGCCGAGGCCGCCTCGCGGTACGACCTGGGCCCGGACGCGGCGGTGGTGTATCTGATGCTGCTGGCGATGCCCGATCCCACGGACAAGAACACCGCGCGGTGGACGGGTTGGAAGCCGGCCCGGTTGAAGGCCGCCCGCGCCGAGCTGGCCGCCACCGACCTGGTGGTCGAGGCGCGTCGTCCGCGGGCGAGCCGCTCCCTGTTCCTCCCGTGCGGCTGGAACGCGCTGCGCGCTCCGCACCCGCCGCAGGAGGAGTGGAAGCTGCCGCTCTACGACCTGCTCGAAGGAGCCGGCCCCAAGGCGCCGCTGGGCGTCCTCGTTCCGGCCGAGCCCGTCGCGGACCTGTACCGCAGGGCGTGGCGGCGCATCACCGAGGGCGACGTCCCCCGCTTCGGGAACCTGAAGTCCCGGCGCTGAAAGAGGTTTCGGCACTTCGATTAATTTGTCGGCGGTGCCCGTTAGGTTCGTGATCATTCACGGTGGAGGACGCGGAACTGCTTCCGCGTTCTCCACCGTTCCCGGAAACCGCGAGATGTTCTCCGGTACGCGCTCTTGGAGGTCCAGGTGGGTTGGTTGGCGGCAGGCGAGGGATACGAGATCTCGCTGGTGGACGGCAAGGTGGCGGCGCGGTCGGTCCGCACGCGCGGAAAGCAGCTGAAGACGCTGCCCAAGGCGCTGCGCGAGCACCCCGAGGTGGAGCGGCTGCGGCGGTTCGCCGAATGGCTGGACCGGCACGCCGCCGCGTGCGTCGCCCAGGTCGACGCCTGGATGGTCTCGTCCCTGCCGGTGCCCGCGGGGCTCCTCGGCCGGGTGTGGGCCGACGAGGCGTGGCAGATCGCGCTGCGCGACCTCGTGGTGGTCGGCGACGACCCCGACGAGCCCGGCTTCCTGCGGGACGTCTCGGAGTCCGGCGAGCTGCGCGTGGTGAACCTGGACGGAGAGACGGTGAAGCTGTCCGCCGAGACGGTGACGTTCCCGCACCCGGTGCTGCTGCCCGACCTGGAGGACCTGCGCGAGTTCGCCGCCGAGCTGGAGCTGACCCAGCGGGTCGAGCAGGTGTACCGCGCCACCTGGGTCAAGCCGGCCGAGGCGGAGCTGGCGCCCAAGGCCACCGCCGTGCAGGAGTTCTCCGGCGGCAGGTACGCCTCGCGCTTCCGGATCGCCGCCCGCGCCGAGTCCCTCGGCTACCGCGTCTCGGGCGGCTACGCCACCTGCCGCGTGCGCGACGGGGGCCGGACCGCCGAGGCCGCGATGTGGATCGGCGAGCCCTACTGGGACGGCCAGAGCGAGACCGGCTCCCTGAACTGGCAGGACGAGAACGGGCGCGGCATCGCGCTCCGCGAGGTCGGCCCCGTCGCCTGGTCGGAGGGCATGCGGATGGCCGCGGCGCTGTACGCGGGCCGCACGGTCGAGAACGGATGACCCGCGTGAGCGACGTGGAAGGGCTGCTGGAGGCCGGTGCCGTGCTGCCGCCCGGCACCGGGGACGCGGGGGAGAACGCCGTCCCGCTGACGGCGCGGACGTACCGGCATCCCGCCCTGGACGGACGCGTGGTGGTCCGGCTGGTGGACTCCGGGCTCGGGGAGGGCGAGGACCTCGCCGCGGGATTCCTCGGCCTGGAGACCGCGGCCGAACCGGAGGTCGTCGGCGTCGGGAGGCGCGACTCGCTCAACTTCCCCGAGTGGGTGCTGGTGCACCACCCGGCGGACGGCCAGCACGCGCTGGCCCTCGTCCCCGAGCTGGAGCGCATCGCCCAGCGCGCCAAGAGCAAGCCGAAGGCCGCGCTGACGGCGTTCCAGGAGCTGGCCGGCCGGCTGGCGTCCTCGCTGCCGCATCTGCTGCCGACCTTCTACGAGCGGGTGGCGCGCGAGTTCCTCGCGGTCGAGAACCTCACCATCGCCGCGCAGGTGTTCACGCGCGCCCGCACCGCCGAGACCGAGCACGGGCTGCCGATCGACGAGGAGCGGACCGACGCGGTCTTCCTGGAGTTCGCGCTCGCCGGAGCCCTCCAGATCAAGACGCTCTCGGCCTACGCCGCCGACCTGTCCCAGCGCGTGCCCGCCGACGAGGCGCTGCGCCGCTTCACCCGGCTGTGCGTCCGGCGCACCGCGGGCGGGGTGGCACCGTCGTCGCGGATGGCCACCGACCTGAGGCGGCTCGCCAAGGCCGCGGGCGAGGACGCGAAGGCGGTCGAGCACGCCTACCTCGCCGAGGTGCTGGACCTGCCCGCGACCGCCCGCGCCGCCGAGGGCTGGTGGAAGGCGCACCGCCAGGCGCTCGTCTCCCTGGCCAAGGAGCGCCCCGAGGTCTGCGGGAAGCTGCTGAACCTGGTCCCGCAGGACCCCGAATACGGCAGCAGGCTGCCTGTCCTGTGGTTGGAGATGCTGGAGGAGTCCGGCGCCACCGCCGTCCTCTGCGACCCCGACGGCGCACCCGAGGAGGCGCGGCCCGAGGACGGGAGCGCCGGCTGGCTGAAGCGCTTCCACTGGTTCTGCGCGAGGAAGAAGCGGGGCGCCTACCTGCCCTTCCTGTACCCGCTGGTCGAGCGCATGGCCGGCCGGCTGAAGGCCGAGCTCACCGCCGCGGGCGAGGGGATGACCGCCTTCCCGCAGCCCGACCTGCTGGACCTGCTGCTCGAACTGGGCGTCCCGGTGGCCGACCCGCGGCCCGGCCAGGTCCTGAACCTGAACGACTGGGCCGGAGGCGAGAAGCAGCGGAGCCTGCTGGCGCTCGCCGCCGACCACCGCTTCCGCGCCGTCCTCCGCCACAACATCGGGAGGTCGGGCCGCGGCTCCAACAGCACGCGCGCCTTCCAGAAGCTCCTCGACTCCCCCGGCGGCCGCCCGGTGCTCGCGGAATGGGTGACGGAGCTCGCCCGCGAGGCGGTCGTACCGGGCCTTCCCGACCTCCCCGCACGGCTGGAGGGGCTGTCGTGGCTGCAAGGCCCCGTCCTGGCGCTCGCCGAGAAGGAGGTGCGCGCGGTCGCGGCCACCGACCTCGCCCCGATCCTCGCCCGCAGCCTGCGGGCCGGGCTCTTCGACGAGCTGGGCTGGCCCGCCTGGGAGGAGGCGCTGGAGCACCTGGGCGGCAGGAACCCCTACGAGGTGCGCGTCGCCGAAGCCTGGCCGTACCTGATCGTCGCGGGACACGCCCAGGTCAGGGTGATCGGCGCCGAGGGCACCGTCCTCGTCCACGACCTGCGCGTCCCCGCCGGTGACATGTTCGGCGAGCCGGGCTTTCGCTACGTGGACGGAGACCTGCTCGTCCACTGGTCGTCCCGGCAGCGCAACGGCGGGAAGCTCGGGTACTGGCACACCGCCGCCGACCGGCAGCAGCCGATGACGGGCGCCGCCGCCCGCAGCGTCCGCCTGTCCCGGTACCAGCCCGAGATCTGCAGCGTGCCGCTGCCGGGGGGCGGACGCACCACCGGTCTGGGAGTGCTGCACCGGGGGGACACCGCCCTGCCCCCCTCCCGGCACGTCATCAGCGACGGGACGTCGTACTGGGTGTGGCTTTCCACGGACGGCGACGATCTCGGGTACTGGTACGCGTACGACCCGCTGAGCGGAGAGGTCGGGCAGCAGGACATGCCCGCCTTCTTCGCCGAGGCCACCAGCGGCCTTCCCGAAGGAAGCGTCTTCACGCGCGGCATGCTGCTGCCTCCCGCCTTCGACGCGGCGGGACCGGACGGCGCCTCGGTGGGCGGGATGGACGGCTGGCGGGTCGTCCGGCTGCCGGACGGCTCCGTGCGGGGCGAGGACCTCGCCGGGAACGCCGTCACCGTACCGGCGGGCCGCCAACCGGTCGGCGCGCTGTTCCTGCCCGGCGACGACGGGCCGCGGGCGCTGATCCAGGGGGATCACCAGCTCGAGCTGGCCGACCCCGACGGGGTCATCACCTCCCGTGTCCGGACGGACCGGCGGTTCGGGCGCGTCACCCTCACGCCCCTGCCGCCGGCGCAGTACTGGCAGGGCATGCGCCCCCGCGACCCGCGGGGGTCGAAGGCGCTGCGCCGGATCGACGGGGAGACCGCGGCCGCGCTGCTCAAGGCGGCCCAGGGCGAGGGAGAACTCCTCGACTCCGTCCGCGCGCTGATCCCGGAGCTCACCCACGAGGACCTGATCGCGGAGGTCGGCGAGGTCGTGCGGTTCGCCGCCCACCGGCAGGCCACCCTGGACGGCATCGCGCAGAAGCTGGACCAGGCGCTCGCCCCCGCCGTGGCGGCGGAGGTCTTCGAGGGGCCGAGCGACACGGCGATCGAGAAGGCGGTCAAGGCGGTCTTCCAGGGCCGGAGCGGTGCGGGCCCCTGCCTGTTCACCCTGGTCGAGCACATGCGCCGCGCCATGGCGGGACGGTACGCCGGGGAGCGGCGCGAGACCCACCTGGAGGGCATCGGGCTGCCCTACACCGCCCTGCGGTTCGACGGCCTGCTCCCGGCCGCCGCGGCCCTGACCCACCTGGCGGTGTCGGAGTTCACCCCGTCCAAGGACAGGGAGGTGCTCAGCACGCTGCTGAGAACGCTCAGCGACCTGGGCATGCTCGGAGACGACGGCGCGCGGGCCCGGTGGCGGATGTTCCAGCTGCGTCTGGACGCGGCGACGGCCCAGTCCGACACGGGGAAGAAGGGCACCCGGAGGGCACTGCTCCCGCTGGAAGGCGGCGCGTTCCTGGCGGTCTTGAACTTCGTCGACAAGGGAGCGGACGGCGTCGACTTCCCCGCGATCTTCTACGATCCGGCGGGCCGGTTCGAGGTCCCCTCCCGCTACCAGGTCCTCTCGTCGGAGCCGCTGCCCGCGCCGGAGGGCGCGTTCTCTCCGGACGGGGTGCTGGCCGAGGCGGCCGTGCGGGGCCCCGCCCCCTGGTTCCCCGAGGCGGCCGAGGAGTTCGCCCGGCGCACCGGGGTCACCGTCACCCTGGCGAAGCTGGTCCTCGCGGGCCTGCCGGGGATCGACCACTGGGAGCGGAACTTCCTGCCCGCCGAGACGCGGACCGCGCTCAAGGTGAAGGTCGCCGAGGCGGCCGTGGCCAAGGACGAGCTCAAGAAGCTGGGCTCGTCGTTCAGGCGCGCCCTCCTCGGCGCGCTCGTGCCCGCCGACCCGTCCCGGCTGTGGACCGACGGCCCCGACGCGGCCGCGGCCGCCGAGGTGTGGAACGCCGGGCTCGGCCGGCGCGTGACGGTGCCGGAGGAGCTCCTGTCCGAGGTGCTCAAGGCGGTGCGCGTCGGCCGGCCCACCGGCCGGGTGCTGCAGGCCCTGCTCGATCCGGTGTCCGCGCCGGAGCTGAGCCGGGACCTGAGGTGGGTGGTGAACGGCAGGAACATCGCCCCCGAGACCGGGCAGGGAACGGGGTTCGACGAGCAGACCCTCGTCGGCTCCGTCATGACGGCGGTCTGGCTCGCCCACCGCCTCCCCGCCGGCGACCCGCTGCGCGCCCGGCTTCCCGCCGCCCTCGCGGCGGTGCGCGAGCGGCTCGCCAACCCCGATCTGATCCTCCGCCTCGACCGGTACGCCTACCTCCAGGACTTCCGCAAGGTGGCGGGCAACCCCACCGAAACGGGGGACGGGTACGAACGGTACGGGGCGGTCGTCCTGCCCACCGCCGACCCCTACGCGTTCCCCGGCATCAAGGTGGCGCTGCTCGACGAGAGGGGAGAGGACCCGTACCTGCCCGTCTTGCGCGCGGGCGACGTACCCGCCAGGGTGGAGACGGCGCTGGGCATGGCCCTGGACGAGCGGTTCGCGGCGCTGCTGGCCGACCCGGGCGACCCGGTGGCGGGGGAGCGGGACGCCGACGGCACGTGGTGGCCGCAGGATCCGTCCCGGTCGGTGCCGGGGCTGGTCGCCGAGGCCGCCTCGCGGTACGACCTGGGCCCGGACGCGGCGGTGGTGTATCTGATGCTGCTGGCGATGCCCGATCCCACGGACAAGAACACCGCGCGGTGGACGGGTTGGAAGCCGGCCCGGCTGAAGGCCGCCCGCGCCGAGTTGGCCGCCACCGACCTGGTGGTCGAAGCGCGTCGTGCGCGGGCGGGCCGTTCCCTGTTCCTGCCCGGAGGGTGGAACGCGCTGCGCGCTCCGCATCTGCCGCAGGAGGAGTGGAAGCTCCCGCTCTACGGTCTGGCCGGAGATGTCGACTCCCGGACGCTCCGGGGCGCCCTCGTTCCGGTCGAACCCGTCGCGGACCTGTACCGCAGGGCGTGGCGGCGCATCACCGAGGGCGACGTCCCCCGCTTCGCGGATCTGGAGATCCGCCGGGGCCGCCGCCGCTGACCGGTGCCGCCGCTCGTACGTGCCCGCCGGGACCCCCGGCGGGCACGTTTTGATTTCCAGCTGATTTGTCGGGGCTCCCCACTAGATTCGCGATCATGAGCGATGGGGTCGAGCTGGTCGAATGGGCGGAACTGCCGGCGGGGGCGGTCCTTCCGCCGGACGCCGAGGGCGCGGGGGAGCGGATGGTGCCGCTGGCCGCCCGCGGCTACCGGCACCCCGCCCTGGACGGCAGGGTGGTGGTGCGGCTGGTGCCCGCCGATCGGATCGAGGGAGAGGA
Source organism: Actinocorallia libanotica (assembly GCF_039525175.1). Taxonomy (NCBI): domain Bacteria; kingdom Bacillati; phylum Actinomycetota; class Actinomycetes; order Streptosporangiales; family Thermomonosporaceae; genus Actinocorallia; species Actinocorallia libanotica. The sequence goes on from NZ_BAAAHH010000001.1 coordinate 381,481, forward strand.
CCTGGCCGCCGGGTTCCTGGGCCTGGAGGGCTTCGGCGAGCCCGAGACCGTCGCCCTGGGGCCGCGCACCGCGCTGGGCTTCCCCGAGTGGGTGCTGGCGTACCACCCCGAGGACGGCCACCACGCGCTGGCCGTCGTCCCGGAGCTGGAGCGCATCGCCCGGCGGGCGAGGTCCAAGCCGAAAGCGGCGCTGACGGCGTTCCAGGAACTGGCCGCCCGGTTGGCCTCCTCGGCACCGCATCTGCTGCCGACCTTCTATGAGCGGGTGGCACGCGAATTCCTCGCCGTCGAGAACCTCCCCTACGCCGCGCAGATGTTCACCCGCGCCCGCACCGCCGAGGCCGAGCACGGGCTGCCGATCGACGAAGAGCGTTTGGACGCGGTGTTCCTGGAGTTCACGCTCGCCGGAGCCCTCCAGGTCAAGACGCTCTCCTCCTACGCCACCGGCTTGGCCGGGCGGGTGCCCGCGGACGAGGCGCTGCGCCGCTTCAGCCGGTTGTGCGTGAGGCGTACGGCGGGCGGGGTACCGCCGTCGGCGCGCATGGCCACCGATCTGCGGCGGCTCGCCAAGGCCGCGGGCGTGGACGCGAAGGCCGTCGAGCACGACCACCTCGCCGAGATGCTGGACCTGCCCGCGACCGCGCACGCCGTCGGAGGCTGGTGGAAGGCGCACCGCCGGGCACTGATCTCGTTGGCCAGGGAACGCCCGGAGGTCTGCGGGAGGCTGCTGAACCTGTTCCCGGAAGACGTCGAGCACGACGGCGAGCTGCCCGCCCTGTGGTTGGGGATTCTGGAGGAGTCCGGCGCCACCGTCGCGCTCTGCGAGCCCGACGGCGTGCCCGAGGCGGCAAGGCCGGAAGACGGAAGTGTCGGCTGGCTGAAGCGGTTCCACGAGTTCGTGGTGAAGACGCGGCAGGATGCCCGCCTGTCCGCCCTGTACCCGCTGGTCGAGCGCATGGCCGACCGGCTGAAGGCGGAACTCGCCGCCACCGGTGAAGGGCTGCCCGCCTTCCAGCAGGTCGACCTGCTGGATCTGCTGCTCGCCCTGGGCGTCCCGGTGGCCGATCCGCCGCGCGGCCACTCGCTGAGGCTGAAGGACTGGGCCGAGGCCCCGGAGCAGCGGGACCTGCTGGCGCTCACCGCCGACGACCGCTTCCGTGTCTCGCTCCACCGCGGCATCGGACGGTCGAACACCGGTCACGGCGCGCGGGTCTTCCAGCAGCTGATAGCCGCCCCCGGCGGCCGCCCGGTGCTCACCGACTGGATGGCGAAGACCGCCCGCGAGACGGTCAGGCCGAGCCTGCTCCGGCTCGCCGGGCCGCTGGAGAGGTTGGAGCGGCTGCCCGGCGAGGTGCTGGCGCTCGCCGCGGAGGAGGTGCGCGAGGTCGTGGCCACCGACCTCGCCCGGATCCTCGCCCGCAACCTCCGGGGCGGGCTCCTGGACGAACTGGGCTGGCCCGCCTGGGAAGAGGCGCTGGCCCGGCTGGGCGGCAGGCCGTCCCGGTTGCGCGTCACCGACGCCTGGCCGCATCTGATCGTCGCCAACCGGAGCCAGGCCAGGGTGATCGGCGCCGAAGGCACCGTCCTGGTGCACGGCCTGCGCGTTCCCGCCGAGGACGTGCTCGACAGACCGCGCTTCCACTACGTGGACGGGGAGTTGCTCGTCGCCTGGTCCTCCCGGCAGCGGAACGGCGAGTGGCTCGGATACTGGCACACCTCGGCCGACCGGTGGCAGCCGATGTCGGGCGCCGTCGGCGATGGCGCCCGCATGCCCTGGGACCAGGACGGGTTCTACAACCTGCGGCTTCCCGGCGGCGGCCGCACCACCGGCGCGGGAGTGCTGCGCCCGGGGGACACCGCGCTGCCCGGGGCAGGGCGCGTCATCGGCGACGGCGCCTCGTACTGGGTGCCGCGGACCGCGGACGGTGGAAGCGCCTGGCACGCATACGACCCGGTGAGCGGGGAGACCGGGCGGCGGAGCATGCCCGCCTTCTTCACGGAGGCCACCCGCGGTCTTCCCGAGGGAAGCACCTTCGAGAGCGGCATCCTGCTCCCCGCCGTCTCCGAGGCGGCCGGGCCGGGCGGAGCTCCGGTGGGCGGGACGGACGGCTGGCGGGTCGTGCGGCTGCCCGACGGCTCGTACCGCGGTGAGGACCGCGCCGGGAACACCGTCACCACCCGGGGATCCCTTCCCCCGGCGGGCGTGGTGTTCCTGCCGGGGGACGACAGGCCCCGCGCGCTGGTACGGGACTCCTTCCAGCTGGAACTGGTCGACCCCGACGGCGTCGTCACCGTCTCCACCAGGACGGACGGACTGGCCGGCCGGGTCACCGCGCTCCTGCCGCCGGTGCAGTACTGGCACGCCATGCGCCCCCGCGACCCGCGGGGCTCGGCGGCGCTGCGCCGCATCGACGGGGAGACCGCGGCCGCACTGATCAAGGCCGTACGGGAGGGGGAGGAACCGGCCGACGCCGTCCGCGCCCTGATCCCGGAGCTCGCCCACGAGAGCCTGATCAAGGAGGTCGGCGTGGTCGTGCGGACCGCCGCCAACCGGCGGCAGACCCTCGACCGGATCGGTCGGAAGCTGAAGAGCGCCGCTCTTCCTCCCCAACCGGTGGAGAAGATCGAAGGGCCGGACGACGCGGCGATCCAGCGCGCGCTCGACGGCATCGGCGAAGGAGGGGGCCACGGCGGCGACCGTCCCGTTCTCTTCACCCTCATCGAGCACATGCGCCGCGCCCGGGCCGGACGGTACAGCGGCGAGCAGTGCGAAACCCACCTGGACGGGATCAGGCTCCCCTACACGCCCCTGCGGATGGACCTCCTGCTCTCCCGCCACGCGGCCATCGCCTACCGCGCGGTGTCGGCGCTCACCCCGCCCGAGGACAGGGCGGTGCTCGGCGAGCTGCTGAAGGCTTTCGGCGAGCTGGGCATGACCGGGGACGCCGAGACGCGGTCCCGGTGGAGGCTGCTTCGACTGCGCATGGACCAGACGGAGGCCTGGAAGCAGAAGAAGAGCCGCCGGAGGGCGCTGCTTCCGCTGGAAGGCGGCGCGTTCCTGGCCTTCGTGGACTACGCCCACGTCGCCGGGGACGTCGAATTCCCTGTGCTCTTCCACGATCCCGAGGGCCGGTTCGAGGTCCCCTCCGCCTACCGGACGGTCTCGTCCGAGCCGCTCACCGCACCGGAGGACGGCTCCTCCTCGGGCGCGCTGCCGGCCGAGGCGGCCGTGCGCGGACCCGTTCCGTGGTTCCCCGAAGCGGCCGAGGAGTTCGCCCGGCTCACCGGCACCACTCTCACCACGGCGAAGCTGATCATCGCGGGTCTGCCGGGGACCGACCGCGAGGAGCGGAACTTCCTGCCCGCCGGGACGCGGACCGCGCTCAAGGTGAAGGTCGTCGAGGCCGCCGTGGCCAGGGACGGACTCCGCGGGCTGGACGAGGCGTTCAGATGCGCCCTCGTCGGCGCGCTCCTGCCCGCCGACCCGGCCCGGCTGTGGACCGGCGGCCCCGATCCGGCCGCGGCGGCCGAGCTGTGGAACGCGAGGTTCGAAAGGCGCATGGCGATTCCCGAAGAGCTCGCGGCCGAGGCGGCCGAGGCGCTGCGCCTCGGCCGCGCCGACGAGGTGCTGCCCGTCCTGTTCGATCCGGCGTCCGCGCCCGAGCTGAGCCGGGACCTGAAATGGACGGTGAGAGGGGACCGCGCCGTTCCCGAGAGCCCGAACGAGAAGGGATTCGTCTCGTCGGTCCTCGTCGAAGTCGTCGCGGCGGCCGCCTGGCTCGCCCACCGCCTCCCCGCCGGTGACCCGCTGCGCGCCCGCCTTCCCGCCGCCCTCGCGGCCGTCCGCGACCGGCTCGCCAACCCCGGCCTGCTGCTCGGCCTCGACCGGTACGTCGACCTCACCGCATTCCGCAGGGCGGCGGGCGCCCCCACCGAGGTGCGGGACGGATACGAGCGGTACGGGGCGGTCATCATGGCCACCGCCGATGACCTTCCCTTCCCCGCGGTCAGGACGGCGCTGCTCGACGAGGGGGGCCAGGACCCGTACCTGCCCCTGCTGCGCGAGGACGGGGTCTCCGCCGACCTGGAGGCGGCGCTGCGCCTCGTCCGGGACGAGCGGTTCGCCGCGCTGCTGGCCGACCCGGGCGACCCGGCGGCCGGGGAGCGGGACGCCGACGGCACGTGGTGGCCGCAGGACCCGTCCCGTTCCGTGCCCGGACCCGTGGCCGAGGCGGCGGAGAAGTACGGCCTGAGCCCGGACGCGGCGGCCGTGTATCTGATGCTGCTGGCGATGCCCGACCCGACCGACCGCAACACGGCGCGGTGGACGGGGTGGAAACCCGCCCGGTTGAAGGCGACCCGTGCCGAGTTGGCGGCCACCGATCTGGTGGTCGAGGCGCGCCGTGCGCGGGCGAGCCGTTCCCTGTTCCTTCCCGGAGCCTGGAACGCGCTGCGCGCTCCGCACCTGCCGCAGGAGGAGTGGAAGCTCCCGCTGTACGACCCGGCCGCCGACGCGGCCCTCAAGGCTTCGCACGGCGTCATCGTCCCGTTCGAGCCCGTCGCGGACCTGTACCTCAGGGCGTGGCGGCGGATCGTCGAGGGTGACGTGCCGCGCTTCGCGGACCTGGAGGCCCGCCGGGGCCGCCGCTGACGACGGCTGCTTCTCCTCGCGTGCCCGCCGGGACCGGCTCTCGGCGGGCACGCCGCCGTCTCTTCAATTTTGGCCGATCTGTCGGAGAGTCCCGCTAAGTTCGTGATCATCACTGCAGCGAGGACAAATCGGACTCCTGTGTTCTTTACCATCTCCGGAACCGTGGCGCCCCCGGGTGCGCGGCCTCCGGATCGCGGACTTGTGGAGGTGCTGCCCGGTGGGTTGGCTGGCGGCGGGTGAGGGCTATGAGATAGCCCTGGTGGACGGGAAGGTCGCGGCGCGCTCCACTTCGGGGCGGTCGGCGGGCAAGCAGCTGAAGACGCTGCCGAAGGCGCTGCGCGACCACCCCGAGGTGGAGAGGCTGCGGCGGTTCGCCGACTGGCTCGACCGGCACGCCGCGTCCTGCGTCGCCCAGGTCGACGCGTGGATGGTCTCGGCACTGCCCGTGCCGTCCGCGGTGCTGGGCGAGGTGTGGGCCGACGAGGCATGGCAGGCGGCGCTGCGCGACCTCGTGGTCGTCGGCGCGGTCGGTGAGGGCCCGGATGCGACCGGTTTCCTGCGGGACGTGTCCGAGGACGGCGAGCTGCGGGTGGTGAACCTGGACGGCGAGACGGTGCGGATGTCCGCCGAGACGGTGACGTTCCCGCACCCGGTGCTGCTGCCCGACCTGGCGGAGCTGCGGGATTTCGCCGTCGAGCTGGGGGTGGCCCAGAAGGTCGAGCAGATCTACCGCCCGACCTGGGACAAGCCGTCGGATCCGAACCAGCGGTCCAGCGCCACGAGTGAGTTCGCTGGCGGGCGGTACCCCTCGCGCTTCGCCCTCGCCGCCCGCGCCGAATCCCTCGGCTACCGCGTCTCGGGCGGCTACGCCGTCCACCGCATCAGGAGCGGCGGCCGGATGGTCGAAGCACGTGTGTGGATCGGTGAACCGCATCGCGAGGACGACAGCGTGACCGGCGGCCTGAGCTGGAGCTCGGGAGGACGCCACCTGCCGCTCGACAAGGTGGACGCGGTGTCCTGGTCGGAGGGCATGCGCATGGCCGCGGCCCTGTACGCGGGCCGGACCGGTGAAAGGTGAGAGATCTCATGAACGGCGTACGCGAACTGCTGGCGGCGGGCGCGATCCTCCCCGTCGGCACGGAGGACGCGGGCGAGGAAGCGGTACCGCTGACCGCCCGCAGGTACCGGCATCCCGCGCTGGACGACCGCGTGGTGGTGCGGCTGGTGGACGCAGGCCTCGGACGGGGCGAGGACTCGGCCGCGGAGTTCCTCGGACTGGAGACCGCGAAGGATCCCGTGACCGTCGGCCTCGGACGGCGCGGCTCGCTGGGCTTTCCCGAATGGGTGCTGGTACACCGCCCGGAGGACGGCCACCACGCCCTGGACATCGTCCCGGAGATGGAACGCATCGCCCAGCGCGCGACGGTCAAGCCGAAAGCGGCACTGGACGCCTTCCAGGAACTCGCCGGACGCCTGGCGTCCTCGGTTCCGCACCTGCTGCCGACCTTCTACGAGCGGGCGGCCCGCGCCTTCCTCGCCGCCGAGAACCTCGCGTACGCCGCGCAGATGTTCAACCACGCCCGCAAAGCGGAGGTCGAGCACGCTCTGCCGATCGACGAGGAGCGGCTCGACGCGGTCTTCCTGGAGTTCGCGCTCGCCGGAGCCCTCCAGGTGAAGGCGATCTGCGCCTACGGCAAGGAGCTGTCCCACCGGGTGCCCGCCGATGAGGCACTGCGCAGGTTCACCGCACTGTGCGTCCAACGCACGGCGGCCGGGCTGGAGCCGTCGCTGCAGACCGCGACCGAGCTGCGGCGGCTCGCCAAGGCCGCGGGCGCCGACGTCCAGGCGGCCGAGGGGGACTACCTCGCGGAGATGCTCGCCTGCCCGGTGACCGCCCGTGCCGCGGCGGGCTGGTGGAAGGCCCACCGCAAGGCCTTGGTCGCGCTGGCCAAGGAGCGGCCGGAGATACGCGGAACGCTGCTGAACATGGAACCGGCGGACAAGGAACTGCCTGGCCTGTGGATGGAGCTGCTGGAGGAGTCCGGCGCGGTCGCCGCGCTCATCGACCCGAAGAGCGTGCTGGAGGAAGCACGCCCGGAAGGCGGCAGCATCGACTGGCTGAACCGGCTCGTAGACTGCTTCTGGATGCACCAGGGCGCCCCGGTGCCCGGCCTGCTCTCGCTGGTCGAACGCATGGCGGATCAGTTGAAGGTCGAGCTCGGCGTCCGTGGCGGGAAACTCGCGCCACCACCCCACCTCGACCTGCTGGACCTGCTGCTCGAGCTGGGCGTGCCGGTGGAGGACCCGGATCCGGGGCACTCGCTGCACCTGAAGAGGTGGGCCGACGCCGAGGAGCGCCGGGATCTGTCGGCGCTGGCCGCCGACCCGCGTTTCCTCGAGTGCTTCCACTACAACGCCGACTGCCTGTGGTGGGACGAGACGTACGTCCTCCACCGGCTGGCCGTCTCTCCGGGAGGCGGCCGGCTGCTGGCGGGCTGGATGGATTCGACCGCCCGCGAGTCGATCGTGCCGGGACTGCCGGGCCTGCCCGACGCGCTGGAACAGCTGGGCCGGCTGTCCGGCGAGGTACTGGCGCTGGCGGAGGACGCGGTGCGGGAGACCGTCACCACCGACCTGGCCTCCGTCCTCGTGCGCACCCTTCGCGCGGGCCTTTTCGACGAACTGGGCTGGCCCGCATGGGAAGAGGCCCTCGAAGAGCTGGTGGGCGACGGGAGATTCGTCGACGTGCGGGTCGCCGACGCCTGGCCGTACCTGATCGTCTCCGGCGGGAGGCAGGTCAGGGTGATCGGCGCGGAGGGCGCCGTGCTCGTCCACGACGTGCAGACCCCTTCCCCGGACATGTACGCGGATCCGGGCTTCTCCTACGTGGACGGTGAACTGCTCGTCCACTGGCTTCCCGTCGCCTGGGAGAACGATCGCATCGGGTACTGGCACACCGCGCCCGACCGGTGCGGCCCGATCTCGGGGCACGCCGCCGAGTCCCAGACCATGTACTGGTACAGAAGGACGTCCCCGCTCGGCCTGCCGATGCCGGAGGGGGGCCTCACCACCGGCGCCGGTGTGCTGCGCCGCGGCGACACGGTGCTGCCGCCGTCCCGGTACGTCATCAGCGACGGGACGTCGTACTGGGTGAAGTCCGAGGGCGAAGACGAGCCCTGGTACGAGTACGACCCCGCGAACGGGACCGATGGTCAACGGGGCATGCCGCCTTTCCTCGCCGAAGCCACCCGAGGCCTGTCCGACGGGAGCACCCTTGCCGACGGCAGGATGCTGCCCCTGGCGTCGGCGGAGGCCACCCCCTTCGGCGCCCCGGTGGACGGGGTGCTCGGCTGGCGCGTCGTGAAACTGCCCGACGGCTCCTACCGAGGCGAGGATCTCGCCGGGAACACCGTCACCGTCCCTGAACGCCGCCTTCCGTTCCACACCCTCTTCCTGCCCGGCGCCGATGAGCCCCGCGTGCTGGTGAGGGACGAGTACCGGTTCGAGCTGCTCGACCCGGACGGCGTCGTCACGGCCAAGGTGGACGCGAACAAGGTTGCAGAGCCGTTCGCGGCAGGCACCGAGCTCCTTCCCCCGGTGCACTACTGGCACTGCATGCGCCCCCGCGATCCGCGCGGTTCGCAGGCGCTGCGCCGGATCGACCGGGAGACCGCCGCGTCCCTGCTGAAGACGGCCGTGGACGGGGAGGACATCGCCGAGGCCGTCCGCAGGCTGGTCCCGGACGTGACTCACGAGGCGCTGATCGCGGGGATCGCCGGGGTCGTGCGGTTCGCCGCCGGACAGCAGAGGACCCTGGACAAGGTGGCGCGGCGCCTGGAGGACGCTCTTCCCCAGGAGCGGAAGGAGGAGCGGCAAGCGGCTCCTCCCCCAGCGGCTCCTCCCCAGGAGAAGAAGGCCGTCGACCCCTCCGACAAGCGGATCAACATGGCGGTCGAAGGGCTCGGGTACGGCAAGGTCTACATCCGCGGTGACGAGCGGGCCGGAGCCCTCCAAGCGCTTCGTGGAACGGCTCGCTTCACGGCCGCCGGAGACCCGGAAGAGGACCCGCTGCCCGCCCTCCACCTGGACGGACCCGAGCTTCCCGAGACCACAGTGGCGATAGCCGACATGGTCGGCGGCATCAGGAACGTCGCCTACCGGGCGGTGTCGGCGCTCAACCCCGCGGAGGACCGGGAGGCGCTGGCGACGCTGCTGGAGGCGTTCGGCGAGCTCGGCCTGATCGGAGACGCGGAGCGGCACGGCCGATGGCGCCGGTTCGTGCTGCACCTGGACAGGGGCACGGTCGAACCCTACGGGAAGACGCGCACGAGCAACGGGAACGGGCTGCTGGCCATGAAGGACAGCGCGTTCCTGGTCGTCACGGACCACCACATCCCGTACTACGACAAGTTCACCGGCCTCTTCTACGACCCGTCGGGCCGGTTCGAACTCCCCGACGCCTACGAGGTGTTCTCGTCCGATTCGGCCTCGGAGCTGGAGGACGCCCTCCTGGCGCCGAGGCTGCTGGCCGAAGCCGCCGAACGCGGCCCCGCGCCGTGGTTCCCCGAGGCGGCCGAGGAGTTCGCCCGGCTCACCGGAGTCGTCCCGGCCATGGCGAAGCTGGTGGTCGCCGGCATGCCGAACGTCAAGGAATGGGAGCGTGACTTCCTGCCGCCTGAAGTGCGCGACATCCTCGGGTTGAAGGTCGCCGACGCCGCCGCGGCCAAGGAGGAGCTGCTCGCGCTGGGCGCCGGGGTCCGGCGGGCCCTCGTCGACGCCCTCGTGCCCGCGGAGCCGTCCCGGCTGTGGACCGACGGCCCCGACGTCGCCGCCGCCGCCGAAGTGTGGAACACCAGGGTGGGCCGGCGCGTCCCGGTGCCCGAGGGGCTCATGGCCGAGGCGGTCAAGGACGTGCGGATCGACTGGCATCACGGCCTGGCGATGGCCGCGCTGCTCGACCCCCCGTCCGCTCCCGAGCTGAACCGTGACCTGGAATGGGTCGTGCGGAGCAGCAGTGTCTCCCCCAAGGACGAGAAGGAGGCCGGTTTCACCACGCGGACGCTTTTCGGCGCCGTCGCGCTGACGGCCTGGCTCGCCCATCGGCTCCCCGCCGGGGACCTGCTGCGGGAGCGGCTTCCCGCGGCCCTCGCCGCGGTCCGGGACCGTCTCGCGCACCCCGGCCTGATGCTCCCCACCGGCAAGGACATCCACCTCGGCAGGCTTCGCAGGATGACGGGGCCTCCCACGGAGGTGCACGACGACCACGAACGGTACGGGGCGGTCGTCGTGCCTACGGGCTGGGACGAGGAGATCCGTCCCGCCATCGATCCGAAGCTGCTGGGCGAGACCGGGAACGACCCGTACGCGGCTTTGCTGCACGGCGTCTCGGCCGAGTTGCTCGCCGCCGAACTGGCGGTGCGTGCCGTCCGCGACGAGCGGTTCGCGGCGCTGCTGGCCGACCCGGGCGATCCGGCGGCGGGGGAGCGGGCCGCTGACGGCACGTGGTGGCCGCAGGATCCGACCCGTTCCGTGCCGGATCTCGTCGCCGGGGCGGCCGAGCGGTACGGGCTGAGTGCGGACGCCGCCGCCGTGTATCTGATGCTGCTGGCGATGCCCGACCCGACCGACCGCGACACCGTGCGGTGGACGGGCTGGAAGCCGGCGCGTCTCAAAGCGGCCCGAGCGGAACTGGCGGTGACGGATCTGGTGGTCGAGGCCAAGCGTTCCCGGGCGGGCCGTTCCTTGTTCCTGCCGTGCGGCTGGATGGAGCTTCCCTCCCCGCACGTTCCCCTGGAGGAATGGAAGCTTTCGTCCTTCCCCTTGGCGGGCACGGCGAAGGCGAAGGCGCCCCTCGGCGTCGTAGCCCCCACGGCGCCCGTCGCGGACCTGTACCGGGAGGCTTGGCGGCGCGCCACCGAAGGCGACGGGCCGCGCTTCGTGGACGTGGAGATCCCGCAAGGCCGACGCCGCTGACCCGTGTGCTCCCGGGGCGCCTTTCACCGGCGGCGCCCCGGGAGCCGTGTGGAGAGACAAGGAGAACGCACATGAGCGACGCTTCGGAACTGCTGGCGGCGGGCGCCGTGCTTCCGCTCGGCAGCGAAGGCGCCGGAGAGCAGGCGGTTCCGCTGGCCGCCCGGAGGTACCGGCATCCGGCGCTGGACGGCCGGGTGGTGGTGCGGCTGGCGCCCGTCGAGCTGGGGGAGGGGGAGGACCAGGCCGCCGGCTTCCTCGGCATGGAACGCCTCGGCGAGCCCAGGATGGTCGGTATCGGGCAGCGCGCCGCGCTGGGCTTCCCCGAATGGGTGCTCGCGCACCGTCCCCAGGACGGGCACCACGCACTGGCCGTCGTGCCCGAGCTGGAGCGCATCACCCAGCGCGCGAAGACCAGACCGAAGGCCGCGCTGGACGCCTTCCACGAGCTGGCCGGGCGACTGGCCTCCTCGGCCCCCCACCTGCTGCCGACCTACTACGAGCGGGCCGCCCGGGAGTTCCTCGAGATCGGGAACGCCGTCTACGCCGCGCAGCTGTTCAACAGCGCCCGGGACGCCGAAGCCGAGCACGGCCTGCCGATCGACGAGGAGCGGCTCGACGCCGTCTTCCTGGAGTTCATGCTCTCCGGAGCGCTGCCCGTGAAGGCCATCTCCGGATACGCCAAGGGGCTGGCCGCCCGCGTGCCCGCCGACGAGGCGCTGCGCCGCTTCACCCTCCTGTGCGTGCGGCGCACCGAGAGCGGGCTGACGCCGTCGGGGTCGACGGCCGCGGACCTGCGGCGTCTGGCCAAGGCGGCGGGCGAGAACGCCGAAGCCGTCGAACACGCCTACCTCACCGAACTGCTCGCTCTCCCCGCGACGAAACGGGCGGCCATGGGGTGGTGGAAGACGCACCGCCCGGCCCTGGCCTCCCTGGCCGAGCGACGGCCGGAGTTCCTCGGAGCGCTGCTGAACATGATGCCGGTGTCCGAGGAGGGCACGGCGGCCGTGTGGCTGGAGCTTCTGAAGGCGGCGGGGGCCTTCGCCGTGCTCAGCGATCCCGACGGCGCACCTGAGGAGGCGCGGCCGAAGGACGGAAGTACGTGCTGGCTGGAGCGTTTCCTGGGGCTCTGGGGACGGCAGGGATACCGGGACCGCCTGCCCGCGCTGTTCCCGCTGGTCGAGAGCATGGCGGGCCGACTGCGGGCCGAGCTCAGCGCGAGCGGCGCGGAATTCGACACCCTCCACCACCTGGATCTGCTGGACCTGATGCTCGCCCTGGGCATACCGGTGGCCGTCCCGCCCTGGTACGCCCGGCAGCGCCTGGACGACTGGGCACGGGGGGAGGACCGGCGCGACCTGCTGGCCGCGGCGGCGGACCCGCGATTCCGCGCGGACTTCCACCGGGCCGCCGACGAGCTGCGCGACGACGAGGCCGGACTGCACGCCCTGCGCGTCCTGCTCGCCACACCGGGCGGACGTCCGCTGATCGCCGACTGGGCGGCCGAGGTCGCCCGCCGGACGACCGCCGCAGGACTGCCGGACACACCCCGTGCGGTGAACCACCTCGGGCGGCTGCCCGTCGAGGTGCTGGCGCTGGCCGAGGACGCGGTGCGCGCGGCCGCCGCCGAGGGCCTGGCACCGTCCCTGCGGCGAACCCTGCGGGCCGGGCTCCTCGACGAGCTCGGCTGGCCCGCCTGGGAGAAGGCGCTCGAAGAGCTGGCGGACGTCGGGAAGCCCGCCGACGTCCTGGTCGCCGATGCCTGGCCGCACCTGATCGTCGCCGACCGGACCCGGGCCAGGGTGATCGGCGCGGAGGGCACCGTCCTCGTCCACGACCTGCGCATTCCCCACGGCGATCCCCGCAACGACCTGGGCTTCCAGTACGTGGACGGGGAACTGCTCGTCCACTGGCGGTCCAGGCGGAGCGGTGACGGGTTCCTCGGTTACTGGCATACCGAAGCCGACCGGCACCTGCCCCTGGAAGGCCGCATCTCCCCGGCGCAGACCCTGGCCCGGCGCAAGGAGGAGAACGGGGTCGGCCTGCCGCTGCCCGGCGGCGGCCGCGCCACCGGTGCCGGGACACTGCGCAGGGGGGACACCGTGCTGCCCGAAAGCCGGCCGGTCATCAGCGACGGGACGTCGTACTGGGTGTGGAAGGGCAGAGCCGAAGGCGGGCTGGGCTGGCACGAGTACGACGCGGCGAGCGGGGAGTCCGGCCGCGAGAGCATGCCGGGCTTCTTCGCCGATGCCGCCCGCGACGTGCCCGGCGGCTCCTTCTTCACCGGCTCGTTGCTGCCCGTCCCCGGCATCGGGGCCACTCCGGCCGGCACCCCCGTGAACGGGCTGCTCGGCCTGCGGGTCGTGCGGCTGCCCGAAGACGTCTACCGGGGTGAGGACCTTGCCGGGAACACCGTCACGGCGCCGATGTTCTTCGCGCCGTTCGGCGTCCTGTTCCTGCCCGGCGACGACCGGCCCCGGGCGGTGACGAACAGGAACCGCCGCGAGCTCGAGCTGTTCGACACGGACGGGGTCATCATGTCCGCCGTGAAGACGGACGGGGCCCCGGGAGCGTTCGCGGAAGGCACCGCGCTCCTGCCTCCGGCGCGGTACTGGCACTGCATGCGCCCCCGCGACCCTCGCGGTTCGGCGGCGCTGCGCGGGATCGACGAGGAGGCCGCCGCCTCCCTGATCCAGGCCGCGATGGGCGGCGGCGACCTGTCCGAGGCCGTCCGCGGGCTGCTGCCCGACGTCACCCACGAGGCACTGATAGCCGGAGTGGCCGGGGTCGTGCGGCACGCCGCCGCCCAGCAGCGGGCGCTGGGCGCGACAGCGGAACGCATGGAGGAGGCGGTCGCCCAGGAGGCCGTGCCGGAGGAGGGGGCCGCCGGTCCGGCTGAGCTGCTGGTCAAGCGGGCGCTCAATGGTCTGGGCCACCAGGTGTACGAAGCGCACTGGGACGGTGAACCCCGGCTCTTCGTGGATCTGCAGGCGCTCACGCGGGCCGCGTCCGGCGTCTTCGCGGTCCCGGCCCCCGAAGGGCGGCCCGCTCTCCCCAAGGACGGCGTCAAGCTGCACGGCAGCGACCTCTGGCAGGACTCCCTGCTCGAAAGCCGCCCCGCCATGGCTTATCGAGCGGTGTCGGAGATCACCGATCCCGAGCACCGGGAGGCACTGCGGGCGCTGCTGAGAGCACTCGACGAACTGGGGCTGACCCCGGAGGGGGCGTCCCGCTGGCGCCGGTTCCACCTGCACCTCGACATGAAGACCCTCCACCCGCCCGTCGAAGGATACGGCTGGGGAGACCAGTGGAGCCTGCTCCCTCTGGGAGACGGCGCCTTCCTGTTGATCCGGCTCCTCCGCTACTCGACCGGCCGCGACGCCGACATGTCCGTGCTGTTCCACGACCCGGCCGGCCGGTTCGATGTCCCCGCCCACTACACGGTGCGCTCGTCGGAACCGCTCGCCCCTCCCGCGAATTCCGTCGGCCCGGCCGGGTTCCTGGCCGAAGCCGCCGGGCGCGGTCCGGTGCCGTGGTCGACCGAGGCCGCCGCGGAGTTCGCCCGCCTCACCGGGGTCACCGAGGCCACGGCCCGGCTCGTGGTCGCGGGACTGCCCTGGGTCGACCGGGAGGACCGGAACTTCCTGCCGCCGGGGACGCGGGCCGCGCTCGGTCTGAAAGCCGCCGACGCCGCCGCCGCCCGGGACGAGCTGCGCGCGTCGACCCCCCGCTTCCGGCGGGCTCTGGTCGGTGCGCTGCTCCCCGCCGACCCGGCCCGGCTGTGGACCGAAGGCCCCGACGTCGCCGCGGCGGCCGAGCTGTGGAACACGGAGGTCGGCAGGCGGGTCGCGGTGCCCCAGGCGATCACGACCGAGGCGAACCGGATGTCCTGGGCCGGCTGGGAGAGCACTCACTGCCTGGCCGCCGTGCTCGACCCGGCCTCCGAACCCCGGCTGAGCCGGGACGTGAAGTGGACCGTGCGGAACGACCACGTGGCCCCCGAGGACGGGGACGCCGTCGGGCTCACCGGCGAGACGCTTCTCGGCGCCGTCGCGATGACGGCCTGGCTCGCCCACCGGCTCCCGGCGGGAGACGCACTGCGCGAACGGCTCCCCGCGGCTCTCGAAGCGGTACGCGCCAGGCTCGCCGACCCCGGCCTGACACTCGGATTCGGCGAGCGCGTGGATCTGGCCGGGTTCCGCGAGAAGGCGGGACCGCCCACCGAGGACGGCGCCGGATACCAGCGGTACGGCGCGCTCGTGATGCCCGCCGGTTCCAGGCGGGTCCACCCCGCCGTCCGGCCGTCGCTGCTGGACGAGCCCGGAAACGGCCTCTACCTGGAGATCCTGCGCGACGAGATCCCCGATCTCCGCGCGCTCGAGCCGATGGTGCTCCTCGTCCGGGACGAACGTTTCGCGGCGCTGCTCGCGGACCCGGGCGACCCGGCGGCGGGGGAGCGCTCCGCGGACGGCACGTGGTGGCCGCAGGATCCGGCCCGCTCCGTGCCGGACCTCGTCGCCGAGGCCGCCTCGCGCCACGGGCTGGGCGCGGACGCCGCGGCCGTGTACCTGATGCTGCTGGCGATGCCCGACCCCACCGACCAGAACACGGCACGGTGGACGGGCTGGAAGCCCGCCCGCCTCAAGGCGGCCCGCGCCGAGCTGGCGAAGACGTCCCTCGTCGTCGAAGCCGACCGCACCGGAGCCGGGCGCTCCCTGTTCCTCCCCGGCGGCTGGAGCAGGCTCCCCGCCCCTCTGCCGTCGCTGGAGGAATGGAAGCTCCCGCTCTTCCCCCTGGTGAGCCCCCGGGACGCGTCGTCGCCACTCGGCGCCGCCGTTCCTACCGAGCCCGCCGCGGACCTGTACCGCAGAGCCTGGCGGCGCGTCACCGAAGACGACGGGCCGCGCTTCGCGGAGCTCCGGATTCGGTGACTCAGCAGATGATTTCGGGATTCGCACTGATTTGTCGGTGGTCCCCACTAAGTTCTTGATCGCTGGATCGCGCTTCGTGGAATTCCGATTCCCCCGAGTCCGGCATTCCTGGACCTGTGAAACGGGTGAACGGCGTCCTCCGGGAGCCGTTCATCCGTCCCCACGCCTGTGAACGAGAAGAAAAGGAAGTCCTGATGACCTCCACCGTGACGGAAGCCCCCGCCCGCCAGGTGCTCCCCGCCGAGGAGCGGTACGCCGAGGAGCTGGCGTTCCTCGCCGCCTACGACTCCGGCCCCCGCCCGCCCGGCTGGGCGCTGACCCCGAAGGCGGCCGTCACCTTCATCTGCGGTTCCGGCGACGAGCCGCTGAGCCTCCCGGAGCCGGTGAAGGGCGTGCCCGGCGAGCTCACCGTGGCCCCCAAGTTCGTCGGGGAGCGCTCCCTCGTCGAGCGGTGCGTGGTGACCCTCGCCGGTGAGCGCGGCCTGCTGCTCGTCGGCGAGCCCGGCACCGCCAAGTCGATGCTCTCGGAGCTGCTCGCCGCCGCCGTCAGCGGCACCAGCGCGCTGACCGTCCAGGGCACCGCCGGGACCACCGAGGACGCCTTCCGCTACGGCTGGAACTACGCGCTCCTGCTGGCCCAGGGCCCCACCCCGCAGGCGCTCGTGCCCTCGCCCGTCCTCACCGCGATGCGCAGCGGCCGCGTCGCCCGCGTCGAGGAGATCACCCGCTGCCTCCCCGAGGTGCAGGACGCCCTGGTGTCGATCCTGTCCGACCGGCGGCTGAGCGTGCCGGAACTGGCGGGCACCGACGAGGCGACGCTCTCGGCCGTCCCCGGCTTCACCGTCATCGCGACCGCCAACCTCCGCGACCGCGGCGTCTCGGAGATGTCGGCGGCCCTCAAGCGGCGCTTCAACTTCGAGACCGTCGCGCCCATCGCCGACGCCGCCGCCGAGACCGAGCTGATCCGCCGCCAGGCCACCGCCGCCGTGGAGCGCGCCGGCGCCCCCTTCTCCGTCGACGACGCCGTCCTGGACACCCTCGTCACCGTCTTCCGCGACCTGCGCTCCGGCCGCTCCGCCGAGGGCTGGGACGTGGAGCGCCCCAGCACCGTCATGTCCACCGCCGAGGCCGTCCAGGTCGCCGCCTCCCTGGCCATCTCCACCGCCTACCTCTCCGCGGGCGAACCCCTCGACCTCGTCCCCGGCCACCTCCTCGGCGTCGTCCGCAAGGACGACGCGGCCGACCACGCCCGCCTCCTCGGCTACTGGGACGGGCCCGTCCGCCGCCGCGCCGAGGACGGCTCCGCCACCTGGCGCCGCCTCTGGGACCTGCGCGAGACCGTCCGCTGACACCGGGCCCCGAGCCGTCCCGGCCCGCCGGGCCGGACGGCGGGACGCGGGCCGGTCGTCTGTGGTGCAGCGGGTGCCGTTCTCACGGGACCCGGGGTCGTCCGAATGGGACAGGTAGAGGAAGTCTGGAGGAGTTGCGGTGATGAGTGCCGTGGAAGCCGTGGGACCGCGGGAGGCCGTGGGGCTGCTCGCCGAGTGCGGGAAACCGTTCCTGGTGGGAGTGCGCCACCACAGTCCGGCGGTGGCGGCCGTCGTGCCGGCGCTGCTGGAGGCGGCCGAGGCCGAGGTGGTGTGCGTCGAGCTGCCCGCCGACTTCCAGCAGTGGATCCCGCATCTGGGAGGCGCCGGGACGGTGGCTCCCATCGCGCTCGCGGGGACGCAGCGGGACGGAGGGCTGGGGTTCTACCCGTTCGCGGACTTCTCCCCGGAGCTCGCGGCCATCCGGTGGGCGCAGGCGCGCGGCGTGCCGGTGGTGTGCTGCGACCTGCCTCTGAGCGACTCCGGCTGGGCGGGGGAGCGGGGCTCCGGTCCGGGAGAGGCGGTCTTCGCGGGAGCGCTGGCGGCCTCGGGAACCGGACGCGAGGGGGATGACCTGTGGGACCGCGCCGTCGAGGTGCTGGCGCCCGGGTGCAGCCCCGAGGCCGTGCGGCGCGCGGCGCTCGGCGTCGGCTGGGCGCTGCGGCAGGACGCCGAACGCGGAACCGGAGTGGCCGCCGTCGACCTGGCGCGCGAGGCCTACATGCGGAGCGTCCTGGCACGGGCCGCGGCCGACGGAAGCCGCGTCGCGGCCGTCGTGGGCTCCTTCCACGCGCCCGCGCTGGTCGCCGGGGACACCGTGGAACTCCCCGAGGCGCTCGACGAGGTGTCGGTGACCTCGCTGGTGCCGTACGCGTTCGACCTGCTGGACTCGCGGTCGGGCTACCCGGCGGGAATCCGGGACCCGCGCTGGCAGCAGGAGGTGTTCCGCTCCGGAGGAGACCCCGCGGCGCTGCGGGAGGCCGCGGCGCGCACCATCACCGAGATCTGCCGGGCCATGCGGAGCGCCGGGCACACGGCGGGCACGGGCGAGGCCGCCGAGACGCTGCGGGTCGCCGGCGACCTGGCGCTGCTGCGCGGGCTGCCCGCGCCGGGCCGCGGCGAACTGGTCGAAGCGGTGACCAGCGTGCTCGGCCAGGGCGAGCCCCTCGGCCGGGGACGCGCCGTCGCCAAGGCGCTCGAGCAGGTCCTCGTCGGGACGACCCGGGGCCGGCTCGCGCCCGGCACGCCGCGCTCGGGCCTCGGCCCGTCCGTGGAGAAGGAGCTGGCGGAGCTGCGGCTGCCCTGCCCCGACGCCCCCGAGTCCAAGGAGCTGCGGCTCGACCCGCTGCGGTCCGCCCTGGACCGCCGCCGCGAGACCCTGCTCCAGCGGCTCGAGGTGTGCGGCGTCGGATACGGCGACCCGGTCGGCGTCGCGGTCGTCGGCGACGGCGCGGCCCTCAGCACCCGCTGGCGGGTGCGCTGGACCCCGTCCGTGCCGGCCAGGCTCGACCTCATCGGCGTCCGCGGCGTCACCGCCGCCCAGGCCGCGGCCGGCACCCTCAGCGAAAGGTTCCGGCACGAGGCGGCCGAGGGCGGGCCCACCTGCGCCCAGCTCCTCGCCGGCCTGGAGACGGCGGCCCGCTGCGACCTGCCGGACCTCGTCGCCGCCCGCCTCGCCGACGCCGCCGCGGTGCTGCCGTCGACCGGCACCCTCCCCGAACTGATCAGGGGCCTGGACCTGCTGGAGGCGCTGCGCCGCGAGCACCTCCCCGGAACCACCCCCGAGCTGCGCGAGGGGGCGGCCGACCTGTCGGTCGTCCTGCTGGAGGCGGCCGTCCGCGCCCTGCCCGGCCTCGCCGGAAGCGACGACGCCCAGGACGCCACCGCCCTGGTCGACCTCGCCACCCGCGCGGGCGAGCACCGCCTCGGCCTCCGCCTCGACGACGCCCTCGACGAGCTCGCCCGCACCGGCTCCCCGATGATGAGCGGCACGGCCCGCGCCGTCCGCGTCCTCCTGGACCTGGACGACGCCGCCTCCCTGGGCTCGCGCGTCGCGGGCTGGGTCGACGCCGCCACCACCCCCGAGATCCGCACCCGCCTGCACCGCCGCCTCTCCGGCCTCCTCACCGCCGCGGGCCCCCTCCTGGAGAACGCGCCGGCGGCCCTCGAACCCCTCGTCACCCGGGTCGAGACCCTTTCCGACCAGGCGTTCCTCGTCCGCCTGCCCGCGCTGCGCGGCGGCTTCAACATCCTCACGCCCGCCGCCCGCTCCCGCTTCCTGGAGACGATCACCGCCCGCCTGGGCGACCGCCCCGACCTCACCCTCGACGTCCCGGCCCCCCTCCTGGCCCTGTGGACCACCACCGACAACGAGGCCCATCAGGCCCTCCAGCTCCTCGACCTCCCCGCCTTCGACACCCCGCCGCCGCTGAAGACCGACTCGACCGGTCGACCCACCGCACCCGCGCGGTCCGCGGACGCGCCCCTGCCGGGGACCGCTCCGGCTCCGCCGTCAGGGATCTCGGAGGAGGTCGGCGAGCAGCGGCTCGGGGCGGCCGACCGGTGGCGGCTGCTGCTCGGGCGGGAGAGCGAGAAGCTCTCGGCGGGGGCAAGCCGCTACGGGCAGGCGCTCGACGAGCTGTACGGGGCGGGCCGGGGTGAAGGCGCCGCGGACTTCGGGCCCGGCGGCGCCTCCGCGAACGGCGGGGGACGGGAGGACTCCTTCCCCACGGCCCGCGAGTGGGCCGAGGAGCTCGAGGCGCTGTTCGGCGCCGAGGTGTGCGAGGAGGTCCTGGCGCAGGCCGCCGACTCCGGCCGCACCGACGTGCTCACCGAGCTGAACCCCGACCTCGTGCGGCCGTCCATCGGGCTGCTGACGACCGTGCTGTCCCTGGCGGGCGGCATGCCCGAGCACCAGCTCGCCAAGCTGCGCCCGCTGGTGAAGCGCCTCGTGGACGAGCTCGCCAAGGAGCTGGCGTCCCAGATGCGCCCCTCCCTCACCGGCCTCGCCACCCCCCGGCCCACCCGCCGGCCCGGCGGGAAGCTGGACCTGCCGCGCACCCTGCGCGCGAACCTCGCCCACACCCGCGAGCTCGACGACGGACGGCTCGTCGTGGTGCCCGAACGCCCGGTCTTCACCACGCGCGCCAGCCTGGAGTCCGACTGGCGGCTGATCCTCGTCGTCGACGTGTCCGGCTCGATGGAGGCGTCCGTCGTCTGGTCGGCCCTCACCGCGGCCGTCCTCGGCGGCGTCCCCACCCTCTCCACCCACTTCCTGACGTTCTCCACCGAGGTCATCGACCTGACGGAACGCGTCACCGACCCCCTCTCCCTCCTCCTGGAGGTGCGCGTGGGCGGCGGCACGCACATCGCCCGCGGCCTGGCCCACGCCCGCTCCCTGGTGAAGGTGCCCAGCCGCACCCTGGTCGTGGTCGTCAGCGACTTCGAGGAGGGCTACGGCGTCGGCGGCCTCCTCGCCGAGGTCCGCGCCCTCGTCTCCTCCGGCGTCCACCTCCTGGGCTGCGCCGCCCTCGACGACACCGGCGCCCCCCGCTACTCCAAGCCCATAGCCACCCAACTGGCGGCCGCCGGCATGCCGGTCGCGTCCCTCAGCCCCCAGGCCCTGGCCCGCTGGGTCGGCGCCCGCCTCCGCGGAGATTCCCGATGACCACTTCTACGAGCACCCTTCCGCCGGTCGTCCCCGACGTGACGGCCGCCGCCGTGGAGAGCCTCACCTCCCGGCTGCGCAAGAAGCTGGACGCCGCCGTCGAGCAGTACGCGGCGCTCCCCGTCACCGCGGGCGACGACGGCTCCCTGACGATCGTCTGCGGCGAGGACACCACCGTCACCCTCACCCCCGGACCGTCCGGCGCGGTCGGCACGGCGGAGCAGGCGGTGTGCAGCTGCCTTCTGACACCCCGCTGCCTCCACCGCGCCGCCGTCCTCACGGCCTGCCCCATCGCCGACCCCGTCTCCGAGCCCGCGGCCCCGGCCGGCGAGGCGCCCGGAGCCGACCCGGGCGCCTCGCCGGCCGACAAGGCCGCCCCGTCCGGCACACCGGGTGCCGGGACCGGAGCGGACGCGGCAGCCGCGGCTTCGGCCGGTGGGCCGGGCGAACCCGAAGCGCCGTCCGTGAAGAAGCTCACGGCCGCGCAGGTCCGCGCCGCGGAGAGCCTGTGGAAAGCCGCCGCCGACATCCTGGCGGTGGGCGCCCAGGCGACGGGCTCCGTCCTGCAGGCCGAGCTGCTCCGCGCCGCGCACACCGCGCGCCTCGCCGGCCTCTACCGGGCCGAGGCCGCCGCGCTGCGCGTCGTACGCGGGGTGCGGGGGGCCAGGGCCCGCTACGAGAGCCACCGCCTGGCCGACCTCTCCGCCGCGCTGCGCGACCTCCTGCTGACGGCGTCCCTCCTGGCGTCGGGCCGCCCCGACGGCCGGCTCGTCGGCACGGCCCGCCGCGACTACCGGCAGGGCAGCAGCCTGCGCGTGCAGGGCGTCTTCCGCGAACCGGTGATCAGCGCGACGGGCTACGGCGGCGTCGTCACCCACCTCGTCTCCGAGGCCGGAGACTGGTACTCCGTCGCCGACGTCAAGCCGGGCGGCCCCTCCCGCGCGCGGGGCGCCGCCACCGCGCCCGTCGCCCTGGGCGGCCTGCCCCTGGACCACTCCGGCCTCGCCCGCTCCGGCCTGACGGTCGTCGGCACGACCGTCTCCCCGGACGGGCGGCTGGGCGCGGGCAAGGGCGTCCGCGCCCTGACGGCCCCCGGCCTGGACTGGTCCGCCGCCCCCTTCCTGTTCGGCCGCCTCCTGGCGGAGACCGCCGCCGAACGCCTCGCCGTGGACCCGGGCGCCGACCCCGTCCAGGTCGAACTCCACCTCCGCCGCCCCCTCGGCTGCGACCTGGAGATCCTCGGCCCCTCGGGCGACCACGTCCTGGCCCGCGAGCTCCACCCCGCCACCGGCGAACCGCAGCCCACCCTGATCCGCCTGGTCCCGGCCCACCGCCACCCCGACCTGGCGCACACCGCCAACCTCCGCCAGCTGGCCGCCCGTCCCGGCGTCCGCGTCCGCGTGGTGGCCCGCGTCGACCCGTCCCGGGCGGCCACCCTCACCCCGCTGGCCATCGCCCCCCTTCCGGGAGACCCGCGCACCCTGCGCCTCCCCGCCGAGTGGAAGGGCCACGCCGACCTCGGCTACGACCACCTCCAGGGCATGCACTTCCCGCCGGACCTCCCCCCGGCGCTCCCCGTCGGCACGGCGCCCGACCCCCTGGTCGACTCGCCGCTCTGGCGGGTCCGCCGCCTGGTGGAGCTGGCCACCGCCGGAGGCCGCCGCGCCGTGGCCGAGTCGGCGCGGGGCGAAGCCGGCGTCCCGTCCCTCCTCGACCGCACCGGCTTCCACCACGCCGCCGCCCTGACCACCGCGCTCACCACCGAGGCCGCCCGCCACACCCGCGACTCCTTCGGCCGCCTCGCCGACACCGACCCCCGCCACTTCGCGACCGCCTGGCTGGCCTCGTCCATCCACCTCACGGCCGCCGAACACACCCTCATCCGCCACACCTGGCGGCCCCCGGAGGCCGCCTGAGCCAGGAGGTCCCGGCCCTCGGGCCGGGACCTCCGCTCTTCCCGCCCCGCTCCGCCCGATGTCGCTAGATTTGCTGGCATGAGCGATCTTCCGGGATATCTGGAGCTGCGCGAGCTGGGTGCCGGAAACCAGGGCCGTGTGGTGCTCGCCCGGCACGAACCGTCCGGCCGCGTCGCCGCCATCAAGTACCTGCACGGCGCGGAGCCCGCGGCCATCGCACGGTTCCGGGACGAGGCCGTGCTGCTCCAGCGCGTCGAAAGCCCCCACGTGGCGGCCCTGTACGAGTTCCGCGAGTTCCCGGGCGGCGCCGCGATCGTCATGGAAGCGGTAGAAGGCACCTCACTGCGCGCCGTCCTGGACACGCACAGGACGCTGACCCCCGAAGCGGCCCTGACCGTCCTCAAAGGCTCACTCCTCGGACTCGAATCCGCGCACCGGCTCGGCATCGTGCACCGCGACTACAAGCCCGCCAACGTGATCGTGACGGCCGAAGGCCAGAGCAAGCTCATCGACTTCGGCGTGGCGGTGTTCGCAGGCAGCCGCGGCGGCTCGGGAACACCCGCCTACATGTCCCCCGAGCAGTGGATGCGCGGTGCCGCCACCCCCGCGACGGACGTATACGCCGCCACATGCGTCTTCTTCGAGTGCGTCACGGGCCATCTCCCGTTCCATGACGGCGACCTCTCCGACCTGCACCGCCAAGCCCCGCTCCCCGTGGAAGACGTTCCCGTCCCCCTGCGGGCCCTGATCTCCCGCGGCATGGCCAAGGAGGCATCCGAACGCCCTCCGTCCGCGCAGAGCTTCGTCACCGAGCTGGAAGCGGCCGCCGCCACCGCCTACGGCCCGGACTGGGAGTCCCGCGGCCGCGCCGTACTCGGCGGAATGGCGGCCGGAATGCTCGGCGGCGCCGCACTGATCGCCACGGCGGGAACGACCGCCACGACCGCGGCGACCACCACGACGGGAACGGGCCTGGGCTCCACCGTCCTCGGCGGGACCTCCCTGACGATCGCCGCGGCCTCCCTCGGCGTCATCGTCACGGCAGGGGTGAGCGTCTACGCGGTGCCGAAACTCATCGGAGACGAGTCGCCTGCACGCCCCGTCACAGCGGCCACCGCCCCGACCGCGCCCTCCCTGGCCTACATGACGAACAACGCCGTCATGGTCAACGGCCCCGACGGCAAGACCAGGAAGATCGCCTCCCTGTCGGGCAGGGCACCCGGAGACTCACTGGCCTGGTCCGCCGACGGCCGCCACCTCGCCTGGACGACAGCCGCGCGCAAGACCGCCTCCGCCGACAAAATCCACCTGGCGTCCACGGCCGACGGCAGGACCCACACCTGGGACTGCCCGGACACCTACTGCGGTGCCGCCGTCTTCCGCGGAGACCAGCTGATCACCGGAGGCCGCTCCCTCCGCCTGACCCTCTACCCGTCCGAAGGCGGCACCCCGGCCGCCCTCCCCATCACCGGCCTCCCCGAAAACCCCTACCCCGACTTCCCCGCGGTCGGCCCCGTCCTGGTGGACGGCACCGGGACCGAGACGATCCTCTACTACGGCGTGGGCACCAGCGCCTACGGAGGCCCCGTCGCCTACTACCGGGTCTCCGCGTCCGGCCAGGCCACCCAGATCTTCACCGACGACGGCCGAAGCAACGTGGGACCCCACTCCCTCTCCCTCACCCCCGACCGCCGCTCCCTCGTCTACGTGGGCGCCCGCCGAGGCGGCTACTGCGACCACCACGAAAGCGTCCGCCTGGCCGACCTGGCCACCGGCCGGGTCACCGAGCCCGACATGCCCACCGGCTACGTCTCCGTCCGCGCCACCTGGTACGACGCCTCCGGCGCCCTCACCGCGTCCTTCCTCCCCCAGGACGCCGCATGCCCCGACGCCGACCCCGCCGTCCCCCGGGGCCCGGCCCGCTTCGCACTCCGCTCCGGCACCTGGACCCCCGCCGGCCGAGGCCCCGCCGTCCCCCGCTTCGCCGCGGACGGCAGCGAAGCCCGCCTCTCCGACGCCACCCCGCCCGCCACCCTCACCATCACCCGCCAGGGCACCACGACCAAGGTCCCCGGGGTCTCCCTCGCCACCTGGTCCCCCTGACCCTCCCTCGCGGCGATCATCGGCATGGGCCGGGGGACCCGCGCCTAGCGGGTGACGGCGAGGGCCAGGGAGCCGAGGGCGAGGACCAGGTAGGCGGCGGGGAAGGCGATGTTGTGGAAGACGCGGGCGCGGACGTGGGCCGCCACGGCGCCGAGGAAGAACAGGACGAGCCCGGTGGCGGCGGCCACGCCGATGAACCGTGCGCCCAGAAGCCCCAGGAGGAGCCCGAGGGCGCCTGCCGCCTTCAGGGCGCCGAGCCAGGGGAGCCAGGACGGGGGTAGGCCCACCTCGGCCGAGTTGGCGAGGACGAACTTCGCGCGTGCGAAGTCGGCGACGGCGATGGAGGCGTTGGCCGCGATGGTGAGAGCGGTGACCACGACATAGGTGAGGAACATGCGACAGGCCTTCGGTCAGGGGGTGATCTCGGGTGGACGGGCTGCCGCCCGTCTGCGCGCCCAGCCTTTCGAGAGCCGATCCAGGCGTCCAATACCTGCATCTATAACCTGTCGGCATGGATCTCGACATCCGGTTGTTGCGGTACTTCGTCGCCGTCGCGGAGGAGGGGAACCTGACGCGGGCGGCAGAGCGGCTGTACGTGTCGCAGCCGGCGCTCACCAAGCAGATCAAGCAGCTCGAGACGCTGCTCGGTGCGCGGTTGTTCCACCGTTCGCGGGCCGGGATGGCGCTCACCGAGGCCGGACGCGTCCTGGCCGAGCGGGCTCCCTCTCTGCTGGCCGACTGGAACTCGGCGGTGCGGCGGGTCAGGAGAGCGGCCGAAGGCGCGGAACGCGTGCTGCGCGTCGGCTATCTGGCCAGCGCCGCCAATGAGGAGACCCAGCGCATCATCGCGGAGTTCGCCCGCCGCCGGCCCGGCTGGCGGGCGCAGATGCTGCAGGCCTCGTGGTCCGACCCGACCGCCGGGCTCGCCGCCGGGAACGTGGACGTCGCCTTGGTCCGGCTTCCCTTTCCCGGCCAGGACGTCCTGCGGGTGGAAGAGCTCTTCGCCGAACCCCGCTGGGCCGCACTGCCCGAGGCGCATCCGCTGGCCGGCCGTGAAGTGATCGCCTTCCCGGAGCTCTGGGACGAGCCGTTCGTCGCCGCTCCCGCCGAGACCGGGTCCTGGCGGGACCACTGGCTGGCCGCCGACGAACGCGAAGGCCGCCCCGTCCGCATCGGCGCGGTCACCGACCAGCCCGACGACTGGCTCAGCGCCATCGCCAACGGCTACGGCATCGCGCTCGCCCCCGAATCCGCCGCCCGCTACTACGCGCGCCCCGGCATCGCCTACCGTCCCCTCACCGGCGTCAGCCCCAGCCGGATCGGAGTCGCCTGGGACACGGCCGAGGACGACGATCCCGTCGTCGGAGACTTCGTCCGCTGCTGCAGGTACATCCGGGACCACGGTGACGCCGCCCGCGGCTCGGAAAAGGGGGGATTTCCGGCTGGTGCGTGAGGGCGGAAGGCAGCGAGGCCTGCTTCGGGACGCGGCGGATACAGCATGCGATCACGGGAAATTGGGTGGTAGGCCCGATGGCGCCGGGGGAGGGGATGGCCGATCCTGGCCTAGGAGCCGCCGGAATGTCGTTCCGGCGGCCGTGCCCGCTCCCGACCCCCGTGGGAGCGGGCACCGGCCCCCGTCCACCGAGGTGATCTGCATGCGGTCGAGTCCTGCCCGGGGCGTCCCGGCGTCCCGGTCGCGGCGCGGTCCGCGCGCCGCCGTCGATCTGGGCAGCAGCCGCATCCGGGTCAGTGTTCCCGCCCGCGAGGTGATGGTCGACCGCCCCTCGTCGGTGCCCGCCGCGGCCGCCGCGTAGTAGGCGACCAGGCCGCGCCGCAGGCGGGGCGTCGACAAGGACGCGTGGGTCGACACGCGGACGACGCCTCCGGGGTGGGTGCGGCCCATCCGGCACGGCATGGTGACCGACACCCGCGACTGCGCCCGGCTGGCCGGCGGCGTCCTGCGGGAGGCCGCCGCGCTCGCTCCGAAGGAGATCCTGCTGGCCCTGCCCAGCGCCGCCACCGACGTGGACCAGCGGCGTGCCGTGACGGCCGTGCAGGTGGCGGCCGACTGCCCGGTGCGCACCATGGAGGCGCCGCTGGCCGCGGTGATCGGCGCGGGCCGCGCGTTCGGCGACAGGAGCCCCCGGCTGGTGCTGGACATCGGCGCGGGCCTCGCCGAGATGGCGGTGATCGTCGAAGGGGCGGTCGACCACGCGCGTTCCGTCCAGTACCTGCTGGAGCGGTCGCCCGGCAGCGCGAGCCCGCGGCTGCCGCAGCACGTGCACGGCAGGCTGGCCGACGAGCTCCAGCAGATGCTGGACGACCTGCCGGCCCGGCTGCGGAACCGGGCACGCGCGCGGGGCCTGCTGCTGACCGGCGGCGGCGCCCTGCTGCCGTCCCTGCCGGGCGGGCTCGCCGACCGGCTGGCCGTGGACGTGCGCATCGCGCCCGACCCGGCCCGCGCCACCATCCGCGGCCTGGCCCGCCTCTGCCTCGCCCCCGAGTCCGTACGGGCGGTGCTCGCCTTCCGGGAGGCATGACCCGTACGGCGAGATACATGGTGGATTTCCGAAAAATGGGTGTCAGGCCGGATGGTGGTGGCCCGGGGAACGGCCGATCCTGGGAGAAGAGACGACGAAGAGCCCGGTCACCGGGCCGGAAGGGGTCTGTTTCGACGACTGCCGCCCATGCCGCGCGCCACGCGGCGGGCCACCCCTGAACACATGGAGCGGACGGACGCTCCGGATCACCTCGGCGGCGCCGGGCCAGTGTTGGCCCGGCGCCGCCGACGTGGTCCCAGCAAGCGAGTGGAGTGACACGATGCCTCTTGACCTGACCGGCGACGACGTGACGAACCGGAACCTCCTCGGCCGGGTGGTGCTGCCGCTCACCGGCTGGACCGCCCACCTCCACCACCACGACGGCCACCCCGCCCGCCTGGTGCTGGACCCCGGCGGCGGCTCCCTCCTGAGCTACTCGCTGCTCCGGCCGGCGGTGCCGGAGCAGCTCCTGCTCAGAGCCCACCACATCAGGCTCGGCCGCGCCTTCGGCCCCGCGGCGATCGACACGGTCACCCTGGCCTACGGCGTGACCGCCGGCGGCCGCGCCGAGCCGTCCTTCCTGCGCCACCGCCCCTGGCGCTCGGCCCGCACCTGCGAGGCCGACCCCCTCACCCTGGCCGGCCGCGTCTGGCTGGCCGAGCTCCCCGGCCACTTCGACGAGGTCCGCGTCACCGCCGACGGCCGCACCGCCGTCCGCCTCGTCTGACCCGCGGGCGCTCCTCCCAGGGAAGGAGCGCCCGCCCCCGGCCGCTTTACAGAAAACGAAAATCATCAAGAGATTTCCACAACGGAAACTCTGGAATTCGTTGTTCTCGCCGTTGAGGGCGCATGACCGGCTGCCGATAGTGGGCCGCATGAGAAAGCAGCAGATCATCATGGCGGGAGTGGTCGCCGCGACGGCCGTTGTCGTTCCCGGCGGGGTGGCGCAGGCCGCGGACGGGGACGAATGGCGCGCCATCCGGCCGATCGTCACCCTGCCCGAGCGCGATCTCCGCGACGTCGAAGCGGTCAGCGCCACGGAAGTGTGGATCGCGGGCTACCAGTACAGCTCGGCTTCGGCCTACTTTCCGATCCTGCAGCGCTGGAACGGGAGGAACTGGCGGGCGTACGACCCCAAGGGCATCGGTTTCGAGGGGCGGCTGTACGACCTGAGCGCGGTCGGCCCGAACGACGTCTGGGTGGCCGGGGTCCGTGAGGAGGACGACGAGACCGGCCTGACCGAGACCTATCTGGGGCACTGGGACGGCTCCGCGTGGAGCATGGTCGACGCCCCGCCGGCGAACGAGGCCGGCGGCTCGGTCCGCCGCGTGGCGGCCGACGGGGGCGGGGTCTGGCTCGCGGACGCCGGGGGGCGGGTCTCCCGGTGGGACGGGACGTCCTGGACCACCCACCTCGACCTCGGCGAGCCGGTGTACGCGCTGGAGTCCTTCGCGTCCGGCGACGCGTGGCTGCGGACGGAGAGCGCCGTGCACCACTGGGACGGCACCGCCTGGAGCCAGGTGGCGCTCCCCGAAGGCGCCTTGGTCTACCAGGTGCAGATCACCGAGCAGGACGGGGCCTGGGTGCCCACCCCGGCCGGTCTGCTGGTCTGGGGCAACGGCTCCTGGCAGGAGACGCCGTTCCCCGACGGGTATCAGAACCGGAGCGTCACCGGCCTCTCCGCGGGGCACTGGATCCGCCTGGGCGGAGGCGGTGAGTGGAGCTGGCTCCGGTGGACCGGCTCCGGCTGGTTCGTCGCGGACCGGGCCAGCGGCGCGAGCCGCGAGGTGACGGCCGACTCCGCAGGCCGGGTCTGGGGTGTCGACGGCGTCTCCGTCGCCGTCCCCTTCGACCCGCAGCAGACCAGGTTGCACAGCGGCAAGCTGATCCGCTACCGCGACGGCGAGTGGGAGACGGTCTCCGGCCTGCCCAGGGCCAACTACATCCTGCGCGCCATCCCCGGCACCGACAAGACGATCGGCGTGGGCGTCGACGGCATCACCGGCGACCTGAAGGCCATCACCAACGGCTGACGGGGGTGCGGCACCACGAGCCGCTCCTCTCGCGCACATCCGTCCGGAAGACCGCTCTGGAACCGGTTGCTCCCGCCGTTGAGCGGGCGCAGCCGCACGACCGATAGCGAGACGCATGAGAAAGAAGCACATCATCATGGCGGCGGCGATCGCCGCGACGACCGTGGCCGTGCCCGGAGGGGCGGCACAGGGGGCCGAAGGGGACGAGTGGCGCGTCATCCGGCCGGTCGTCACCCTGCCGAAGCGCGACCTCCGCGACGTCGAGGCGGTCAGCGCCGAGGAGGTCTGGATAGCCGGTTACCAGTACACCTCGGAGTCCGCCTACTTCCCGATTCTGCAGCGGTGGAACGGCGAGAACTGGCGGGCGTACAACCCCAAGGGCATCGGGACCGAGGGCCAGCTGTTCGACCTGAGCGCGGCCGGCCCGAACGACGTCTGGGTGGCCGGGGTCCGCGAGGAGGACGACGAGACCGGGCTGACCGACACCTACCTGGGCCACTGGGACGGCACCGCCTGGACCGAGGTCGAGGCCCCGCCGGTGAACCAGGGCAGCCAGCGGCTGCGCCACCTGGCGGCCGACGGGGACGGGCTCTGGCTCGCGGAGGCGAACGGCAGGGTCTTCCGGCGGGAGGGGGCGACCTGGACACCCCACCTCGACCTCGGCAAGCGGGTGATCACCTTCGACTCCCTCCCGTCCGGCGAGGCGTGGCTGCGGACGCAGGACTCCCTGCACCGGTGGGACGGCTCCGCCTGGAGCCAGGTGGCGCTTCCCGCCGGCGCCTCCCTGGCCTACCTGCAAGTGAACGACACGGACGGGGCCTGGGTGACCACCGGGACCGGGCTGGCGGTCTGGAGGGACGGCGCCTGGCAGGAGACCCCGTTCCCCGCCGAATACCAGAACGCGCGCACTGTCACCGCCTCCGGCGGTTACTGGATCTATCTGAGGGACGACTCCAAGGAGGGCTGGGTCCGGTGGACCGGATCCGACTGGGAGATCACCTCGGACCTGCCGCAGAACACCCCCGGCAAGCAGGTGATGACCGACACTGCAGGACGGATCTGGGGCATCGCGTACGCGTACGTCCCCTTCCTGGAGACGAGCGGAAAGCTGGTCCGCTACGAGGGCGGCAAGTGGGAGACGGTCCCCGGACTGCCCAGGGCCCTCTACCGGATGCGCGCCATCCCCGGCACCGACAAGTCGATCGCCGTGGGCGTCGATGCCGTCACCGGCGACCTGAAGGCCATCACCAACGGCTGACGGCGGCACACTGCATCACCTCACCCCCCGGGGCGCGGACCTGACGGTCGCGCCCCTCGCGCATGCCGGGGGAGCGCTCACCACCCGCCCCAGTGCACGACGTCGTCGAAGGGCCGGCGGTCGGGCCGGTCGATCGGGCGCAGCGGACGGCCGGCGGGGTGGCCCAGACCGATGAGGAACGCGGCGAAGTACCCGTCGGGGAAGCCCAGCACGCGCTGCGCCTGCCGCTGGTCGGCGACGGCCGAGTGGCCGGACCCGATGCCGAGGTCGACGGCGGTGAGCATCATGTTCGCGGTCGCCTGGCCGAAGTCGTACATCAGCCAGTCGCGGTGCCGGGCGTCCTCGGGCTCCTCGCCGACCAGCGCGATCGTGGCGGCCGAGCGCGCTATGTGTTTCCCGCCCGGCTCCCACGCCTTGGCCAGTTCGACGAGCCGCTCGCGTTCGGTGACGACCACGAAGTTCCAGGGCTGCCAGTTCTTCGACGACGGCGCCCGCCGTCCGGCCTCCAGGATGCGTTCGAGAGCCTCGCGGGCGATCGGCTGATCGGTGTAATCGCGCACGTTGCGGCGTGCGCGGACGGCGTCCCACGTCTCCATGTCCCAACATCCCTTCGAGCGTCCGGACGCCGCAGCGGCGCCCCTGAGGCTCCTTCCCCCGGTGCCTGAAGCGACCGGCCGGTCCCGGTAAGCATTGCGCCATGGCCGCCGGAGGCCGTTGACAGTCAAACCTGATTTTCCTACCTTTTAAGTGGGTTAATGGGAGCGCCCTCCGGAAAGGCACGACCCCCCATGCACGCAGCCCGCACCGACGCCCTTCCCGCCCTCGTCCCGGGAGACACCTGATGCCCAAGCAGATCCACCTGGCCGCGCATTTCCCCGGCGTCAACAACACCACCGTGTGGTCCGACCCCGAATCCCGGAGCCAGATCGACTTCGCGTCGTTCGTCCACCTCGCCCGGACCGCCGAACGCGGCAGATTCGACTTCTTCTTCCTCGCCGAAGGGCTGCGGCTGCGCGAGCTCAAGGGAAGGATCCACGACCTCGACGTGGTCGGCAGACCCGAGTCCCTGACCTACCTGTCCGCGCTGGCCGGCGTCACCTCCCGCCTCGGGCTGGCGGCGACCGTCAACTCCACCTTCAACGAGCCCTACGAGCTGGCCCGCCGCCTGGCCACCCTCGATCACCTCAGCGACGGCCGGGCCGCCTGGAACGTGGTGACGAGCTGGGACGCCTTCACCGGCGAGAACTTCCGGCGCGGCGGCTACCTCGCCGAGTCCGACCGCTACGAGCGGGCGAAGGCGATGCTGCGGGCGGCGCGCGAGCTGTGGGACTCCTGGGACGACGACGCGATCCTCGCCGACCGCGCGTCGGGCGAGTTCGTCCGTCCCGGCCAGGGCGGATTCCGCTACGCCGACCGGCACTTCGACATCTCCGGCGGGTTCACCACCCCGCGCGGCCCGCAGGGGCACCCGGTGATCATCCAGGCGGGCGACTCCGACGAGGGGCGGGAGTTCGCCGCTTCCGACGCCGACGTCGTCTTCAGCCGGTACAGCGGGTTCGAGGAGGCGCGCGTCTTCTACAAGGACGTCAAGGACCGGCTCGCCAGGTACGGCAGGCGGCCCGAGGACCTCAAGATCCTCCCGGCGGCGACGTACGTGCTCGGCGGCACCGAGGAGGAGGCCGCGGAGAGGGCGGCGCGCATCCGCCGGGCACAGGTGGGCCCGCAGACGGCGATCGCGTTCGCCGAAGGCCTCTGGGGCCGCGACCTGTCGGACCACGACCCCGACGGGCCGCTGCCCGACCTCGAACCCGACCTCGGCGAGGGCGTCTCGCGGGGCCGTGCGCAGTTCCGCGGCGACCGGGGCGCGGTCGTCCGCGAGTGGCGGCGGATCGCCGAGGAGAAGGGCCTCAGCCTGCGCGAACTGGTCATCGAGGTCACCGGGCGGCAGTCCTTCATCGGCACGCCGCGCTCGGTCGCCGACGAGATCGACGCGTTCGTGCAGAACGACGGCTCCGACGGGTTCATCCTCGTCCCGCATCTCACCCCCGGCGGTCTCGACGACTTCGTGGACCACGTCGTCCCCCTCCTCCAGGAGAAGGGCGTCTTCCGCACCGACTACACCGGCCCGACCCTGCGCGACCACCTCGGCCTCACCACCCCCCGCCCCCTCGGGAAGGAAGCCCGATGACCGCTCTGCACCTCGCCGTCGCCCTGGAGGGGACGGGCTGGCACCCCGCCTCCTGGCGCGACCTCCTCGCCCGGCCCGACGAGCTGTTCTCCGCCCGCTACTGGACCGACCTGGCCGTCGAGGCCGAACGCGGCCTGCTGGACTTCGTGACGCTGGAGGACGCCTTCGCGCTCCAGTCGTCGCGGTCCGAAGGACCCGACGACCGCACCGACCAGGTGCGCGGCCGCCTTGACGCGGTGCTCGTCGCCGCCCGGCTGGCCGCCGCGACCTCGCACCTCGGCCTCGTCCCGACGGCCGGCACGACGCACACCGAGCCGTTCCACGTCGCGATCGGCATCGCCTCCCTCGACCACGCCACCGGGGGCCGGGCGGGCTGGCGCCCCCAGGTCTCCGGCCGGAGGCCGGACGCCGGGCACTTCGGCCGCCGGGAGTTCCCCGATTTCACCCGCGCCTTCTCCGAGGCGCCCGAAGGCAGGGAGTTCGTCAGGGAGCTGTTCGACGAGGCGAACGACGCCGTCGAGGTCGTCCGGCGGCTGTGGGACAGCTGGGAGGACGACGCGGAGATCCGCGACGCCGCGACCGGCCGTTTCATCGACCGCGGCAAACTCCACCACATCGACTTCGAGGGCGAGCACTTCACCGTCCGCGGCCCGTCCATCACCCCCCGCCCGCCGCAGGGGCAGCCGCTCGTGACGGCACTGGCCCACGACGTGCTCCCGTACGAGTTCGCCGCCCGCTCCGCCGACGTCGTGTACATCACCCCGCACTCGCGGCAGGAGACCGCCGAGGTCATCGCCCAGGTCCGCGACGCCGAGTCCCGGGTCGGCCGCACCGGCGCCCCCTTGAAGGTCTTCGCCGACCTCGTCGTCTTCCTCGGCCCCGACGCCAAGGGCCGCAAGCAGATCCTCGACGAGCTGGACGGCGCCGAACCGGCCTTCGACGCGGAGGTCTTCGTCGGCGAGCCGCGGCGCCTGGCCGACCTCCTCCTCGACCGGCACTCCGCCGGCCTCGACGGCTTCCGCCTCCGCCCCGGAGCCCTGCCCCGCGACCTGAAGGCCATCACCCGCTCCCTCGTCCCCGAACTCCAGTCCCGCGGCGCCTTCCGCGACCGGTACGCCGAGACCGCCCTGCGCGCCCGCCTCGGCCTGCCCCGCCCCGCCAACCGCTACGCCACCGCCTCATGAGCGGCCCCGGCACGATCCCCTTGTCCATCCTCGACCTCGCCCTCGTCGCAGACCGCGTCGACACCCGGTTCGTCGGCTCGCCGCACACCGTCGCCGAGCGCCTGCGGGTCCTCCAGCACGTCACCGGTGCCGACGAGCTCCTCGTCACCACCATCACCCACGACCACGCCGACCGGCTGCGCTCCTTCGAGCTCCTCGCCGAGGAATGGGGAACCGCCACGGGAGCCGCGGGCGACTCCTCGGGGTGACGATGTGCCGACGGGCGGTGATGCGGGCAGGAAGAGGACCGTGGAGAACACCGTCCCGATCCGCCGGCCGCCGGCCGCCCGCGCACGGTGATCGTTCATGTCCCAGCAGCCGGGAGCCCGGAAGAACGGAAAGCACCGTTTCCGATGGCCGCGCTGGGCGTGGTGGCTGCTCACCGTCCTCGTCGCGGTGCTCACGGTCTTCCTCGTCTTCTCCCAGCGGCGGGAGCTGGAGGAGGCGCTGCACCTCATCGCCAGGGCGGACCCGTCCCGGCTGGCGGTCGCCGCGGTGTGCGAGGCGGTGTCGCTCCTCTGCCTCGCCGCCGTGCAGCGCCGGCTGCTGCTGGCGGGCGGGACGCGCTGGAGCCTGCGGCGCTGGACGGCGATCATGCTGGGCGCCAACGCCATGGCCGGGGCGATTCCCGGCGGGGCGGCCATGGCCACCGCCTGGAACTACGAGCAGCTGCGCCGGAGGGGCGTGGAGGGGTCCCTCGCGGCTGCCGTGCTGGCCGTCGCCGGGCTGCTGTCGGTGGCGAGTCTGGGCGTCCTGATGGTGCTGGGCCTGTTCACCGCCGGCGCGAAGGGGACCGCCGCCCTCGTCCACCCCGTGGCGGGCGTGCTGATCGCGCTCTTCCTGTCGGTTTCAGCGGGCCTCCTTCTCGTGCGGTCCCCGGCCGTGCGCGACCGGGTCCGGCGGTCCTGGACGGGGCTGGGACGGCGGAACGGCCGGATCGAACGGCTCCAGAAGGGCCTGGCGCACACGGTGAGCCAGGTGCGGGGCCTGGAGCCGGGCGTCCGGCCGTGGCTGCCCCCGCTGGGGCTCGCCCTGCTGAACTGGCTCTTCGACGTCGCCTGCCTGCTCGCCTGCATGTGGGCGATGGACATCGACCCGCCCTGGCACGGGCTGCTGCTGGCCTTCTCGCTCGCCCAGATCCCCGGCAGCCTGCGGCTGACCCCCGGCAGCCTGGGCGTCATCGAGGCGAGCATGGCCGCGCTCCTCGTCCTGTACGGCATGCCGACGGGCCCCGCGATCGCCGCCACCCTCCTGTACCGGATCTTCAGCTTCTGGCTGCTGCAGCCCATCGGCTGGGCGAGCTGGCTCGTGGTCTCCCGCCAGAAGGCCGAGGAGCCCGCCGCCCGGTGAGTCAGGAGGTGCGCATCTCCGAGGAGCGCCGCCTGCGGAGGACGAAGCGCTGGACCTTGCCGCTGGGGGTCTTGGGAAGGTCCGCCACGAAGTGGACGGTGCGGGGGTAGGCGTGGGCGGCGAACTTCGTCTTGACGAGGTGCTGGAGCTCCTCGGCGAGTTCGTCGCTCTCCGCGACGCCGGGGAAGAGGACGACGTAGGCCTCCAGGACCTCCCCGCGCAGCTGGTCGGGGACGCCGATGGCGGCGGCCTCGGCGACGCTTTCGTGCTGGACGAGCACGCTCTCGACGTCGAAGGGGCCGATGCGGTAGCCGGCCATGATGATGACGTCGTCGTCACGGGAGGAGAAGCGGAAGAAGCCGTCCTCGTCCCTGGTGCCGGAGTCGCCGGTGAGGTACCAGCGGCCGTCGGCGGTGAAGCGCTCGGCGGTCTTCTCGGGGGCGTCGACGTAGCCGTGGAACCACATCAGCGGGCTCTCCGCGACGTTCAGCGCGACACGGCCGAGGACGCCGGGGCCGGCGGGCTCGTCGCGGTCGTCGTGCAGGACCTCCGCGGACCAGCCGGGCAGGGCCCTGCCCATCGAGCCCGCAGGGACCTCGGTGCGCAGGCCGTCCGCCCAGGCGTCCACGATCACCATGCCGTGCTCGGTCTGGCCGTAGTGGTCGCGGACGGCGGTGCCGAGCACCTCGCGGGACCAGGCGTTGACCTCGGGGGTGAGCGGCTCCCCGGCCGAGGAGGCGCGGCGCAGCCGGATCCCCTCGGGCGCGGGGACGTCGGAGGCGCGCAGGCTGCGGTAGACGGTCGGGGCGGAGGTGAAGTTGGTGACGCCGAACCGCTGGAGGACCTGCCAGGTGAGCTCCGGGCTGAACCCGGCGCTCAGCAGCAGGTTGCGCCGGCCCGCGACGAGCGGGGCGAGGATGCCGTAGTACAGGCCGTAGGCCCAGCCGGGGTCGGCGGCGTTCCAGAACACGTCGTCGGCCCGCACGTCGAGCCCGCACTCCAGGTAGACCTGGAAGGACGCCAGCGCCTTGACCGGCACGGGGACGCCCTTGGGCGTGCCGGTGGTGCCGGAGGTGAACAGCTGCACGAGCGGGGCGTCGCCGCCCATGACGGCGGGCGCGGCCGCGGGATCGTCGTCGCTGTAGAGCTCGAGCAGCCGGTGGAAGGAGAAGCCGCCGGCGGCGTCCGCCCCGACGACGATCGTCTCCCAGGGCGCCTCGGCGGGGAAGTCCTCGCCCGGGGCGAGCTTGTGCAGCTGCCCGGCGTCGGAGACCACGATCTTGGCCTCGCCGGCGTTCAGCCGCAGCGCGATGGCCGACGGCGCGAACGCGGTGAACAGCGGGATGTGCACCGCGCCCCGCCGCCAGATGCCCAGCAGCGCCACCACGAGGTCGGCGGACTTGCCCATGAGGGTGGCCACGGCGTCGCCCGGCTCCACGCCCAGCCCGGCCAGCGCCGCCGCGAACCGCGCCGAGTCCCGCCGCAGCCGCCCGTAGGTGAGGTCCTCGGCGGAGAGGTCGGCGTTGACGACGGTGAACGCGACATGATCGGCCGGGTGGCGGTCGCACAGCAGCTCCGCGGCGCACGCCTGCGGAGAGCCGTAGCGGGCGAGCAATTCCTCGACGCGGTCCATGAAGATCCCTCGCTTTCCCGGGCACGGCGGCTTTTGTAGCCGGTGTGTGACGTTCGTCTATCTTGTGAGGAGAGTTCAGGAAGGGACTACCCCCGGAAAGGGGTGAACACCATGCTCTCCGCCCCGGACGGCCTGCTGCGGCCGGACGACGGCGACGCCTACCGCCAGGCGCTGCGCCTCCTGCGCGACCGCTCCGGCCTCCCCGTGATCTTCGGCGGCCAGGTCCTTGACGGAAACTTGACGCTCGCCCAGTTCCTCGGCGTCCGCACGTCCGGCCTCCGCGGCCTCCGCGTCGCCCCCGGCACCGGCCTCGGCGGCCGCGTCCTGGCCGCCGCCCGCCCCATGACCCTCAACGACTACGGCACCGCCGGTTCGATCACCCACGACTACGACACCCCCGTCCTGGCCGAGGGCATCCGCGCCGTCACCGCCGTCCCGGTGACCGTCCAGGGCGCGGTGCGCGGCGTCCTCTACGCCGCCGACCGCGGCCCCGACCCGCTGGGCGGCCGCGCCCAGAGCCTCCTGGCGGACACCGCCCACCGCCTCGCCGCCGAACTGTCCGTCCGCGACGAGGTCGACCGCCGCCTCCGCCTGGCCCGCACCCTTCCCGCCGCCCCCGCCGATCCCCGGCTCACCGAAGAGCTCCGCGCCCTCCACGCCGAACTGAGGGGCATCGCCCAGGACGCGGCGGACCCCGCCCTGCGCGCCCGCCTCCAGTCGGCCGCCCGCCGCCTGACCACTCTGACCTCCCCCCAGGACCCCCCGCCCCCCAACCCCCTCTCCCCGCGGGAGCTGGACGTCCTCTCCCAGGTGGCCCTCGGCTGCACCAACGCCGAGGCCGCGGACCGCCTCTCCCTCCACCCCGAGACCGTCAAGGCCTACCTCCGCAGCGCCATGCGCAAACTGGACGCCCACACCCGCCACGAGGCCGTCGTCTCGGCCCGCCGCCGCGGCATCCTCCCCTGACTCCGGGCTTTGCCGCGCGCGAGCGCTTCCCCTAGGATCTCCCGTCATGACGACTCTCCTCGGGTAGTGGACCCCGCGGTCCAGCGGCGTCGCAGCATCGCTCCGCCGCGGCCGCGCGCTGTTCCCGCCCGCCCATGAGAGCCTCTGTCATCGCTGGAGGATGCGCCGTGCGCACCGTTCCCCCGTCCTCTTCCCCTCCCCCTCGGCCGAGCCTGTGGCGGCACCGCGCGTTCGCGCTGCTGGCCTCGGCGCACGCCGTCAGCCAGGTCGGCAGCCAGATCAGCCTCGTCGCGCTGCCGCTCCTGGCGCTGACGGTCCTGGACGCCTCGCCCGCGCAGCTCGGCCTGCTCACCGCCGCCGAGACCGCCGGATTCCTGCTGGTCGGACTGCCCTCGGGGGTCTGGGTCGACCGGATGGCCAAGAAACCCGTCCTGATCGTGTGCGACGTGGTGCGAGCCGTCGCGCTCGGGTCGCTGCCGGTCGCCCACCTGCTCGGCGGGCTGGGGCTGCCGCAGCTGTACGCCGTCGCGCTCGTGACGGGCCTGGCGACGGTGTTCTTCCAGGTCGCCTACCAGTCCTACCTTCCGGTCCTCATTGCCCCCGACCGGATGGTGGAGGGCAACACCCGGCTCCAGACGCTCGGCACGGCGGCGGAGGTCGCCGGGCCGGGACTGGGCGGATGGCTGACGCGCCTCGTCGGAGCACCCGCCGCGATCGTCCTGGACGCCTTCAGCTTCCTCGGCTCCGCCCTGCTCCTCCTGGGGATCAGGGCGGACGAACCCGCTCCCGCCGCCGAGCGCCGCGGGCTGTGGACGGAGATGCGCGAGGGCCTGGTGTTCCTCGCCCGCCACGACGTCCTGCGCGCGCTGGTCGCCTCCTCGGCGGTCGCGAACCTCTTCGGCACCGCGATGATGGCGATGCTCCCCGTCTTCCTCGTCCAGGAGACGGGCGTCGACTTCGGTACGTACGGGATGGTCCTGGCGGCGGGGAGCGTCGGCGGGGTGATCGGCGCGATGACCACCGAGGCGCAGCAGCGGGTGATCGGCGGTGCGCGGCTGCTCTGGGCGAACGCGGTGCTCGCCGGGCTGGCGCTCCTGCTCGTACCGTTCGCCGAACCGGGCTGGCGGCTCGGCCTCGCCGCCGCGGGCCTGGCCGTCGACGGCTTCTTCGTCGCCTCGTGGGCGGTCGCGTCGGTCAGCCTCCGCCAGGTCCTGACCCCGGCCGGCCTGCTCGGCCGCGTCAACGCCACCGCCCGCTTCGTCAACTGGGGCGTCATGCCCGCCGGAGCCCTCCTCGGCGGCCTCCTCACCGAGGCCGCCACGGCCCGGACCACCCTCCTGGTCTGCGCCTTCGGCTACCTCGCCTCCTGCCTCCCGGTCCTGCTCACCCCCCGGGCGCGGTGGGGGAGGGCCGGTATCTATGATCATCGGGACGGTCCGGTGTGATCCATCCCTCAATTACGAAAAGCCAAAAATGTCTTTTTGAAAGTTAGGCTGCCGCTTGGTCAAGTCACCCCTGACTCAAGGAGTGTCATGAAAGCCAAGCGTTTCTCCGCGATCGCGGCTCTGTGCGGGCTCGGCCTGCTCGGAGTCGCGGCACCCGCCGAAGCGGCGGTCCCGGACGCCGCGCAGACCCTGCTGAGCGGGATGCAGCAGGGCCAGGCGGCCGGGTATCCGGGTGTGATCGGGATGGTCCGCGACGGCGGGCAGGAGCAGTCCCTGCACGTCGGCGTCGGGGACAGGTCGACGAACGCCGCGGCCGACCCCGCGGCCAGGTTCCGGATCGGGAGTGTCAGCAAGTCGTTCACGGCGGCGACGATCCTGCTGCTGGAGGCCGAGGGACTGCTCGACCTCGACGACAGCGTCGAGCAGTGGCTGCCCGGCGTCGTCAGCGGCACCGGGTACGACGCGACGCAGATCAAGCTGCGGCACCTGCTCAACCAGACCTCCGGCCTGCCCCAGTACACGATGAACATCGACGGCTTCCTGTGGGGCGCCGAGTGGACCCCGCAGCAGCTCGTGAACGGCGCCACGAAGAAGACGCCCATCGGGGCGCCGGGGCAGACCTGGCACTACTCCAACGCCAACTACGTCCTCGCCGGCATGGTGATCGAGGCGGCCACCGGCACCAGCGCGGCCCAGGCCATGCAGGACCGCATCTTCACCCCGCTCGGACTCACCGACACGAGCCTGCCCTCGGCCAACACCATGACGGGCACGCACCTGCGGGGCTACTTCCTCACGACCCCGATCACGTACATGAGCGTCACCACCCAGAAGGTCTCCGCCACCTGGACGGCCGGGGCGATCGTCTCCACGCTCGAGGACGTCAACACCTTCGAGCGCGCCCTCCTGGACGGCACCCTCCTGCCGCCCGCCCAGCTGGCCGAGCTGAAGACCACGGTCCCGGCCCCCGAGATCGGCGGCTCCTACGGCCTGGGCCTGGCGAAGAGCGACGTCGGCTGCGGCGACGTGTGGTGGCACAACGGCTCGGTGCCCGGCTACTACACCCTCACCTTCACCAGTGACAACGGCTCCAAGCAGGTCGCCGTCGCCGCCAACGAGAACCACCTCCTCGGCGGCACCCCCGGCCAGAACCACCTGGGGACCGGCGCCACCTCCGCCTACTGCGACCTCTGACCCCTGAACGCCTTCTGACCCGAACGCCTTCTGACCCGAACGCCCTCCGGCCCCGGACCCTCACAGGCCCGCCCCGCCGCCCGGGCCGTTCGGCAGTCCCCCCGAAAGAGGAGAACGCGTGAAGAAGTGGTTCACCACCGCGGCGGCCTTCATGGTCGCGGCGCTGGCCCTGCCCTGGTCGGCGCCGGCGCACGCCGCGCCGCCCGCGCTGACGGACGCCGCGGGCCTGACCGTGACCGGCGCGCCCGCCGGCACCGACACGAACTTCACCTTCAAGGTGACGACGCCGAACGTCGCGGGCGAACGCACGATGCGGATCATCCTGCCCGCCGACTACGACGCGAACCCGGCGAAGCGCTACCCCGTCAACTACTTCCTGCACGGCGCGCACCCGACCGCGAGCGGCGGCGAGCCCGGCTGGGCCTTCCCGGCGTTCCTCGACGCCTCCGCCCGCTCGGCGATGATCACGGTCATCGTCGACGGCGGCAACCGAGGCTGGTACACCGACTGGCGGGTCCAGAACAGCGCGGCGGGCGCCGCCAAGTGGGAGACCTTCCATATCGGCCAGGTCATCCCGTTCATCGACGCGAACCTGCGGACCCTCGCGACACGGGACAAGCGCGCCATCACCGGCTACTCGATGGGCGGCTTCGGCGCGATGCACTACGCCTTCAAGCACCCCGACCTGTTCGCGCACGCGGCCTCGATGTCCGGGCCCGTCGACATCGCCGACACCCTCGGCCGCCTCGCCGTCATGAACGGC
This sequence comes from Actinocorallia libanotica, assembly GCF_039525175.1. Taxonomy (NCBI): domain Bacteria; kingdom Bacillati; phylum Actinomycetota; class Actinomycetes; order Streptosporangiales; family Thermomonosporaceae; genus Actinocorallia; species Actinocorallia libanotica. Next base: position 422,679 of record NZ_BAAAHH010000001.1, read on the forward strand.
CTGCGCAACCTCGGGGACTGGTGCAGCGCCGTCGTCGGCTGCGACGGCTCCTACGGCCCGACCCTGCCCGACAACGTGATCTTCGGCCCGCTCATCCCGTTCCCCGACCCCGGCATCTGGCACCAGGAGAACCCGACCTTCCACGCCGACCAGCTCACCGACGTCAACCTCGGCCTCTACCACGGCAACGCCGACATCATCGAGCAGGGCGCCACGGTCCTCAACACCAACTTCAAGGCCGCCCTCGACGCCGAAGGCATCACCTACCGCTACGTCAACTACGGCAACGGCTCCGCCTGGGGCACCGGCTGCACCGGCGTCCACGCCAACGGCAACTGCGTGGAGGCCTCCCTCCGCGACTGGCTCCCCCGCGTGGAGGCCGGCTTCACCTCCTGACCCCCGCACCCGACCCGCACCGGCCGTACCTCCGGCCCGCATGACCGGCCGTACCTCCGGCCCGCGGTACCGCAGGCCCTTCCCCGCGTCCCGGACGCGGGGAAGGGCCTTGCGCCCTTCGGGCCGCCGGGTTTCCGTCCGTCGGGCGGTCTGGACCCGCGCGGGCGGGGAAGAGGGACGGGGTGGGGGACTTGCGGTACGGCAGTGCGGCCGGGCGGTGGGTGGTGGCCGCGATGGTGCTGGGTTCGGCGCTCGCGGCGATCGACGCGACGGTGGTGGGGATCGCGCTGCCGGCCATCGGGCGGGAGTTCGGCACCGACCTGGAGAGCCTGCAGTGGGTGGTGACCGCCTACACGCTGACGCTCGCCGGGCTGCTGCTGGTGGCGGGCGCGCTGGGCGACCGGTACGGGCGGCGGCTCGTCTTCCAGATCGGCGTGGTGTGGTTCGCGGCGGCGTCCGTGCTGTGCGCCGTCGCGACCGGGCCCGGGATGCTGATCTGGTCGCGGGCGCTCCAGGGGGTGGGGGCGGCGCTGCTGACGCCGGGCAGCCTCGCCATCCTGCAGGCGACCTTCCATCCCGACGACCGGGGCAAGGCGATCGGCGCCTGGTCCGGGCTGGGCGGGGTGGCCTCGGCGATCGGGCCGTTCCTGGGCGGCTGGCTGGTGGACGCCGTGTCCTGGCGGCTGATCTTCGTGATCAACCTGCCGCTCGCCGCGCTCGTCTTCGCGATGACCTGGCGGCACGTCCCGGAGTCCCGGGACGCCGAGGCGACCGGCCGCGTCGACGTCGTCGGCGGGGTGCTGGTGACCGGCGGGCTCATCGGCCTGACCTACGCCCTGATCGAGGGCCCCGCGCGCGGCCTGACGCCCGTCGCCGCGCTCGGCCTGCTCCTGGTCGCCTTCGTCTGGTGGGAGCGCCGGGTGCAGAGCCCGCTGCTCCCGCTGGGCATGTTCCGCTCCGTCGCGTTCAGCGTGACGAACATCGTCACGTTCATCGTGTACGGCGCCCTGGGCGGCGCGCTGTTCCTGCTCCCGCTCCAGCTCCAGCAGGTCTCCGGGTACTCCGCCCTGGAAGCGGGCATCGCGCTGCTCCCCGTCACCGTCATCATGCTGCTGCTGTCGTCGCGCTCCGGCGCGCTGGCCGCGAGGATCGGCCCCCGCCTCCAGATGAGCGTCGGCCCGGTCGTCGTCGGCCTCGGCTTCGCCCTGCTCACCCGCGTGGACGAGTCCGGCACCTACCTGACCGAGGTGCTCCCGGCCGTCTCCGTCTTCGGCCTCGGCCTGGCCATCACCGTGGCCCCGCTGACCGCGACGGTCCTGGCCGCGGTCCCCGCCCGCCACGCCGGAATCGCCTCGGCCGTCAACAACGACGTGGCACGCGCCGCCTCCCTCATCGCCGTCGCCGTCTTCCCCGCCCTCGCCGGCATCAGCGGCGACGCCTACCTCCACCCCGAACTCTTCTCCGCGGGCTTCCACACCGCCTCCCTCATCGCCGCCGCCCTCTGCATCGCCGCCGGCCTCCTCTCCGCCGCCACCCTCCGCACCGCCACCCCCTGCCCCCGCACCCCCGCCCGCCACCACTGCGCCCTGGACGCCCCGCCCCTGGACTGACCGCGCCCTGGACGCCCGGCCTTCGGGTGACGCGCCGTCCGGCCTTCGGGTTGACGCGCCGGCCGCCCGGTCCAAGGGACCGGGCGGACGGCGCTGGAGTCTCCGGGAGCGGTCAGCCGGGGGCGCGGCCGAAGATGCGGCTGCCGGGGGCGGCGGGGTCGTCGCCGGCCCAGAACTCGTACCAGTGGGCGGCGAACTCCTCACGGGAGATGGCGCCGTCGCCGTCGAGGTCCAGGAGGGCGAAGGCCTCGCCGGTTTCGGCGGGCGCGCCGTTCCAGGCCTCGATCATGCGGCGGTACTCGGCGGGGGAGATGCGGCCGTCCCGGTTCTCGTCCACGGCCTCGAACATCGCGTCGGCGGTCGCGGTGACCGCGTCGGGCATGCTGGCGAGCAGGTCGACGACGGCCAGGACGTCGCCGATCGCGACGGCGTCCGCCGTGCGGGAGTGCGCGGCGAGGGTGTCCCACCAGCCGCGCATGACCGCCAGCAGCCGCTCCTCGTCACCCGCCGTCCGGACCGCCGCCCAGCGCAGGGCCAAAGCCTCGAAGTCCGCCTCCCGAAGCGTCCCGTCGCCGTCGCCGTCCATCGCGTCGAAGACCAGCCGCACCTTGTCCCGCTGGAAAGAACTCGCCATGCCCCGGATCGTCCCCGCACGCCCGAGAGGACACACTGCCCCCACAGGGCGCTCCCCCTCACGCCGAAGTGACGACATGGTCGCCTGGAGTAACGGTCTGCGGCCCGCCCCCGGGGGCAGGTCCCCGAAGCACCGCAGGAGTGAGGCCGCTCGCCTCCGGGGGCGGAAGGAGGCGAGCGGCCGGGAGGAGGGGCATGGAAGGGGAGGGGTTGAGGAGGGTCAGGTGAGGAGGACGAGGAGGTCGCCGGCCTCCACCTGGGCGGGGCCCGGGACGGGGACGCGCAGGACGGTGCCGGCGACGGGGGCGGTGATGGACGCCTCCATCTTCATGGCCTCGATGGTGGCGACGACGTCGCCGGGTTCGACGGGGTCGCCGGGGGCGACGCGGGCGGTCACGGTGCCGGAGAAGGGCGCGGCGACGTGACGGGAGTCGGCGGGGTCGGCGCGCTCGACGGGAGGCGTGTCCAGGGCCACGGAGCGGTCGCGGACGGCCAGGGTGCGCATCTGGCCGTTGACGGTGCAGATGACCTGGCGGCAGCCCGCCTCGTCGATCTCGCCGACGGCCTCCAGCGCGGCGAGCACCCGTACGCCCGGTTCCAGGTCGAAGGCGACCTCGCGGCCATGGCGCAGCCCGTACAGGAACGCCTCGGTGGGCAGCACCGACAGGTCGCCGTAGGAGGCGCGGGACTCGGCGTAGGCCTTGGCGGGGGCGGGGAAGAGGAGCCGGTCGAGGACGGCGCGCACGTCGGGCCCGGCGAGCGCCTTCTCCTCCTCCTCCGACAGCTCGGCCTGCGGCGGGGTGTGGGAGCGGGCGTGCAGCGCGTCGCTCCGGAAGGGTTCGGGCCAGCCGCCGGGCGGGTCGCCGAGCTCTCCGGAGAGGAAGCCGATGACGCTGTCGGGGATGTCGAACCTGCCGGGTTCGGCGGCGAACTCCGCCGGGTCGGCCCCGGCCGCCACCAGGTGCAGCGCGAGGTCGCCGACGACCTTGCTGGACGGCGTCACCTTGACGAGCCTGCCGAGGATGCCGTCGGCTGCCTCGTAGAGCCGTTCGATCTCCTCGAACCGGTCGCCGAGGCCGAGCGCCACGGCCTGCTGGCGCAGGTTCGACAGCTGCCCGCCGGGGATCTCGTGCCGGTACACCCGGCCGGTCGGCGCGGGCAGTCCCATCTCGAACGGCGCGTACAGCCGCCGCACGGCCTCCCAGTAGGGCTCCAGCGCGGTGACGGCGTCCAGGTCGAGGCCGGTGGCCCGTTCGGTGTGGTCGGTGTGCGCGACGATCGCCTGCAGGGGCGGCTGGCTGGTGGTGCCCGCCAGCGGCGAGGACGCGCCGTCCACGGCGTCCACGCCCGCCTCGATCGCGGCGAGGTAGGTGGCGAGCTGCCCGCCCGCGGTGTCGTGGGTGTGCAGGTGGACGGGCAGGTCGAAGCGTTCGCGCAGCGCGGTGACGAGGGTCCGCGCGGCGGGCGCCCGCAGCAGCCCCGCCATGTCCTTGACGCACAGGACGTGCACGCCTGCCCCGACGAGCTGCTCGGCCAGGCGCAGGTAGTAGTCGAGGGTGTAGAGCCGCTCCCCGGGCGAGGACAGGTCGCCGGTGTAGCACAGCGTGCCCTCGGCGATCGCGTGGGTGTGCAGGACGGCGTCGATGGCCGGGCGCATGCGCTCCACGTCGTTGAGCGCGTCGAAGATCCGGAAGACGTCCACGCCGGTCCGCGCGGCCTCCGCGACGAACGCCTTGGCGACGGAGTCGGGGTAGGGCGTGTAGCCGACGGTGTTGCGTCCGCGCAGCAGCATCTGGATGCACGTGTTCGGGGCGGCCTCGCGCAGCGCGGCGAGCCTGTCCCAGGGCGATTCGCCGAGGAAGCGCAGCGCCACGTCGTAGGTCGCGCCGCCCCACGCCTCGATGGACAGCAGCTCCGGCAGGGTCTGCGCCACGTGAGGCGCCGCCCGCAGCAGGTCGAACGTGCGCACGCGGGTGGCCAGCAGCGACTGGTGGGCGTCGCGGAACGTGGTGTCGGTGACGGCCAGCGCGTTCTGGGTCCGCAGCCGTTCGGCGAAGGCGCGCGGACCGAGGGCGAGCAGGAGGTCGCGGGAGCCCTCGGGGAGCGGCCCCTCGGGCAGCGGCGGCAGCTTCTCGGCCGGGTCCAGCTCGGTGGGGGCGTTCCCGTGCGGCTTGTTGACCGTCACGTCGGCCAGGTAGCGCACCAGCCGGGTGGCGCGGTCGCCACTGGAACGGGCGGTCATCAGCTCCGGGTGCTCGGCGATGTAGGCGGTGGTGACGCCGCCGGCGCGGAAGTCCGCCTCATCGAGCAGGGCCCGCAGGAACGGGATGTTGCTGGCGACCCCGCGGATGCGGAACTCCGCGACGGCACGCCGTGCCCGGCGCACGGCGTCCTCGAAGGTCCGCCCCCGGGTCGTCAGCTTCACCAGCAGCGAGTCGAAGTGCGGGGACACCTCGGCCCCCGCGTAGGCGGTGCCGGTGTCGAGCCGGATGCCCGCGCCGCCGGGGGAGCGGTAGGCGGAGATGCGCCCGGTGTCGGGCCGGAAGTCCTGCGCGGGGTCCTCGGTGGTGATGCGGCACTGCACGGCGAACCCGGAGACCGTGACGTTCTCCTGGGAGATGCCGAGGTCCTCGAGCGTCTGCCCGCCCGCGATGCGCAGCTGCGACTGGACGAGGTCGATCCCGGTGACCTCCTCGGTCACGGTGTGCTCGACCTGAATCCGCGGGTTCATCTCGATGAAGACGTGCTCGCCGCGCTCGTCGACGAGGAACTCCACGGTCCCGGCGCCCGCGTAGCCGACCTCCCGGGCGAACGCCACCGCGTCCGCGCACAGCCGCTGGACGACCAGCGGGTCCAGCCGGGGCGCGGGCGCGATCTCCACGACCTTCTGGTGCCGGCGCTGCACCGAGCAGTCGCGCTCCCGCAGGTGGACGGTGTGCCCGGCCCCGTCGGCGAGGACCTGCACCTCGATGTGGCGGGGCCGGTCGACGGCCTGCTCCAGGAAGACGGTGGGGTCGCCGAAGGCGCTCTCGGCCTCGCGGCGAGCCGTTTCGACCGCGGCGAGGAGGTCCTCGCGCCGGTCCACCCGGCGCAGCCCGCGTCCGCCTCCGCCCGCCGCGGCCTTGACGAAGAGCGGCAGCCCCACCTCGTCGGCGGCCTCCAGCTCCCGGCCGGGTCGGGGGGTCACCGAACGCAGGACGGGCAGCCCCGCGCGGCGCGCCGCCTCGACCGCCTCGATCTTGTTGCCGGCGAGCCGGAGCACCTGGGAGGGCGGCCCCACGAAGACGATCCCGTTGCGCTCGCACGCCTCGGCCAGCTCCGGGCTCTCCGAGAGGAACCCGTACCCGGGGTAGACGGCGTCGGCCCCGACCCGCAGCGCCGTCCGGACGATCTCCTCGACGTCCAGGTAGGCGCGGACCGGGTGCCCGACCTCGCCGATCAGGTAGGCCTCGTCGGCCTTCTGCCGGTGCAGCGAGAACCGGTCCTCGTGGGCGTAGACGGCGACGCTCGCGATGCCCAGCTCGTACGCGGCGCGGAAGGCGCGCACGGCTATCTCACCGCGGTTGGCCACCAGCAACTTCGTGATCACGGCAGTGCTCCTCGTGCTCGGATACCGCGACCGTCACACGAACCGCCGGACCCCAGGAAGGGCACCAATTAGCCAATTAGTGCAATTTTTCGCTGTTGCTTAGCAAAAGAAGCAAATACCCGGTCGCGGTTTCCGCCGGAGGCGCGGCCGGGGGCGTGCCGCCGCCGCGCCGACGAAAGTTAGGCAAGGTTAACCTAACCCGCTAGGGTCGGGGGCGAGGGAAACCGAACAGAAGGAGCGGTCGAGTGACCACCCGTAGCCCCCGTCAGGTCGCCACCTTCCCCATCGTGCTGCGGGAGCTGACCATCCTGCGCGTGACGGACGTGACCCCGAACCTGCGCCGCATCACCCTGGGCGGCGAGCAGCTGCGCGCCTTCACCCGCGACGGTCTGGACCTGCCCGCGTTCGCCACCGAGGGCTTCGACGACCACGTCAAGTTCTTCTTCCCCGCCGAGGGCGCCGACCGCCCCGTGCTGCCCGGCCAGAACATCAGCAGCCTCGAATGGCCCGAGGACGAGCGCCCCATCTCCAAGGACTACACGCCGCACCGCTTCGACCCCGAGGCCGGCGAGGTCGACTTCGACTTCGTCCGCCACGAGGGGGGCCGCGCCTCCGCCTGGGCCATGGACGCCGTGCCGGGGCGGTCCGCGTGGATCGCCGGCCCGAAGATGTCGTCCAGCCACCCCGAGGGCGTCGACTGGCTGCTGGTCCTCGGCGACGAGACCGCCCTGCCCTCCATCGGCCGCTGGCTGTCGGAGATGCCCGCGGGCACCAGGGCGAAGGTGTTCGTCGAGGTCTCCGGCGAGGCCGACCGCCTCCCCCTGCCCACCGAGGCCGACGCCGACATCGTGTGGCTGCTGCGCGGCGGTGCGCCCGCCGGCACGACCACCCTGCTGGAGGACGCGGTCCGCGGCCTCGAGTGGCTCCCCGGCGACGTCTTCGTGTGGGCGGCCGGCGAGGCCCTCACCCTCAAGCCGATCCGCCGCCACCTCGTCGGCGACCGCGGCGTCCCCAAGACCCACCTCGACTTCACCGGCTACTGGCGCCGCACCGAGCCCGAGGCCCCCGACTGGTCCGACGAGGAGGAGATCGCCCACGAGCGCCTCCACGAGCTCGCCGACCTGGGCCCCGGCCTCGCCATCCGCGCCGCCGTCACCGCCGGCCTCATCGAGCTCCTGAACCAGGGCGTCGACACCCCCGCCGAGCTGGCCCTGCGCTCCGGAGCCGACCCGTCCGTCCTGGAACCCCTGCTGGACTACCTGGCCCGGATCGAGATCCTGGAGTCCGCCGAGGGCCGCTACACCCTCGCCCCCGTCGGCCAGGAGCTGGCCCAGGACGAACACTCCGCCGAGGAGTTCCACCTGAGCGGCATCCAGGCCGCCCTCGACCTCTCGCTCTCCCGCCTGGACGAGACGCTCCGCACCGGCCGCCCCGCCTACCGCACCACCGCGGGCCTGCCCGTGGCCGCCGCCGTACGCGAGGACGAGCACCTGGCCGGCTCGGCCCGCGCCGCCGCCGAGGACCTCGCCCTGTGGGTCGCCCCCACCCTGCTGAGCTCCTACGACTGGTCCTCGGTCACGTCCCTCGGCGCCGCGGGCAACGGCACGGGCTCCTTCGCCAACGCCCTCCTCAAGGCCTTCCCCGAGCTCCGCATCCGCATCTCCTCCCTGCCCTCGGGCCTGCGAACCCTGCGCGACACCGTCCTCGACACCGACGTCCTGCCCCGCGTGGAGCTCCTCCCGGCCAGCACGCTCCTGCCCCCCGCGGGCGAGTCCACCCTCCTGCTCACCCACCAGCTCGACCGGCTCCCCGACGAGGACGCCCGGCAGGTCCTCGCCGACACGGCCGCCCTCCTCCCCGCCGGCGGCCGCCTCCTCCTGGTGGAGGAGATCCTCCCCGCCGACGCCCCCGACCCCCTGGTCCAGCTCCAGCTCCGCTGCGCCTTCGGCAGCGCCCGCCGCCCCGTCCCCGACATCACCGCCCTCGCCGAAAAGGCGGGCCTGCACCTCATGGACTCCCGAGAACTCGGCTGGGACCACCACCTCTGGATCCTGGAACACCTCACCTGACCGATGCCCCTCGCCATCACCCGCCACCGGGCGCGCCTCGGCCCCGCGGAGTTCACCGTGATCCGCCCGGCGCGCCCGCTGACCCGTGCCGTGCTCCTCGACCACGACCGGCACCTCGACGCCTACCTCGACCAGGACGCCGCACAGCGCATCGGCGGCCTGTGGGAACTCGCCGCCTCCTCCCCGCGCTCACTCATCCACCTGCCCCTGCGCACCAACCCGCCCCCGCCCCACGCCCCGTCCGAAGTCGGCACCCGCCGCCTCGACCTCGTCCTGCTGCACCACTCCCTCCAGTTCGCACCCGCACGCTGGAAGGAGGTCCGCAGCCGCCTGGGCCCGGGTCGCCCGCAGGCCGTCAAGCTGCCCGACGAACCCCGCCCCGACGGTGCCGTGATCCCCTCCGAAGCCCGCCACCACCGAGAGAACCGCGACCTCTTCCACCAGCACCTCCACGCCGAAACCCTGTTCATGACCGGCAGCGCGAAAGTCTTCAGAGAGACCACCCGGCACTTCCTCGATGTCGCCCGCCACGGCCCCGGCTACATCCCCATCCACCCGAACTATCCGCACTTCTGCACCGAACTCCACGCCAACGACGGCATCCTCGGCGCAGCCCGCGAGATCCACATCGAATACTGCGACCAGTGGCCCCCATGACCCGCCGGACGGGTATGCACTTCCCGTCGTTCGGACGACTCCCCCTCGCGTGATCGCGCACCGAAAAATACTCGAGCCATCGGTCGTGATCGCTCCTGCAGGGAAATGGCGTCCTCGGGCTGGTCGGCACGATGATTATGCTCCATAATAGAGAGTATTTTCCGGCGGGGTCGGCGAGGGGGAGAGATGCGGAACGACTTCTCGGGGGATGCGAGAAATGTCGTTCAGATACGTGACGTTCACGGGGGACTGATCATCGGCGGGCGGGGCGAGCCGCCCAGACCACAGCAACTGCCGGGGAACATCGCCCATTTCACGGGCAGAAGGAAGCACCTTGCGGAACTGGACGCGCTGCTGGAGGCGGGAGAGGGTTCGAACGCGGTATCCGTGGCGGTCATCATCGGCATGGCGGGCGTGGGCAAGACGACCCTCGCGGTCCACTGGGCGCACCGGCAGCGGGACCGGTTTCCCGACGGACGGCTCTACATCGATCTGCACGGCTATGACGATCGGCCCACGGCCGAACCGGAAGGCGTTCTGAACGCGTTCCTGCGCGCGCTTGGCGTGGCGAAGGAGAGCATTCCCACCGAGCTCGACGAATTGTCCGCGCTTTACCGGACGACATTGCACGAGCGGCGTGTCCTCGTCATTCTGGACAACGCGCGATACGTCGAGCAGATCGTTCCGCTGCTTCCCGGATCGGCGTCGTGTTCCGTCCTGGTGACCGGCAGGAACAGCCTCGGTGGGCTGGTGACGCGGTACGGGGCGCACCGGATCGTCCTGCCCCCCTTCTCCGACGGAGAGTCGCGGGCGCTGCTGGAGAAGTTCATCGGTTCTGAGCGCCTGGACGGGGACAGCGCGGCGGAACTCGCACGGTTGTGCTCGCATCTACCGCTCGCGCTCTGCCTCGGCGGCGAACGGGTGGCGGCCGGGGAGCACCGCGTCCCGCTGCGCTCGCTGGTGCGGGACCTGGCCGCACAGCCCTTGGAGGCCCTGGACGCCTCGGATGACGAAGGCGGTATTCGTCCGGTCTTCTCCTGGTCTTACGAGGGACTCTCCGCCGAGGCGCAGGAGGCGTTCCGCCGGATGAGCCTCCACCCGGGTGCCGACATGGACGTCCACGCGGTCGGTGTCCTGGTTGGGGCGACGTACCCCGGAACGGCGCGGGTGCTGCGCGAATTGACCGATATGCACCTGGTCGAACAGGTGGGGCACGAGCGCTATCGCATGCACGACCTCCTGCGCCATTACGCGACCGAGCGCGCGGCCGTCGAAGAGACCGACGCCGATCGGAAGACCTGTCTGGAACGTCTTTTCACGTGGTACCTGTACACGGCGGACGCCGCCGACACCGTCCTCTCCCCGCATCGGCGCCGTCTGCCGCCCGGCGTCCCGCCTGGCCCGCCACCCCTGGACTTCCCCGATCGCGGCACCGCCCTGCGCTGGTGTGAAACCGAGCGGCAGAACATCGCGGCCGTCACCGAGGCGGCGGCGCGAAAGGGGTTCCCGGAGATCGCCTGGCGTCTTCCCCTGGCGCTGTGGGCCTTCTTCGACACCTCCAAGCACTGGATCGACTGGATATCCCTGTACTCCACGAGCGTGTCCGCCAGCCGGGAGTCGGGGAGCGCGGACGGCGAGAGCTGGGCGCTGAACGGGCTCGGCGACGCCTTCCGCGAGACCGGCCAGTACCGGGAGGCGATCGGCTGCCACCAGCGTGCCCTCGCACTGTGTCGGGAATTGGGGAACGCGCTCGGCGAGGCGGCCACTCTCAACAATCTGGGTGAATGCCATCTCGGACTCGGCCGGTTCGAGGAGGCGATCGCGTGCTACACGAATTCGCTCGAGATCTGGCGAGCGGAAGGGGCGCTGAACGGCGAAGGCATGGCGCTCACCTACACGGGTGTCGCCCACCAGGGTGCGGGGCGGTTCCAGAAGGCGCTCTCGGTGCTGCGGGCGGCCCTGGAGATCAGACGTGAGGTGGGAAACGAGAACGGCACGGCCATCACGTTGGGACACCTGGGCGATGTCCACCTCGATCTGGAGGAGAGGGCCGAGGCGCTGCGCTGCTACGAAGAGGCTCTGCTCATCCGGCGAGCCCTGGGACAGCGGCACGGAACCGCCATGGACCTGTGTCGGCTAGGGGCCGTGTTGCTGCTCGAGGAAAGCGCCTCGCGGCGTGCCGTAGAGTGCTACCGGGAGGCCCTGGAGATCTTCGATGATCTGCAGGATCCTCGCGCGGCGCAGATCCGGGAACGGATACGGTCGCTCGCGCCAGCCGAATTTGGGGGAGAAGGCGGATCTGTACGCGTGACCGAGGGAACCGTTGTCTTCGTCGCCCGGGCGATGGACCACCCCGACGCTCAGAAATTGATCACCGTGCTGCTCGCGGAATACGATGGCCTCTATGACGACGAGGACGGCGAATTCATCGACCGCGTTGCCGTCGATGAGTTCCGGGAACCGCGAGGTGCGTTCTTCTTGGGCTATCACGAGAACGGCTCTCCAGTCGCCTGCGGAGGTTGGCGCGCTCTCGGCAACGGCCTCGTCGCCGAACTGAAACGCATGTACGTAGCACCTTCCCTGCGCGGTCTCGGCGTGGGACGACGGCTGCTCGCCCGACTGGAAGAGGACGTCGCCGCGCATGGCGCGCGACGCATCGTCCTGGAAACCGGTGCGCGCAACAAGGAAGCCCTCCAGCTCTACCGCAAGAGCGGGTACCAGCCGATTCCGCCGTATCTGCAGGGCCGAGACCCTTCTGTCAACCGAGCGATGGCGAAGAACCTGGACAAACGCTGACGCGGCCGTGTCGTTCCTTCGGACGAACGTGATCCGCTCCAGGGCTGGAGGACGCGGTGGCCGTGCCTTCGGCCAGTTCGAGGCGGGTGCCGGTGAACGTGGCGCGAAGGCGGCGGTCGTGGGTGACGACGACCAGGGCGCCGTGGTAGGAGGCCAGGGCCTCCTCCAGTTGCTCCGCGAGCATGGGTGACAGGTGGTTGGTCGGCTCGTCGAGCAGGAGGAGGTCCACGGGCTCGCTCACCAGCCGGGCCAGCTCGATCCGGCGCCGCTGGCCGTAGGACAGTTCTCCGACGTGCAGGCTCAGGTCGGACGGCTGGAACAGGCCGAGGGCGAGTAGCGCGTCCGCGTGCTCATCCGGGCTTCCCGGCCTTCCGTGCGCGTATGCCTGCAGCACGGTCCGGTGTGCCGCGCCGCTCTGCCGGGGAGCGGCGGCGGGGAGTGCATCTCGCGGGCTGCCGGGGTCGGTGTCGGGGTCGTCCTGGCGGAAGTATCCGATGCGGCCGGTTCGGCGGATCTCGCCGGTGTCCGGCTGGAGTTCTCCGGCGAGGACGCGCATCAAGGTGGTCTTGCCCGCGCCGTTGGGGCCGGTGATGAGCAGGCGTTCACCGGCGCGGACGGTCAGGGACTCCAGGTGGAGCCGGCCCGCGACCGCCACGTCGTCGAGGACGGCGATGTCGTCGCCGGGGGCGGTGCCCGCGGTGGCGGGGACGGTGGTGAAGCGCAGGGGCTCGGGCGGGGGCGGCGAGGGGTGGGCGGTGAGCCATTGGAGGCGCTGCTGGGACTGGCGGATGCGGCCGGCGGCGCCGTGGGTGCGGGAGCGCGCCCGCCAGGCGCCGGTGCCCATGCCTGCTTTGTCCATCTTGCGGGGGATTGTGGCCAACCGGCCCGCGTTGGCCGAGACCAGCGCGGCATGCCGGTCCAGCTCCCCCTTCCATTCCTCGTGGGCCCGCGCCTGCGCGGCGCGTTCGGCGGCCTTGGCGGTGAGGTAGCCGGAGTATCCGTCGCCGTAGCGGCGCACCCGGCCCTCGGCGACCTCCAGGACGGCGGTGGTCACGCGCTCCAGGAACATCCGGTCGTGCGTGATCGCCACGACCGTGCCCCGGTGGGCGAGCAGGCGCTGCTCGAGCCAGGCCGTGGCCTGGTCGTCGAGGTCGTTGGTCGGCTCGTCGAGCAGGAGCAGCTCGGGGGAGGAGGCCAGCGTGGCGGCCAGGGCGAGCCTGGCGCGCTCGCCGCCGGAGAGCGTGCCCAGCGGGCGGTTCCGGTCGAGTCCGGGCAGCCCCAGGCCGTGCAGCGCGACCTCCACCCGGACGTCGGCCTCGTAGCCGCCCCGCGCCTCGAACTCCGCCACGAGCTCCGCGTAGCGGTCCAGGTCCGCGCCCGCCGCGTCGAGTGAGAGCTCGGCCGCCCGGATCCGGATCTCGAGCTCGCGCAGGTCGGCCAGCGCCAGGTCGACGGCGTCGGCGACGGTGGCGTGCGGCGGCAGCGCGAGCGTCTGCGGCAGGTGTCCGACGCCGCCGGGCGCGACGGCCGCGAGCTCGCCGTTGTCCGGCCGCTCGACGCCCGCCATGAGCCTGAGCAGCGTCGACTTGCCCGACCCGTTGTCGCCGATGACGCCGATCCGGTCGCCGGGCCGGACGGTGAGCGACACCCGGTCCAGGACGACGCGGGTCCCGTAGCGCTTGGTGATCTGGTCGAGGGTCAGTTGCGCGGGGGTACGCAGAGCGCCCCACCTCCTCTTCGTCGGCGCGAGCGGAAGGTCTCCGCACGCTCGGTCGTGTCCATCGAGACGAGACGGTCCGTCTCGATAAAGGGAAGTATGCGGGGCGACGGCCCCTGTGTCAAGACGGACCGTCTCGTCTCGTAAAAAACCTCGGACCGGTGAGGGGAGCCCCGGAGCCGCGGCCGGAGCCCGTGAAGGCCCGCTCAGGTGAAAGGCGCTTCTTCCCGGGGACCGGAGCCGGGGAGCAGGGTGAGCCGAGGCGTCCCGGTATGCGGGTTCACGTCCACCTCGGCGGCGACGCGGTACACCTCGGCCAGCAGCTCGGGCGTGAGGACCTCGGCGGGCGTCCCGAGCGCGACGACGCGGCCGCCGTGCAGGACGCAGACGCGGTCGCAGAACATGGCGGCCAGGTCGAGGTCGTGCAGGGCGATGACGGCGGTGACGCCGAGGCGGCGGACCAGGCGCAGTGCGTCGAGCCGGTGGCGCAGGTCGAGGTGGTTGGTCGGCTCGTCCAGGACCATCGTTCCCGCGCGCTGGGCGAGCGCGCGGGCGATGAGGACCCGCTGCTTCTCCCCGCCCGACAGCCGCTCGAACGGCGCCCGGGCCAGGTGGGCGACGTCGAGCTCGCCCAGCGAGGACGCGATGATCTCGCGGTCGGCGCGGCCGTCGCCGTCGAAGGCGCGCTTGTGCGGGGTGCGGCCCATCGCGACGACGTCGTGGACGCTCAGCTCGAACTCCCCGGAGGCCTCCTGCAGGACGCAGGCCAGCCGCCGGGCGAGCCGCCTGCCGGGCATCCGCCACACGTCGTCGCCGTCCAGGAGGATCCGCCCCGACGTGGGGCGCACCGCCCGGTAGAGGGTGCGCAGAAGGGTGGATTTCCCCGCGCCGTTGGGTCCGACGAGCCCCACGACCTCGCGGGGCGCGACGTCCAGGGACACCGCGTCCACCAGGGTCCGGCGGTCCACGGCCACCGACACCCGCTGGACCGAGAGGGTTCCGGGAGCGGTCCGGGTCACCGTGCCGCCTTTCGCCGCATCAGCCACAGGAAGAAGGGGCCGCCCACCAGCGCCGTCAGAATCCCCACGGGGATCTCCTCGGGGCTGACCAGGGTGCGGGCGGCCAGGTCGGCGGCGATGAGGAAGCCCGCGCCCAGCAGTGCCGCGGCGGGCAGCGCGCGCCGGTGGTCGGCGCCGACCAGCAGCCGCACCACGTGCGGCATGATCAGCCCGACGAAGCCGATCGCGCCGCTGACCGCCACGATCGTGCCGGTCATCATCGCCACGAGCACGAACAGGGCGGCGCGGAAGCGGTGCACGTCCAGGCCGAGCGCCGCGGCGGCCTCCTCCCCGGCCAGCAGCAGGTTCAGCGGCCGCGACACCCCCAGCAGCACGAGAGTGCCCACCAGCACCGCGGCCGCCGGGATCCAGAACATCTCCCAGGTGGTCCCGGCGAGGCCGCCGAGCATCCAGCGCAGCGCGGACTGCGCGGCGTGCGGGTCGTCGGAGGTGACGACGACGAAACCGGCGATCGCCGACAGCACCTCGGCCGTGGCCACGCCCGCCAGCACCAGCCGCACCGTGGTCATCCGCCCGCCGGAACGCGCCAGGAGGAACACCGCGACGAGTGCCGCGAGCGCCCCGAGGAACGCCGAAAAGGGCAGGGTGAACACCCCGAACCAGGCCACCCCGAACACCACGACGACGACCGCGCCGACGGTCGCGCCGGAGGACACCCCCAGCAGCATCGGGTCGGCGAGCGGGTTGCGGACCACGGCCTGCAGCGCCATGCCGCACACCGCCAGCCCGGCTCCGACCACCGCGCACAGCAGCACCCGGGGCAGCCGGGCGTCCATGACGATGGTCTCGCGGACGGCGGGCCAGGCGGGTTCGGCCAGGGCCGGGTGCGCCCGGTGCAGCAGGATCTCCCACACCTGCCCGGCCGGAATGGTGATCGACCCGACCGCGACCCCGGCCGTCGCGGCGGCGAGCAGGAACGCGCCGGACAGCAGCAGCACCAGCCCGTAGGGGAGCCTGCGCGGCACGGCGGGGGAGGCCGGAGCGGCGGCGTCCGCCCCGGCCTCGCGGGCGGCGCCGGTCACCTGAAGCGGTCCGGGTGGATCTGGCGGGCCAGCGAGTCCACTCCGGCGGGCGCCCTCACCCCCAGGACGGCCGACGACAGCGGCAGCACCGCGAACCGCTGTTCCCTGATCGCGGGAACGTCCTTCAGGACGGGGTCGGCCAGCAGGAACCTCTTCTTGTCCTCGACGCTCTGGCCGCCGTAGTCGTAGATGACGATGACCTCGGGGGCGCGTTCGGCGACCTGCTCGAACGACACGTCGGCGAACGCCTTGTCGACGTCGGCGAAGAGGTTCTCCCCTCCCGCCAGTTCGATCATCTCGTTGCCGATGCCCGCGCCGCCCGCGGTGAAGGCGGTCTTGTCGCCGCTGTCGTAGACGAAGACCCTGGCCGGATCCACGCCCTCCAGCCTCCCGGCGACCGAGTCCAGGACGCCGTGCAGGCGCTCCAGCTCCCGCTCGCCCCGCTCCCGGACACCGAAGATCCCGGCGACGTTGCGGATCTCCTGCTCCAGGGTCGCCATGGTCACCGGTCCCGACGGGCAGCTCTCGACGTCGAGGTAGCTGTCGATGCCCGTTTCGGACAGCCGCTCCCGGCCGCGGCCCTCCTTCTCGTCGAAGGCGCTGGTGAACCCGCCGTAGACGAAGTCGGGTTCGGCCGCCAGCAGCGTCTCGTAGGAGGGGTACTCGTCGGCGATCGCCTTGACGCCGTCGTAGGCCGCCTTGTACTCCGGCAGGATCGCGTCGTCGAGGAAGGCCGTGCCGACCATCGACTTCTCCAGACCCAGCGCCAGCAGTACTTCGGTGACGTGCTGGTTCATCGTCACGGCCCGCCGCGGAGCCCGTTCATAGGTTGTGGTGACCCCGCAGTTCGACACGGTGACCGGGAAGCCGCGCGCGGCGGGCGCCTCGGTTCCGGTCTCCCCGGCGGAGCCGCCGCCGCAGGCCGAGACCAGCGCGGCGCAGACCAGCGCCGGCAGCAGGGACAAAGGGCGTCTGCCCGTCATGGGGTCTTCCTCTCACGCGGTGTTCCGCGAACCTTCGAGGGGCGGACCGCCGGAGGACGGCGTGGCGGAGCGAAGACATGAAGGTCCAGGATGTCGGGGATCGGCACTACGACGGGCCCGCCCGCCCTGATCCAGCCGGCGACGTCCTCGGTCGCGTCCGGGCCGTTGACCAGGCCGAGCCAGACGGGCCGGGCTCCGGCGGCGCGTCCCGCCGCCGAGGGCCGGACCACGACGACGTTCGCGCGCTCGCAGACGCCCAGGCAGTCCGACACCAGGACGGGCGCCTCCCGCCTCAGCCGTGCGAGCTGCTCGCCATGGTCCACACCGGTGACCTTCGGGCCGCCGCAGCAACAGCCACGGCACACCGTGACCTGGCACGGCGCTTTTCGGGCACGCTCCATGGGCACGCCACGCACTTCCTCTCCGGGGAGATCCGCCCCAGTCACATCGAGGAGGCGAGACGCGTGAGTCTCCTGGCTCTCGGCTCGAACGCTCGTCCCGGCCTTCCCGCCCCGGAGGGGGCAGTGGCTTCAGTCGGGATCCGCTCGCCGATGACAGTGGCGGTACCGCGCCGGATTCGCACCGGCTTCCTCGTCCGCGCTCGCCTTTTCGTCCGCCATCATGGCACATGCCCTGATCGTCTCTGGAGTGAGACCTCCCCGCCCCGGGGCGTGGCGCGATCCGGCGTCGTCAGCGTCACGATGAACACGCCTACAACATCTGGGTTGTTCATTCGCCGCCGCCACTAGATGTAGAGTCTTCCGCAGCGCTGGTCCGCTCCGGCCCGTCAGGGTCGAAGCGGCGCAAGAGGGAACCCGGTGGGAATCCGGGACTGCCCCGCAGCGGTGATGGGGAACGAAAGCCGTCAACGAAGCACTGGGTCCCGCGGGACCCGGGAAGCGACGGCCGGTAGGCGTGTGCCGTGCGCCCCTGAGTCCGAAGACCTGCCCGCGCGCCGAGACGTCCATGAAGCCTCGAGGGAAGGCCGGTGGGCAGGCGCGGTGCCGTCGGGTCCCGTGTGCTGTCTTCCGTGCGCCCGGAAGGCGGGAACACGAGGGAGAGCCGATGACCGTCACCGCACCCGCCACACCCGACCGGGAGCTCCTCATCCGGGAGGCGGCTGCGAAGGTCGGTGCCGACCCGGCGCAGTCGCGCGTCGCCGCGGGGCTGCTCGCCGAGCTGATCCGCGACGAGGCCGCGGGCGAAGGAGTCGCCTCGTTCTCCGGCTCGATCGCCCTCGCGCACGCCGAGGGGCTGCTGAACGACACCACCGCCGCGTTCGTCGCCGCGCACGCGGCCGAGCTGGACGCGCTCGCCGACGACGGAGCCGATGACAGGTTCGAGTACTTCGGCCTGCGCACCGTCTACGACCGGTACCTGCTGCGCCACCCGCGCACCCGCAAGGTGATCGAACGCCCGCAGTACTTCATGCTGCGCGTCGCGTGCGGGCTCGCCGCGACGGTCGCCGAGGCCGCGGAGCTGTACGGGATGATGTCGCGGCTGGAGTACCTCCCGTCGTCGCCGACGCTGTTCAACTCCGGCGCACGCCGCGCGCAGCTGTCGTCCTGCTTCCTGCTGGACTCGCCGAAGGACGAGCTGGAGTCCATCTACGAGCGGTACGGGCAGGTCGCGCGGCTGTCGAAGTACGCCGGAGGCATCGGGATCTCCTGGTCGCGGATCCGTTCGCGCGGCTCGCTGATCCGCGGGACGAACGGCCACTCCAACGGGATCGTGCCGTGGCTGCGCACCCTCGACTCCTCCGTGGCGGCCGTCAACCAGGGCGGGCGGCGCAAGGGCGCGGCCTGCGTCTACCTGGAGCCGTGGCACGCCGACGTCGAGGAGTTCCTGGAGCTGCGCGACAACACCGGTGAGGAGCAGCGCCGCACCCACAACCTGAACCTGGCGAACTGGATCCCCGACGAGTTCATGCGCCGGGTCGAGGCCGACGCGGTGTGGTCGCTGTTCGACCCCAAGGAGGTCCCCGAGCTGGTGGACCTGTGGGGAGAGGAGTTCGACGCCGCGTACCGGGCCGCCGAAGCCGCCGGGAAGTACACCAAGCAGGTCCCCGCACGCCAGATCTACGGCCGGATGATGCGCACGCTCGCCCAGACGGGCAACGGCTGGATGACGTTCAAGGACATCTCCAACCGCACCTGCAACCAGACGGCCGAGCCCGGCAACGTCGTCCACCTGTCGAACCTGTGCACTGAGATCCTCCAGGTGACCAACCAGGCCGAGACGGCCGTGTGCAACCTCGGCTCGATCAACCTGGCCCGCCACGCCACCACCGACGGCTTCGACTTCGCCCGCCTGCGCGAGACCGTGCGCACGGCCGTGCGCTTCCTCGACCGCACGATCGACCGCGGCTTCTACCCCACGCCCGAGGCGGAGGCCGCCAACAAGAAGTGGCGCCCGATCGGCCTGGGCGTGATGGGTCTGGCCGACGTGTTCTTCACCCTGCGGCTGCCGTTCGACTCCCCGGAGGCGCTGCGGCTCTCCACCGACATCGCCGAGGAGATCGCCCTCACCGCGTACGCGGCCTCCGCCGACCTCGCCGAAGAGCTCGGCGCCCACCCCGCCTACGACCGGACGCGCGCCGCCCGCGGCGTCCTGCACCCCGACCACTTCACCATCGGCGACGCCAGGAAGGCCGAGTGGGACGCGCTGCGCGAGCGCGTCGCCCGCACCGGTCTGCGCAACTCGCTGCTCACCGCGATCGCCCCGACCGCGACCATCGCCTCCATCGCGGGCTGCTACGAGTGCATCGAGCCGCAGGTCTCCAACGTCTTCAAGCGCGAGACCCTCTCCGGTGAGTTCCTCCAGGTCAACAAGTACCTCGTCGCCGACCTCCGGGAACGCGGCCTGTGGATTCCCGAGATCCGCGACGCCGTCAAGCGCGCCGAAGGCTCCGTCCAGGACATCCCGGTCCTCGACGACGACCTCAAGCTGCTCTACCGCACCGCGTGGGAGATCCCGCAGAAGGCGCTCATCGACCTGGCCGCCGCCCGCACCCCGTTCATCGACCAGTCCCAGTCGCTGAACCTCTTCATGGCCACCCCGACCATCGGCAAGCTCTCGTCGATGTACGCCTACGCGTGGAAGGCCGGCCTGAAGACCACCTACTACCTGCGCTCGCGCCCCGCGACGCGCATCGCCCAGACCACCGTCCCCACCCGGGGCGAGAGCCTGCCGACCGCCGACGACGACGCGGTCGCCTGCTCCCTGGAGAACCCCGAGATCTGCGAGGCCTGCCAGTGACCACCACCGTTGAGCAGGGGACCCTGCTGGACCCCGGCATGGACCTGACCCTGCGGCCCATGCGCTACCCCGACTTCTACGAGCGCTACAAGGCGGCCATCCGCAACACCTGGACGGTCGAGGAGGTCGACCTCGCCTCGGACCTGGCCGACCTGGCGAAGCTGACATCCGAGGAGCTGCACCTGGTCAAACGCCTCGTCGCGTTCTTCGCCACCGGCGACTCCATCGTCGCCAACAACCTCGTGCTCAACCTCTACAAGCACGTGAACTCTCCGGAGGCCCGCCTCTACCTGTCCCGGCAGCTCTTCGAGGAGGCCGTCCACGTCCAGTTCTACCTGACGCTCCTGGACACCTACCTCCAGGACGACGACGAGCGCCGCCAGGCGTTCGCCGCGATCGAGCACATCCCCAGCATCCGCGCCAAGGGCGAATTCTGCTTCAAGTGGATCGGCTCGATCTCGTCCCTGGACGAGCTGCGGACGGCCGCCGACCGCCGTGCCTTCCTGCTCAACCTCATCTGCTTCGCCGCCTGCATCGAAGGCCTGTTCTTCTACGGCGCGTTCGCCTACGTCTACTGGCTCCGCGACCGCGGCCTCCTCAACGGCCTCGCCTCCGGCACCAACTGGGTCTTCCGCGACGAGTCCATGCACATGGAGTTCGCCTTCAGCGTCGTGGACACCGTCCGGGCCGAAGAACCCTCCCTCTTCGACGACGAGCTCACCGTCCAGGTCACCGAGATGCTGGAAGAGGCCGTGGCCGCCGAACTGGCCTTCGCCCACGACCTCTGCGGCGAGGGGCTCCCCGGCATGAGCGCCACCGACATGCGCTCCTACCTGGAGTACGTGGCCGACCAGCGCCTCGCCCGCCTCGGCTTCCCCCGCCGCTACGGCACCGCCAACCCGTTCCCCTTCATGGAGCTCCAGGACGTCCAGGAACTCTCCAACTTCTTCGAACGCCGCGTCTCCGCCTACCAAGTGGCCGTCGAGGGCACCGTCTCCTTCGACGAGGACTTCTGACGCGTCAGGGGGCCAGGAAGCCCGTCCTGGTGAACGTCTCGCGGCCCTGGTCGGAGAGGACCAGGTCGACGAACTTCCGGGCCTCGGCGGGGAGGACGGCCTCGCCCAGGGGGGCGATGAGGTAGTCGTTGACGGCCTCGTCGGCCTCCGGGAAGGCGATGCCCTCGACCTCGTCGCCGGCGGACAGCACGTCGGTGGCGTACACCAGGGCGGCGTCGACCTCGCCGAGCCGGACCTTCGTCAGCGTGGCCTTGACGTCCTGCTCCAGGGTGACCGGGGTGACCTTCACCCCGGCCGCCTCCAGCGCCTTGACGGCCGCGGCCCCGCAGGGGACCTGCTCGGCGCACAGGGCGACCTTCACCTTCGCGTCGGCCAGGTCCCCCAGCGCGTCGATCTTCGCGGGGTTGCCGGCGGGCACCGCGATCCGCAGCTTGTTGCGCGCGAACACCACGGGGGAGTCCGCCGGCTTCGCGTCGGTGGCGGTCTTCATCGTCGCCGGACTGGCCGCGGCGAAGACGTCGGCGGGCGCGCCCTGGGTGATCTGCTGCGCCAGGGTCGCGCTCGACCCGAAGTTGAACACCACCTTCACCCCGGAGTTCTCCTTCTCGAAGGCCTGCCCGAGCTCGGTGAACGTCTCGGTCAACGACGCCGCGGCGAACACCGTCAGCTTCCTCTCGCCGTCCCGCGAGCCTCCGTCCGAGCCGCAGCCCGTGACCAGCACCGCCAGCAGCGGCGCCACCGCGGCCCACCGCACCATGCGCTTGAACACCAGGGGGTCTCCTTCACCGAATGCGAACCATCGCTGCAGCCCCTCACCATACAGACGCAAATGCGAGGTGATAAAGGCGATGGCACTCTCACCTGCGATCGCAGTGGGAGGATCGATACGCACATGCGAGTGGAGAATAGCCCGCCCCCGTACGGTGGACCAGGCGACGGGACGTCCTCAGCCGGTTCCGAAGGTGCCGTCGTCGAAGGAGTCGTCGCCGGGTGAGCAGACCGCGCAGTCGTCCTGCCGGGGAAGGACGCCGCCGTACCAGCGCAGCACCGTCATGCCGTCCACGGTGTCGCGCATGGGCCGCAGGCCCGCGTAGATCTCCTCCCGGCGGTTGGCCCAGCGGTAGAAGTTGGCGACCAGGTCGGCGTCCAAAGAGCGCAGTGCCGGGGACGCGCCGTCGAGGAGGTCGAGGACCGCCAGTTTGGCGATGTGCAGCGCCACCGGGACGATGTCGGTGGACAGGCCGGGCTGCGGCGCCACGAGGCGGTCGGTGTAGCCCGCCGCGGCGGCGTCCGCCTCGCTGCTGATCTCGTTGTCGGCCGCCTCCTGCGGCAGGGTCTGGACGAAGCACTGGTAGCAGGCGGTGAGCCCGGGGACCACGCGCTGGACGATGCCCCCGTAGGCGCGCCTGTGCATGCCGCCGAGGATGAGCGGCAGGTTCTCCCGGAGCGCGATCCGGTTGAGCAGGAGACGGCTCTCCCGGGTGTCGGTGGCGCCGATGAGGAGGTCCGCGCCCGTCCGGCGCACGAGGCCGCGCATCCGCGCGCGGGAGTCTCCGGTCAGCCGCTCGGCGCAGGTGACGACCTGCGCGCCGGGATTGTGCCGGTGGATCAGGTCGCGCACGGCGTTCACCTTCAGCCTGCCGACGTCGGGCATGCCGCACTCGTGCCGGGAGATGTTGCCGACCTCCAGGCGGTCGTGGTCGACCAGCAGGAAGCGTCCGACCCCGGCCTTGGCGAGTTCGCGGACGATGAAGCTCCCGCCGGAGCCGACGCCGAAGACCGCGACCGCGCGGTCCTCGAGCAGGTCGGTCTCGAAGATGCCCCTGACCCGTTCGAACGCGTCGGAGCCGTCCGGGACGACGGTGACGTCCACCTCGGCGCCGGGCTCGCCGTCCACCAGGGTGTGCGCGCTGAACCTCCTCCCGTCCCACGCGCACACCAGGAAGGTGTCCTCGGCGCGGAGGTCGGCCCGGGAGCCGGGAGGCAGGAGCACCGCCTCCCGGCCGGGGCTTCCGTCGATCACCGCCAGGTCGCCGTGGTCGTGCAGGACGCAGCCCAGCCGCAGCGGCCGGTCCGCGGCCAGGAGCATCGTGTGGGCGGCGGGGCGGATGACCACGTGCCGGGGCCCCGGCTCAGCCACCGGACCTCCCGAAGACGTCGATGTCGCTCTGCTTCAGGTCGTAGATCTGGTCGCCGTCCTGCTCCGCGCCGACGGTCCGCATCTCCCACTGCTTGGTCTTGTGGTTGTAGACCATGCCGCGCTCGCCGCCCGGCTTCTTCCCCTCGGCGTAGTCCTTCAGGAACCTGCGCATTTCTTCGCGGTCGTTGCTCAAAGCTCCTCCTATTTCTTGCCCGTGAGGATGTCGTCGATGGAATCGCCGGTGTCGCGATGGATGTCGAAGGCCCACAACCAGAGAAGCGTCTTGATCAGGACTTCGGAGAGGCTGACCTTCGGGTGCCATTTCTCGGCGTGGTAGACGCAGACCTTCGTCCAGCCGGGCCTGTCGGATTCCAGGACGTGCATGGCGTGGCTGTTCCCGTACTCCGTCATCGCCCTGTAGTAGCCGCGAAGGGGGGCGGGGCTGGTGATGTAGACCTCGGGGCATTCGTCGGGGAAACCGGCGGTCGGATAGACGGCCACTTCGTAGCCGCGTCCGCTCTGGGCGGTCCACCAGCCGCGGACGTGGGTCTCGCCGAGCGGGTCGTGGAACTTGAATCCGGGGTACTCCTGACTCAGCACGTGCTTCTCCATGCCGAGCCTGATCCGTTGCTCCCTGTCCCAGGTCATCGCGCCTCGCTCCGCAGTTGCTTCATGCCCCAGTCGAGCGCCGCCCGGAGGTCGTGGCGCTTGGTGAAGCGGGGCCTCCAGGTGGACTTCACGCGCTCACCCATGATGATCTTCGCGCTGCGGACGACCGGGTGCCTGCCGTCCCAGCCCGCGTCGAGCCTGAACAGCGCCGCGTCCCCTCCGTCGAACTGGATCACCAGCTCGACGGGCCCCGGAGCGGTGCTGTCGTCGGTGGTCACCACGGAGAACCCCTCTCCGATGTGGGACAGCAGCGGGAGGATGTGCTCGTCGAAGAAGGTGCTCGGCTCTTCCTCGTCCGGTACGGGCGGTGCGGCGACGGCCGCCGGGGGCTCGGGGGCCGCGGCGGGGAGGGAGAAGGCCGCCTCCCGGGACGCGGCGAGCCGGTAGCTCCGGCGGAGCCCGGTCCGGCCCGGCACCAGCATGGGCGCGCAGGCCGGCGGGACGTCGAAGGCGGTGAGGGCGGCGCGGATCGGGCTGTCGCCGGGGATGACCTCGAACTCGGCTCCCGCCCGCACCGGCACCGTGGCGTCGGTGTAGTGGAAGGGCGTGAGGCGGACGGCCGGCGCCTCGCGGGGCTGCTTCCCGCCGCGGCCGGTCGGCCGGCGCCCTTCGAAATTGGCGAGGATCTCGGTGTATTTAGGACGCTTGTGCCCCTCGGCGTAGCGCCGGGTGCGGTCGAGGTCGCCCCCGCTCGGCTCGTAGAGCCCGATCCAGTGGTGGGAGTGCCAGATGCCGAGGCTCTGGATGCCGAAGGCGTGCCACAGGCCGCGCTCCAGAAGGGTGGACGCCCCGGGCTCCAGCGACATCGAGGCGGCGCGCCGCAGGGTGCCGTCCGGGGGGCGGGTGGCCAGCATGACCACCGGCGAGGCGCCGTGGCTGAACAGCCCGAAGAGGCCGCCCCCCGTCTCGATGTCGGGGAATCCGTGCGTCTCGTCGCAGATGGTCTCGAGTTCCGATTCGAAGATCCGGATCTTGTAGGTGTCGGACATCGTCAGAGGCTCTCCACGATCTCTCGGAGGGTGCGCCGGGGATCCCAGGAGGCGGCGTCCACGGGCACCGGGACCGGCCCGTCGGGGCCGGGGACGATGAGCAGCGGCGGCGACGCCGGGTAGGCGGCGTCCACGATCAGGGAGACCTCGCCGATCCGGGTGGTGACGATCAGCGCGATCCGGTCGTCGCCGAAGCCCGTGACCTCGGGCGTCATCCCCAGCTCGGCGAGCTCCCGCAGCTCCCGCTCCAGCCGGTAGGCGAAGACGTCGCTCCGGTCGGGCTCCGGGCCGGACAGGGGCGCGAGCGCCCCCGCCGGCAGCCCGCTCAGGGAGCCGCGCAGGTTCACCTGGGCCGTCCCGCGCAGCCGCCAGTGCAGGTCGAGGCAGGACAGGAGGAACCAGGCGATCACCGCCGCCACGGTCTGGTCGGCGGCGTCCGGCACGCCGTCGAGGTCGATGTGCTGCCAGGTGGGCAGGTCGCCCGCCGCGGCCCGGTGGGGGCTCCGGCCGCCGTCCCTGGCGAACCGGGCGATCTGCAGGGGGAAGGCGGTCTCTCCGCGCGTGGTGGGGAACATCGCGTCGAGCAGCGCGAAGACGTTCACGTGGTCGCCGCCGACCTCGAAGTAGACGACGATCGCCGGGACTCGGGAGAACTCCAGCGAGCAGACCTCCCGCGCGGAGACCCTTCCCGCGATCGTGCGCGTCCGGCCGTCGGCGTCCCGCACGAACGCGCCGGTCATGAGCTCGGCGTACCGGTCGAACCCGGGGACCGTGCGGAGCGCCTCGTGGACCAGCCCGGGGATCCGCTCCCCGCTGAACTCCCCGTCGCCGCCGACCGGGGACACCAGGATCGCGGGAGCCGTCCCGCGCACCTGCTCGGCGAGCCGCCCGACCACGCCCAGCGGATAGAACCGCCCGTGCTGCCGGTGCCGCTCGACCAGGACGCGGTGCCGGAGCCGCTCGGCGTCGCGCGCGCGTGCGGTGGCCGCGCGCCGCTCGTCGGCGATCTCGTCGAGCCGCGCCTTCTCCCGCGCGACCCTGAGGGCGCCGCGCGTCTCGAGCTCCACCCCGAGGAGCTCGACGATCTGCGATCCGAACCCGCCCAGGAGTCCGGACACGATCGCTCCGAGATCGATCACATTACCCCCACGTTCTTCACCGGCATCACCTCTCCTGTCGCCTTCGCCTTCGATGGCGAGAATCGGTCCTCCAGTTCCCGGAACGCGGGAAATCATCGGAAATTCAGCACGGCGGCGGACCATAAATACAAGATCTCGGGGCTCTTAATACGGAAATTGTCTCCCTGGCCCTATCCGGATCTGTCCGAGGCGCCGGACGGAGGCGATGACGGGTTCGGCACCGCTGCTCTCCGGCTCCGTCGGACGGACCTGCGGGAATGGCGGCCCGGTTCGGTCCTTCGAGAAACGGCGGGACGCGGCGCAGACCTCCCGGGTGCTTTTGAAGGGCTCCCCGCGAGCCGGCGTCACCGGCCGGCGGACTCGCGGTCGCGGTAGACGGTGCCGTCGACGTAGGCGCGTTCGCGCTGGAGGGCCGCCATGCGTCTGCGGAGCCTCTGCTCCGCCTTGCTCACCTGGATCCGCTTGAGGCGCGGCGGGGCTTTGGAAGCGGCGCGGGCGCGGTCGTACTCCGCCTGCCGGGCGCGGAGGGGGAGGAGTTCGGCTTCGATCTGGGCGAGGAGGCGTTCGCGTTCGACGGAGATCCGGTCGAGGGCGGCGCGCACGGTCTCGGGCTGCTCCCGTCGCCCGGGGCCGGGCCCCCTCCGGCGCAGCGCGGCCTCCTGCTCGCACAGGCGCATGCCGCGTTTCATGCGGGGGGTCGGCTGGGGGCTGGCGCTCATGCCCTCATGGTGAATGGACCATCCGGACAAAAGCCACGGACAAGGAAGAGGTGTCACCCCGGGGAGAGGGGCTGCTGCGGGCGGGGTGAGCCCGTCCGTCAAACCCGGGCCGCGCGTGGTCCAAGGAGGATCGACCCGATGGGGGTGATTCACCCCTTTTATCCAGATATGTAGCGATTCGTGTTTCTCGCGGAGGGCGCTGGACACGCCTGTAGCGAGGTGGACCGCGACGGCGGTCCGGCGGAGAAGGGGGACGCCGGTGGGATCACAGCACGCACATCCCGACCCGGCGCAGGCGCTGCGCACGGCGGTGTCGCTGGGGGACGAGGCGAACCGGCTGGTGGAGGAGGGGAGGCTGGACGAGGCGCTCCCGATCTCGGAGAAGGCGGTCGGCCTGCGCAGGGAGCTCACCGAGCAGGACCGCGACTCCCACCTCCTGGACCTGGCGGCCACGCTGCACAACCACGCGGTGCTGCTGGCCGAGACCGGGCACCGGGACGAGGCGCTGCCGGTGTCGGAGGAGGCGGTCTCGCTCTGCCGGGAGCTCATCGGCGTCGACCGCGACACCTACCTCCCCGATCTGGCGATGACGCTGACCAACCAGGTGCTCTGGCTGGCCGAGGGGGGCCGGGACGAGGAGGCGCTGGCGGTCTCGCGCGAGGTGATCGCGCTCTACCGCGAACTCGTGCAGATCGACCGCGCCACCTACCTCCCCGACCTGATGATCACCCTGATCAACCACTCGGTGCGGCTGGCCGAGGGCGGCCTGCGCTCCGAGGCGATCGACGCCTCGGAGGAGGCGCTGCTCTTCGCCCGCGAGCTCACGGCGGACGACCGCGGCACCTACCTCCCGTACCTGGCGATGTCGCTGAACAACCAGGGCCAGATCCTCGCGGAGCTGGACCGCCCGGCGGACGCGCTCTTCGTCTCCGAGGAGGCCGTCAACGCCTACCGCGAACTCGTCCGCGCCGACCGCGAGGCCTACCTGCCGACGTTCGTCCGCAGCCTGGCGGCGGCGGGCTACGCCCGGGTCGTCGGCGGCCAGGTCAGCGAGGCCGTCGAGCCCCTGCTCGAAGGGCTCGACCTCACCGAGGCGCTGCCCGGCCACCTCCGCGACGAGCTCACCCCGGCCTTCGTCGGCATCCTGCGGGAGGCCCGCGCCGCGGACCCCGACGCCTTCGCCGTCCGGTACGCCCGGATCACCGGCGAGGAGAAGCCGCCGGACTGGATCGAGGACCGGTCCTGAACGCGCGCCCCGTCCGGCTCAGCTTCCGGACGGGGCGTCGCCGTAGACGGCGAGCCAGACGGCGCGCCCCACCGAGCGCGCCACCTGGGCGTCGCCGGAGGTGTCGTCGTCGCGGCAGTGCATGGAGATGGTGCGCTCGACCATCCAGGTGAGCAGGGCCGCGGTGGTGGGGGAGTCCAGGCCGGGGCCGACGGTGCCAGCCCGGCGCTCCTCGTCCAGGCCGGTGGAGTGGTCGCCGCGCCACCAGGCGACGGCGGCGTCTCGCCGCCCTCGCCTGCACGGCGACCGCGCTGGCAGCCCTGCTGGCCGCCCCGCCGCCGCACGCGACGGACTTTCGCTCACCGACATCAAGCGCTCCGACCTGACGCTCGTGCCCGGCAAGTTAGCCGAGCCGTCCGACGAGGAGGGGCCGCACCCCGGCTCGTGGGCTGGGTGGTGGTACGCGCACGTCATGGACCGTTCCTTGACACTGTCCAGGAGGAGCCCCCTGTGATCAGTGCGCCTGTCCCGAACGGTCCTGGACAGGCTGGTCCCCTGCTTTCACTCATCCGGCGGCCGCACGGATCGCGTCCGTGGGGCCGTTCGGGTGGGGCGGGTTCCCTCACGCCCCGGGCCGTGGTGCCGGGCCTGGGCGGTCCGATGCCCCGCACCATCGCTCCGGTGGTGTGGGGGCGGTGCCGTCCGTCGCCGGGCACCCAGGCCCAGGGCGCGTCTGCCGATCACGATGCTGGCGGCCTCGTGTCGGCTGGTCTTGCGGGTGGGTGTGCTGGTGGGCTGCTGCCAGTGCTGGCCGCCCCACCGGCTGGTGTAGGCCGGATCCACCGCCACCAGCGCCAGACCGTGCTCGACGGCCATCGACGCCAGACGAGCTTTGAGACGGCTGGTGGGGATACCGGAGATGAGCTGGCGGAAGCGCCGGTTGCGGCCGTGTTTCTCGCGGGTGGTGGAGTCGGTGAAGTCCAGGTCCTCCACCGCGATCGCCTTGGCGCCGGTGCGGCGGGTGTAGTGCAGCAGCCGGGTCAGAGCATGCCGCAGCTGCGCGTCCCGATGCTCGGCGGTTCCGGTCAGGTCGTAGTCGAAGCGGACGGGTCGGCCTACAGGGTTGCCGCTGGTGTCCAGCCGCCAGGCGGCGAGGTGGTCGGCGTTGGTGTCCACCGCCACCACCCCGCTCGCACACGCCGCCTCCAACGGCAAGACGTGCACGGGCGGGCGTTGCCAGGCCGCATCCACATACCAACGTCCCCGCTCGGTATCCAGGTGCAGGCGGTAGGCCGTCGCTCTGTTCGCCTCCACCCGATCCGCCCACTCCTGCCCCCGGTGAGCGAAGGACACTCTCGAGGCCAGCACATAGCGGCCATGCGGAGCATTCGCCAACCCCGCCAACGGTGCGGGGAGCTTGATGCTCACCTGCCCGTCAGGGGCGATGCGGATGGTCTCGTTGCCGTACCGCTTGCCCGACTCTCCACCGGCGGTCAGGAACCAGCGGGCGGCCTCCCACCGCTGGCGCCACTGTTGCAGGGACAGACCCGCTTCACTCAGATGGTGACGAGTGCGGGCGAGAGTGCGTCCGCTGCGCACCACCCGCACCCTGCCCGCTGTGAAGTCGGCGGTGACCCTCCGGCGCCGTTCTTCCAGCGCGGCCAGGCGGCGGGACTTGGCGAACCACTCGGCCCGGGAGCGGTACCCACCCGAGGCACCCCGGCCGCCCTTGGCACCCACCGGCAGGGACAGACGGTGCCCGATCGCCCCGACGGCCGCATCCAGGCTCTGGAGATGCGCGGCCTGGGAACGCCGGGACAACGCCCACTGATCATGCGTGGCCCTGGTGATCGAGCCCGCCCACCGCGCCGAACACTCCGCCGTCAACTCGCGTTTGCGCTCGGCCCATCGCCGGGAGGAGTGGGCCAGGCCATCGGCACACCGGGCGGCCAGATCACGGCCCGCCAGTGACCCCAGATGCCCGCCCACCCGTCGCAGTACTTCCTCATCCCGCAGGGTGAGGCCCTTGAGACGGGTACGGATCGACACGCCCTGCGGCTGGGCGGCCACGAACGGCGTAGCAAGCCGTCGCAGCGGTTTTCCCGCTCCAGCCACTATGCCCGGCCGGTCCGGGATCCGGGCGGCAGCCATACTCTTCGACATACCGTCCCTCTCCCACCAGCCTGTGGTCGCCGGTTGTGATCGGAACACTACTCTTCGGGTGGTGCGCTTGGCCGGGAAACCCCGCATCCCATCCCATGCCACAGGAACCTCATGGCCACTCGCGAACACTCAACCGATCAACAGTTCAACGCCCTTCGCGCCGCAGCGTGCTGGCCGGGCCGGCCCTCGTGCTCACCCCCGCGCTGCTGCCCTGCCCGCCTTTGCCGCGCCCCGCCGCGACATCGCGGTGCGCGACAACCTCATCGACACCTGGGGCAGACCGTGGAGCACCTGGACGTGAAGAACGGCAGGATCGACGCGGCCCGCACCGTCGACGCCGCCGGAGAACGCCACCGGATCGACGCCGACTGGTTCGTCTGCGCCGTCCCGCCCGACCGCGCCGTCCGGCTGTGGTCCCGCGACGTCCTGGCCCACGCCCCGGAACTGGCCGGCACCAGGGACCTGCACACCGACTGGATGAACGGCCTCCAGTTCTACCTGCGCGAGACCCCGCACGGCCTGGGCGAGCTGCTGAGCTTCATGGACTCGCAGTGGCAGCTCACCGCCGTCCTGCAGAGCGGCATCTGGAACCGCGACTTCGCCCGCGACTACGGCGACGGAGAGGTGGCGGACTGCCTGTCCCTGGACATCTCCGACTGGGACACCCCCGGCATCCTCTACGGCAGGCCCGCCAGGCACTGCTCACCCGCACAGATCGCCCGGGAGTGCTGGGCCCAGATGAAGGCCCACCTGGAGGACACCGGCGCCTCGGTCCTGCCCGACGCGGTCCTGCACTCCTGGTTCCTGGACCCCGCGATCACCTGGCACTCCGAGCAGGGCCGCAACACCAACGACGAACCCCTCACCGTCAACACCGTCGGCACCTGGAGCAAACGCCCCGCTCCCCGGACGGGCATCCCCAACCTCTTCGTCGCGGGCGACTACGTCCAGACCGACACCGACCTGGCCACCATGGAGTCGGCGAACGAGTCGGCCCGCGCCGCCGCCAACGCCCTCCTGGAGGCCGCCGACTCGCCCGCCGCCCCCGCCGCGACCTGGAAGCTCTACCAGCCCCCCGAACTCGACGGCCTCAAACGCCTGGACGCCCAGCGCTACAAGGCGGGCCGCCCCCACCTCCTCGACACCTGACCCGCCCTTCCCCGGCGTCGAAGTCCAGGTCGCGCGGCCCTGGCCGTCCCGGTCCGGGCCTGATGTCGCAACTGACGCATTCGATGCCTCCCTGAAAAATCCGGTTGTTCGGGAAGGGGGCGGTACGGGAGCGTGCCGGGATGGAGATCTTCGAGATCCGGGCCGACTACGACCGGGACGGCATCGTCGTCTACCAGGCGTACGGCCGGGCGATAGGGGAGCCCGCCGTGGCCGCGGGCCGGTTCGTGCCTCCGTTCTCCCGCGACAGGATGACCTGGATCAAGCCTTCGTTCCTGTGGCTGATGGGCCGCAGCGGCTGGGCGCGGAAGCCGGGCCAGGAGATGGTGCTGGCCGTCCGCATCACCCGTGAAGGCTGGGAGAAGGCGCTGCGCGAGGCGGTCCTCACCAGTCCGGACCGCCGCGTGTACGCCGACGGCTCCGTCTGGCGCGAACGCATGAGGACCGCGCCCGTGCGCGTCCAGTGGGATCCGGAGCGCACCCTGAAAGGCGCGCACCTCGACGCCCGCAGCATCCAGGTGGGACTCGGCCGCCGCATCATCGACGAGTACGCCGACGATTGGACGGTGGACATCACCGATCTGACGCCCACCGTCCGGAAGATCCATGACCTGCTGCGCCAGGGGAGGGCCGACAAGGCCCGTGCGCTCCTTCCTCCGGAGAGGGTCTATCCCGTTCCCGAAGAGCTGAGGCGCTCCCTGGGCATGCGCGTCTGAGGGTCCGCGCGACTCCGGGGGCGGCTGCCGATTTCAAAGGAAATCTACGTGGATGGAGATCCTCGGCTCTGGTGAATGATGACGAGTGTTCGTTTCCTTCTGTTTCGCGGTTCGATGGAACGGTTTCGGTTTTCGGGCTGGCAGACTGGCGAGAAAGACGTGTCCTCAAGGGGGGATGCGGTCGGTGTGCTCGGAGGAGTGACCTATGGCGGAAGCACGGCGGGAACGACGGGTACAGCAGGCCCGGCGGGGTGTGGTGGTCCGCGGCGAGTGGGTGACGCCCGGGATGCGCCGCGTCGTGCTGGGCGGTGACGGACTGGCGGGATTCCCGGCGGGGGAGTGGACCGACCACTACATCAAGATCCTCTTTCCGCGGGAGGGCGTGGCCTATCCGGAGCCCTTCGACATGGGGCGCATCCGGGAGGAACTGCCCCGGGAGGACTGGCCGGTCACCCGGACGTACACGGTGCGGCGCTGGGACGCCGAAGCCGGTGAGCTGACCGTCGACTTCGTCGTGCACGGCACCGAGGGGATCGCGGGCCCGTGGGCCGCCGCGGCCGAACCGGGCGACGTGATCCACTTCGTGGGCCCCGGCGGCGCCTACGCGCCGTCCCCCGACGCGGACTGGCACCTGCTGGCGGGCGACGAGTCGGCGCTCCCCGCGATCTCCGCGGCCCTGGAGCGCATGCCCGAGAACGCCGACGTCCGGGCGTTCGTCGAGGTCGCGGGCCCCGACGAGGAGCAGTCCGGCATCGGGAACGTCACCTGGATCCACCGGAACGGCCGCCGTCCCGGCGAGGCGCTGACCGAGACGGTCCGCGGCATGGACTTCCCGGCCGGAACCCCCCACGCCTTCGTGCACGGCGAGGCCGGCTTCGTCAAGGACCTGCGCCGCTGGCTGCGCGTCGACCACGGCGTCCCGCGCGAACTCCTCTCCGTCTCCGGATACTGGCGCCTGGGCCACGACGAGGACGGCTGGCAGGCCAGCAAGACCGAATGGAACGCCGCCGTGGAAGCCGAACAGGAGAACCCCGCCTGACCCGCCCCTCGCCGCCGCCGGAACCACGGAACCGCCGTGACCGCCCCGTGACGGCCGTCGGCCACCATGGTTCCGGCACCGAAGGCGAGGACCCGAAACGGGGTGGGTGATGGGCAAGCTCTGGCCGGTCTCCGTCAAAGGCGTCGTCCTCGACGCCGAGAAGCGCGTCCTGCTCCTCCGGAACGAACGCCGGGAATGGGAACTCCCCGGCGGCCGTCTGGAGGAGACGGAGACCCCCGAGCAGTGCGTCGTCCGCGAGATCTCCGAGGAGTCCGGCTGGACCGCCGAAGCCGGCCCCCTCCTGGACACCTGGGTCTACGAACCCCTCCCCGGCGCCAAGGTGCTCATCGTGACCTACGGCTGCCGCCTCCCCGAGAACAGCCCCCCTCCCCGACTCAGCCACGAACACCAGGAAATAGCCCTCTTCCCACCCGAGGAAATCGACTCCCTCACCATGCCCGAGGGCTACAAACACTCCATCCGCACGTGGTGCCGCCGGGGGAACGAAATGTAGACCGTGACGCCGCCGGGATCGGATGTCAGCGGATGAATGCGTGTACGGCGGGGGTGCTCTTGTCCGGCTGGGACCGGGGGAGGAAGAGCACGCGGTCCGGGGTGGTGTGGAGGGCCGGGGAGTTCTCGGCCGGGTAGGGGACGGTGGCCTCCTGGGTCTTGGCGCCGGAGCGGGCGTCGAGGGCGGTGAGGGTGGTCGGGGCGGAGAAGCCGGAGTCGTAGACGGCGTAGAGGGTGGAATCGGCGAGGTGGACGCCGCGGAGCGGGGAGCCGACGGTGGCCGACCACAGGAGGTCGCCGTTCGGCGCGTGGGTGCGGATGGTGGACTTGCCGTCCATGACGTGGATCCGGCCGTTGCCGATCAGGATGGGGGCGTCCGCCGGGGAAGGCGCGGGGATCGTGCCGGTGGGCGTGCCGTCGTGCGGGTCGAAGACGAGGAGTTCACGTTCGCGCCGGAGCACCGGAGGGGCGGCGGACAGGACGGTGGGCCGCTCGGTCTTCAGCGGGGCCGTCCAGAGGGTCCTGCCCTCGGGGTCGGCCATGACGAGACGGGTGGAGCCGTTCTTGCAGAAGGCGGTCGCGGCCAGGCGGCCGCCGTCGGCCTGGACGGAGGAACGCGCGTTGAACACGCACTTCGCGGGCGGGCGCGGGGCGCGCCGGGGAGCGCCGGTCCGCAGGTCGAAGACCTTCAGCCCGGCGCGGGACGGCCGGACCGCGATTCCGGACCCCGTCTCCCAGCCGAAGGAGCGGCCGGCCGCGCCCGTCTTCGCCGTCCACAACGATTGCCCGGTGCTCAGATCGAGTGCCGTCAGCCGGTCGCAGGCCTTTCCGGCGGAGGAGAAGGAGACGAGCCCCACCCCTTCGCCGGCGTTCCGGCTCGCCCGGCACACGGAGAGGCCGCGGGACCAGAGCGGTTTCCCATCCCGCGTCCCGTACGAGGCGACCCCGTCCGAACGCACCCGCACGAGCGCGTCGGCGGTCCCCCAGAACGCCTTCGGCTCCACGCTGTCGGCGGGCAGCGTCCACGCCGTCTTCAGGAGCTCGCCCCGCAGCATCGCGTAGGCGCCGTACCCGATGGCCTCTCCCAGCAGGAGCGCCACGACGAACATCCCGAGGAAGCGTCCCATCCTCCGGAAACCGGGCCAGCCCGCCCGGCGCTCCCGCGGGAACGCGAGCCGCCGCAGCAGGAACGCGCCCGCCGTCCCCAGCAGGAACCACAGGCCGAGGAAGAAGAGCCAGCCTCCGCTGCCTCCCCGCTGGACCGCCAGGACCCCGCCCCCGACGCAGGCGACGCCCACCCCCACCGCGAACCCCGCCACGAGCACTTTCATAACGGACAACGCTATATCCCCGGGAAATGGGAAGATCCCCGGATCGCGTCGGCGACAAGAGCGGTACGGATTTCTTGTGGAATCCACAACTTTCCCCCGGCGCCCGCAGTGACGATCATGGCCCGCATGGAACGGTACGGGCAGAGACTGCTCAGCCCCGCGTGGGGCGAGGAGGGCGAGCGGCTCGCCGCGATGGCCGAGGTGAGCGATCCGGGGACGTTCGCCCTGCTCGAACGGCTCGGGCTCGACGCCTCGTGGCGGTGCCTGGAGGTCGGCGCGGGCGGCGGGACGGTCGCCGCGTGGCTGGCCGGACGCGCCGGGCACGTGACGGCCACGGACCTCGACCCGCGCTACCTGGAGGGCCTGGAGTCCCCGAACCTGGCCGTGCTCCGGCACGACGCGGCGTGCGACCCGCTGCCGGAGGCCGCGTTCGACCTCGTGCACGCGAGGTTCGTCCTGGAGCACCTGCGGGAGCGGGAGGACGTGCTGGACCGCATGGTCTCCTGGCTCGCCCCGGGCGGCCTGCTCGTCGTCGAGGCGTTCGCCCGCCTGCCCGTCCCGGGGCAGGACCCGGCGCTCCGCGCGGCCATGGACGCCCTGATGGGCACCCTCGCCCGCACGATCGGCACCGACACCGACTGGCCCTGGACCTTCCCCGCCCCCCTGGCGGCCCGGGGCCTGACCGGCGTCGGAGCCGAGGCGCACGTCCCGGCCACCGGCGGCCGCAACGCCTCCACCCGGTGCTGGTCCCTGACCCTCGCGCAGATGCGCCCCCGCATCCTCGAACTGGGCCTGGCCGCCCCCGAGGCCTTGGACGAAGCCCTGCGCGCGCTCGACGACCCCGCTTTCTCCGGCTTCGCCTCCGCCACCGTCTCCTGCTGGGGCCGCAGGCCGGACGCGCCGGCCTGAGCCGGCCCGGAGTCACTCCGGGGCGTGGAACCAGGTGCGCGGCTCCAGGAGGAGGGAGGACAGGGTGCGCCCGTCGGCGGCGAGGGCGGTGGCCGTGGCGGGCCGCAGGGTGGGCCAGACGGCCGAGACGATCCCGTGGTCGGGGACGGCCACGGGCCGCTCGTCCAGGAGGAGGGTCTCGGCCTCGTCGCAGAGCTGGAGCTCGGCCGTCACGATCCAGCGCCGCTCCGGGTACGGTCCGGGGCTGCGCCTCCGCGTCAGCCCGTGCCCGGTCAGCCTCAGGTGCGCGCCGCCCAGCCCCGTCCGGGGCAGCCGGACCGGGCACGGCGAGTCCATCGAGGCCGAGCCGCCGCCCAGGTACTCCCAGACGCCGTCGGCCAGTTCGAAGACGTACTGCTCGCTGCAGTAGCTCTTCTCGTCGGGCATCGAGGTGAGGAACGTGACGACCGCGATGTCCTCCGCGATGTCACAATTCAGGGGAAATGTCCCGAGTGCGGGGGTGGGACGGAGCGGAGCGGTGACCCGTCCCTCCTCCAGGACCCTCCTGCATTCCTTCAGCACTTCCTCGTGCGTCATGGCACTCCCGGCGTCGAACGATGGCGGATCGGCCCGCCTCCCATGGTCTCCCCCGGAAGCAGGAAAGATCACTCCTTTCACCCGTCCCCGGGACGGCTCCCCATGTTCTCACCTTTCCGGTCGCGAGCGGCGGCGACCGTCTCCCCGTCGACGTCCAGCGGTCCGAGGACGTCGGCGGCGACGCCCCGGGCCACGGAGGCGAGCCCGGCGAGGAGGTGGTCGCAGCCGATCTCGGCGAGCCCTTCGGCGCGGGCGAGGTCGCGGGCGGCGGCCAGGGCGCGGCGGGTGTAGGGGGTCCAGGCGATGCGCTCGGCGGCCTGGGAGGCGCCCGGCGTGAGGCGCGGCTCCAGGTCGCGGCGCAGGGCGCCGGGGGAGAGCCCCAGGTGGCGCAGGAGCCGGGTGGCGGTGTTGTCCTCGGCGAGCAGCCCCCACAGGACGTGCTCGGTGCCGATGTAGTTGTTGCGGTGCTGGACGGCCGCCTTCTTCATGTGGGCCATCGCGGTGCGGAGCTCCTCGGCGAACTCCGACTGCTCGTACTTGACGTGCGGGGCGAGGAAGCGCTGCTGGGCGGCCTGGCGGGTGACGCCCAGGGCGGTGCCGATGTCGGACCAGGAGACGCCGTGCAGGCGGCAGTGCTCGACGTAGTCCTCCACGAGGTCGTCGGCCAGGCCCCGGAGCCGTTCGGCCAGGTCGGCGCCGGTGCGGAGCAGCTCCAGCCAGTCGGGCTGCGGCCGGTCGGGGCGGTGGGCGCGGGCGCAGGTCCGGTCGACCTCCGCGATCAGTTCGTCCAGGTCGGGAAGAGCCATGAGGCAAGTTTTGATTGCCTTTTCGTGATTGTCAACGGGTGCTTGCCTGTCGCGGACAGTGGGACCTTTGCCACGTGGTGGTGACTGTTTGGTGGCGGCCGCAACGGAAATCTTGAGGGAGCTCGTGAAAACACCCCCCGGCAGAGAAGAGCCACGACGATGCATCCCGAGACGGCTGAAAAACCCCGAAGTCGTGGCTTCGCCTGGAAACTGCCCTCGCGGCGGGTGGTCAGCGCGGTGCTGGGCATCGTGCTCGCGGGTGTGCTGTTCGGCGCGGTGCTGCCCCGGCTGGTGGACCTGCGGGAGGTCGGGGAGATCCTCGGCGGCAAGGTCAGCGCGGTGGAGATGGCCGGGCTGGTGGTGCTGACGCTGGCGTCCGTCGCGGCCTCCGCGGGGGCGCTGATGGCGGGGCTGCCGGGCCTGAGGTTCCGTGACGCGTGCGCGGTGAACGTCGTGACGACCGCGGTCTCGTACGGGCTGCCCGCGGGAGGCGCGGCGGGAGCGGCGCTGAACATCACCATGCAGCGCAAGGTCGGCTTCTCCCTGCAGGAGATCGCCACGCAGGCGCTCGCGACGGGCGTGTGGAACCTCGTGGCGCGGCTCGTGCTGCCGTTGACGGCGCTCGGGGTGGCGCTCACGGTCTCCGAGGTGCCTTCGGGGGTGCGCGGGGCGGGGGTGCTCGGACTCGGTCTGGCCGTCGTGATCCTCGGACTCACCGCGTGGCTGTTCTGGGGGACGTTCCCGGCGGAGAAACTGGCGCGCCTCCTCACGAAGGCGGCACGGATCCTGCCCAAGAAGCCCGAGGTCAAAGCCGAGAAGCTGCAGGTCTTCCGGGCCGAGGTGCGGGAGGTCGTCAAGTCGCGCTGGGGTTCGCTGACGGTGACGACGCTCCTCTACCACCTGGCGACGTTCGGCATCCTGTACCTGTCGCTGCTGGCCGTGGGGGTCACCGAGGCGGGCGTCATCGAGACGTTCGCGGTTTACGCGGTGGCCCGGCAGGTGACGGCCATCCCGCTCACCCCGGGCAGCGCCGGCGTCATCGAGCTCGCCCTCATCGGCGGGCTCGGACTGACCGGAGGCGAGCTGCCGAAGCTGGCCGCGGGCGTCCTCCTGTTCCGCTTCTTCACCTTCCTGCTCTACCTTCCGGCGGGCGCGGTGATGTGGGTGTGGTGGCAGTGGGCGGTCAACAAGGAGGACCAGGAGCAGCCCACGGTCTTCCGCCACCCCGGCGACGGCGTCCGGGCGCTGTTCGCCCTCGCGCTGACGGGCGTCTGCGCGATCTTCGCCGTGCATGCTCCCGGAAGCCTTGAGACAAGCCTGTTCCGGCTCGCGAACGACCTCCCGGACGTCCTGTTCGCGCCCGTGTGGGTGGTCATGCAGGCCGGATGGATCGGGACCGTCGTCCTCAGCGGCGTTCTGGCACTGCTCGCACACCGCAGAGCACTCGCCCTCGCACTGGTGACGGCGGGCGGCGCGGCCTGGGGACTGGCCAAGGTCGTCAAGTGGATGGCCGGCCGCGAACGTCCGGGAGCGATCCTGGAACAGGTGCACCTGCGCGGGGACGTCCATGCCGAAGGCGTCGGCTTCATCGCCGGACACGCTTCTGTCGCCGCTGCGCTGGCCACCGTCTTGTCCGCGTACCTTCCGCGCGCCTACCGCCGGACACTGTGGGGGCTGGTCATCGCGGTCGCTTTCGCCCGCGTGTACGTCGGCGCGCATCTGCCTTTGGACGTCGTCGGCGGCCTCGCGTTCGGCTGGGGCGTCGGCTCGGCGGTCCTCTTCGCCTACGGAACCCCGGCGCACATCCCCGGAATCCCGCGCCTACGAGCCGTCTTCCCCGACCTGCTCCCGCCTTCCGTCGCCCTGGAACCGCTACGCACCGACATTCGCCGCGCCGTCGTCTACCGCGCCCAAGCCCGGAAACTGTTCTTCAAGGCGATAGGCCGCGACCAGCGCGACGCCGACTTCTTCGACCGCGTGCGCTCCTTGCGCGAAAGTCCGGGCGCGCCCTTCACCACGGCGAGACGGCAGCTGGAGCACGAAGAGTACGTTCTGCAACTCGCCAAGCACTGGGGCGTACGCGTACCGAACGTCGAACGCTTCGTGGGCAAGCCGTCCGGTGACTGCTTCCTGGCGATGGAAC
Source organism: Actinocorallia libanotica (assembly GCF_039525175.1). Lineage (NCBI taxonomy): Bacteria > Bacillati > Actinomycetota > Actinomycetes > Streptosporangiales > Thermomonosporaceae > Actinocorallia > Actinocorallia libanotica. Next base: position 461,748 of record NZ_BAAAHH010000001.1, read on the forward strand.
TCATCGACGGGAACGCGATCTCCCTGCACAACAACATCAGCGACGAGCTCTTGGACGAGCTGTGGGTGCAGCTCGGAGTGCTGGGCGAAGCCCGTATCGCGCACAGAGAGCTGAACGTCGAGAACATCATCATCGACGCCGAAGGACTCCCGTACCTGACGGGCTTCGGCCGAGCCCGCTCCCAAGCCCCCGCCAAGGCGTTGCAGCTGGACCGCGACCAGCTGCAGGCCGTCACTGCGGAACTCGTCGGCGACGAACGCGCCAAAGCCGCACGGGAACGCGCCGGCGAGCCGGACTTCACCCTGCCGAAGCGCAAGAGGCGCTGGAACAGGACGGGCCCGCACACCGCACGCCACCCCGGAGACGTCGTCCGCATCATCGTCGGCCTGTTCCTGGTGACGTTCCTGGCCCTTTACGCCGCCGACGGATTCCTGCTGTCCGCCGAGAGCAACACCTTCCGGCTGGTCAACAGCCTTCCGGACTGGTTCTCCTGGCCGCTGGTGATCCTCATGCAGGCCGGAGCCCTCGGCGCCGTGGGCGGGGCCGCCGCCGTGGCACTGGTCTTCCGCCGCTTCCGGCTCGCCGCCGAACTCGCCGCCGGCGGGACGCTCGCCTGGTTCCTGGCGAAGTTCCTCAAGGAGATGACCGACCGGGGACGCCCCGGAGCGCTCCTGGAAGAAGTCGTCCTGCGCGGAGCCCACGAGAACGGCCTCGGCTTCATCTCCGGCCACGCCGCCGTCGCCGCGACCCTCGCCACCATCGCCTCCGCCCACGTGCCGCGCAGGCTCCGCCGCGTCTTCTGGGCGTGGGCGGTGGTCGTGGCCGTCAGCCGCGTGTACGTCGGCGCGCACTTCCCGCTGGACGTCGTCGCGGGCCTGGGACTGGGCCTGGTCATCGGCGGCGCCTTCCACCTGCTGTGGGGCACGCCCTCGATCCTGCCCTCCGACGAGGACATCTCCCGCGGGCTGCGCCTGGCCGTCGGGAACGTCACCAATGTTCGGAAACTGCACGCGGACGCGCGCGGCTCCGTTCCCTACCTGGCCGAACGCGAACGCGACGGCAAGGGCCTGTTCATCAAGGCCGTCAGCCGCGACCACCGGGACGCCGACCTGCTGTTCAAGTTCGCCCGGCTGCTGACCCTGCGCGGCGTCGAGGACGAGAGCCCCTTCGCCACCCCGCGCCGCCAGCTCCAGCACGAGGCATGCCTGGTGATGCGCGCGCAGGGCGCGGGCGTACGCGTCCCGGCGTTCGCAGGCCTGGCCCCGTGCGGAGGAGGCACCTATCTGCTGGCCGAAGAGGCGATCGAGGACGCGCGGGAGCTCACCGACCTGCCCGAACTCACCGATGACTTCCTGCGCGCTCTATGGGAAGAAGCCCGCAAACTCCACCGGACGCGGATCGCCCACCGCGACCTGCGGGCCGCGAACATCCTTGTCGATGCCGAAGACCGACCCGTCCTCGTCGACTTCGGGTTCGCCGAAGACGGTGCCAGCGACCGCAAACTCGCCCAAGACGTCGCCGAGCTGCTGTGCTCCACCGCCATGCTCACCGGCCCGGAACGGACGGTACGCGCCGCTGCGAACGTCCTGGAACCGGAAGAGCTGGCCGCCGCGATCCCGCTCCTGCAGCCTTTGGCGTTCGGCAGCGCGACCCGCAAGGCCCTGCGCGAGCACCCCGACCTCCTGGACGAGCTGAAGGACGAGATCAAGCGGACCACCGGGGCCGAGGAGCCCGAGGAGATCCGGCTCTCCCGGCTGCCGTCCCGCGCGTGGGTGCTGCTCCTGGCGCTGCTCGGCACGGTCGTGACGGCCGTCGGACTGTCCGGCCTGCCGGAGATGCACAACTTTTTCGACGTACTCGAGGACGCCGACGCGCGCTGGCTGGTGACCGCCGTCGTGCTGATCGCCGTCTCGTACGCGGCGGGCGCCGCCGCGCTCATGGGCGCTTACGGGCGGCGCCTGCCGTTCCTGCGGACCTGCCGCGAGCAGCTGGCCGCCGCCTACTCCTCCCGCCAGCACCTGCCGGGCCTGGGCTCGGGAGCCGTCCTGGCCGACTACCTCCAGGCGTCGGGAGCGTCCAGGAACAGAGCCGAGGACGCCGTCGCGACCACCCGGCTGGTCGGCGCCCTCGTGCACGCCGCCGCCTTCGTCCTGGCGGTCGCCGCGGCGCTCGTCGAGAACCCCCGCCCGCTCGCCTTCCCGGAATGGCCGCTCCTGCCGGCCGCCGCGGGCGCCCTGGCCGTGGTGGGCCTGCTGCTCCAGCTCAGAGCCCAGCGCTCCTTCCCCGGCAGGCTGCGCGCCGCCTTCCCGTCGCTGTCCGGCGGGCTGCGCAAGCCGCTGCGCGCGGCCGCCCTGCTGGCCGGGAGCACGGCCGTCACCGCCAGTTCCGTGCTGGCCTTCCTGGCCACCGCGCAGGCCCTCGGCGTGGCGGTCGGCCCCGGCGCGCTGGCCGCGGCCTTCCTCGCGGCGATCCCGCTGCGCCTCCTGGGCCCGCTGCCCGCCGGTATCGGCCTGGTCGAGCCCGTTCTGGTGCTCGTCCTCGTGGCTCTGGGCGGCGGCGTCACGGAGACGGTCGTGGCGGTCGTCGTCCACCGCGTCCTGTCCTTCTGGCTCCCGGTCCTGCCCGGCGCGTTCGCCTGGCGGGGCGGGAGCGCGGTCGGGAGGGCAGGGGAAATACCATCGTCCCGATGAACGGAATGTCGCGATGACGGTATTGATCCTCGGCGGGACGGCCGAGGCGCGTGAGCTCGCCCTGCTGCTCCAGGAGCGCGGCGCGTCCTTCACGTCGTCCCTGGCCGGCCGCGTGGCACGCCCCCGGCTCCCCGTGGGCGAGGTGCGCGTCGGCGGTTTCGGCGGTGCCGAGGGCCTCGCGGCCCATCTCCGCGAGCACGGCGTCACCGCCGTCGTCGACGCCACCCACCCGTTCGCCACGGGCATCTCCCGCAACGCCGCCGCCGCCTGCGCCGCGACGGGCACGCCCCTGGTCCGCCTGGAGCGCCCCGGCTGGGAGGCCGCCCCCGGCAGCGACGCCTGGACCTGGGTCGGCTCCCACGCCGAGGCCGCCGCGGCCGCCGCCCGCCTGGGCCGCGCCCCGTTCCTGACCACGGGCCGCCAGTCGCTCGCGCACTTCCTGGAGCCCCTGGCCGAGCACACCGTGCTCGTCCGCGTCGTCGACCCGCCCGACGTCGCGCTCCCCGCCCCCTGGACCCTCCTGACCAGCCGCGGCCCCTACACCCTGGACGGCGAACGCGCCCTCCTGCGCCGCCACGCCTGCGACGTCCTGGTCACCAAGGACTCCGGCGGCGCCCACACCTGGCCCAAGATGGCCGCGGCCGCCGAACTCGGCGTCCCCGTCGTCGTCATCCGCCGCGCCGGCCGCCCCTCCGCCGTCGAGGTCCAGCCCGATCCCCGCACCACCGCGGCCTGGCTCACCGCCCGCGGCCTGGCCTGACCCGGGGCGTTCCCCCGTCCTCCGGGACGGGGCGGAGGACGTTCTCCGGTCCGGGGCGAGGTCCTGGAGACGGGAACGGCCCTCCCGAGTGAAGGACGGGAGGGCCGGGCGCGTTCCGGGTCAGGCGCGGACGCCGGCGGCGAGGGAGCGGCGGGCCTCCTCGGCGCGGGCGGTGCGGTGGACGAGGCCGCTGAGGACGAGGGCGAGGACGCCCCACAGGACGGCCTGGGTGACCAGGGAGGAGAGGCGGAAGCCCCACAGGGGTTCGGCGGGGAACTCGGCGGGGACCGGGTCCGCCGCCGGGAGCGCCAGGCCGGCGGCCGTGATGAGGACGGCCCAGCCGACGACCGGGACGGCCGTGGCGAGCCATCCGTCGCCGCGGGAGGCGAGGCGGGCGGCCAGGACGACCGCCGCGACGGCCAGGAGCACCGACAGGCCCTGGAAGCCGAAGTAGGCGGCGGTGCGGGCGCCGATGGTGTCGCCGCTGCCCACGGCGGGCGGGTTCGGCGGGTACTTCACCCAGGCGGCGAGGGCGAACGCGACGAAGCCGACACCGGCGATCAGCGCGGTGGAGGCGGCGGGGCGCAGCCGTCCGAGGCGGCCGAGGGCGAAGGCGGCGGCGACGCCGACGATTCCGCCCAGGGCGAGGCCGATGACGACCGTGCCGGTGGCGAGCCCGAAGGTCGACTGCCGGTCCCGGCTGATGCCGCCCTCTTCCTCCTCGGCGGGGGCGGCCTCTTCGGCGTGCGCTCGGCCGTCCCCGTGGGAATGGTCGTCGCCGTGGGAATGGGAGCCGCCCTCTTCGAGGGCGATGGCGGTGTCGATATGCGGTTCGCCGATGAAATAAGCGGCGCCGAAGGCGAACAATCCCGCGATCAGGCCTGCGATCAGGCCATTGATGAGAAAAGCCCGAGGACTCATGTCTTGACTCCCGCGTGCCCGGGGGCAGGATGAAAAAGCGCTTCTGGGCGCTGGTGGAGAAAGGGGGGCTAAGGGCCGTCCGGCCCGCGGCTCAGTGGCAGGGGTAGCCGAGCAGGTGGCGCGCGTCGTGCACCCACTCGTGGACGGCGGTCCCGGTGAAGAGGGAGAAGGCGCCCTGCTCGGCGCCGACGAAGAAGACGGCGACGGCGGCGAGGAGCACGCCGAAGAAGGCCCAGGGGGCGAGCTGGGAGAGGGGGAGCGCGGGAACGTCGAGTCCGGGCTCGGACACGGAAACATGCGACATGAGAACCTCCGTCAGGGGATGCGGCGTCCCGTTGGATGAGAACCCCGCCCGAAGGGTCTGGCTCCGCCGTGAAACGGCGTCACAGTAGCGCGACTGCGTCGGAATCCCACCGACTTCCTCGCGGACGGTTAGCAAAAACGTTACATGCTACGCGATATTCGGGTCAATATCTCGGGAGTGTGTTTTCTCCCGGGTAATTGATCGCGGTGGCCTCTCGAAAAAGCGCCGGCGCCTCGGGTGTGAGACTCTATTGTCTCAAAAGAGGTAGTATGGCGTTATGGCCACTGATCGCGACCGGGTACTCCGTGCCGCCGCCGCCCTGCTCTCCCGCAGGTCGACGGCGACCATGGGCGAGGTCGCCGCGGCGGCGGGCATCGGCCGCGCGACGCTGCACCGCCACTTCGCGGGCCGCGACGCGCTCGTCCGCGCCCTGGAGGACCTCGGCATCCGCGAGCTGGACGCCGCCCTCGACCGCGCCGCCCTCACCGAAGGCCCCGCCGCCGAGGCGGTCCGCCGGCTGGTCGCCGAGATACGGGGATCCGCCGAACTGCTCGCCTTCCTCTACTCCGAGAACCAGCTCTTCGAGGGCGACGAGCTCAACGAGGGCTGGACCCGCCTGGAGAACCGCGTCGAAGCCCTCTTCCGGCGGGGCCAGGAGCGGGGCGAGTTCCGCATCGACCTCACCCCCGCCTGGCTCTGCGCCGGCGTCCTCGGCCTCGTCGTCTCCTGCTCCTGGTCCGTCCTGGACGGCCGCGTGGCCGAGAAGGACTTCACCCACATGGTCGTCGAACTCCTGCTCGGCGGCGCGCAGCGGAGGACCGGACCGTGAGCCGCGCCGTCCGCCGGCACCCGGGAGGTCACCGGGAGCGGCGCGCCGCGGCGAAGCGGCGCGCCGCCGCGGCGAAGCGCCGGGCCATGCCGGGGTGCCCCGCCCAGTGCGTGTGCAGGTAGGAGGCGTGCACGGTCGGGAAGCCGGTGCGGGCCGGGTCGGCGCCGAAGCCCTCCGGCGAGCCGCCGAACTCCCAGACCGCCGTATCGCCCGCGCGCGGCTCCACCACCGTCCGGTGGAACTCGTGCCCCGTGGCGCGCTCGCCCGCCGCGGCCAGCAGGGTGTCCCGCGGCGCGACGGCGTCGCGGTAGCCCAGCGTCAGGCGCGGTGACATCCGCGCCTGGGCCTCCAGCGCCCCCACCATCGGCGCGCCGTCCAGCGTCCGGCACAGGTAGAGCAGCCCGGCGCACTCGGCGACCGTGGGGACGCCGCCGTTCACCGCCCGCCTCAACGCCGTCAGCAGCGCGGAGTTCGCGGCGAGGTCCCCGGCGTGCACCTCGGGGAAGCCCCCTCCGAGATACAGCCCGGCCGTCCCGTCGGGCAGCCCCGGATCGGTGAGGGGATCGAAGTGGGCGACCTCGCACCCGGCCGCCCGGAGCAGCTCCTCGGTCTCGGCGTACCGGAAGGTGAAAGCCCGCCCGCCCGCGACCGCGACGACCGGCCGCTCTCCCGGCCGGGACGCGTCCCGTCGTTCGTCCGGCCGGGACGCGCCCTGTCGGGGAGTGACCTGCCGTTCGGGCGACCACGGGGCGGCGGGCAGCGGCGGGGCCTGGCGGGCCAGGGCGACGAGGCGCCGCAGGTCGATGCGCTCGGCGACCCGGGACGCGAGCCGGTCCAGGGCGCGGACGGCGTCCGGCCGTTCGGCGGCCGGGACGAGCCCGAGATGCCGGGACGGGGCCGAGATCTCGTCGTCCCGGTACAGCACGCCCAGGACCGGGACGCCCGTCGGCTCCAGCGCCCGGCGCACCTCCCCGGCGTGCCGCTCCGAACCCGCCTTGTTCAGGACCACCCCGGCGACGTCGAGCTCGGGACCGTAGGCCACCATCCCCTGCACGACCGCCGCGATCGTGCGGGAGGCGTGCGAGACGTCGACGACGAGCAGGACGGGGGAGCCGGTGGCGGCGGCGACGTGGGCGGTGGAGGCGAACCCGTCGCCGCCGATCCGCCCGTCGTACAGGCCCATGACGCCTTCGACGACGGCGATGCCCGCACCCCGCGCCCCGGCCAGGAGCAGGGGGGCGAGCAGGTCCTCGCCGACGAGGTGGGGGTCGAGGTTGCGTCCCGGCCGTCCCGTCGCCAGCGCGTGGTAGCCGGGGTCGATGTAGTCGGGCCCGACCTTGTGCCCCGAGACGGTGTGGCCGGCCGCCCGCAGCGCCGCCATGAGCCCGGTCGCCACGGTGGTCTTGCCGTGTCCGGAGGCGGGAGCGGCGATGACGAGCCGGGGCAGCTCTACCATTCGATGCCCCGCTGGCCCTTCTGCCCCTCGTCCATCGGGTGCTTGACCTTCGTCATCTCGGTCACCAGGTCGGCGGCCTCCAGCAGGAGGGGGTGGGCCCGCCGCCCCGTCACCACCACGTGCTGGTGGCCGGGCCGGTTCCGCAGCGTCTCGGCGACGTCCGCGGCGTCCACCCACCCCCAGGCGATCGGGTAGGTGAACTCGTCGAGCAGGTACAGGTCGTGCGCCTCGGCGGCCAGGCGGCGCTTGACCTCCGCCCAGCCCTCGGCGGCGTCGGCCGCGTGGTCGGCCTCGTCCCCCTGCTTGCGCGACCACGACCAGCCCGAACCCATCTTGTGCCACTCCACGGGCCCGCCCTCGCCCGTCTCGGCGTGCAGCCGCCCGAGCCGCTCCAGCACCGTCTGCTCGCCGATGCGCCACTTCGCGGACTTCACGAACTGGAACACCCCGATGTTCCAGCCCTGGTTCCATCCGCGCATGGCCAGCCCGAACGCGGCCGTCGACTTCCCCTTCCCCTCCCCGGTGTGCACCATCAGCAGCGGCCGGTTCCGCCGCTGCCTCGTGGTCAGCCCGTCCACGGGCACGTTCGTCGGTTGTCCTTGCGGCATCGGGCGGCTCTCCTTCAGGTGGGTACGGACGTTTCGGGGCGGACACGTCTGCCGGAGTCCCGGCGGGCGCGCGGGCCGTCTCCGGCGGAGGACGCGGGTGACCGCAGGGCGCCGGTGGCCGTGGGGCACAGGTGGCCGTGGCACCGACGGCCGCGGGGCACCGGCGGCCGGGTCGCGCGGTGTCAGGCGACGCGTCGGCGGACGGTGTCGGTCAGGGCGTCGGCGGCCACCTCGCCCAGGGGCAGGTGTTCGGCGCGGAGCACGGTGCTGAGCTCACGGGCCAGGCCGAGCCGGAAGCGGCCGGTCTCGCAGTCGACGACCAGGGTGGTGACGTTCGCCTCGGCCAGCAGCGCGTCGGCGCGGCGGGAGCGGGCGACGGCGTCCGGGCCGGAGGTGGCGCGGCCGTCGGTGACGACGACGAGCAGCGGCCGCCGCCGCGGGTCGCGCAGGCGCTCCACGCGCAGCACGCCGGCGGCGGCGAGCAGGCCTTCGGCCAGCGGCGTGCGGCCGCCCGCGGGCAGGTCGCGCAGGAGGGTGGCGGCGATGTCGAGCGACGACGTCGGGGGGAGCACGACCCGCGCGCCGGACCGGCGGAACGTCACCAGGCCGACCTTGTCGCGGCGGCGGTAGGCGTCGAGGAGGAGCGAGAGGATCGCGGTCTTGACCTGGGCCATGCGGCGGCGGGCCGCCATGGAGCCCGAGGCGTCCACACAGAACAGGATGAGGTTCGCCTCGCGGCCCTGGACGACGGCGAGCCGCACGTCCTCGGCGCGCAGCACCAGCGGTGTGCCCTCCCGGCCGCGGGCCCGCTGGTGCGGGGCGGCGGCGCGGAGCGTCTCCAGCAGGTGGAGCGACCCGGCGCTCCCGTCCGGCTTGCGGGCGCCGACGCGGCGGCCGGTGCGGGTGAAGGCGGGGGAGCGGCGTCCGGCCTCGCCCGTCCCGACACCGGCGACACGGAAGGTCTTCGGCCGGTACGGGGCCTCGGGCGCGACGACGTCGGCGGAAGCACCGTCGTCGGACGGGGCGGCGCCGTCCTGCGAAGACCCGGTGTCCTGCGGCGCGGCGTTCTCTTGCGCTCCGTCCGCGTCCCGCGGCCCGTTCCGGGCCCCGTCCTCCCGCGTCGCGTCCGGCCCGCCGTCGGGTGCCGTGCCGCGCGGTCCGTTCTCGGCGTGGGCCCCGCCCTCCCGCGACGTGTCCGGCCCGCCGTCGGGAGCCGCGTCCCGTCCCTCCGGCGGCGATGCCGTCGGATCGGCGTCGGGGGCCTGCCCGCCCTGCTCGCCCTGCCCGTCCTCGGGCGAATCGCGCGGGGACGGCGGCGCGGGCGGCTCCGGGGGGAGTTCGTCCGAGCCGAGGATCCGGTCGAGCAGCTCCTCGTCCAGGCCGGGGGCGTCGAACGGGTTGCGGCGGCGCCGGTGGGGGAGCGACAGCCGGGCGGCGGCCCGGATGTCGGCGCGGGTGACGGACGTCCGCCCGCGCCAGGCGGCGTGGGCGGCGGCGGCGCGGGCCGTGACCAGGTCGGCGCGCATGCCGTCCACCTCGAACGCCGCGCACACCTCGGCGATCTTGAACAGCGCCGCGTCGCCGAGCTCGACCTTCGCCAGCAGCTCCCGCGCCCCGGCGATCCGGCGGGTCAGCTCCCGCTCGGCCGGGGCGAACCGGGCGGCGAACGCCTCCGGGTCCTCCTCGAACGCCAGGCGGCGGCGGACGACCTCGACCCGCGTCCAGGGGTCGCGCGGCGCGGCGACCTCCACGGTCAGGCCGAACCGGTCGAGCAGCTGCGGCCGCAGCTCGCCCTCCTCCGGGTTCATCGTGCCGACCAGGACGAACCGGGCGGCGTGCGCGACGGAGACGCCGTCGCGCTCCACCGTCGCGCGGCCCATCGCGGCGGCGTCCAGCAGCAGGTCGACCAGGTGGTCGTGGAGCAGGTTGACCTCGTCGACGTACAGGACGCCCCGGTGCGCGCGGGCCAGCAGCCCCGGCTCGTAGGCGGTGACGCCCTCGGTCAGCGCCCGCTCCAGGTGCAGCGAGCCCAGCACCCGGTCCTCGGTGGCGCCGACGGGCAGCTCCACCAGCCGGGCGGGCCGGGTCTCCACGGGCGCGTCCGGCGGGAAGGGCCCGTCGGGGGAGAGCGGGTCGCGCTCGCGCGGGTCGCTGGAGAACCGGTCGCCGGCGATGACGTCGACGGGCGGCAGGACATGGGCCAGCGCCCGCACCATGGTGGACTTGGCGGTGCCCTTCTCGCCCCGCACGAGCACCCCGCCGACCGACGGCGAGACGGCCGTGAGGACCAGGGCGAGCGCCATGTCGTCGGAGCCGACGACCGCGCTGAAGGGGAAGAACGATGGCATGTGAGGCTCCCGCTCGTCGTGCCGTCCGCAGCGCACGAGGCCGGTCTTCGGACTTTCCAGGTCGGAGCCTGGATCACCGCAGCGGGCCTGTGCCGGATTCTCACCGGCTTCCCAGATTCTCCCCACAAAGGGGGCACCTCGTGCTGAAGTACGCGCCCAGGCTACTCCCCGGCGGAGCCCCGTGCGGCCGCAGGGTCGGGAACTGGCGTTAGGGTCATGCGCCATGACCCTCTCCGTGACCGTTGTCGGCATCGGCGCCGACGGCTGGGCGCGCCTGGACGAGACGGCGCGCCGCGCCGTCGAGGAGGCCGGGACGCTGCTCGGCGGCGCCCGCCACCTGGCGATGGTCCCGCCCGTGCCCGGACAGCGGCGCCTGCCGTGGCCGTCGCCGCTGCGCGCCGGGCTCGGCGGGCTCCTGGCGTCCTGTTCGGGCGACGTCGTGGCGCTGGCCTCGGGCGACCCCCTGGTGTCCGGGGTGGGCGGCACGCTCATCGACGTCCTGGGCCCCGACCGGGTGCGGATCGTCCCGGCGCTCTCGTCGGTCGCGATCGCCCGCGCCCGGATGCGCTGGCCCGCCGAGACGGCGGCCGTCCTCAGCCTCGTCGGCCGCGACCCGCGCACCCTGCTGCGCCTGCTGGCCCCCGGCCGCCGCGTCCTCGTGCTCTCCGGCGACGGCACCACGCCGCGCCGCGTCGCCGAGCTCCTGCTCGCCGCCGGTTTCGGCACCAGCGAGCTGACCGTCCTGTCGGACCTGGGCACCGAACGCGAGGCGGTGGCCCGCGCGGTCCCCGCCGAGGGCGTGCCCGCGGAGTTCCCCGCCCTGAACATCGTGGCGGTCGAATGCGCCGGCACCGGCGGCCGCTCCCTGGTCGCGGGCCTGCCCGACGAGGCGTTCGAGCACGACGGCCAGCTCACCAAGCGCGACGTGCGCGCCTCGGCCCTGTCCAGGCTCGCGCCCCTGCCCGGCGGGCTGCTGTGGGACGTCGGCGCGGGAGCGGGCTCGGTGGCCGTCGAATGGATGCGCACGGACGCCTCCTGCCGCGCCGTCGCGATCGAGTCCCACCCCGAACGAGCCGCCCGTATCGCCAGGAACGCCGCGTCTCTCGGCGTCCCCGCCCTGCACGTCGTGCACGGCCGCGCCCCCGAGGCCCTGCACGGGCTCGAAGCCCCCGACGCCGTCTTCATCGGCGGCGGAGCCACCGCGGAAGGCGTCGTCGACCTGTGCTGGAAGGCGCTGAAACCGGCAGGGCGCCTGGTCGTCCACGGCGTCACCCTCCAGACCGAAGCCCTGCTCCTGGCCCGCTACGCCGAACTCGGCGGTGAACTCACCCGCCTCAGCGTCGAACAGGCCGCCCCCCTCGGCGCGTTCGCCGGCTGGAAGCCCGCCAGAGCCGTCACCCAATGGTCGCTGCTGAAGGACGAAAATTGACCGTGCACTTCGTGGGAGCCGGCCCCGGCGCCGCCGACCTCCTCACCCTCCGCGCCGTGCGCCTGCTGGAGCGCGCCGACGTCTGCCTCTACCCCGGCACCTACCTCGACGAGCAGGTCCTCTCCCACTGCCGCCCCGGCGCCGCGCTCATCGACACCCAGCACCTGAACCTCGACCAGATCACCGAGCACCTGGCCGAAGCCCACCGGGCGGGCCGCGACGTCGTCCGCCTCTGCTCCGGCGACCCCTCCCTCTACTCCGCCCTCGCCGAGCAGACCGCCCGCCTCGACACCCGCGGCATCCCCTGGGACGTCACCCCGGGCGTCCCCGCCTACGCCGCCGCCGCGGCCCACCTGGGCAAGGAACTGACCGTCCCCCTCCTGGCCCAGTCCGTGGTCCTCACCCGCACCCAGGCCCGCTCGACCGCGATGCCCCCCACGGAGGCCCTGGCCGCCTTCGCCGCGACCCGCGCCACCCTGGTCCTCCACCTGGCCATCACCCGCATCCGCACCCTGGCCGCCGAACTCATCCCCGAATACGGCCGCGACTGCCCCGCCGCCGTCGTCGCCAACGCCTCCCAACCCGCCCAGCTCACCCTCACCGGCACCCTCTCCACCATCGCCGACCAGGTGGAAGCCCACGACCTCCGCAAAGCCGCCGTCATCCTCGTCGGCCCCGCCCTCGCCCCCCGGGCCTGCCACGCCGGCGAATCCCACCTCTACGACCCCCGCCGCCCCCGCCCCGCCTGACCCGGCCTCGCCTTCACCGAAACCGAAGAGCGCTCCCGCCCCGGAAGACACAGGCGAACACGGACCGCCGGGCCGCCTCCCTCCGAGGAACGGCGCCCCTCAGGACGCCCGGGGCGGACGGGCGCGGAGGCCGTCGAGGACGATCTCCAGATAGCGGTGCCACTGCGCGGAGGACCGTTCTTCCGGCAGGGCCATGACGGCGTCGACCATCGCGACGATCGGCGCGAGGTCGGCTTCGGTGACGTCGTCGCGCAGTGTCCCCTGGGCGCGGGCGCGCTCCATGAGCCGCGCGCAGTGCGCGGTGATGCCGAGGCGGGCGCGGGCGATGCCGCCCTCGCCGAACTCGCCGAGCCGCATCAGTTCGCGCAGGCCGCGGTTGTCCGCGGCGCGCGCCAGGGCGTTCCGCAGGAAGCCGGCCAGCGCGGCGAAGGCGTCGCGGTCGTCCAAGGCGCGGCGGGCCATGGCGGCGAGGTCGTCGAGTTCGTCGACGAAGACGGCCTCCGCGAGCGCCTGCTTGTCGGGGAACCTGCGGTAGACAGTGCCGACGCCGAGCCCGGCGTGGTGGGCGACATCGTTGAGCGTGGCCTGAAGCCCCCGGACGGCGAAGACCTCCCTTCCCGCATCGATGATGCGCCGCCGGTTGAGTTCGGCGTCGCGCCTCAGCGGACGGTTCGTCGCGGCGCTCTGCTCCGTCTTGCCATCCACGGGTCCTCCTCGCTCCGGCACCGTGCACACCACGTACCGGATGCACCATATCCGCTTCTGGTAGGGTCGCCCATAAGTGGATAACTCATATCCATTTAACTGCTGGGAGACGGAAGGCGGCAGCACCATGCAGACCATCGTCATCACCGGAGGCACGGACGGGATCGGAAGGGCGCTCGCCTTGCACCAGCTGCGCCGAGGAGCGCACGTCGTCGCGGTCGGCAGCACCTCCGCCAAGGGGGAGGCGCTCCTGGCCGAGGCGGACGCCCTCTCCGCGAGCGGCCGGGTGGACTTCCTGCGCGCGGACCTCACCTCGGTCGGAGCGGCGCAGGACCTCGCCTCGGCGATCGAGGACACCTGCGCGCGAGTCGACGGGCTCGTCCTGTGCGCCCAGCGCTACCGGCTCTTCGGCCCCCGCACCGTCACGGCCGAGGGCTTCGAGCACAGCTTCGCCCTGGCCTACCTGAGCCGGTACGTCCTCGGCCACCGGCTGCGCTCCGTCCTGGAGTCCGCGCCGTGCCCGGTCATCGTGAACGTCGGCACCCCCGGCGTCCCCCTGGGCCGTGTCCACTGGGACGACCTGCAGCTGACCCGGCGCTACGGCGGCACCAGGGCCACCCTGCAGTCCTTCCGCGCCAACGACCTGCTCGGCGCGGCCTTCCCCGAGCTCTACCCCGACACCCCGATCCGCTACATCGGCTACAACCCCGGCGTCGTGTCCACCGGAATGCCCCGCCACCTCCCGCAACCCCTGCGTGCCCTGGTCACCGCCGTGTTCACCGTCGCCGCGACCTCCGCCGACAAGGCCGCCGCCCCGATCGCCGCCCTCCTCGAAACCCCGCCGGACGCCGCCTTCTCCGCCTACCGCGGCACCCGCCGCCTCCCCCTCGACACCCGCCCCTTCCGCAAGGAGGACGCCCTGCGCCTGCACACCCTGACCCGAGGCCTGGTGGACGCGATATCCCCCGCCCCCCGCGAAGAATGACCGGCTCCGCCGACTTCATCGAGTCCGCCGTGGTCACCCGGGCGCTCCCTCTTTCGCGAAGGCCGCGGTGAGGACTTGGATCCTGCGCCGACACGGCCGCGACACCCCGTCGAAACAGCCGCTTCCTAATTTCTGTCGCATGACAGGAATCAGGGAGGGGCTGCTGCCATGACCGCCTTCGCGCCATCGCCGCGCACGGACACCGCGGGCCCGGCGGACGGCTCCGTCGCGCTCGCCGGGTTCGGCTACCGCCAGGAGCTGCACCGCAGTATGGGGCGCTACGCCTCCTTCGCCGCGGGCTTCTCCTTCATCTCGGTCCTCACCACCGTCTTCCAGTTCTTCGCCTTCGGGTACTCCTTCGGCGGCGGCGCCTTCTTCTGGACCTGGCCCGCCGTGCTCCTCGGCCAGCTGCTGGTGGCCGCCTGCTTCGCCGAGCTCGCCGCCCGCTACCCGATCTCGGGCGCCATCTACCAGTGGTCCACCCGGCTGAGCCGGCCGGCCTTCGGCTGGTTCGCCGGCTGGATCATGGTCACCGGGCAGGTCGTGGTGGTCGCCGCCGCGGCGCTCGCGCTCCAGATGGTGCTGCCCGCGGTCTGGTCCGGCTTCCAGGTCGTCGGCGGCGACCCGGCGCCCACGACGGCGACCGGGGCCGCCAACGCCGCGGTCCTGGCCGTCGTGCTCCTGGCCCTCACCACGGTCGTCAACGTGCTGGACAACCGGGTGCTCTCGGCGGTCAACCGCGTCGGCGTCACCGCCGAGATCATCGGCGCGGTGCTCATCGTCGTCCTGCTGCTCACCCACTCCGAGCGCGGCGGCGGCGTCACCCTGCACACCGGAGGCGAGGGCGGGGCGATCGGCGCCCTGCTGGTCGGCGCGTTCGCCGCCGCCTACGTCCTGATCGGCTTCGACAGCGCGGGTGAGATGAGCGAGGAGACCCGCGAGCCGCGCCGCACCGCGCCCCGCACCATCCTCACCGCCCTGCTCGCGGCGGGGGTGCTGGCCACCCTGATGGTGCTCGGCGGGCTGCTGGCCGCGCCCAGCCTGACCGACGGGCGGCTGGGCACCGAGGGCCTGGCCTACGTGCTGACCAGCAGCCTGGGGCCGGGCGTCGGCAAGGCGCTGCTGCTGGACGTGGCGCTGGCCGTCGCCGTCGCCACGCTCGCGATCCAGACCTCCGCGACGCGGATGCTGTTCTCCATGGCGAGGGACGGGGTGCTCCCCGCCTCGCGCCTCCTGTCCAGGGTCTCCCCGCGCACCGGGATGCCCGCCGCGCCCGCCGTGGTGGTGGGCGTCGCCGCGGCCGGGCTCTGCCTGCTCAACCTGGCCTCGCCGGAGGCCTTCCTCGCCATCGGGACCACCTGCATCGCCATGCTCTACCTCGCGTACGCGATGGTGACGGGACCGATGCTGCTGCGCAGGCTGCGCGGCCAGTGGTCCACCGGGGCCGGAGTGGACGAACGCGGCGGGCCGCTCTTCTCGCTGGGCAGGTGGGGGCTGCCGGTCAACGCGCTGGCCCTGGTCTACGGCCTGTTCATGACCGTCAATCTGGCCTGGCCGCGCGCGGCCGTCTACGACCCCGAGGGCGGGCACTGGTACTTCCAGTGGTTCACGGTGCTCTTCCTCGGCACGATGCTCGTGCTCGGAGCCGCGTACCGGACGCTGCGGCGCCCGGCCCCGATCGCCTCGCCCGCCCCCGCGCCGTCGTGAGCCCCGGATAGCGTGCGGGTCTCATCCGCCGGGCGGCGGTCCGGCGGCGCGGCAGGGCAGGAGGCCGGCCGCCTCGCGTACCGCCGCCAGCTCCTCCTCGCGCACTCCCGCCACGCGGAGCGCCGCGTCCGCCGTCGCCGACGCGAAGGCGGGCACGGGACGCTCCGGGCCGGAGCGGTGGATGAGGATGACGCCCTCGATGAGCCCGAAGACGAGGTCGTTGCGGAGCGCGAGCTCGTCCTCGTCCCAGAGGGCGCTGCTCTTCGCCGCCGCGAGCAGCCGCCCGTACGCCGCCTTCAGCTCGCCGCGCATCCGGCTGAACCCGGCGAACCGCTCGGTGCGGACCTCGGGCAGCAGGTAAAGGCTGCCCAGATTGTGCGGGCCGCCGCACAGCAGTTCCACGTCCGAGCGGCACAGCCGCCACAGGCGGGCCTCCGCGGGTGCGTCTCCGCCGTCGGCGAGCAGCGCGCGGGCGAGGAGCAGGGAGGGCGTGACCGTGCCTTCGAGGAGCTCGGCGAGCAGGTCCTCCTTGCCGCCGAAGTAGTGGTACATCGTGGCCTGGCGCATCCCGGCGCGTTCGGCGACCGCCCTGGTCGAGGTGGCCGCGTAGCCGCGCACGGTGAACAGCTCGGCCGCCGCGGCCAGCAGCTCCTCCCTGGCGGACAGCCCGCTCTCGGGACGCTGCGCCGCACGAGGCCTGCCGACCCGTCTTCCCGTGCCGGTCCCCATGGACCGATCGTCGCACACCGCCGCGCCCGCCTTCGCCGCGGCGGCCGCGGTGAGGGATCGGTAACGCCGGGGCAACGTCCGGGCAACGTCCGCGAATCCCCTCCGGCCTAATTTCTGTCGTGCGACAGAAAAGCTTCTCGAGGAGGTCCAGGCATGTCGACGGCGACGACGTACGGAGCGCGGGACCACGCCCGCGCCCAGGAGGGGGCCGAGGCCGAGACCATGCCGGTGGTGCCCGCCGCCGCATGGCCCGAGCCGCCCCGCGAGGCCGGCCCCCTGGTGTGGGCGGAGACCGTGGCGGGCGGCGGCTACACGCACAAGGTGCTCGCCCGAGGCACCGAACTGCGGCTGACGGACGTGCGCGGAGACGCCTGCGCGCATCTGCTGCTGTTCGTCGCGGACCGGCCTTGGGAGCGGCTCAACGCCGCCGACACCGTCAAGGTGCAGTGGAACGCCTACCTGGGCGAAAGGAGTCTGCTCCTGTCCGACCAGGGGCGGGTGCTGGCCTCCGTCATCGCCGACACCTCGGGGCGGCACGACGCGCTGTGCGGCACCTCCACCCTCGTGCGCAACACCGAACGGTACGGCGACGGAACGCCGCAGTCCGCGTCTCCGGCGGGTCGGGAACTGTTCAAACTGGCGGCCCTCAAGAACGGGCTGGAGCCCCGCGACCTGCCGCCGTCGATCTCCTTCTTCCAAGGAGTGCGGGTCGGAGAGGACGGCGCCCTGGCCTTCGCCGGCTCGGCGGGCCCCGGCGCCGCCGTCACCCTGCGCGCCGAACACGACCTCACCGTGCTCATCGCCAACGTCCCGCACCCCGCGGACCCCCGGCCGGACTACACCAGCACCCCGTTGGAGGTGCTCGCCTGGCGGGCGCGCGCGACCGGGCCCGGCGACGCGCTGTGGGACGCCTCCCCCGAAGGCCGCCGCGCCTTCCTCAACACCGCCGAATTCCACACCGCGAGGGGGCTCGCATGACCACCACGACCGTTCCCGCCCGCGCCGCGTGGTCGGCCGTCGTCCCCGCGGGCGGCCTGCTCACCATCACCGACCTGCACGGCAACCAGGCCGTCGACTTCCTGGTGTACGACGCCCACGACACCTCGATCCGCTACAGCGCGCCCGACACCGTCCACGCCCAGGGGAACATCTTCCTGACCACGGGTTCCGTCCTGCTCTCCAACGAGCACACGCCGCTGATGACGGTCGTCGAGGACACCTGCGGCCGCCACGACACCGTCGGCGGCGCCTGCTCCAAGGAGTCCAACACCCTGCGCTACGGCTACCACACCTGGTCGCAGCACGCCTGCGTCGACAACTTCCTCGCCGAAGGCGCACGTTACGGCCTCGGCAAGCGCGACCTGGTGTCGAACATCAACTGGTACATGAACGTCCCCGTCGAGCAGGACGGCACGCTGGGCATCGTGGACGGCATCTCCGCCCCCGGCCTGAGGGTCGTCCTGCGGGCGGAGACCGACGTCCTCGTCCTGGTCTCCAACTGCCCGCAGGTCAACAACCCCTGCAACGGCTTCGAGCCGACCCCCGTCCGGATGACGATCGACGAGGGAGCCGCCGCATGATCTCGGCCTTCGACACCCTGCTGGTCGCCAACCGCGGCGAGATCGCCGCCCGGATCATCCGCACCGCCCGCGGGATCGGGCTGCGCACGGTCGCGGTCTTCTCCGACCCGGACCGCACGAGCGAACACGTACGGCTGGCGGACGAGGCGGTGCGGCTGGGCCCGGCACCGGCCAGGGAGTCCTACCTGGACGTGGAGCGGGTGCTGAAGGCCGCCGCGGAGACCGGAGCCGGGGCGATCCACCCGGGATACGGGTTCCTGTCCGAGGACGCCGGATTCGCGCGCCGCTGCGAGGAGGCCGGGATCGTCTTCGTCGGCCCCTCACCGGAGCAGCTGGAGCTGTTCGGCGCCAAGCACACCGCCCGCGCGGCGGCCGAGGCGGCGGGCGTGCCCCTCGCTCCCGGCACCGGACTGCTGCCCGACCTCGCCACCGCGCTCGGCCGGGCCGGGGACATCGGCTTCCCGGTGATGCTGAAGGCCACCGGGGGAGGCGGAGGCATCGGGATGCGGGCCTGCCGCGATCCGGAGGAGCTGGCCGACGCGTGGGAGGGGGTGCAGCGGGTCGCCGCCGCGTCGTTCTCCTCCGCCGGGGTCTTCCTGGAGCGGCTCGTCGAGCACGCCCGCCACGTCGAGGTCCAGGTCTTCGGGGACGGCGCGGGCCGGGTCGTCACCTTCGGCGACCGCGACTGCTCGCTGCAGCGCCGCAACCAGAAGGTCCTCGAGGAGGCGCCCGCGCCGGACCTGCCGGACCGCGTCCGCAAGGAGCTCGCCGACGCGGCGCGGAACCTGTGCGCCTCGGTGGGCTACCGCTCCGCCGGAACGGTGGAGTTCGTCTACGACGCCGCCCGCGAGGAGGCGTACTTCCTGGAGGTCAACACCCGCCTGCAGGTGGAGCACCCGGTCACCGAGGAGGTCTACGGCGTGGACCTCGTGGAGTGGATGCTGCGCCTGGCCCAGGGGGACACGGCGGTCGTGCGCGAGCCAGGCCCCCCGCGCGGCCACGCCGTGGAGGCGCGCGTCTACGCCGAGGACCCCTCCCGCGGCCACCGCCCCAGCGCGGGCCTGCTGACACGGGTCTCCTTCCCCCCGGGCGTGCGCGTCGACTCCTGGGCGGAGACCGGCACGGAGGTGACCACCGCCTACGACCCGATGCTGGCCAAGGTCATCGCGTACGGCGAGGACCGCGTGCAGGCGCTGGACCGGCTGGACGCCGCGCTCGCCGCGACCCGCGTCGACGGCGTCGAGACCAACCTGGGCCTGGTGCGGGCGGCGCTCGCCCGCCCCGAGGTGCGGGCGGCACGGCACTCCACCGCCACCCTGGCCGCGGTCGCCGACCCGACCCGGCGCGTCGAGGTCGTCTCGGGCGGCACCCTCACCACCGTCCAGGACCTGCCGGGCCGAACCGGGTACTGGCAGGTCGGCGTCCCGCCCTGCGGCCCCATGGACGACCTGTCTTTCCGGCTGGGCAACCGGGCGCTGGGCAACGAGGAGGGCGCGCCCGGCCTGGAGTGCACGCTCCAGGGGCCCGCCCTGCGGTTCACCCACGGGACGACGGTGTGCGTCACCGGGGCTCCCGCTCCGGTGAGCGTGGACGGGGCGCCCGTCCCGCAGTGGGAGCCGGTGACGGTCCCCGCCGGGGCCACACTGCGGATCGGGGCTCCGGACGGGTTCGGCCTGCGCACCTATGTGCTGTTCGCGGGCGGCGGCCTGGACGTGCCGGACTTCCTCGGCAGCGCCTCCACCTTCACCCTGGGCCGCTTCGGCGGGCACGGCGGACGCGCCCTGCGCGCGGGCGACGTGCTGCACGGCGGGACGGCCGGGCACGCGGGCGGCCCGGTGCCCGGCGCCGACCGGCCGCCGTTCGGCCGGGAATGGGAGATCGGGGCGGCCGAAGGACCGCACGCCGCGCCCGAGTTCTTCACCGAGGACGACATCCGCGACTTCTACGCCGCCGACTGGAAGGTCCACTTCAACTCGGCGCGCACGGGTGTGCGCCTGGTCGGCCCCAAGCCGCGCTGGGCCCGCAAGGACGGCGGCGAGGCCGGGCTGCACCCGTCCAACATCCACGACACCCCGTACTCCGTGGGCGCGGTCGACTACACCGGGGACATGCCGGTGCTGCTCGGCCCCGACGGCCCCTCGCTGGGCGGGTTCGTCTGCCCCGCGACGGTCGTCAGGGGCCAGCGGTGGAAGCTCGGCCAGCTGCGGCCGGGGGACACCGTCCGGTTCGTCCCGCTGACCGCGGACGCGGCGGACGCCCTGCGCCGCGCGCCCGGGGCCCGGCCGGTGGCGGACCGTCCGGAGATCCTGGACGGCGGCGTGCTGGCCCGGCAGGGGGACGTGACGTACCGGCGCAGCGGGGACGACAACCTGCTGGTCGAGTTCGGGCCGATGGAGCTGGACCTGGCGCTGCGGATGAGAGTGCACGCGCTGATGGAGGCGGTGGAGGCGGCCGGACTGCCGGGCGTCACCGACCTGACTCCCGGCATACGCTCCCTGCAGATCCAGCTCGACCCGGACGTCCTGCCTCAGAAGGAGCTGCTGGAAGCCGTACGCCTTATCGAGGCGGCTCTTCCGCCCACCGACGAGCTGGTCGTGCCGTCCCGGACGGTTCACCTTCCGCTGTCCTGGGACGACCCGGCGACCCGTGAAGCCATCGCCCGGTATATGGCCGGGGTGCGAGAAGACGCCCCCTGGTGCCCCTGGAACATCGAATTCATCCGCCGGATCAACGGTCTCGCGTCCGTCGAGGACGTTTTCCGCACGGTCTTCGATGCCGAATACCTCGTCCTCGGCCTTGGTGACGTCTACCTGGGCGCGCCCGTGGCCACACCTCTCGACCCCCGTCACCGCCTCGTCACCACCAAGTACAACCCGGCCCGGACCTGGACGGCGGAGAACTCCGTCGGTATCGGCGGCGCGTATCTGTGCGTCTACGGCATGGAAGGACCCGGCGGGTACCAGTTCGTCGGCCGCACCACGCAGGTCTGGTCGAGCTGGAAGCGGGAGGGCGCCCCTTGGCTGCTGCGCTTCTTCGACCGCATCAAGTGGTACGAGGTGGGGCCGGACGAGCTCCTCGAACTCCGCGCCGACATGGCCGCGGGCCGGTTCACCCCCCGCATCGAAGAAGGCCCCTTCGCGCTCGCCGACTACCAGCGCTTCCTGGACGAGAACGCCGCTTCCATAGCCGAGTTCCGCACCCTCCAGGCCGCGGCCTTCGGCGCGGAGCGGGACGCCTGGGAGGCTTCAGGTGAGTTCACCCGTGCCGAGGCGGCGGCCGAACCGGCGGCCGCGCCCGAGGAGATCACCGTCCCGCCCGGTGGAAGGCTCGTGGAAGCCGAGTTCGCGGCCTCCGTCTGGCAGGTCTCCGTCTCCGTCGGCGACACCGTTGCAGCGGGCCAGGCGCTTCTCGTGCTGGAGGCGATGAAGATGGAAGCGCCGGTCCACGCGCCGAGCGACGGCGTCGTCGTCGAGGTCCTCACCAAGCCCGGAGCCCAGATCGAGTCCGGAAGCCCGCTGATCGTCCTGGCCCCGCCCGCGTAGGAAGGCGTCCCACCGATGACCGAACGTTCCGCCGCCCGTGTCCGCGCCGCGTACGACCGCATCGCGGAGGTCGACCGACCCGAGATCTGGATCAACCTCCGCCCTTGGGCGGAGGTCGAGGCCGAGGCCTCCGGGGTCGATCCGGCGCTTCCCCTCGCCGGACGGCTGCTCGCCGTCAAGGGCAACATCGACGTCGCGGGGCTCCCGACCACCGCGGGCTGCCCCTCCTACGCGTACCGGCCGGAGCGGGACGCACCGGCGGTGGCGCGCCTGCGCGCGGCGGGAGCCGTCGTCATCGGCACCACCAACCTGGACCAGTTCGCCACGGGCCTGGTCGGCACCCGCTCGCCGTACGGGGCCGTGCACAACGCCGTCGACCCGTCGCGCGTCAGCGGCGGATCGAGCTCCGGCTCCGCGGTCGCCGTGGCGCTCGGCATCGCGGATCTGGCCCTGGGCACCGACACCGCGGGTTCCGGCCGCGTCCCGGCGGCCTTCAACGGGGTCTTCGGCCTGAAACCGACCCGGAGCCTGGTCTCCACGGAGGGCGTCGTCCCGGCCTGCGCGAGCCTCGACTGCGTGACGGTCTTCGCCCGCACCCTCCCCGAAGCCGAGCAGGCCCTCGCGCACATGGCCACCGGGACCTCCGTGCCCCCGCCCCGCGAACCGGGGCCCTGGCGCGTCGCCGTCCCGGACGTCTCCCAGCTCGGCGAGCTGGACGCGGGGTGGGCCGAGGCGTTCCAGGACGCCGCCGGCCGCCTCGGGGCGGCCGGGGCCGACCTCCGGCCGGTGGACCTCACCCCGTTCACCGAGGCCGCCGTCATGCTCTACGAGGGCGCCTTCGTCGCCGAGCGCCACACCGCCGTCGGAGAGTTCATCGACAAGCGGGCGGAGGAGGGCGCCGAAGACCTGGACCCGGTCGTCACGGGAATCATCCGGCGCGCCCGCGACATCCCGGCCCACCGGCTCTTCGCCGACCGGGACCGGCTGGCCGTACTGCGCGCCCGCGCCTTCGCCGCGCTCGGCGGAGCGGACGCCCTGCTGCTGCCCACCGCGCCCGGCCACCCCGCCCTCGCCGAGGTCGCCGCCGACCCTGTGGGCGCCAACGCCCGCCTCGGCCGGTTCACGAACTCCACGAACCTCTTCGACATGGCCGCGGTGGCGGCGCCCGCCGGAAACGTGAACGGCCTCCCCTTCGGCGTGATGCTGGTCGGCCCCGCCCACACCGACGACCGGCTCGCCCGGCTCGCCGCGCTCCTCACCCCGTCCGTCAGCGTCGCCGTCGTCGGCGCCCACCTGACGGGCCAGCCGCTCAACCCCCAGCTCCTCTCGCTGGGTGCCCGCTTCGTCCGGACGACCGCCACCGCACCGCACTACCGCCTGTACGCGCTGCCCACCACCCCGCCCAAACCCGGCCTGGTGCGCGTCACCGAGGACGGCGCCGCCATCGAGGCGGAGGTGTGGGAGCTGCCGCCGGAGGGACTGGGCGGCCTGCTCGCGGCGCTTCCGCGGCCCATGGCGCTCGGCAGCGTGGAGCTGGCGGACGGCGGCCGCGTCCCGGGCTTCCTGTGCGAGCCCTTCGCCCTGCAGGAGGCTACCGACATCACCTCGTACGGGGGCTGGCGCGCCCACCTCCGCGACCGGGCCTGACACCCGTCAGATCCAGCCCTCTTCCCAGGCCCGGTGGGCGGCGGCGTGGCGGGTGGGGGAGCCCAGTTTGGCCATGGCGGAGGAGAGGTAGTTGCGGACGGTGCCGGGGGCCAGGTGGACCTGGGCGGCTATCTCGTTGACGGAGGAGCCGGTGCGGGAGGCGCGCAGGACGTCCAGTTCTCGGGCGGTGAGGGGGCAGGCGCCCTCGGTGAGGGCGGAGGCGGCTATGTCGGGGTCGACGTAGCGGCGGCCTGCGGCGACGTCGCGGAGGATCTCGGCGAGCCTGGCGGCGGACGTGCTCTTGGGCACGAAGCCGCTGACGCCCGCGGCCAGCGCGCGGCGGAGTACGCCGGGGCGGGCGTGGCGGGTGACGAGGACGACCCTGGTGTGCGGATCGGCCAGGATCTCTGCGGCGGCGTGCAGGCCGTCGGCGGGCGGCATCTCCAGGTCGAGGACGGCGATGTCGGGGCGGTGCTCGCGGGCCAGCCGCACCGCGTCGGTGGAGGTGGACGCCTCGGCGACGACCTCCAGGTCGTCCTCCAGGGCCAGCAGGGCCGCCAGCGCGCTGCGCAGGAGGTCCTCGTCGTCGGCGATCAGCAACCGGATCATTCCGCTCCCGCCGTGCCGGTCGGCAGTGACGCGACGACCTCGAACCAGCCGTCCTCGCTCCGCCATTCGAGTGCCCCCTCGGCGTTCCGCAGACGCTCGGCCAGAACGGGCAGCCCCGTGCCCGGCGCCTGCGGCGGCGAGCCGAGCGCGCCGTCGTTGCCGATGCGCAGCAGAGCGCGGCCGTTCTCGACACGGTAGGCGATGCGTGCGCGGTCCGCCTTGCTGTGGCGCAACACGTTGGTGGTCGCCTCGCGCATCACCAGCCCCAGCAGATGGCGCCCGGTCTCGGAGAGTTCCTGCGCGCCGTCGGCGCCCCGGTCGACGCTCGTCCGGATCTCGGCCGCCGCCAGCACCTTGGCCGCGTTGGCGATCTCCTCCTCCAACGCCGTGCGCCGGTACCCGTGCGCCACGGCACGGGTGTCGCGGAGCGCCTCGGCGGACAGCTCCCGCACCTCGCGCATCTCCGCGGCCGCCCGCGCCGGATCCACCTCCGCCAACCGCGCCGCGAGCTCGCTCTTGAGGGCGATGACCTGCAGATGGTGGCCTTGGATGTCGTGGAGGTCCGCGGCGAACCGCAACCGCTCCTCTTTGACCGCCAGCTCGGCGGCCAGCCGCCCGGCGGCGTTCAGCCGTTCGGCGACGTCCCACCCCCACAACATGCCCAGCGTCAGCCACGAGCTGATCGCGACCAGCGCCACCGGCACGACGACGGCGGACGCGCCTTCCCCGCCCCCGGAGGCCGCACCGATGACGCACCCGAGAACGGCGGCCACGACCACCGCGGCGGCGACCAGCATCCGCCGTCCCGCCGGCGGCAGGAACACCGCCACGACCGCCACCATTGCCGCCGGGGCCAGCGCCCACTCCTGGTACTCCCGCGCGACCAGCGCGACCGCCCCGAGCACGCCCGCCGCCGCGCACCCGCCCGCAAGCCACCCGACCGGCGAGCGCCCGCCCCGCAGACCGTCGGACGGGTGGGACAGCCGGAAGCGGAGCGACACGACGATCGCCGCGACGAGCACGGCGAGGGCGACGGCGCCGAGCGTCCTGGCCCAGCCGGGCACGCTGCGGTCCAGGGCCGAGCCGCCCGCGGTGACCACCAGGAAGAACACGAGGGTCCCGGTGAGGCTCCACCACGTGTAACGGCGGAAACCGCTCAGCCCGCTCCCGCGCTCCCTCGGTCCGCCGTCCACACGGCCATTGTGGCCTCCCGCCGCCGCACGCGGGAGCCGTCGGCCGACTGATGACAAATGTCATGAGAGGTCATGACAGCCCCACGCCCGCACGTGTGCTTCCGTCACTACTGCGCGTACCGGTCCTGCCGCAGTCTGAACACACCACCCGCTCCGGCACAGGAGGGCAGCGATGCCGCGCACGACCACCGGCCACGACCACCACACGGGCGCCTGGCGCCACTTCTTCCGCCACTACCTGGAAATGATCGCCGCGATGCTCGTCGGCATGGCCTTCTTCGGAGCGCTCATCCGCGGCGTACTGGCCCTGGCAGGCCTGGAGTTCCCGGCGGACCTCCCCGAGCTGACGCTCCTGGAGATGTCCTTCACCATGACGGTGGGCATGACCCTCTGGATGATCTACCGCGGCCACGGCCGGCCCGCCACCCTCGAAATGGCCGCTTCCATGGTCGTTCCAGCTCTCGTCCTGCTCCCGTTCCTCTGGCTGGACACGCTCACGGGCGACATGGCGATGCTTCTGGAGCACGTACTGATGCTCCCGCTCATGCTCCTGGTGATGCTCCGCCGCCGCGAAGAGTACGGAGCCCCCGCCCATGCTTGAGCGCATCGTCCGTCTCTGGCCCTTCGTCCTGGGCGTGGTCGTGGCGGTGTCCATGCCGACCGACGACTCCTCGGCCGAGACGGTGGCCCTCGCCAACGTCCTCCTCCTGCTGCCCCTGGTCTACCTCATGGTCGCCAAGGCGGGACGGCGCAAGGCGACCTGGCCGGTCCTCCTGCTCCTCACCGGCGCCTACGTGCTCCTGCGAGCGCTCGACGTGGTGGCCCCGTCCATCGTCTTCACCGGAACGGCACTGGCCGTCCTCGTCTGGGGCGCGCTCGACGGAGAATTCCGTGGTTCCCGCGTCTTCCGCATCCAGGCGCTCGGCATGCTCGCCTTCGGCGCGCTCGCCCTGACCGCTCTCTTCGTGGATCCCGTCCTGGGCCGCCATCTGGTCGCCGCGGGCTGGTTCCTCCACGGCATCTGGGACTTCGCCCACCTCAGAAAGGACGCCGTCGTCTCCCGCTCCTACGCCAAGTGGTGCGGCACCCTCGACCTCCTGGTCGCGGTCCAGCTCGTCCTCCTGGGAGGGTGAGGCGCCGCTCCGAAGGCGAAGGCTCGGAATCCCGGGGGATTCCGAGCCTTCGGCGTGCGGGAGGGCCTGCGGTTCGGGGGCTATGGGGGTTCTCCGTCGGGGTCAGGCGGGGAGGGGGTCTTCGATCAGGGGTAGTTCGGGTTGTTGGTGAGGGGGATCTCGATGCTGATCTCCTTGGCCTCGGAGACGTAGAGCAGCACGAACTTGCGGATGAACTCGTCGAGGGTCCAGTAGGCCGCGGGCGCCAGCGGGAAGGGGAGCAGCCCTTCGCGGACGGCGATGAACGGCATCCAGGCGGTCTCGAGGATCCCGGTGAAGACCGGCGTCCGGGGGAGCTTCAGCCATCCGGCGATCTCGTCGCCGAGCAGGAAGCGCGTGAACGCGGTGAGGACGGACCTGCTCAGGACGGTGCCGTCGAGCTGGGCTCCGAGGTCGAGGAGGATGTCGGCCAGCTTGATGCCCTCGGGGGTGGGGGCGAGCACGGTGTCCAGGGACTGCTTGGCCTGGGACTCGGCCGCGGTCCAGGAGTTGGGGATGTACTCCTCCTTGATGCCGAGCATGTAGGCGGTCAGCTGCCACGAGTGCAGGAAGGCGTCGGCCTCGGCGGCGGGGATCGGCACCCTCCAGCTCTTCAGCTGGCGCATGACGGTCGTGGGCAGGCTGTGCCAGGTGACCATCATGTCGAGCTGGCTGATCGGGACCGGCTCGTCGGCGACCTTGTCCCAGTGCGGGGACTTGGGCAGCAGGTGGCGCACGGCGGCGTGCACCAGGCGGGTCTTGACGCAGGTGACGATCATCTCGCCGTCGGGGGCGAAGGCGTTCCTGGTGCCGATGTCGTAACCGAGCTTGGCGGTCTTGGAGATGCGGTCCTTCATGTCCGCACCGCCCTGCGAGTAGTAGACGGCGCGCGCCTCCTTGGGGATGACCGTGCTGATCATCCCGCTGGCGAACCCGTAGAGCACGCCCAGGTAGAGCCCGCGCTTCTCGTTGAACTTGAAGGCGGTGGCGAGCTTGGCCTGGTCGGCCCACGACGGCAGCGCGCGGGCCTTCTCGATGAAGACGCGCAGGTCCGCGGGGAGGCCGGCCGGCAGCGCCTGGCCGTTCTTGGTCCACTCGCGCAGCAGCTTGTTGACCTGGGGCACGGCGCCCCGGTCGATCAGGGAGGCGACCAGGGGGTCGGCCTCGTCGTCCCACACCGTCCGCGGGTCGGCGCCGGCGCCCGCGCCCACGACCGAACCCTGGGGCGACCACGTCCACAGCGCCTGTGCGGGGGCGCCGGCGCCGAGCGCGCCGACCGCCCCCAGCGCCCCGCTCGCCAGCAACAGGTCGCGCCTGCTGGGCTTCTCCATGCCTTGCTCCTCTTCGGGCCGAGAGAGTGCCTTACTGATATGATGAAACACAGATTGATTCTGCGTATCATCGGTGGCGTCCTCATAACAGCACACCGTGACGGCCGTCACAAGGCCTATTGTTGGAGGACCGTCGCCGAGCGAGGCGGAAGCAGCCGCACCAGAGGAGACCATGGAACCCGTGCTGCCCTTCTTCATGGCGACCCCCGGCCCGGAGTCGCTGCTGGAGCGCGCCTACACCGACGCCGTCGAACGGGTCGGCGACACCGACGAGGCCCGCGTCCGCGTCCTCGACGCGGCGTACGAGCAGTTCTGCCGGATGGGCGTCCAGCGCTCCACCATGGAGGACGTGGCGCGGCGGGCCGGCGTCTCGCGCATCACCGTCTACCGCCGCTTCTCCACCAAGGACGCCCTGATCGAGCAGGTGGTCCGCCGGGAGTTCCGCCGCTACTTCGACCGCTTCCTCACCGACATCGCCCGCGCCGAGACCGTCGCCGACCGCGTGGTGCTGGGCTTCGTCAGCTCCTTGCGCGCCATCCGCGGCAACCCCCTGATCGGCGGCCTGATCGCCACCGAACCCGACCTCGTCGTCCCCTCCATGATCAGCGACGGCGGCCGCACCCTGGCCACCGTCCGCCAGTTCGTCGCCGGGCAGCTCCGCCGCGAGCAGCGCGCGGGCAACGTCTCGGCCGACCTGGACGTCGACTTCGTCGCCGAGATGATGGTCCGCGTCTCCGCCTCCTTCCTGGCGATCCCCAGCCTCCTGTTCGACCTCGACGACGAGGACCAGCTCGCCGCCCTCGCCCGCCGCTTCCTCGTCCCCATGCTGGAGCCGCCGGCCGCGCCGGAGTGATTTCGTTCGTGCTCCGCCATGGTTTCGCCATGGTTGGGCAGGGCGGCGGCGTCCGCGCATCCCGCCGGGGTTCGCCGAGGTCACCGGGGGTATCCGCCCCGCATGGGCAGCGAGATCGAGAGCATGGCCCCCGAGGCCGCACCAC
This sequence comes from Actinocorallia libanotica, assembly GCF_039525175.1. Classification (NCBI taxonomy): domain Bacteria; kingdom Bacillati; phylum Actinomycetota; class Actinomycetes; order Streptosporangiales; family Thermomonosporaceae; genus Actinocorallia; species Actinocorallia libanotica. Next base: position 490,019 of record NZ_BAAAHH010000001.1, read on the forward strand.
CGGTCACAGCCGACCGGCACAACGTCGAACTGGTCGTCAACAAAGTGCCCCGGCGGCTCGAAGTCGAGTCCTGGGTCACCCTCCTGGACCTCCTGCGCGACCGGCTGGACCTCATCGGCACGAAGAAGGGCTGCGACCACGGGCAGTGCGGCGCCTGCACGGTGCTGCTGAACGGCGTGCGCGTCAACTCGTGCCTCACCCTGGCCGTCATGCAGGACGGCGCGGAGGTCGTCACCGTCGAGGGACTCGCCGAGGGCGAGCGGCTGCACCCGCTCCAGCAGGCCTTCATCGACCGCGACGCCTTCCAGTGCGGCTACTGCACGCCGGGCCAGCTCTGCTCGGCGGTCGGGATGCTGGACGAGCTCGACGGCGCGCCGGATGGAGACGACGCGGTGCGGGTGCGCGAGATGATGAGCGGCAACGTGTGCCGCTGCGGCGCCTACCCGCAGATCACCCAGGCCGTGCTCGACGTGCTCACCGCCTCCCGCGGCGAGGGCGGTGCCGCATGAGGGCCTTCACCTTCTCGACCGCCCGCACCGTGGAAGAGGCACTCGACGCGCTCGCCGACGGCGCGACCGGACCGGTACGGCCCATCGCCGGCGGCACCAACCTGCTCGACCTGATGAAGGAGGACGTGGCACGGCCGGTGGCGCTGGTGGACGTCAACCGCCTCGGCCTGGACGAGATCCGCCCGAGTGAGGAAGGCGGCCTGCTGCTGGGCGCGATGGCCCGCAACGCGGCGACCGCGCGGAATCCGGAGGTGCGCCGCCGCTACCCCCTCATCTCGGCCGCGATCCTCGCCGGAGCCTCCCCGCAGATCCGCAACATGGCGACCAACGGCGGCAACCTGCTGCAGCGCACCCGCTGCCACTACTTCTACGACGTGGGGACGCCCTGCAACAAGCGCGAGCCCGGCACCGGATGCGGCGCGATCACGGGCCTGGCGCGCCAGCACGCCATCCTCGGCGCCAGCGAGCAGTGCATCGCCACCCACCCCTCGGACTTCTGCGTGGCGCTGGCCGCGCTCGGCGCCACCGTGCACGTGCGCTCGACCGAGGGAAGGCGGGCCATCCCCTTCGACCGGTTCCACCGCCTGCCCGGCGACGAGCCACAGCGCGACACCACGCTCGGCGAGAACGAGCTGATCACCGCCATCGAGCTCCCGCCCGCCGACGAGTTCGCCGCCCACTCCACCTACCTGAAGGTGCGCGAACGGGCCTCCTACGCCTTCGCCCTGGTCTCGGTCGCCGCCGCACTCGACCTCGACGAGGACGGCGTCGTACGGGGAGCGCGCCTCGCGCTCGGCGGCGTGGCGCACAAGCCGTGGCGGGTGCCCGCGGCGGAGGCCGTCCTGGTGGGCGCGCGCCCCACTCCCGCCGCGTTCGAGGCCGCCGCCGAGACCGTGCTCGAAGGGGCGCGCAGCCAGGGCGACAACGCGTTCAAGATCCCGCTCGCCCACCGCGCGGTGGTACGGGCGCTGGGCATGGCCCTCGACGGCGTCCCGTCGAACACCGGCCTGCTCGGGCTCCCGTTCTTCACCAGCGAGCCGTTCGAAGGACCCCCGCTGGACCGCATGGACACCGAGGAGCAGCCGTGACCGACCTGATCGCCGACCTCAACGCCCCGACCGCGCCGGTCGGCACCGGCACCGTGCGGCTCGGCCAGCCGGTGTCGCGCGTGGACGGCGTGGCCAAGGTGACCGGAGGCGCCCGCTACGCCGCGGAGCACCCCGCCGACGGCCTCGTGCACGGCGTGGTGGTCAACAGCACCATCGCCAGGGGCCGGATCGTCTCCATCGACACCCGCAAGGCGAGGGAGGTCCCGGGCGTGCTGGCCGTGCTGACGCACGAGAACCGGCCGCGGATGCGTTCGCTCGGCTTCGCCTTCAAGGACCTGACGGCTCCCGCGGGCTCGCCGTTCAAGCCGCTGCACGACGACCGCGTCCGCTACAGCGGCCAGCCCGTGGCGCTGGTCCTGGCCGAGACGTTCGAGGCCGCGCGGGCGGCGTCACGCCTGGTACGGGTGCGCTACGACGAGCGTCCGCACGACACGAACCTGCTGGCGAGCCTCCGGCGGGCGCACCGCCCCCGGCCTCTGAAGTTCGGATACAAGCCGCCGCCGTCCGAGAAGGGCGACGCGCGGGCCGCCTACGGTGCCGCCGAAGTGAAGATGGACGCCGTCTACACCGCCGGAGTCGAGCACCACAACCCCATGGAGATGTTCGCCTCGACCGTCATCCGCGGCGAGGACGGCCACCTCACGATCTACGACAAGAACCAGAGCTCCATCAACTGCCGCTCCTACGTATCGCGCGTGTTCGGCCTGAAGAAGAGCCAGGTGACCGTACGCAACCCCTACGTCGGCGGCGCGTTCGGCTCGGGCCTGCGTCCGCAGTACCAGCTGCCCCTGGCGGTGATGGGAACGCTGTACCTGGGACGTTCGGTGCGCGTGGTGATGACCCGCCAGCAGATGTTCACCTTCGGGCACCGGCCCGAGACGTGGCAGCGGGTGCGCCTGGCGGCCGACCGCGACGGCACGCTGCGCTCCATCGAGCACGTGGCGATCGCCGAGACGTCGCGGATGGAGGACTACACCGAGGTCGTCGTCAACTGGTCGGGCAAGTTGTACGCGTGCGACAACATCCGCCTCGGCTACCGGCTCGTCGACCTCGACCAGTACACGCCCATCGACATGCGGGCCCCCGGCGCGGTGCACGGCGTGCACGCGCTCGAGGTGGCCATGGACGAGCTCGCCGTCGAGCTGGACATGGACCCGCTGGAACTGCGGCTGCGCAACTACACCGAATATTCGCCGATGGAGGACCTGCCGTACTCGTCCAAGGAACTGCGGGCCTGCTACACCCGGGGCGCCGAACGCTTCGGCTGGGCCGAACGCCCCCCGCGCCCCCGCTCCATGCAGGACGGGCACGAGCTGGTGGGCTGGGGCATGGCCACCGGCATCTGGGACGCCGCCCAGTTCTACGGCCGCGCCACCGCGGTACTGCACACGGACGGACGCCTCGTCGTCAGCAGCGCCGCCAGCGACATCGGCACCGGCACCTACACGGTGATGGCGCAGATCGCGGCCGCGACCATGGGCCTGCCGCTGGAGAACGTGATCTTCCAGCTGGGCGACTCGAACCTGCCGCTGGCCTCCGTCGAAGGCGGCTCCAGCCACGTGGCGACGATCGGCTCGGCCGTCGAGGGCGCCTGCGTCGAACTGCAGCAGAAGCTCCTCCGCCTCGCCCGCCGCCTGCCCGGCTCCCCGTTCGAGCACCTGACCCTCGACCAGGTCGAGTTCGCCGACGGCCACCTGCGCGTCCCGGGCTCCCCGGAGCGCTCGATGCGCCTGGTGGACCTCCTGGCCGCGGCGGGCGAGCAGCGCCTCGAGGCGAGCCACACCCTGGTGTCCAACATGCTCCGCAAACGCAAATGGGCGCTGGGCACCCACTCGGCGGTCTTCTGCGAGGTCAAGGTCGACGAGGACCTCGGCACGGTACGCGTCACCCGCGTGGTGAGCGCCGTGGCCGCGGGCCGCATCATGAACCTGAAGACGGCGACCTCGCAGATCTCCGGCGGCGTGGTGTGGGGCATCAGCGGTGCCCTCCACGAGGAGACCTACAGCGACCACCGCCTCGGTCGCTTCATGAACCACAACCTCTCCGAGTACCACGTCCCGGTGAACGCCGACATCGCCGACATCGAAGTCCTCTTCGTCGACGAGGAGGACCGCATAGCCAGCCGCCTCGGCGCCAAGGGCGTCGGCGAGATCGGCATCGTCGGCGTCTCGGCCGCCGTCTGCAACGCCATCTACCACGCCACCGGCCGCCGCATCCGCAGCACTCCCATGACCCCGGACAAGGTCATGCGCCCCTGGTGAATGGTCGCCCGGCACCGCCCGCTCATTCGACCCGAGCAGGCGGTGCCGCTTTCTTTTCCACGATCACCGGTGACCGGGAAATGCGCCGCGGGCCGATCAGGGGGCGATGGTCATGGTCCGGTCGTAGAGGTTGGTGGAACTGTTCCAGCCGCGGACCTGGTAGACGGCGTCGAAGACCATGTTCGTGGTGCTGGGGCACAGGAAGGAGCCGGAGATCTTGGTGAGGACGGCCGTGGTGTCGAATTCGAGTTGCAGGTGGTTGTTGAGGGGATAGGGCCGGGAGGAATTGGTCCCGTTGTAGAGCCGGGCGGGGATGGTGGCGGAGTAGGAGCAGGGGGCGGGAGAGGTCATCGAGAAGACGGCGGGCAGCGTGGCGTTGCCGTCCCAGGTGCCCCCGACGTAGGTGAAGGAACCGCCGGAGACGGTGATGGCGAGCCCGCCGCTGCACGTGCCGGGGAAAAACGTGTTGGAGACGGTGACGGGGGAGCCGGAGGCGGCGACCGTCCCCTCCATGGCGACGGGGGCGCAGCCCTGCGAGGCCAGGGCGACGGCCAGCCAGCCGCCGTGATTGCCGATCGTGGTGGCGGACGCGGGACCGCCGAACATCAGCGCCGTCATCATCGCCGTGAAAAGGACGGCGAGCGCGCGGACGATTCTCATGTCTCCTGCTTTCGGGTTTTCCGGGGGCCTTGCTTCCGCACGTGTCGGGCGGGCGGAAGCGGATACGAGGATGAACGATCACTGTGAACGTAGAAAATGGGTAAGATTCCGTCAACGGGCGAAAAGCGTAGACTTTTGGCCGGAATATGACAGAAGGCAGAAATGCTATTTTCTGCTGGGGATTTTCCGGCAGATCTTGAACTCGCGATGCGCCTGATGACGCACGCCCCGCCCGCGGAACCGGCGCTGGTCGAGGAACTGGTGGGCGCTCCGACCGGTCCCGACCGGCGGGAACACGACTTCTTTCAGCGGGTGGTGATGATCCGGCCGTACTCGTGGACGAGGTAGGTGCCGGCGACGCCGATCAGCCGGGTGGAGCCGGGGAGGCGGGCCAGGTCCTCGGGCCGGGTGTTGAGGCCGCCGTAGGGGAGGGCGCGGGTCTTCCAGCGGCCCTTGGCGGTGCGGTGGTAGAGGCGGTCTGCGTCGTCGGGGCCGATGGCGGGGTCGGAGCCGAGGGCCCACATGCCGCCGCGGCCGTCCGGGACGGCGATCTGCAGGACCTTGCTTCGGGCGGGACCGGGCTTCTCGACACGCCAACGGTGGCCGTTCCCGGAGACGATGCGGCTTTCCCCCGACAGTGGGACGCCGTCTTCGGTCGACCGTTTCGTGGAGAAACCGACGGTGACGCGCTCGTCCTGGACGTCCAGGGACGTCGTCTCCCAGCGGGAGACGCCTCCGGGCAGTGTGACCTTGACGGCCTTCCAGCGGGTCCCGGTCCAGCGGAGCAGTCGGTGACCGCTGAACCAGTCGATCGCCCAGATCCGGCCCGCGCCCGACCGGACCTTCAGATAGGAGTGCTGCGAGCCCGGTACGGTCTTCGTGCGCCAGACGCGGCCGTTGTAGTGCCAGGCCTTGTCCTTCTTCGTCCTGGCGTCCGTGCCGAAGACCCAGACGTCCTTCCGGCCCTTCACCGCGATCTGGTCGAGCAGCATGCCGGGGAAGGACCGGACCTTCGACCAGCGCCGCCCGTCCCAGCGGACCACCCGGCTTCGGGCCGCCCCCTCGTTCCCGTCGTGAGTCGACATCAGCGCCCACACGCGGGAAGGCCCCGAAGCGGCGGCTTCGACCTCGAGGTTGAGCGCGTCGCCGAACCCGCCGGGCATCGGAGTGGCACGCCACGTCCTGCCGTTCCACCGGTAGGCGAGCGGCTTCCGGGGTTCGCCTCTGACGAAGAACGCGAACCCGGACTTCGCTCCGGTCATGACGATCCGGCTCGCCACTCCGTCCACCTTCTCGAGCACCTTGAACGGCGACGCCGGAGCGGCGTGGGAAGGCGCGGCGGGGGCGAAGGCCGCCACGAGCACGAGAGGAGGCAGGAGCTTGCTGCGCGGCATGATCGACATCTTCCCACTGCCACTGGCCGTCAGAACCCGAGGGGGCCCGGCGAAAGTCGCCACCGGCCGTAAGAATGTGCCGCTTCCGCGCACTACCCAGGACAGAACCATGGAAAGGGTACGGCTTGGATCCCGCGGAGCGCTTCACCGCCCTGTACGACGAGTGCCATCCGAAGGTCTTCGCCTATGCGGTGACGGTGGCGGGCCGGGACCTGGCCGAGGAGGTGGCGGGAGAGACCTTCTGCATCGCCTGGCGGCGGTTCGCCGACCTGCCCGATCCACCGCTCCCCTGGCTGCTGGGCGTGGCGCGGAACGTGGCCAGGAAGAACTTCCGGGACGAGGCGCGGCAGGACTCCCTGGCCCGGGAGCTGAGAGGCTGGGCGACCCCGGAGGACGACGTCGGCGAGCAGGTGGCCGAGCGCGCCGAGCTGCTGCACCGGCTGGCGGCCCTGTCCGAGGCCGACCGCGAGGCGCTCACCCTGATCGCCTGGCACGGCCTCTCCGCCGCCGAGGCGGCCCGGGTCGTCGGCTGCTCCAAGGCGGCGTTCTTCGTCCGCCTGCACCGCGCCCGCAAACGGCTGGCCCGGCCCGCCCCGCCCGCGCTCGCCGCCCTGATCCCCGAGGCCACCTGATGCCCGCCCGACCCGGGAGGACCCCCATGCCCGACGACCTGCTCCAGGCCCTCGCCGCCGCCCGGCCCGACCTCGGCCCCGCCCCCGACCGGACCCGGCGCGACCGCGACCTGACCCGCGCCCTCGCTTCCGCTCCCGACGCCTCCTCGGCACCGGCCCGGCGCGGCCGGTCTCTCTGGAAGGCCGCGGGCCTGGGCGTCGTCGCGGCCGGAACCGCCGTGGCGGTCATCGCCACCACCGGCACGACACCGCCGACGCCGCAGAGCCGCCCGTCCGAGACCGCCCCGACACCGCTGTCCGCCCGCGAGATCCTCCTCGCCGCGGGCGCGTCCTCGCTGAAGGCACCCGCGGCCGAAGGCGACTTCCTCTACACCCGCTGGATCTCCGGACGGCAGATCTCGATCCCCGGCAAGGACTACCTGCTCGACAGCCGGACGGAACAGGAGATGTGGCGCGCGAAGGAACCCGGCCACTACCAGTACATGATCAACCGGGATCTGGGCACCGCACTCGCCTCTTCGGCCGCCGAGCAGGCATGGAAGGCCGACGGCTCCCCCCGCGGCTGGACGTTCGAGACCCCTCCCTTCGAGTTCTTCGGCATGTCCCAGGAGAGGGGCCGTGTGCGCGTCAAGCTCGAACCTCCTGCCACCACCCCGGACGTCTGGCGGCACGTCTCCGACTTCGGCGTCGGCCGCATCGGCTCCCGCCTCGCGACCCCGGAGAACCTCGCGAAGCTCCCGACCGACCCGAAGGCCCTCTACGACCGCCTCCTCCGCGAGATGACCGCCATGACCGACGCCGCTCCGAAGGAGAACCGGCCCGACCCCGTCCAGCACAGGTACCTCCTCTCCGGTGACCTCTTCCGCGCGGGCGTCGACCTGGTCGCCCGCCTTCCGGTCTCTCCCGCCCTCCGATCGGCGGCCTTCGGCATGCTCTCCCACATCCCCGGCGTCGAGTCCCGCGGCGAGATGACCGACCCTTTGGGCCGTACGGGCCAGGCCATCGCCCTCACCGGCAGGGCCGACAGCAACTTCGTGCGGAACGGCGAAATGGTGCAGGGAGGAACCCTTTACGACACCGTCCTCATCATCGACCCGTCCACCGGCACCGCCCTGGCCACCGCCGACCAGATCTCCAAGCCCGTCTGGCCCCCCTCCGACAGGCAGGGCCAGTGGCGCTCCTACGAACTCTTCCAGGAGTCCCGCTGGATCCCGGCCCTCCCCATGTCCCGCCTCAAGCACGCCAAGCACTCCCGCTGACGCCTCGAAGCATCGCCTTCGCGGACCTCCCGAGACTCACCGGTGCGGGTCTCGGCGGCTGCGGAGCTGCTCGGACGGCGTGCTGGAGGGCTGGAGCAGTCGCTGCCAGCCGTGCTCGACCGATCGGCGGCATCGGTCGGGGGCGTCTCCGGCGCTGGTGAACAGCGCGGTCAGCAGGGGGATGCCGTGGGCGAGCGTCTCGGGCGGCAGGGGGCCGGTGGCGGTGAGGGAGGCCAGGCCGTGTCCGACGATCCAGCTTTGGGTGGCCAGTTCGAGCGGGTCCACGTCGTCGCGGAAGCGGCCTGCGTCCTTGGCCCGTTCGACGGCCTGGACCAGGGCGTACAGGGTCTCGTCGGCGGCCCGCGGGTCCTGGAGTTCGAAGGTCGCGTCGAACATGACGCGGTACAGGTCGGGGTCGTCCAGGGCGTTGCGCAGGTAGGCGGCGCCCAGGGCGGCCAGGTCCCGGACCGGGTCCGCGGACGCCGCCACCGTCGTGAGCCTGGCCGCCAGGCGGGTGAAGCCCTCCTGCCGCAGCGCCTTCCACACGCCGTCCATGCCGTCGAAATAGGTGTAGACGGCCATGGTCGACACGCCGGTCCCCGCCACCAGGGAGCGGAGCGTGAGGGGCTCGCGGGTCCGGAGCATGTGCGCGGCGCGCTCGAGGAGCAGGGTGCGGACCGCGGGGTCTCTGGTCCTTGCCATGCCCCCACAATACATAGCAATGCTATGTATTGTGGGACGTGAGCCCGCGGGGCTCCGACGACAAGGAGACAGCATGGCCGTGACCCTGGTGAACCCCGACGGACTGCCCAAGCCCGAGGTCTACCGGCAGATGTCCATCGCCACGGGGTCGAAGCTGGTGTTCCTCGCCGGCCAGGTCGCCCGCGACGCCGAAGGGAACAGGGTCGGCGAAGGAGACCTGGCCGCCCAGGTCGAGCAGTGCTACCTCAACATCGGCACCGCCCTGGCCGAGGCCGGCGCGTCCTTCGACGACGTGGCGAAGCTGACCGTCTACCTCGTCGACTGGACCCCGGACAAGATGCCCCTGCTGGGAGAGGGCGTCGCCCGGGCGGCCGCGAAGCTGGGCGTCGACCCGGTCAAGCCGATCACCCTGCTGGGCGTCGCCGCGCTGGGCGAGCCCGACCTCCTGGTCGAAGTCGAGGCCACCGCGGTCATCGACTGACCGCGGAAAGGGAAGACGGCCCGTTCTCCGACTCCGGCGTCGGCCGCATCGGCTCCCGCCCTGCGACCCCGGAGAACCGCGGGACGGGCGCCGGGGCATGGCGCCCGTCCCGCGTCGGAGCGTTCGCCCTAGTCGCCCAGGGACGTCGCTTCCGGCGGGGCGTCTTCAGGGCGAGCCGAGCCGCTCCCGCAGGGAGTCGACCGGCGCGAGCGCTTCGGCCAGGCGGGCGGGGACGGGCACCGCCTGCGCGGCCTCGGGGGAGACGACCGCGTAGACGATCTCCCCGGTGCAGGTGATCCGCCCGTCCTTGCGGAAGGCGAAGTCCAGCGTGAAGCTCTTCGTGCCGATGCGGGCGGTGCCGACCAGGACCTCCACGCGGTCGTGCGTCTTGATCGAGTCCTTCCAGTCGAGCTCGGCGTGGACGACCTGCACTCGGCGTGCTCAGCGAAGCCACACGACGTGCAAAGAAAAGTGGACTGATCAGGCCGGTTACTCCGGCTGATGTGGTGGCAGCGGCTGCATTCCTGCGAGGTGTGGCGGGAATCGACGAACGCCACCGCCACCCCGACCCGAGCGGCCTTGTAGGAGATGTATGCACCGAGTTGTGCGAACGACCAGGAATGCAGCGTGACCCGCTGGGGCTTACGAAGCCGTACCCTGTCGCGGATACCGCCCAGGTCCTCCAGGGCGATGCCGCGGCAGGTGCGTTGAGCCTCGGTCACGAGCTTCTTGGCGATGCGGTGATTGGTGTCGGCCGCGAACCGCGCCTCCCGGCCCGACAGCTTGCGCATGAGCCGTTTGGTGGACTTGGTGCCCTTCTTCTGGAGTTTGCGGCGCAGTCGCCGGTGCCGGTGACGGACCTGGTTGAGGTGCTTTCCTGCATACCGGTCGCCGTCGCTGGTGGTGGCGATGTTCACGATGCCCAAGTCCACCCCCAGGAAGCCGACCGGATCGAGCAAGGCGGGTTCGGGAACCTCGCAGGTGGCGTACAGGTACCACCTCCCGCCCCGGAACACCAGGTCGGACTCCCCGCGCCGATGCTCGGTGAGCATCTTCCACTGGGCCGGCGAGCACTGGAACGGGATGTTCTTCACGCGGCCGTGGACGGTCCAGATCGAGACGGTGCGGGTATCCAGTTGCCAGGACAGGCAGCGGTCGTCGAACGGCTGGGCGGCGTCCTTGCGGAAGCGCACCGGCTTGGACTCCACCGCCCGGCGCCGCCTGGAACCCACCGGGCGGTGGTTACCGGCCCTCAGGTTCGCTTTCAAGGTGGCGTAGGCGCCGGCGGTCTTACGCACGACGTGCAGAGCGGGTTGGGCGGACAGGCCCATCGCCTTCACCTCTGCGTACACCAGCCGCTGGAGCGCCCGGCTGCTGGTGACACCGGTGTCGAACGCACGCCGGGAAGCGTGGTCGGCGGCCCGGTTGCAGATGTGCAGCGTCTCTCGCAAAGCCACCACGGTGGCCTCGTCCGGGAGCAGCTTCACCTGCACCACCAGCTTCACACCCGCAACATAGCGTCCCCTCCACGGCACTGAGAGTGTTTCCTGAATTCCGGCCGTGAACGGCCGGAGTTCCTTGCTAGACCCTGTTGAACATGACGCTCTGGGAGTCGATCTCGTAGAACCGGGGGTGAACGAGAAGGAGTGGCCCTTGTCCGTCGCCATGGGGAGCTCCTCGCCGTGGGGATCACACCTGGGAACCGCTTCAGCGCACGGCTCCGGGCATCCATCTGATTCAGTCGGTGCCACAGACGCCCAGAGGCTATCGAAGCGTCCTGCGCGGCTCACCGGGAGGAAGCCGCTACGACAACGTTCTCATCGTCGACCCGCCCCGTGTCGGGAGTGGTCTCAGCGGGGACGGCTGGAACGTCCGTTCTGGACGGAGGCGACCGCGAAGACGGCGAGGAAGACCGTCGCCAGCGGGCTGAAGCCGGGCGGGCACTACCCGGTCGGGCGCGTGACGTCGCCGGGTCAGGCGGAAGGCGTTGAAGCGGGCCGGGCCGGGGGGAAGAGGGCGGTGACGGCGCGGATGACGGCGGCGCGGCGGGCGGAGGGGGCGGGGTCGGCGGCGGTGCGGGGGGCGACGGCGGCCAGGGCGGTCTGGTCGAGCCAGGTGTGGGTGATCTGGACGACGAGGGCCATGATGTCGACGGGGTCCCAGGTGGGGTCGAGGTCGCCTGCGCGCTGGGCGCGGCGGAGCTTTTCGATCTTGCCGAGGAGGGCGTCGCGGTAGAGGGCGGGGCCGGGGGCGCCGTCGCGGGGGTCGGCGGCGAGTTCGAGGCGGCCCCAGGCGATGAACCGGTAGCGGTCGGGGTGGGCGGTGAAGTAGTCGAACAGCTGGGCCGCGTAGGAGGGGAGGTCGGCGGGGTCCAAATGGGCGGCTTCGGCCGCGGCCGCGAGTTCCTGCGAGGCGATGAAGCCGTAGAGGTCCTCCTTGCTGCGGAAGTGGGCGTAGACCCGTTCCTTGCTGGTGCGGGCGGCCTTGGCGATCCGGTCGACGCGGGCGCCGGCGATGCCGTGCCGGGCGAACTCGGCCTGGGCGGCGGCGACGATCCGGTCCCTGGTCGAGTCGGGGCTGGTCATGCCCCCAGCCTAGCCGACCGAACCGTTCGGTTTGATTCGTGGAGCGGGATGGGTAGTCTGACGACAAGGCCATACCGAACGGTTCGGTACGGCTCCGGGCGTTCCGTCCTCCGCGAAGGGGCTTCTTCATGCAGCAGCGCACTCTGGGCCGCCAGGGCCTGGTCACCTCCGCTCTCGGCTACGGCGCGATGGGCATCTCGATGGCGTACGGTCCCGGCGACACCGCCGAGGGCGTCGCGGCGATCCGGCGCGCCCACGAGCTGGGCGTCACCCACTTCGACACCGCCGAGCTCTACGGCTGGGGCGAGAACGAGAAGGTCGTCGGCCGGACCGTCGCGCCGTTCCGCGACGAGATCACCATCGCGACGAAGTTCGGCTTCACCCGCGAGATGGGCACCGACTCGCGGCCCGAGCACATCCGCGAGGTCCTCGACAACAGCCTGCGCCACCTCGGCGTCGACCACGTCGACGTGCTCTACCAGCACCGCGTCGACCCGGACGTGCCGATCGAGGACGTCGCCGGAACCGTCAAGGAGCTCATCGAGGCGGGCAAGGTGAAGTACTTCGGCCTGTCCGAGGCGGGCCCGCAGACCATCCGCAAGGCCCACGCCGTCCACCCCGTCTCGGTCCTGCAGACCGAGTACTCCCTGTTCGAACGCGACGTGGAGCAGCTCCTCCCGGTCCTGCGCGAACTGGGCATCGGCTTCGTCGCCTACTCCCCGCTGGGCCGCGGCTTCCTCACCAACGCCGTCAAGCCCGCCGCCGCCTACGACGAGACCGACATGCGCCGCGCCCTCGACGCCCGCTGGCAGCCCGGCAACTTCGAGAAGAACGCCGAAGCCGTCCGCCGGCTGACCGACCTGGCCGCCACCAAGAACGCGACCGTCGCCCAACTCGCCCTCGCCTGGCTCCTCGCCCAAGGCGACGACATCGTCCCCATCCCCGGTACCCGCAGCCCCGACCGCGTGGCCGAGAACACCGCCGCCGCCGACCTCTCCCTCACCCCCGCCGACCTGGACGCCATCACCCGGATCCTGCCCGACGGCGGCTTCGGCGCCCGCTACGCCCGACTCCCCACCTGGATCTGACCCGCCCTCAGGAGGCGCCGGGCCGCTCGAGCGGCATCGTGTCTCCGCCGTGCGGGAACCATCTGGTTTCTTTAACAGTCCGTTTGGTCGGTTAGTGTACGGCTTGTGACTGGAACGAACGACACCTCGCCGGCGCGGGCCGGGCGCCGCGAATGGCTCGCGCTCGGCGTCCTCGTGCTGGTCGTCCTGCTCCTGACCATCGACGGCACCGTCCTCTACCTGGCGGTCCCGTCGCTGACGGCCGACCTCGGACCGTCGGCGACGGAGCTGTTGTGGATCGGGGACATCTACTCCTTCGTCCTGGCCGGACTGCTCATCACGATGGGCAACCTGGCCGACCGGATCGGCCGCAAGCGGCTGCTGCTGATCGGCAGCGGCGCGTTCGGCGCCGCGTCGGTGGCGGCGGCCTTCGCCTCGGACCCGGAGACGCTGATCGCGGCCCGGGCCCTGCTGGGCGTCGCCGGCGCGACGCTGATGCCCTCGTCGCTGTCGATCGTGCGCGCGACGTTCACCGACGCCGGGCAGCGCACGCGCGCCATCGCGATCTGGTCGGCCGGCGCCACCGCCGGCGCCGCCGCGGGGCCGCTGGTCGGCGGCCTGCTGCTGGAGAACTTCTGGTGGGGCTCGGTCTTCCTGATCAACATGCCGGTCATGCTGCTGGTCCTGGTCACCGGATATCTTCTGCTGCCGGAGTCGCGCGGCCGTTCCGACCAGCCGGTCGACCTCGCCTCCTCGGCGCTGTCGATCCTCGCGATCGTCCCCCTGGTGTACGCGGTCAAGCACTGGGTGGGCTCCGGCCCGGACTGGAGCGTCCCCGCGACCGCCGCGGTCGGGCTCGCCGCGGGGTGGGCGTTCCTGCGCCGCCAGAAGCGGCTGAGGTTCCCGCTCCTGGACGTCTCGCTGTTCAAGGTCCCCGCCTTCGCCGGATCGGTGGCCGCGAACGCGCTGGCGATCTTCGCCTTCATGGGGCTGCTGTACTTCTTCTCCCAGTACCTGCAGCTCGTGCGCGGATACGGTCCGCTGCAGGCGGGGCTGGCCGAGCTGCCCTCGACGATCGCCTCCATGGCCGTCATCGTGTTCGTCGGCGCCCTGGCCGCCAGGCTCGGCACGGGGCGTTCGATCGGCGCCGGGCTGGCCGCCGGAGCCGTCGGCCTCGCCGGTCTGGGGCTCGCCGCCTCCCTGCCGTCGTACTGGGGTCTGGGCGTCTTCCTGGTCGTCATCGGCCTGGGGATCGGCATCGCCATGACCCTGTCCACCGACGCCGTGGTCACCGCGGTCCCCAAGGAGAGGGCCGGCGCCGCCTCCTCGATCGCCGAGACCGGCTACGAACTCGGCGGAGCCCTGGGCATCGCGGTCCTGGGCTCGATCCAGGTCGCGGTCTACCGCGCCGATCTGGACCTGCCGCCCGCCCTGCCGCCGGCCGACACCGCAGCCGTCGAACAGTCGCTGGCCACCGCCGTGGCCGCGGTCGCCGACCACGACGCCCTCGCCGCCGCCAGGGAGTCCTTCACCACCGCGGTGCAGGCCACGGCCTTCCTCGCCGCCGCGATCCTCGCCGTGTCGGCGGTGCTCGCCTGGCGCGTCATCCCCTCGGCCACCGCCGGGACGGAGGAGGAGCATGTCCACGCCTGAACGCCGGACCCGCGACAAGGAACGCACCCGCCGTGCGATCCTCGACACCGCCGAGAGGGTCTTCACCGAACGCGGCGCCCAGGTGAGCCTGGGCGACATCGCCGCCGCCGCGGGCGTCACCAAGGGCGGCCTCATGCACCACTTCCCCTCCCGGGAAGCCCTGGTCCAGGCGGTGTACCGGAACTCCGCCCACCGCATGTGGGACGAGGTCCGCGCGCACATCGACCTCTCCGAGAACCGGCCGGGCAAGTTCACCCGCGGCTACGTCCGGGCCCTCACCGGAGACAGCGAGTACCTGGTCGGCGCCTTCTCCGTCACCGGTCTCTTCGCCGTGCTCGGACCCCCGGCGCAGGACGAGGAGTTCAGCCGGCGCGACGCGCGGGCGTGGGACGAGGCCTTCGCCGCCGACGGGCTCCCCGAAGGGCGGGCGCTCGCCATCCGCTACGCCGCGGAAGGCCTCGCCACCGCGCTCTCGACCCCCTACCTGACCCCCGAGCAGCTCACCGTGGCCCGCGCGGAACTCCTCACCCTCACCGAACCGCCCTGGACCTGACAAGGCGGGCGTCCGGCGTCGGATCGGGACACGCGGCACGGAACGCCGCCCGTACACCTCGACCACTACCGCGCCTGGACCTCCGGGACGGAGCGGGAGGTCCAGACGCGGCCGGACGGGGTGCGCCTGGTGCCCCGGGCGCCGATGACGAGCAGGCACTTCATGTCGATGGACGCGGGGTCGAGGTCGCCCAGGGTGGTGATGACCAGGGACTCCTCGGCGCGGCCGATGTCGCGGCCGACGATGACGACGGTGTCGGCGGGGCGGTGGTCGAGGAGGACCTTCCGGGCTTCGGCCACCTGGGTGGTGCGGGAGCGGGAGGCCGGGTTGTAGATGCCGAGGACGAGGTCGGCCTCGGCGACGGCGCGCAGCCGCTTCTCGATGACGGGCCAGGGCTTGAGGCGGTCGGAGAGGCTCATGACGGCGAAGTCGCCACCGAGGGGGGCGCCCGCGCGGGCGGCGACGGCCTGGACGGCGGTCATGCCGGGGACGACGCGGATGGGGACGTGCCGCAGGTCGGGGTGCTCGGCGGCCTCGAAGACCGCGGCGGCCATGCCGAAGACCCCCGCGTCGCCGCCGGAGACCACGGCGACGCGCTCCCCGGCGGCGGCCAGGCGCAGCGCGTGGGCGGCGCGGTCGACCTCGACGGTGTTGCCGCTGGCGTGGCGCCGCAGGCCCGCCCGCTGGGGGACGCGGTCGACGTACGGGGCGTAGCCCACGATGTGGTCGACGCCCGCCAGCACCTCGGCGGCCTCGGGAGTGAGCCACGCGTCCGGGCCGGGACCCAGCCCGACGACGAGGAGCTCGGCGGCTTGGGCCCCGGCCGACGCGGGCCGCGGAGACGGGGCGGGCGCGCCGGTGAGGCGTGCGGCGGGGGCGCTGGTGGGGCGGACGCCGTTGGCGCTGTCGCCGGTGACGACGATGACGGAGAAGTACGGGACGGAGGCCGGGTCGACCTCGCGGGCGGGGCGCCAGCACTCCTCGGGCATGGAGGCGCGTTCGACGTACAGGGCGTCG
This sequence comes from Actinocorallia libanotica, assembly GCF_039525175.1. Classification (NCBI taxonomy): domain Bacteria; kingdom Bacillati; phylum Actinomycetota; class Actinomycetes; order Streptosporangiales; family Thermomonosporaceae; genus Actinocorallia; species Actinocorallia libanotica. Next base: position 505,901 of record NZ_BAAAHH010000001.1, read on the forward strand.
TCGAGGCGGCCCGCCTCGGTCAGCGCCTGGAGGACGCCGGGGAAGGTGCGGCCGAGCTTCATGATGATGGCGCCCTGGGTGTCGGCGAGGCGGCGGGCCAGCTCGGGGACGGGCAGGGTGCCGGGCAGGATCGTCAGGACGTCGGTGTGGCGGACGAGGGGGCTGGCGATCGCCGCGGTGGCCGCCGAGACCGAGGTCACGCCGGGGACGATCTCGGCGGGGAAGCGGGGGGAGAGGCGGTCGTGCATGTACATGTACGAGCCGTAGAAGAGGGGATCGCCCTCGGAGAGCAGGACGACGTCGCGTCCGGCCGTCAGGTGCCGGGCGAGCCGTTCGGCGGACTCCTCGTAGAACTGGGCGATCGCCCCGGCGTAGCCGCCCGGATGGTCGGTCGTGCCCGTCGTCACCGGGTAGACGAGGCGTTCCTCGATGACGCCCTCGGGGAAGAGCCCGGCGGCGATGCGCCGGGCGTTGGAGCGCCCGCTGGACTTGGCGTGGTAGGCGATGACGTCGGCTCCGGCGATGAGCCGCGCCGCCTTGAGCGTGAGGAGGTCGGGATCGCCCGGCCCGACGCCGACACCGTAGAGCTTTCCGGTCATTCCGCTTCCTGTGCCAGTGCGTTGAGGGCGGAGGCGGCCATGGCGGAGCCGCCACGACGCCCCCGGACGGTGAGGAACGGCACGTCGAGCTCGAAGGAGGCGAGCGCCTCCTTGGACTCGGCGGCGCCGATGAAACCCACGGGGACGCCGATGATCGCGGCGGGCCGGGGCGCTCCGTCGAGCAGCAGCTCCAGCAGGTGGAACAGCGCGGTGGGCGCGTTCCCGATCGCCACCACGGCGCCTTCGAGCCGCTCGCCCCACAACGACACCGCGGCCGCCGAACGCGTCGTGCCCCACGCGCGGGCCAGGTCCGGGACGCGCGGGTCGCGCAGCAGGCAGACCACCTCGTTGTCCCGCGGCAGCCGCGCCCGGGTCACTCCGGAGGCGACCATGTGCGCGTCGGTGAGGATCGGCGCGCCCGCCTCCAGCGCGGCGCGGGCCGCGGAGGCGAGCCGCTCGTGGACGACGAGGTCGCGGGCGAGGTCGACCTGCCCGGCGGCGTGGATCATCCGGACGGCGACCTTCTCGGCGTCGGCCGGCAGGTGCGCCAGGTCGCTCTCGGCGCGGATCGTCGCGAACGAGTCCACGTAGATCGCGGCGCCGTCGGTGAGGTAGTCGAATCGCCTGGCGGGGCGAGTCGGTTGCATGAGGACTCCTTGGAACGGAGCCGCGCCGGACGACGGCGGGTGCTCCGCGAGAAGCGGGAAGACGGACGGAGGGTCAGGAAGGCTCCAGGTCGGGGACGACGACGCTGCGCCAGGGCGTGACGACGAGCCGCGGCGCCAGTGCCGCCAGCCGCACCGCCTCGGCGGCGGTCAGCAGCCCGTCCGGAACGGCGACGTGCTCGGCGCGCCGCCCGTCGTCCTGCCGGATCGCCCCGAACGGCGGGGGTCCGCCGCCCGGAACGTGCGGTGGGGGAGAGGGCGGCTCCTCCAGCAGCTCACGGCCGCTCTGCGGGAGTTCGTCCACATGCCAGGGCGCGGCCGGCCCCGAGCCGCGGACGTGCAGGAACCTGCGCGCCAGTGCGATCAGCGCGGCCGGGGCGTCGGCGGGACCGACCACCGGCCCCCCGTGCCCGCTGCCGACCCGCAACCGCACGCGGGAGGCGTCGAGTGCGAAAAGCCCCAGGTCGAGCTCCCGGCCCGCGATGTCCCCGCGCCCGTCGTCGAGGCAGAACAGGAACCGTCCCGGCAGTTCCGCCAGAACGGGATCGCCGCACAGCAGCCGGTCGAGCTCCGCGGTGACGCCCCGGAGGTCCGCTCGCCCCCCGGCGAGCCCGGTCAGCGGCGAGGCCAGGATGTTGCGGGCCCGCTCGTGCGCCGGGCTGGGCAGCAGCCCCGTCTCGCGCACCGCCTCGACGACCTCCGCGGGAACCCGCCCGCCGTCGTGGGGAAGCCCGCGGATCTGCAGGTTGGCGCGGGTGGTGAGATGCAGGTTCCCGTCGCCGAAAAGCCCGGCGACCCGGGCGATCCCGCGCAGTGCGGGCGCGCCGATGAGGCCGCCGGGGAGCCGCAGCCGGATGAGCGCTCCGTCGTCGGCGAGCCAGGGTCGCAGAACGCCGGGGCAGCGGTCGGCTCGGTCTCGCATCACGGCGCCATGGTGCCACAGCACCGCGAATGCCCCGTGAACGGCAGAGCGGATGCACTGGGCGAGAACGGGCAGCTGGTACATTGCCCGTGCCTTGGTGTTCGGGAAGTCCGGTGCGAATCCGGCGCGGCCCTCGCCACTGTGAACGCCGAGTCGCACGACCCTCGCCGACGAGCCAGCTCGTCGGGGCCACTGGACGGACCAGTCCGGGAAGGCCGGATGTGCGGCGCTGAAGCGTGAGCCAGGAGACCGGCCGAGGTGCGTCATGTTTTCCACGAGGGTCTGGAAGTGAAGAATGCGCATCACGCTGCTGTCGACGTCCGACACCGACCTGCTGTCGGCCCGCGCCTCCGGCGCCGCCTACACGCTCGGCAACCCGTCCCGGCTCGACGCCTCCGCCGGCCTTCCCGCCCTCCTCGACGGCGCGGACCTCGTCGTCGTCCGGATCCTGGGCACCGCCCGCTCCTGGCAGGAGGGCCTCGACGCCGTCGCCGCGCACGGCGTCCCGTTCGTCGTCCTGGGCGGTGAGCAGACCCCCGACGCCGCGCTGATGGCCCTGTCCACGGTCCCCGTCGGCGTCGCCGCCGAGGCGCACCGCTACCTCGCCCAGGGCGGCCCCGGCAACCTCGCCCAGCTCCACGCCTTCCTCACCGACACGGTGCTGCTCACCGGCATCGGCTTCGAGCCCCCCGCCGTCATCCCCGACTGGGGCCACGCGGCGCGCGAGGTCCCGCAGGGCGACCTGCCCCGCATCGCCATCCTGTACTACCGCGCCCACGAGACCAGCGGGAACAACGCCTTCGTGCACGCCCTCGCCGACGCCGTCGACGCGACCGGCGAGGCCGTCGGCGTCCCGGTGTTCGTCTCCTCGCTGCGCTCGGCCTCCGACGACCTCTACGCCGAGCTCGCCGGTTTCGACGCGCTCATCGTCACGGTTCTGGCCGCCGGAGGCACCGCGCCCGCCACCGCGAGCGCCGGGGGAGACGACGAGGCCTGGGACGTCGAGCGGATGCGCGCCTTGGACGTCCCGATCCTGCAGGCCCTGTGCCTGACGTGGTCGCGCGAGACGTGGGAGGCCTCCGACGACGGCGTCTCCCCGCTGGACTCTGCCACCCAGATCGCCATTCCCGAGTTCGACGGCCGCATCATCACGGTCCCGTTCTCCTTCAAGGAGCTCGACGAGGACGGTCTGCCCCGCTACGTCGCCCACCCCGAACGCTGCACGAGGGCCGCCCGCATCGCCGTCGCGCACGCCCGCCTGCGCCGCATCCCCCCGGCCGAGCGCCGCATCGCGATCGTCCTCTCGGCGTACCCGACCAAGCACAGCCGCATCGGCAACGCCGTCGGCCTGGACACCCCCGTCTCCGCCGTCCGCCTCCTGCGCGCGATGCGCGAACACGGCTACGACCTGGGCGCCCCCGGCGAGATCCCCGGCCTGGAGCCGCTGCCGCCCGTCGAAGGCGAGGAGCCCGACACCACCGCCGGGAACGCGCTCATCCACGCGCTCATCGAGGCGGGCGGCCAGGACGAGGAGTGGCTGACCGACGCCCAGCTCGCCGAAGGCGCCGTGCGCATCCCCGCCGCCGACTACCGCGCGTGGATCTCCGACCTGCCCGCCGAGCTCACCGACGCGATGGCCGAGGCATGGGGCCCAGCCCCCGGCACGCTGTTCGTCAACGAGGACGACGAACTCGTCCTGGCCACCCTGCGCGCCGGGAACATCGTCATCCTCATCCAGCCGCCGCGCGGCTTCGGCGAGAACCCCGTGGCGATCTACCACGACCCCGACATGCCGCCCTCGCACCACTACCTGGCCGCCTACCGCTGGCTGGAGAACGGCTTCGGCGCGCACGCCGTCGTCCATCTCGGCAAGCACGGCTCCCTGGAGTGGCTGCCGGGCAAGAACGCCGGCCTGTCCGCGGCGTGCGCGACGGACGCCGCGATCGGCGGCATGCCGTTCGTCTACCCGTTCCTCATCAACGACCCCGGCGAAGGCGCGCAGGCCAAGCGCCGCTCCCACGCCGTGATCGTCGACCACCTCGTGCCGCCGATGGCGCGCGCCGAGACGTACGGCGACATCGCGAAACTGGAACAGCTCCTCGACGAGCACGCCAACATCGCGTCCATGGACCCGGCGAAGCTCCCGGCGATCCGCGCCCGCATCTGGACGCTGCTCCAGCAGGCGCAGATCAACCGCGACCTCGGCCTGGACGAGCGTCCCGACGACGAGGAGTTCGACGACTTCCTCCTGCACGTCGACGGCTGGCTGTGCGAGATCAAGGACGCCCAGATCCGCGACGGCCTGCACGTCCTCGGACAGGCCCCCGAAGGCGCGACGCGCGTCGACCTCGTCCTGGCGATCCTGCGCGCCACCCAGATCTGGGGCGGCGACACCAAGGCGCTGCCGGGCCTGCGCGCCGCGCTGGGCCTGAAGCAGGACGCCCCCGTCACCGAGGTCGACGCCGTCGAGGAGACGGCACGCGCCCTGGTCTCCGGGCTGGAGGACGCCGGCTGGGACGCCGCGCGCATCCCCGGTCTGGTGCGGACGCGGCTGGGCCGGGACGACGAGGCGGTGGCGAACGTGCTGGCGTTCGCCGCCGAGCAGGTCGTCCCGCGCCTGGCCGCCACCACCGGCGAGCTCGACGCCGTCCTGCACGCCCTCGACGGCGGCTTCATCCCCGCCGGTCCGTCCGGCTCCCCGCTGCGCGGCCTGGTCAACGTCCTGCCGACCGGCCGCAACTTCTACACCGTTGACCCCAAGGCCGTGCCGTCGCGGCTCGCCTACGAGACGGGCCGCTCCATCGCCGAGTCCCTGCTCGCCCGCCACCTGGACGACACCGGCGAGTACCCGCGCTCGGTCGGCCTGTCGGTGTGGGGCACTTCTGCGATGCGCACCTCCGGCGACGACATAGCCGAAGTCCTGTCACTCATCGGCGTCCGCCCCGAATGGGACGAGGCGTCCCGCCGCGTGAACGGCCTCACCGTCATCCCCCTGGAAGAGCTCGGACGCCCCCGCATCGACGTCACCGTCCGCATCTCCGGCTTCTTCCGCGACGCGTTCCCGCACGTCATCGCGCTCCTCGACGACGCCATCCGCCTCGTCGCCGACCTCGACGAACCCGACGAGCAGAACTACGTCCGCGCCCACGCCCGCGCCGATCTGGCCCGCCACGGCGACGAACGGCGCGCCACCACCCGCATCTTCGGCTCCAAGCCCGGCTCCTACGGCGCCGGAATCCTCCAGGTCATCGAAGCGGGCAACTGGCGCGACGACGCCGACCTCGCCCAGGTCTACACGGCCTGGGGCGGCTTCGCGTACGGCCGCGGCCTCGACGGCGCCCCCGCCGAAGAGGACCTGCGCGCCAACTACGGCCGCATCACCGTCGCCGCCAAGAACATCGACACCCGCGAACACGACATCGCCGACTCCGACGACTACTTCCAGTACCACGGCGGCATGATCGCCACCGTCCGCGCCCTGACCGGCAAGGCGCCCACCGCCTACATCGGCGACTCCACCGCCCCCGACGCCGTGCGCACCCGCCTCCTCGCCGAGGAGACCGCCCGCGTCTTCCGCGCCCGCGTCGTCAACCCGCGCTGGATCACCGCGATGCGCCGCCACGGCTACAAGGGCGCCTTCGAACTCGCGGCCACCGTCGACTACCTCTTCGGCTACGACGCGACGGCGGGCGTCGTCCACGACTGGATGTACGAGGCACTCGCCACCAGCTACGTCCTCGACGGGGAAGTCCAGCAGTTCATGCGCCGCGCCAACCCGTGGGCACTGCGCAGCGTCATCGAACGCCTCGACGAGGCGGCCGAACGCGGCCTGTGGGAATCCCCCGACCCCGCGCTCCTGTCCGAGCTCCGCCGCGTCTACCTCGAAGTCGAAGGCGACCTGGAGGACGACAGATGAGACGCGTCCGCATCATCGGCATCGGCCCCGGCCACCCCGACCAGATCACGGCCGAAGCCGCCCGCGCGATGACCGAGGTCGCCTACTTCCTCGTCCCCGACAAGTCCGCCGACCACGCCGGCACCGACGGCCTCCTCCGCGCCCGCGAGGAGATCTGCCGCCACCACCTCCCCGGCGCATACCGCGTGGTGACCGTCCGCGACCCCGAACGCGACCGCGACGACCCGTCCGACTACCGCCGCGCCGTAGAGGAATGGCACGAAGCCCGCGCCGCCGCCTACGAACAGGCCATGCTGGAGAACCCCGGCGACGTCGGCTTCCTCGTCTGGGGCGACCCCTCCCTCTACGACTCGACCATCCGCGTAGTAGAACGCGTCCTGGCCCGCGGCAACGTGTCCTTCGACTACGACGTCATCCCCGGCGTGAGCAGCCTCCAACTCCTAGCCGCCCGCCACCGCCTCGTCCTCAACGACATAGGCACCTCCCTCACCGTCACCACCGGCCGCCGCCTCCCCGCCGAAGCCGCCGCCGGCAACGACAACCTCGTCGTCATGCTCGACGGCTCCCTCCGCTGCCGCACCCTCCCCGACCCCTCCGCCTGGCACATCTGGTGGGGCGCCAACCTAGGCTCCCCCGAAGAAGCCCTCGCCTCCGGCCCCCTCGCCGAGGCCCTGAACGAGATCACCAACACCCGCGCCCAGGTCAAAGCCACCGCCGGCTGGATCATGGACACCTACCTCCTCCGCCGCCTCCCCGCGACCTGAGAACGGGACGGCTGCTGGAAGCGGGTGAGGTCGGTGAGTTCGGCGGAGCAGTCGGCGGGCTCCCACAGTTCGAGTCGGCCGCCGGGCCAGACGCCGGTGATCCGTCCGTCGGCGACGACGACGGGGCGCAGGACTCCGCCGCCAGGATGCACGTCTCTGCGGTGGGATTCGGGAACGGGCCGGTCGGTCCAGCCGAGGAGGTACTCGTCGTAGGCGGGCAGTAGGCGGATGAAAGAGCTGGAGTCCTCTGGCGCGGGCGGCTCGGGAAGCTCCCGCCAGGAGCGGCGGATGGAGCGCAGCGGCAGCCCCGACCAGAGGGCTAGATCCTCCGGAGCGCACGGGTGGTGGGCCCGCCGGTAGCGCAGGACCAGTTCCCGCAGCGCCTTCTCCACGTCCGTCGGCGCTTCGGGCAGTGGAGCCCCCAGCCAGTCGACGGTGTGCACGTAGGTGGTTCTGCCGCCGTGCTCCGCCCCCAGCATGACGAGTCCCGCATGTGCCCCGAGCGCGGCGAGATGGACGATCGCCTGCCCTTCCTCGCCGAGCCGGGCCCCGAGCTCGGCCTTCGTCAGCGGGCCCTGCCCGGCCAGGGCCCGCCCGATCCGGCACAAGGCGTCCTCATAGGACATCTCCCGGCCCAGTTCGCGGAGCCGCCGCAGCGAGGCCGCCGCCGACCCGCGCACCAGGGGCAGGAACCACCCCGCGTCCTCGGCCGCCACCAGATGCAGGGTCCCGCGCGGCCCCCAGCACCTGAGCACCGACCGCTCGTCCCGGACCGCGTCGACCTCATCCCGCGTGACACCGTCCATCCGCGCCCGAAAGGCCAGCGGAAACGCGGCGACGTCCTGCGCCTGGACGGCCAGCAGCCCCCGCACGACCTCGACGACCCCTCCCGAAGGGGGCCGGTGCAGCAACTGGGAGACCGCCCGCGCCGCGAAGGGCGAAGTACTCACATGGCCTCCTGAAACGTTCCCCATGCGCGGTGCTGTCTTTCCTTTGCGGACGCGACGATATCCGGCTCGACACCAGGGACGCCCCGTCAGGGCACAGGCGCAGGACCCGGCGCTATGAAGCACTCCTGCTCCTGGGCGCAGCCCTGATCTGCTGGAGACACCTCGCCCACACTTTGTCAGGACCTTTTAGAGGTGAAGCCGAGCACGGCCTGCGTGATCGCGAGGGTGAGCGGAACTCTCCCGACCACGCATGCCCGACGGCTATCTGATCTTGATGATCACCTTTCCGAACGGGCTGGCCGATTCGTAGTACCTGTACGCCGCCACGGCTTCTTCGAACGGGAACACCTGGTCGAGGACCGGTCGGAGCCGATGCGCGGTGATGAGGTCGTTCATGGAGATGAACTGGGCGCGACTGCCGACGGCCAATGCGCGGACTGTGGCGGCGACGCCGAACAGCAGACGAGGGTCGACCGGTGGCCAGTCGCCGGAGACGGACCCGACGAAGGCGATGTGTCCGTCGATGGCGACTGACTTCAGCGACTGCTCCAGCGTTCCGGCGGTGTCGACGACGCGGTCGACCCCTCGCCCGGCGGTGAGTTCACGGGTAGCGGTATGCCAGTTCGGGATGTCGCGGTAGTTGATCACCTCGTCGGCTCCCAGATCGCGAAGGCGCTGTTCCTTGTCCGCGCGGCTTGTCGTGGCGATTACTTTCGCGCCCAGGAGTTTGGCGAATTGCACCGTGAACAGCGACACGCCACCGGAGCCGGTGACCAGCACGGTCTGTCCGCGCTGGATTCCGCGGCCGTCGCCGGTCAGGGCGTTCCATGCCGTGACGGCCGCGCAGGGAAGAGTCGCCGCCTCGGCGTAGGAGAGGTGGTCAGGGATGTGCACGAGCGCGTCCTCAGGGAGGATGGCCAGCTCGGTCAGCATTCCGTCGAGCGAGCCACCCAGCTGCGGCAGGTATGCCGGTTCCAGCGGGCCGTCCAGCCACCGCGGGAACAGCGCGGCGGTGACGCGGTCGCCTGGGCGCACCCGCCGGACGTCCGGCCCGACGGCGACGACCTCGCCGGCACCGTCCGAGACGGGTATGACGTCCGGTTCGACGGGCAGCACGTACTGCCCCCGTAGCACCAGGAGTTCGCGGAAGCTGAGCGAGGCGGCGTGGACCGCGACCGCGACCTCCCCCTTCCCGGGTGTGCGTGGTTCGTGCGTGCGCAGCGACAGGCCATCGATACCGCCGCCGGTGGTGACATGGTAGCTGCGCACCATCGATGGGCGTATCGCCATCATCGCGGTCATCCCTCGATGAACTGGTAGTCGCTGACGATGCGGCCGTCGGGGCCGAGCATGAGGATCTCCAGCCCGACGCCGGCGATCTCACCCCCGTCCCGGGGCGCCATCTCCCAGTTGAACTTGACAACGTCGTGGAGCCGGTCGGCGTTGCCGCGGGACCGGAAGACAAAGGTGCCGGGTGCGACGAACTCTTCGTGGGAGCGGGTCACCCGGAACTCCAACGCGTGGTGCCCGCGCGCCTCCAGAAGGAGACGTTCGAAGCCCAGCCCTTCAGCGGTCTCCAGGATCTCTTTGGGAGGCTGCAGAACATGGACCGCATCGGCGGACCACAGCTCGCGAATCGCGGCGCGGCGGCGCTCCGCATCGGGTTCGTTCCATACGGCGACGTAGCGGTCGGTGAGGTCGTGGATGTCGATGTCAGCCATGGTTGATCCCCTTGGTTGTGCATGGTCGGCGTGCGGCAACGACTTTGTTGCACCGGTTCTCGCGCGGCAATTCCCTGCAGGGAATCGCCGGTCGGCAGCCGACCGCGTTATACAAGGTGGGTGATCAGCGAATCGACCAGAGACGGGTTCGCCGGAGCGTTGCGTGAGTGGCGCACTCGGCGGCGCGTCAGCCAGCTGGAACTGGCCATGCGTGCCGGAACCACGCAGCGGCACGTCAGCTTCATCGAGAGCGGACGGTCGACCCCCGGCCGATCAATGATCATCCGGCTGGCCGAATCCCTGGAGATACCGATCCGCGAGCGCAACGAACTGCTCCTTGCAGCCGGATTCGCATCGGTCTACCCGCAGACCAGCCTGGACGACCCCCAACTCGAACCGATTCGCACCGCCCTCGAACGGATCCTGCACGGCCACCTGCCGTACCCGGCGGTGGTCGTCGACCGGCACGGCGACCTGGCCTCGGCCAACACCGCCTTCTACGCCCTCACCGCCGGTGTGGCTCCGCATCTGCTCGTACCGCCGGTGAGCGTTCCCCGGGTGCTGCTGCATCCGCAGGGCCTCGCGCCACGCATCGTCAACCTCGATGAGTGGGCGTGGCACATCATCGACCGCATCCAGGCCGAGAGCGTGCGCAACCCGGACGACCGACTCCAACGCCTGGCCTCCGAACTCACCGACCTGGCACCACCACGTCCGCGCGAGTCGCCGCACCACCTCGGCTTCGCCGTACCGCTGCGCCTCCGGGCACATGATCCAGCCGACGGCAGGGAGCTGACGCTCATCACCACGCTCACCCATTTCGGCACCGCTGTCGACGTCACCATCGCCGAACTACGACTTGAGGCGTTCCTACCGGCTGACCAAGCGACCAGTGCCATGCTGGCCGAACTCCTCAAGCGGTGACCGATCCGACAGCCGGGTGTGTTCAGCAAACTGCTTCGCGGTGTGCAACTCCTTGTCACGAGCTCTCCGGGGCGGTGGGGGTCAGGTTCCGGGGTGGTCGTCGGCGTCGCGGAGGTAGGTGAGGACGGCGCGGACTCGGCGGTGGTCGTCGGGGGCGGGTGGGAGATCGAGTTTGGCGAGGATCGAGCCCACGTGTTTGACGATCGCGGCTTCGGTGACGACGAGGCGGCGGGCGATGGCGCCGTTGGACAGGCCTTCGGCCATGAGGGCGAGGACTTCGCGTTCGCGGTCGGTGAGGCGTTCCAGGGGGGAGCGGTCGCGGCGGCGGGACAGCAGGCGCCGCACCACCTCCGGGTCGATGACGAGGCCGCCCGCGGCGATCCGGTCGAGGGCGTCGATGAACTCGGCGACCTGGCCTACGCGGTCCTTGAGGAGGTAGCCGACGCCGCCGCCGGTCTGGAGGAGGTCGGCGGCATAGGACTGCTCCACGTACTGGGACAGGACCAGGACCGGGAGGCCGGGGCGTTCGGCGCGCAGCGCCAGGGCGGTGCGCAGGCCCTCGTCGCGGAAGCCGGGGGGCATCCTGACGTCGGTGACGACCGCGTCGGGGGCGTGCTCGGCCACGGCGGCGGCCAGGCTCGGGGCGTCGGTCACCGCGGCGACGACCTCGTGGCCGAACCGGGTGAGGATCTGGCTCAGGCCCTCCAGCAGCAGGACCGAGTCCTCGGCGATCACGATGCGCATGGGATCTCCACCCGAAGGATCGTAGGGCCGCCGGGCGGGCTGGACAGCCGCAGCGTGCCGTCGTGGACCGCCGCCCGGTCGGCCAGGCCTTGAAGTCCGCCGCCCTGGGCGGGTTCGGCGCCGCCTCCTCCGTCGTCCTGGACTTCGACGAGGAGAGTGCCGTCGCCCCGGCGGATCCGCACCCGGGCCAGGGAGGCGCCGCTGTGCTTGGCCACGTTGGCCAGCGCCTCGGCGACCACGAAGTACGCGGCGCTTTCGACGGGTTCCGGGGGGCGTTCGGGCAGCTCGACGTCGACGTCCACGGGCACGGGGGAGCGGTCGGCCAGGGAGTCCACGGCCGCGGCGAGGCCGCGGTCGGTGAGCACGGAGGGGTGGATGCCGTGGACGAGGTCGCGCAGCTCCTCCAGGGCGGCGCGAGCCTCCGCCTGGGCCTTGTCGATGAGGTCGGGGGCGGCGCCGTCCAGCCTGGCCAGGCCCAGCGTCATGATCAGGCCGGTGAGGCGCTGCTGCGCGCCGTCGTGGAGGTCGCGTTCGATACGGCGCCGCTCGGCCTCGAACGCGTCGGCCAGGCGTGCCCGCGACGCGCGTACCTCGATCAGCTCCTCGGCGGGAGCGCGGACGAGCAGGGCGCGGGCGAGAGCGGCGCGTCCTCCGGCCAGCGCGGCGAAGGCATAGCAGCCGGCCAGCGCGATGGCCAGGCCCAGCAGGGTGGTCAGCCACGCCTCCAAAGGCTCGTCGACCGTGGCGAACGAGCCGTACATGATCCGGTCGCCGTTGGCCACCAGGTAGGGGGCGCCCACCGCCACGGTCGAGCCGACGATGATCGCGAACGGGACCATGAGGTCGACGGCCGCCAGCACGCTGAACAGCAGCGCGTAGCCCAGCTCCCGCCAGGTGGCGCTCTCCCGCAGCCGGAAGAGCACCCGGGCGCGCGTTCCCGCCCCGTCCGGGACGGCGCGGTGCGCGGACGGGGCGGCCCGCGGATCGAGCCAGCGCAGTCGCCACCGCTCGACGGAGGCGAGCACGACGGCCGTCAAGGGGACGCAGGCCAGCACCCCGAAACCGACCACCAGCGGGGCCAACACCACGCCCACCAGGAGCAGCACGGCAACGACGGCCAGCCAGAGCACGGCCACGAGCGGAGTGGTGGCGAGGTAGGCGAGCGAACGCCACGGCCAGGACGAGAACACGAAGCGCACGGGATTGCGCGCCATCGCCCGCCAGACGTTCATGGAACGACCTTAGGGGAGGCCGCATGGTGTTCGAGCAGGTCACGGAGGCGTGCGTAGGAGTGGTCCCAGCTCCATTCCGCACGCACCCACTCCCGGCCTTTCCTCCCCATGGCGGCGCGTTCCGCCGGGTCGGTGAGCAGTTCGGAGAGGCGGTCGGCGATCGCGGGCACCGACGTGGCGGTGACGACATGACCGGTCTCGCCGTCCCGTACGGCCTCGGGCGCGCCGCCGGAGTCACCCGCCAGCACCGGCAGCCCGGCGGCCGCGGCTTCCAGGAAGACGATGCCCAGGCCTTCGGTCTCCAGGCGGAGGCGTCGGCTGCGGCACGGCATGGCGAACACGTCGGCGGCGGCGTAGTAGGGCGGGAGTTCGGCTTGGGGGAGCGCGCCGGCGAACACCACGGCGTCCGGCGGCAGCCGCTCGGCCATCGCGCGGAGCTTCGGCTCCTGCGGGCCTTCGCCGACGATCAGCAGCGCGGCGTCGGGGACCGCTCGCCGGACGAGGGGGAGCGCCTGGATGAGGCGGTCCTGGCCTTTGCGGGCGACGAGCCGTGACACGGTGAGGACGACCGGCCTGCCGCCCAGACCGTGGCGCTCACGGATGGTCGCGCCGTCGGCGTCGGGCCGGAAGGCGTCGCCGTCCACACCGGGGACGAGCCGTGTCGTCCGGGCGTGCGGTCCGAGGGCTCCGGCGATCCGCGATCGGGTGTAGCCGGTCAGATAGGTGACGGTGCCGGCCCGTTCGCCGATGCGCCGCAGCATGCGCCGGGCACCGGGCACGCTCGCCCACCACACCTCGTGTCCGTGGGTGGTGGCGACCGACGGCAGCCCGTCGAGCCGTCCGGCGAGCAGCCCGAGCGGCGCGGCGGCCCCGAACCAGACCGCGTCGCAACCGTGGCCGGCGGCCAGTTCGCGGACGGTACGGGCGACGCGCGGGGTGGGCAGGAGGGTGCGGGAGCGGTCGCGGACCACCGGGAAGGGCAGTCCGGCGTCGAAGGCTTCGCCGCCCGGCTCGGACGAGGTGTAGACGACCACCTCGTCCGCGGGGAACCGGCTCGCCATCTCGTGGACGAAGGTCTCGATGCCGCCGAGCCGGGGCGGGAAGTCGTTGGTGACGATCAGACAGCGGCGCACGGTTGCGCCTCCTCGCGGTGCGGCACCCCGGCCGTCCGGGCCCACAGGGCCAGAAGCGCCGGATAGACGAGGTAGCCCCACCGGGTGGCGGGCATCAGCAAGGCGGCCAGCAGCAACCCGAACGCGAGCCGCATCGCGGCGTCGGAGACGGAGCGGGGCGGACGGACCACCAGCCAGATCCCCATGGCGACCGCGGCCCCCACGAGAGCGGCCACCGCGGCGGCGTGCCCGTACGGACCGAGCCCGGCGATCAGATGCCCCGGCAGGGGGCTGCCGGCCGGTGAGGCGACGTCGGCCAGCCCGAGCGGGAACCGGACGGCGTTGGCCCACATCCCGGCGGGATCGACCAGCGCGGGCAGCAGAACCCCCGACGCCACCACCCCGGCCGCGGCCCCGACGAAGACGGGCAGGTCCGTCCGCCGCCGAGCCGCCACCAGCACCAGGCAGACCGCGAGAGCAGGCCAGGCCGTGGCCTTCAACGTCGCCGCGGCCCCCAGCACCAGCCCCGCCGCGCCCGGCCGCCGCACGGCCAGTGCCAGCCCCAGACAGGCCAGCCCGATCACCGGCAGGTCATCACCGCCCACCGCCAACGGCAGCGCCACCAGTGGTGAGGCCGCCGAGAGCACCAGCGGCCGGACCTCCACCCGTCCACGCAGAACCACCCCGGCCCCGGCCAACGCAGCGAGGAACACACCCCCGAAGACCAGCCGCGCATCCACTCCCCACGCCCCGAAGAGCGCCATCCCGGGCAGGTACGGGTTGTAAGCGGTGTAGTCCGCGCTCTCCGCCAACTCAGCAGGCCCCAGATAAGGCGTGCCGTACTCCATCAGGTGCTGCCCGGACCGCTCGACGACCCCCACCTCGGGCTGCGCCTGCCCGGTGCCGACGAGGAACGCCAGCGGCAGCAGCACGGCCCCGGCGAACACGGCTCCCGCCACCGCCCCTCGGCACCGCCGCCCCGCAGGCAGGAGCACCAGAAGCGCCCCGAGCCCATACGCGACGGCCGCGATCTGCCCCCACACCCGATGCGTCTCCAGCCCGGAGACCCCCGCCGTCACCCCGGCGAAAACAGCGAACCCGCCGTACACCCCGGCATCCGCATACCGGCCGGCCCCTTCCCGAAGCCCCGCGTATCCCGTCGGCCGTCCCGTCCGCACCACCGCATGCGGCTGCGCCACGATCGCCATCCGCGCCCCTTATCTGCGACTTGAGCTGTACTTTCCGTCGCATTCCAGGCAACCGTCCGAGGCCGCGGAGATCACTGGACCTGGCCGCCGAACCGGGGGTAGGGCCAGCCCTACTCCGGCCTCCGCCGGACCGGCGCAGGCCGCCGCGAGGGGATCAAGGCGAGTCCGCCACCTCCCCGAGGGGGCAAAAGTGTGACTTGTTGATATTCGAGGCGTTATCTAGCTTTCTGTATGGGTGCTATCGCACAGAGCGACGACCCGGAAGCCGCCCCCCTGCTGAGGAGACCCGCCCCATGACCGGACGCAAGTCCAGGACACGCTCCCTCTTCGCCGCGTTCACCGCCGCCGCGCTCGGCGCCGCCGCCCTCACCGCGAGCACGGCGCGGGCCGCCGAATCCGGCCTGCTGCAATGCCAGGGAACGGAGACCATCGCCTACAGCCCGGGCGTCGTCCTCGCCCCCCGCGACGTCACCTTCACCATCGACGGCCGCTTCGCCTCCTGCCTCGACACCACGGGCCAGGTGACCGGCGGCTCCTACGAGGAGGAGTTCACCGTCTCCGTGGGCTGCAACGGCCTCCTCGACTCCTTCGAAGCCGAACGCGTCTTCACCTGGAGCACCGGCGACACCAGCACGGCCACCACCACCGGCCAGAGCACCGCCCTCCTCGGCCAGGTCGTCACCACCCTCACCGGCACCATCACCCAGGGCCGCTTCCAGGGCCGCTCCCTCCTCCAGACCGTCACCCTGCCCCAGCTGGGATTCCTCCAGTGCGCCACCACCGGCCTGTCGGGCACGACCGGCCTGACCACCCTCACCCTCACCTGATCCCGCGTCACGACCCGGTGGTCCGCTCACGCCTTCTCGAAGTCGGGCTTCTCCCGGACGCCGCAGTCGGGGCAGCACCAGTCGTCGGGGACCTCGCTCCAGGGGGTGCCCGGAGGGAAGCCTTCGCGGGGCTCGCCCCTGTCCTCGTCGTAGGCGTAGTCGCACACCGGGCAGCGGTAGGTCACGCGGTCTCCTCCGCGAGGGCGGCGACGCCGTAGCGGGCGTGCTTGCCGGGCTGGATGTTGGCCTTGGCGGCGTCGCCGCCGTAGTGGCGGATGACGCGCTTGTCCATGACCTTGCGCCACAGGGGCGGGATGTAGGCGATGCGGACCATGGTGGCGTAGCCGCCGGGCAGTTCGGGGGCCTCGTCGAAGTGGCGCAGGGCCTGGTAGCGGCGGGTGGGGTTGGCGTGGTGGTCGCTGTGGCGCTGCAGGTGGAACAGCAGGATGTTGGAGGCGATGTCGTCGCTGTTCCAGCTGTGGCGGGGAGAGCAGCGTTCGTACCGGCCATTGGCGGTCTTCTGGCGCAGCAGGCCGTAGTGCTCGATGTAGTTGACGACCTCCAGGCCGGAGAAGCCGATCACGGCCTGCAGCAGCAGCCAGGGGATGACGCCCGCACCGAACACGGCGATCAGGGCGCCGAACAGGACGATCGACATCGCCCAGGCGTTGAGCACGTCGTTGCGCCATGTCCAGGGACCGTGCCCGGACCGGGCCAGCCGCGCCTTCTCCAGGCGCCAAGCGGAAGTCAGGCTTCCCCGCACCGCGCGCGGCCAGAACCGGTAGAAGCTCTCTCCCAGGCGGGCGCTGGCCGGGTCCTCGGGGGTGGCCACCCGCACGTGGTGCCCGCGGTTGTGCTCGATGTAGAAGTGCCCGTACCCGGTCGGCGCGAGGGCGATCTTCGACAGCCACCGCTCGACGGACTCCTTCTTGTGGCCGAGTTCGTGTGCGGCGTTGATGCCGGTGGTGCCCACGAGGCCGAGGGTCATCACCAGGCCGATCTTCTCCCACCCGGCCACGTCGCCCCGCGACCACATCCAGCAGGCCAGCACCAGGCCGCCGTAGTGCAGAGGCAGGTAGGCGTAGACGCACCAGCGGTAGTACCGCTGCCGCTCCAGCCACGCCAGGACGCTCTCGGGCGGGTTGCCGGCGTCCTTGCCGATCCTGCGGTCCAGGAAGGGGACGAGCTCCCCGAACAGGACGGGGCCCAGGAACCAGAAGACGCCCCAGCCGGTGGCCTCCACCAGGCCCCAGGACAGGAAGGGGGCGGCGGGCAGGATCAGCCCGAGCAGCCACAGGTACTTCTTCTCATCGACCCAGTCGTACGGCGGGGCGCTCGTCGCTTCCGCGGTCATGACACCTCCAGAAAACGGGGCTTCGCGCCCACCATGCCACGTTTCGTACGCTGTAAACAAGGTGTGGGCTGTACGTCCCGAAGCCCGGACCCGCGGTCCCGGGGGTGTCAGCGGCCGCGCGGGGTCACCAGGCCGGATTCGTAGGCGAGGATCACGAGCTGGGCGCGGTCGCGGGCGTGGAGCTTGGCCATGGCGCGGTTGACGTGGGTCTTCGCGGTCAGCGGGCTGATCACCATGTGGCCGGCGATCTCGTCGTTGGACAGGCCCCGCGCGACGAGGACGACGGCCTCGCGCTCGCGGTTGGTCAGCCCTTCCAGCCCCGGGCCGGCGCCGGTGCCGGGCGGGTGCGCGACGTACCTGTCGATGAGCCTGCGGGTGATCGAGGGGGCGAGGAGGGCGTCGCCGCGCGCGGCGACGCGGACGGCGTGGAGGAAGTCCTCCGGCTGGACGTCCTTGACGAGGAACCCGGCGGCGCCGGCGCGCAGCGCGTTGAAGACGTACTCGTCCAGGCCGTAGTTGGTCAGGATGACGACGCGCACCGGGGCCAGGGCCGGGTCCGCGGCGATGCGCCGGGTCGCCTCGATGCCGTCCATGACCGGCATCCGGATGTCGATGAGCGCGATGTCGGGCAGGTGCTCCCGGGCGAGGTTCAGGCCCTCCTTCCCGTCGGAGCCCTCGGCGATCACCTCGATGTCGTCTTCGAGGTCCAGGAGCGCGCGGAAGCCGCTGCGCAGGAGGGGCTGATCGTCGACCAGCAGGACCCGGATCACGGCGTCCGGCTCATGGGGAGCTCGGCCTGGACGGTGAAACCGCCCTCACCGCGCGGTTCGGCGCGCAGCCGGCCGCCGAGCGCGGTGACCCGTTCGCGCATCCCCAGCAGCCCGACACCAGGCGCAGGGGCGATGCCCGGCGCGGCCTTGCCGTCGTCGTCGACGCGTACCACGAGGGTGTTCGGGCGGCAGTCGATCAGGACCGACGCCGTCGCGGCGTCCGCGTGGCGGGCGATGTTGGTGAGCGACTCCTGGACGATCCGGTAGACGGTCCGGTCCACCGCGGCCGGCACGTCGTGTCGTCGCCCTTCGATCGTCAGCGTCGCGTCCAGGCCGATGGAGCGAGCCCGTTCCACCAGTTCGGGGACGTCCTCGAGACCGCGTGGCGCGGCCGTATCGTCGTCGCGCAGCGCCTCCAGTGTCGCGCGCAGCTCCCGGGTGGCCTCACGTCCGGCCTCCTGAATCGCCAGCAGGGCTTCCGGCACCCGCTCACCGCGCTTGCGGGCCACGTGGACGGCGACCTCGGCCTGGACCTTGATGATCGAGATCTGGTGGGTGAGCGAGTCGTGCAGCTCCCGCGCGATGCGCAGCCGCTCCTCGGCGGCGCGGTGCCGCGCGGTCTCCTCCCGGTTGCGTTCGGCCTCGTCGGCCCGCTGCTCGGCCTGCCGCAGCGCTTCGCCCGCGGCACCGGCGGCGATCAGCCAGGCGATCTCCAGGGCGCTTCGAGACTGCGCGAACGCCTCGCCTGCGTCGTGCAGACCCGAGGCCAGGGCCGCGAGGGGGAGCGCCACCAGCATGGCCGCGCTCGCCGCCGCGGTGATGGCGCGGTGCCCCGCCCGCACGGCCGTGTACACCGCGAACAGGTACGCCACGGCGGGCACGTCGAAACCGATCGCCTGGTAGGCCACCACGCACGACCCGGTGACGGCCAGGACGGAGACCGGGGCGCGGCGGCGCGCGACCAGCGCCAGACCGCCCGCCGCCAGCAGCGCGCAGCCGAGCAGGTCGAGGTCCGAGCGCGGACCTGGCAGTCCGGTGACCAGCAGGGCCGCCGTCACGCCGACGGCGACCACCCCGTCGCCGACACTGATCCGTCCCCCGCTCATGCGTGCACCCTAGCCGGACGGCCGTGCGAGGCGACTCCTCCGCGCAGACGAGCGACCGCCTACCGCACACGCCGTATCTTCGCGTTTCCTACGGCGTCCGCAGTAGCCGGATGCCGCACCGGCGGCAGCGCATAATGCCTGCGCTCGCGGGACGACCAGCGGCGGGCTCTGCGGACATGCTCGGACGACGTCCAGTCGCAAGAGGAGAAGGAGCACCCCATGCCCGTTCGGTTCGCGCTCGCCGCACACGCCTTGGCCCAGCCGGCCGCCGTCGACGTCTTCACCATGAGCCCCGGACGGGCCGGAGCCGTGGCGGCCGCGCTGCTGGGGCTGGCCGGCGTGGTCGCCGGCGGGCTGGCCCTGGCCCGCTCCACCGGTCGCATCGGCATCGGCCCCGGACGAGGAGGAGCGGTCGCGGCCCTGGTGGCCGGGCCGATCGGGACGGCTCTCGGCGGGCTGGTCGTGGCCACCGCCGACGGCGGCCTGGGCACCGGGCACGGGCTGGGCGGAGGCATCGTGGCCGCGCTGCTGGGACTGGCCGGCGTGCTCCTCGGCGGGCTGTCCCTGGCCCGCTTCCGCGCCGCCGGCTGACCGCGGCCGCCGGCCGTCGGCCGCCGTGAAGGTCAGGAGAGGACGGCGGCCTCCCGGGTGGTGATGGCCTCCCAGTCGGCGGTGCCGAGCTCGGCGAGGGCGGCGGGGAAGATGCCGTACTCCTCGGCGTGGATGTGCTCGGTGAGGGCGGTGGCGACGGCCAGGACGCGGGTGGCGGTGATGGGCGGCGCGAGGGCCTCGGCGAGTTCGGCGTGCTCGGCTTCGAGCGCCTTGATGTGGTCGGCGAACTCCTCGCGGTCGCGCAGGGAGGTGAACAGGCCGTGCTCCTCCGCCCGGACGTGGGTGGTCAGCAGGGCGACGAGGTCGGTGGCGAGGCGGTCGGCGGCCGGGCCGTCGGGGGCGGAGCGCAGCTCGGCGACGAGGTCGAGCAGCTGTTCGTGTTCCGTCATCAGACGGCGGATGGGGACGATCTCGCGGCAGCCGCAGTGATAGCACATGTTTTCCTCCGCTTCGCAAGGTAGACCCCGTCGGCGGGGGTCCGGAACGGTCCATCGGCCGCCGGGGGAGGGGCTTTGGTCCCTGCCCCGGCGGCCGGGGGCGGACGAGAGTCGGGGGTCGTGGCCGTCGGCCGGCGCGCACGCCCCGCCGTAGTTTTCACGGCCTCGGTTGTTTTTACAATGCGGACCGTGCAAACTCGAAGGGTGGCTGAGGACATCGACACCAGAGCGCACCGGGTCCTGGCGGACGTGAGCAGGGTCGCGGTGCTGGAGGCGCTGCGGCGGGCGGGGGGTCCGCTGACCGCTCCCGAGCTCGCCGAGTCGGTCGGCCTGCACCCCAACACCGTGCGGGCCCATCTGACGCTGCTCGCCGAGCACGGCCACGTCACCGCCGAGCCCGAGCGGCGCGAACGCCCCGGCCGCCCCCGCGTCCTGTACTCCGCGCCCGCCCCCGCCGACGACGGGCGCCGCGACTACCGGCTGCTGGCCGAGACCCTGATCGGCTACCTGTCGGCCCAGGGCGGAGACCGGGGGCAGGCCGCGATCGAGGCCGGCCGCGGCTACGGCCGCCGTGCCGTGCGGCACACCGGGAGCATCGGGGACGCCCCGGACACCGACGCCGACACGGCGGTCCGCAAGACCGTCGAACTGCTCGCCGAGGCGGGCTTCGCTCCCCGGGCGACCGCCGATGGCACCGGCATCGAACTGCACCACTGCCCGTTCCGGGAGCTGGCCGAGACCGACGCCGACGTCGTCTGCGGGGTGCACCTGGGCATCATGCGGGGCGCCCTGGCCGAACTCGGCGCCCCGGTCGAGGCGGTACGGCTGCTGCCGTTCGTGCGGCCCGGCCTCTGCGTCGCCGAGCTGCGGCGATGACCGCCTCCGCCGCCCCCGCGCCGTCGAAGGAGCCGTCGTGAGCTCACCGGTACCGGACGTGAAGAAGAGACCGGAACCCCCCTCGTCCGCACCGGCCCCCCGGGCGCTCTGGCACGCCCGCGCCAACGCGGTCGTGCTGGCCTGGCTGGCCCTGGCCCTGGCCGCGCTGGCGGTCCGCGGCGTGCTGGACGTGCCGCGCTGGCTGATCGTCCACCTGTTCCTGCTGGGCGCGGTGACCAACGCCATCGTGACCTGGACCGAGCACTTCGCCACCGCGCTGCTGCGTCTGCCGCCCGCCGGGCCGAGGTGGACGGTGGTGCGGCCGGCGGCGCTGAACATCGGGATCGCCGCCGTGCTCGGTGGCTCGCTGAGCGGCTCGCCCTGGCCGGCGACGGGCGGCGCGGCGCTCGTGGCCGGCACCGTCGCCGCGCACGTCGGCCTGCTGGCCGCACGGTCCCGCCGGTCGCTCGCCGGGCGGTTCGCGCACGTGCTCGGCTGGTACGTCTGCTCCGGCGCGGCCCTGGTCGTCGGCGGGACGCTGGGCGGCGTGATGGTCTCGGGCCTGGCCCCGGCGTCCTGGCACGAGCGCGTCGAGGCCGCGCACGTCCACACCAACCTGCTCGGCTGGGTCGGCCTGGCGGTGGTCGGCACGCTGTTCACCCTGTGGCCGACCGTGCTGCGCACCCGGATGGTCGAGGACGTCGGCACGGTGGCCCGCCGGGCGCTGTGCCTGGCCGTGCCCGGCCTCGCCGCGGTCGTGGGCGGGCTGCTGGCGGACGCGGGCCCGGTCGCCGCGGCGGGGCTGGCGCTGTTCACCGGGGCGGTGCTGTTCGCGCTGGTCCCGTTCGTCCGCACCGCCCGGCGGCGGCGCCCGCACAACCCGGCGGCGTGGATGCTCGCGGCCGGGACGTGCTGGTTCGTCGTGGTCCTCCTCGCCGACCTCCTCGTCGTCGCGACGCGGCCGCCGGACGAGGTGGCCGCCGGGTTCGCGGCGCTGCTGCCGCTGATCCTGGCGGGCTTCGCCGCGCAGATCCTGGTCGGGTCGCTGACCTTCCTGCTGCCGGTGGTGCTGGGCGGGGGACCGGCGGGGCTCAAGCAGTCGGCCGCGCTGCTGGAACGCGGCTGGATCGTCCGCCTCGTCCTGGTCAACGCGGCGGTGCCGTGCACTTTGCTGCCCTGGGCGCGGGCGTCGTCCCTCGCGTGGGCGGCGGTGGCGGTGGCGTACGGCGGGTTCGTGGTGCTCGCCGCGCTCGCGGTGGGCCGGAGGCTGCAGCCGTCCCCTCCGGCGCTGGGCATCGGGCTGGGCGGCGTGCTGACCGCGCTGGCCGTGGTGTTCGCGGTGAGCGGCCCGGCGGGGCCCGCCGTGCGGACGGTCGCCGGGGGCGGCGTCCAGACCGTGCAGGTCACGCTCGCGGGGATGCGGGTCAGCCCCGGCACGATCGAGGCGCCGCGCGGCACCCGCCTGGTGCTGGAGGTGACCAACGAGGACGCCCAGCCGCACGACCTGCGGCTGGCCACCGGCGAGCAGACGCCGCTGCTGAGCGCGGGCGGGACCGCCACGCTGACCCTGGACCCGCTGACCGGGCCGGTCGAGGGCTGGTGCACCGTCGCCGGGCACCGCGCCGCCGGGATGACCCTGCGGATCGAGGTGACCGGAGCCTCGGCCGCCGCGACGCGCGCCGACCACAGCGAGCACTCCGACGGCGCGGCGCTCGACCTGGCCGCCGCCCCGGGCCCGTCCTGGAAGCCGTACGACGCGGCGCTGCGGCCCGCGCCCGGCGGCACCGAGCACGAGGTCGAGCTGCACGCCACCGAGGAGGAGTTCGAGGTCGCGCCCGGCGTCGAGCAGGAGATGTGGACGTTCGGCGGCGGCGTCCCCGGCCCGGTGCTGCGCGGGAAGGTCGGCGACGTGTTCACCGTGACGTTCGTCAACGACGGAGCGATGGGGCACGGCATCGACTTCCACGCCGGTTCGCTCGCCCCTGATGTCCCGATGCGCACCATCCAGCCCGGCGAGCGGCTGACGTACCGGTTCAAGGCCGAACACGCCGGAGCCTGGCTCTACCACTGCTCGACCATGCCGATGCTCCAGCACATCGCCAACGG
Organism: Actinocorallia libanotica; assembly: GCF_039525175.1. NCBI lineage: Bacteria > Bacillati > Actinomycetota > Actinomycetes > Streptosporangiales > Thermomonosporaceae > Actinocorallia > Actinocorallia libanotica. Next base: position 528,746 of record NZ_BAAAHH010000001.1, read on the forward strand.
CATGTACGGCGCGGTGGTCATCGATCCCCCCGGCCTGCCCGCGGTGGACCGCGAGTACCTGCTGGTGCAGGGCGAGCTCTACCTCGGGACGGTCGACGACCGGGCGGCCGGGATGCGCGAGGGCAAGGCGGACGCCTGGATGTTCAACGGCACGGCCGCCGGTTACGACCATGCCCCGCTGGCCGCGAAGGCGGGGGAGCGGGTGCGGATCTGGGTGGTGGCCGCAGGGCCGGGCTCCGGGACCGCCTTCCATATCGTGGGAGCCCGGTTCGACACGGTCTACAAGGAAGGCGCGTACCTGCTGGAACGCGGTGGTCCGGGCGGCGCGCAGGTGCTCGACCTGTCCGTCGCTCAAGGCGGCTTCGCCGAGACGGTCTTCCCCGAGCCGGGCCGCTATCCCTTCGTCGACCACGACATGCGCCACGGCGAGGCGGGCGCCCACGGCTTCTTCGAGGTGACCCGATGACCCTGTGGACGCTCGTGCGGTTCCTGCACGTGATCTCGGCGGCGCTGTGGGTCGGCGGGCAGCTCACCGTCTCCCTGGTGCTGATGCCGATGGCCAGGCGCTCCCTGCCGGCAGGCCCGCGCGCTCAGGTGCTCCAGGGCGTGGGCCGCCGGTTCGGCATGTTCACCGGTGCGTTCTTCCTGCCCGTGCAGATCGGCACGGGCGTCGCGCTCGCCGTGCACAAGGGCGTCACCTGGGAGTCCCTGGCCCATCCCGGCTACGGCCGCGTCCTCGCCGCCAAGCTGCTGCTGTTCTGCGCCGTGATGACCGCCGCGACCCTGCACGGCTGGGCCAACCGCCACCGCAGGCTCGCCTTCGCCCGCGGCATGGCCATCACCTCCCTGGTCGGCTCGGTCGGCATCATCCTCCTGGCCACCGCGCTCCCTGCCACCTGAGATCACCAAAAACCATGATCGAAGGCTCTTGTCCTGACATGATGAAATCCGCCTGATTCCTCTGGAGTGCGGAGGTGGGAGTGGCAGTCGGCCGGGTCCTCAACGACCGGTACCGCCTGGACTCGGTGCTCGGCCGGGGCGGCATGGGAGCCGTCTGGCTGGGACGGGACGTCCTCCTGAACCGGCTCGTGGCGGTCAAGACCCTCCACGGCGAGACCACCCCCCGCGCCGCCGACCGCTTCCTGCGCGAGGCCCGCACCCTGGCCGCCCTCCGGTCCCCGGGCGTGGTCCGCGTCCTGGACTTCGGCACCGCCGCCGACGGCACCGTCTTCATGGTCATGGAACATGTGGAGGGCCTGTCCCTCGCCGGCCGGCTGACCGCGGGCCCGCTGAGCGAATCCGAGACCCTCGCCCTGGTCGCCTCGGCGGCCCGCGCCCTCGGCGCCGTCCACGCCGCCGGAATCGTCCACCGCGACGTGAAGCCCGCGAACATCATGCTCGATCCCGACGGCACCGTCACGCTCGTCGACTTCGGCATCGCCGTGCCCCCGGACGAGCCCAGGATCACCCAGTCGGGCGTGCTCGTCGGCACCCCGTCCTACCTGGCGCCCGAACAGGCGGACGGCGGCCCCGTCACCCCCGCCACGGACCTCTACGCCCTCGGCGTCGTCGCCTACGAGTGCCTCACGGGCCGTCCGCCCTTCACCGGCCCGACCCCGATGGCCGTCGTCTCCGAGCACCTCACGAAAGAGCCGCCGCCGCTCCCCCCGGCCTTCTCCCCGGCAGCGGCGGCCCTGGTCGGACGGGCCCTGGCCAAGAACCCCGCCGACCGCTGGCCCGACGCCGCCGCCATGGCCCGGGCGGCGGACCAGGGGGCCGCCGCCACCCTCTCCGCCCAGCCGACGCCGTCGAAGCCGGCGGGACGCAGGCGCCTGACGCTCATCGCGGGCATCACGACCCTGGCCGCTGCCGCCGCCGTCACCGTCTGGGCCCTCCCCGAGGACGCGCCGGCATCCCGTCGGCCACAGGCCGCCCTGAAGCCGGCACCCGCCTCCGCACCGGCGACCCCGGCCGCCTCCACACCGCCGCCCGTTTCCGGCCCGGCGGCCTGGTGGCAGTTCGACACCGACGACGCCCTCGCCCCCGAACTGACGGGCAACGCGAAGCTGGAAGCCCACGCCGAGCGCGACGGCGTCCTCGCCCTGGACGGCCTCTCCGGCCGCGCCACGGTCGAAGTCCCCGCCTTGGACCCCGCCAAGGCCTTCACGGTCGCCGTCTGGGTCCGCTTCTCCGGCTACGGGAACACCGAGGAACGCGACATCACGGTCGCCAGCATCCCCGGCAAGAACAGCTCGGCCTTCTTCCTCCAGTACAAATCCACCTGGGGAGCCGACGGCTGGCACTTCGTCATGCCCCGCGCCGACTCCCTCGAACCACCGGTGGACACCGCGTCCTCCGCCATCGCGCCCAAGCCGGGCCGCTGGTACTTCGTCGCCGGGGTCCACGATCCCGCCGCCGAGCGCATCAGCCTCTACATCGACGGCGAGCGCCGTTCCTCCGCCCGGCACGCCGCCACCTGGAAGTCCACGAAGCCCCTCCACCTGGGCGTCCACCTGTGGGCGCGCCTCGAAGGCGGCCACTGGCCCGGCGCGCTGGACAAGGCGGCCGTCTACCCCCGCGCCCTGACCCCCGCCGAGATCAGGTCCCTGGCGTCCTGGTGAGCCGGCGGGGTTTTCATCCCCGCCTCCAGGACGGAGACGGACTCCGGCCAGGTGGGGGCGTACGCCCGGGGGAGTAGCGGCGGGTACTTCCCGCGGGCCCATGACACCTCCGTCCGGCCCGGTTACGGTGAGCGCTGTGGCGCCCATCACCGACGTCCCCGCGCGGTGGCCGAGGCCGGGTGAGCTTCCCGTCTGGGCCGCGTCTCCGGTGATCCTGCTCGGCCAGGTGGCCGGCGTGCACATCATCGGACCCTCTTTCCCGCCCTCGCCACGGGCCCTCGACCTCCTCGGCCACGGGCTGCTGGTGCTGGGTCCGCTCATGCTCCCGGCCCGCCGCAGGCGGCCCGTGGCGGTCCTGGTCGCCGTCGCGGCGGTCACGCTCCTGTACCACCTGTGCGGCTATCCCGTGGGCCCGTTCTTCCTCGCGCTGATCGCGGCCGTCGTGGCGGCGATGACCGGCGGGCACCGCCGCGCGGCCTGGCTGGCCGTCATCGGGGTGGTCTGCTGCTACGTGGCGGCCGTCCTCCTGCTGCCCGAGTCGGGCCCGGCGCTGATCCGGCGCCCCGAGCTGTCGCTGGACGGGGGAGTGGTGGCCTGGGCGCTCCTGGTCCCGGCCGCGGCGGAACTGGCGCGCAACCGTGCCGAACGGGCGGCCGAGGCCGGCCGGGCCGCGCGGGAGCAGCGGCGGCGCGTCGCGGGCGAGGAGCGGTTGCGGATCGCGCGCGAGCTCCACGACGTGCTGGCCCACAACATCTCCATGATCAACGTGCGGGCCGGGGTGGCGCTGCACCTCATGGACGACGACCCCGAGCAGGCCAGGACCGCCCTCGTCGCGATCAAGGCGGCCAGCAAGGAGGCGCTGGCGGAGATGCGATCGGTCATCGGCGTGCTCCGCCGGGACGAGCAGCCCCCCACGGTCCCCACGGCGGGCCTGGCCCGGCTGGAGGACCTGGTGGAGACGGCCCGCGCCGCGGGGATGCGCGTGGTCCTGGAGCGGACCGGCCCTCCCCGGGGCATGCCCGCGGGGACGGACCTCGCGGTGTTCCGCATCATCCAGGAGTCGCTGACCAACATCGCCCGCCACGCCCGCCCGCCCGCGTCCGGCCGCCTGTCGGTCCGGATCGTCCTCGCGTACGAGGACGCCGCGGTGACGGTGCGGATCGACGACGACGGGACCGGCCCCCCGCCGCCCCCGGGCGGCGGGGGAAGCGGCATATCCGGGATGCGGGAGCGGGCCGCGGCGCTGGACGGCGAGTTCCAGGCCGGGCCGCGGCCCGGTGGCGGTTTCCGGGTCCGGGCGCGGCTGCCGCTGGCCGGGGGCGCCCGATGATCCGGGTGGTGGTCGCCGACGACCAGGCGCTGGTGCGCGCCGGGTTCCGCTCCCTGCTGGACGCCCAGGAGGGCATCGAGGTGGTCGGCGAGGCCGAGGACGGCCGCGCCGCGGTCGAGCTGGCCGAGGCGCTGCGGCCCGACATCGTGCTGATGGACATCCGCATGCCCGTCCTGGACGGGCTGGAGGCCACCCGGCTGATCTCCGGCAGGCCCGGCCTGGCGGGCGTCAAGGTCATCATCTTGACGACCTTCGAGCTCGACGAGTACGTCTTCGACGCGCTGCGCGGCGGGGCCGGCGGCTTCCTGGTGAAGGACACCGAACCGGTCGAGCTGATCCGCGCGCTGCGCGTCGTCGCCGGGGGAGACGCGCTCCTGTCCCCCGGGGTGACCCGCCGCCTCATCGGCGAGTTCGCCGCCCGCGCCAAGGAGCCCCGCCACCTGGCGGTCCTGGACGCGCTCACCGAGCGCGAGCGGGAGGTGCTGGCCCTGGTCGGCGAGGGCCTGACCAACGTCGAGATCGCCGGACGGCTGCAGGTCAGCCCCGCCACCGCCAAGACCCACGTGAGCCGCATCATGATCAAGCTGGGCGCGCGGGACCGCGTCCGGCTGGTGGTGTTCGCCTACGAGTCCGGTCTGGTGCGGCCCGGCTGGACGGCCTGAGCCCGGCCGTACGCCCCCCGGCGCAGGCGAGGTGTCTCCCGGCGGCGGACGACCGGCCGCGCGCCTTCGGCCACGATCGGCGCATGTCCACGACACGCGCCGCCCGAAGGCCGCGGGCGGGAGACCGGACCGGAGAAGAGGAAGCCGTGAAAGTACGCGTTGACCAAGGGCGATGCCAGGGGCACACGCTCTGCGCGATGGTCGCTCCGGGGGTGTTCGAGCTCGACGACGTCGACGGCCACGCCTCGGCCGTCGAGGAGGACGTGCCGGCGACCCGGGAGGCGGCGGCGCGCAGGGCCGCCAGGTCCTGCCCGGAGCGTGCGATCTCCGTGGGAGGGGAGGCGTCGTGAGCGGGGCCACCGAGGAAGGCGACCGGAAGAAGAACAGGTACGACTTCGACCGGCACACCCCGCGATACCGCCACGATTTCCAGGAGATCACCCGGGAGATCCAGGACGGGTGCCCCATCGCCTGGTCGGAGACCCACGGCGGACACTGGGTGGCCGGCGGCAACCGGGAGGTCTTCGAGCTCGCGGCCCGCTCCGCCGGCGTCATCTCCAACGACCACGACGTGAAGGGCGAACGGCGCGGCTACCAGGGCATCTCCATTCCCGCCCCCACCCGCTCGGGCAAGGGCGGCTTCCTGGAGATGGACCCGCCGGAGCAGCGCCACTACCGCCAGGCGCTCAACCCGTACCTGTCCCCGGCGGCGGTCGCCCGCTGGATCCCGGTGATCGACGACGTCGTGCGGGCGTGCCTCGACGAGCGGATCGAGGAAGGCGCGATCGACTTCGTCGAGGACCTCGCCAACGTCGTCCCGGCCGTCCTCACGATGGCCATGATGGGCATTCCGCTGAAGAGCTGGGACGTCTACAACGAGCCGGCGCACGCCGTGATCTACACGCCGCCGCACTCGCCCGACCTCGCGCGGATCGGCCTGCTGCACGAGGAGATGAGGAGGGACCTCGCCGGGCGGCTCGCGGAGATCAGGGCGAACCCCCGTCCCGGCCTGGTCGACGCGCTCCTCAACCTGGAGATCGACGGCGAGAGGCCGTCCGACGAGGACCTCCTGGGCTCGCTGCACCTGCTCATCGGCGGCGGCTTCGACACGACGACGGCGCTGACCGCGCACGCGATCGAATGGCTCGGCGGGAACCCGGCGGAGCGCGAGCGCCTCAGCAGGGAGCGCGACACCCTGCTGGACTCCGCGACCGAGGAGTTCGTGCGCTACTACACGCCGGTGGTGGGCGGCGGGCGCACCTTCTCCGCCGACTGCCAGGTCGCCGGCACCCGCTTCAAGGAGGGCGAGCGCCTGTGGCTCTCCTGGGCGATGGCCAACCGCGACCCGTCGGTGTTCCCCGACCCCGACGAGATCCACCTGGACCGCGAGGGCAACCGCCACACCGGCTTCGGCCTGGGCGTCCACCGCTGCATCGGCTCGAACGTCGCCCGCACCCTGTTCAAGCGCATGCTCGTCCAGGTCCTCGACCGCATGCCCGACTACACGTGCGACCCGGAGGGCACGGTGCACTACGAGACGATCGGCGTCATCAACGGCATGCGCTTCCTCCCGGCGACCTTCACGCCGGGCCCCCGCCTGGGTCCGGGCCTCGACGAGACCCTCGAGAAGCTCCAGAAGGCCTGCGACGAGCAGGGGATCGCCGGGCCCGTCACCAGGCGAGGGGCGCGGAAGGAGCCCTGACCGCGAGGGGCCGCCCCGCTCCCGGGGCCCGGGAGCGGGGCGGTGCTCAGGCGGTGGCGCCGCCGTCGATGACGAGGTCGTGGCCGACGGCGAAGCCCGCCTCGTCGGAGGCGAGCCACACGACGGCGGAGGCGACCTCGTCGAGGGCGCCGACGCGGCCCAGGGGGATCGCCGGGGCGAGCCGGGAGTCGCGCTGCGCCCGGCTCTCGCCGGGCAGATAGGACATCGGTCCGTCGCTGGCGCCCGGGCTGACGGCGTTGACGCGGACGCCGTCGCCGATGTGGTCGCGGGCGGCGGCGCGGGTCAGCGCGCTCAGGCCGGCCTTCGAGGCGGTGTAGGAGCCGAGCATCGGCAGCCGGACGTGCGCTCCGATGTTGGAGGAGGTGTTGACGATCGCGCCTCCGCCGTGGGCGCGCATGTGCCGGATCTCGTGCTTCATCGACAGGAAGACGCCCGTCAGGTTGATGTCCAGGACCTGCCTCCAGGTGTCGGTGTCGAGGTCGGCGACGGGCGCCGCCTGGCCGAAGACCCCGGCGTTGTTGTGGGCGATGTGCAGGCCGCCGTACCGCGCCACGGCGGTCCCGACCATCCGGGCGACGTCGTCCTCCACGGTGACGTCGGCAGTGACGGAACTCGCGGTCCCGCCCTCCTTCTCGATGAGCTCGACGGTGCGGGCGAGTTCGCCAGAGCGGCGCCCGGCCACCACGACGGCGGCCCCCTCGCGGGCGAAGGCCTGCGCGGTGGCACGCCCTATGCCGGTGCCTCCGCCGGTGACGAGGACGACCTTGCCGTGGAATCGGAGGTTGTTCATGAGCGCGCACTCCTCTTTATTTGACCGATCGTTCCATTATTTGGGCGGGCGAAGGCAGGACGCGGCACGGCGTGCGTCCGGAAGGGGGCGCGCCGCGGGAGGGGCGGGGCTCAGTCGAGGAGGGTCAGCGCCTGTTCGGCGGTGTCGCGGAGCCGGGCGGGGTCGTGCGAGCTCTTGCCGATGACGCGCATGCCCTGCAGCAGGGTCAGCAGGAACCGGGCCAGGGCCCGCGGATCCCTCTCCGCCGCCAGTTCGCCCTGGGCCTGCGCCCTGGTCAGCGCCGAGGCCAGTGCCGCCTCGACGAAGTTCCAGTTCGCCTCGACCCGTTGCGCCACCGTCCGGTCGTGCGGTGCCAGCTCCACCGCCGTGTTCACCACGAAGCATCCGCGCTGGAGCGTGTCCTGCGCCGACTCCCGCGCGTACCTTTCGACGAGCGCGCGCACGGCGGGAAGCGCGGGCCCCGGTTGGGAGAGCGCCCCGATGAAGTCGACGCCGTTCTCCAGGTAGCGTTCGTATGCCTTCAGGTAGAGCTCGCGCTTTCCGCCGAACGTCGCGTAGATGCTCGCCTTGCCGATTCCCAGGTGCTCCACCAGGTCGGCCATCGAGGTCGCCTCGTAGCCCCGCTGCCAGAAGAGCTCCATCGCGCGCTGCAGCACCGCGTCCGGATCGAATTCCTTGGTCCTCGCCACGGGGATGAACCTACCGCTTACTAGAACGATCGGTCAATTAAGCGGGCGGCGGTCCGCCGGGGGCCGGAGCCCCCGGCGGATCGCGCCGGCGCTCAGGCCAGGACGGCCGGGTTGGCGAGGTGGAGGGGGCGCTCGCCGCGCAGGTGGCGGGCGACGTCGGCGGCGACGATGGCGGCCGCGTTGGCGGCGGTCTCCTTGGAGGCGCCGGCCAGGTGGGGGGTCATGACGAGGTTGGGGGTGGTCAGGAGGCGGGAGCCGGCGGGGATGGGCTCCTCGGGGAAGACGTCGGTGGCCGCGCCGAAGAGGTGGCCGGAGTCGAGGGCGTCGCACAGGGCGTCGTAGTCGAGGAGGGAGCCCCGGGCGCAGTTGACGACGACGGAGCCGGACGGCATCGCGGCGAGCTCGGCGCGGCCGATCATGCCCCGGTTGTCGGCGGTGGCGCGGGCGTGCAGGGTGAGGAAGCGGGAACGTTCCAGGAGCTCGGGGAGGCCGACGAGCTCGACGTCGGGGGCGGCGGAGGCGTCCAGGTAGGGGTCGTGGACCAGGACGGCGGCGCCGAAGCCGCGGAGCATGGCGGCGACGCGGCGGCCGATGGCGCCGTAGCCGACGAGGCCGACGGTGCTTCCGGCCAGCTCGGGGCCGACGTTCTCGTACCGGTAGTAGTCGCCGCGCCAGACGCCGCCGGTGAGGTCGCCGTGGGTCTGCGGGACGCGGCGGGTCGCGGCCAGGATCATCGCCAGGGTGTGCTCGGCGGTCGCGACGGCGTTGCGGCCGGGCGCGAACGTCACCGCGACGCCCGCCTCGGTGGCCGCCTCCAGGTTGGCGTTCACCGGCCCGCCCCGGCTCACTCCGAAGAGCTTCAGCCGGGGCGAGGCGGCCAGCACCCTCCCGGTCAGCGGAGCCATCTGGGTGACGCAGACGTCCACGCCGTCGAGCGCCTCGATCAGCTCGTCCTCGACGTCGGAGGCCTCGTCGACCTCGCCGACCCGGCCGAACGGCGTCACCGGCCACGGCAGTGTCAGCTCTCTGGCCTCGAAGTCCACGGGGACCTCCCGGCGCAGCGCGTCGAGGAAGAGGTCGTTGAGGACGAAATGGTCGCCTGCGGCGAGAATCCGGATGGTCACGGGAAGAGCTCCGTCACTGGGTGGGAGTGTTGTACTGCAGGAGCGCCGCGCGTCCTTCGCGCAGGCGGACCTCGGTGAGGGCGCAGTTGTCCAGGCGCGGCAGCCGCCGCCGGTACTCGCCGAGCGGGATGCCCAGCATCCGGCAGAGCGTCAGCCGGATCGCCGTGGTGTGCGCGACGACCAGGACGCGGCCGCCTTCGATCTCGGTGAGGCACGACAGGAAGCGTTCGGCCGCGGCGTGCGGGTCCTCGCCTCCGGGCAGCGGGTGGGCGGCGGGGTCGGCCTCGAACGCCGCGCGCGCGGCGGGGAAGCGCTCCTCCATCTCGGCCTTGGTCATGCCCTCGGCGTCGCCGAAGTCCAGCTCGCGCAGCCGCGCGTCCACCCGCAGCTCCAGGCCCGCGGCCTGGGCGGCGGCCGACGCGGTGATGCGGGCGCGGCTCAGCGTGGAGCACCACACCGCGTCGAGGTCGGCGCTCTTGGCCCACACGGCCAGGCGTTCGGCCTGCCGCGTCCCCTCGTCGGTCAGCGCGATGTCGCTGACGCCGGCGTAGCGGTTCTCGGCGTGCCAGACGGTCTGGCCGTGCCGGACCAGGACGAGATCGGTCATCGTGTGCTTCTTTCGCGGGAGTGCGCGGCGACGTGGGCGGGCAGCCAGCCGCGCGCGGCCAGCTCGTCCACGAACCGCAGGTAGAGGGACGGGTCGGCGGGACGCGGCTCGATCACCTCGCGGGTGCGTGCCATCCGCGCGGTGAGCCCCTGGGCGAGCAGCGCCATGCCGAGGGCGGGCTCGGCGTTCTCCCGCAGCGTCACGGGGCGGCCGAGGACGTCGGCGCGCATCCGGTTCCAGTAGCCGCTGCGGGTCGCCCCGCCCGTCAGGATGATCTCACCGTCGACGGGCGCGCCGAGCAGATCGAGGTAGTCGAAGCACAACCGTTCGATGAAGGCCGCGCCGCGCAGGGCCGCCGCGTAGCGGGAGACGTCGTCGTCGGCCGTGCCGAGGGTGAAGCCGCGCGCGTCGGGGGCGTTGAACGGGAACCGCTCGCCGGGGGAGACCAGCGGGTAGGTCACGGCGTCCAGGCCGGTGCGGGTCTCGGCCTCGGCGGCGAGGGCGTCGAGGTCGCGGCCGGGCAGGTCCCGGGCGAGCACGCCCGCCCCGGTGCTGGAGGCGCCTCCCGGCAGCCATCCGCCGTCGGGCGCGCGGTGGGAGTACACGACACCGAGGGGGTCGTGGACGAGCTCCGGGGTGACGCCCTTGAGGACGAGGGTCGTGCCCAGCACGCTGTTCCAGCTGCCGGGCGCGGTGGCTCCGGCGCCGAGCTGCGCGGCGCAGCCGTCGGTCGTCCCGGCGATCACCGGGGTGCCCTCGGGGAGCCCGGTCGCGGCGGCCGCCGCCGCGCAGACCGTCCCGAGCACGGAGCCGGGACGTACGACGGGCGGCAGCACCGAGGCGGGGACGCCCAGCGCCTCCATCACGTCGAACGGCCACTCCTCCGCGATGAGGTCGACGCCGGTCTTCAACGCGTTGCTGAGGTCCGTCGCGGTCTCGTGCCCGACGAGCCTGCGGTTGACGAAGTCGTTCTGGTGCGCCAGCCGGGTGCCTTCGGGGTGCTCGCGCAGCAGCCACAGCAGTTTCGGCAGCGCCCACGGCGGCTGCATGGCCCGGTAGCCGAGCCGCTCCCAGACCGCTCCCCCGACCTCGTTGACCCGCGCGAGCTCGCCCGCAGCGCGCCGGTCGTCGTACATGAGGGCGGGGGAGCGGGGCTTTCCGGCGTCGTCGACGAGCAGGACGGTGCCGGAGGTCGCGTCCACCGCGACGCCGCCGACGTCCTGTCCCGCGACTCCGCGCAGCGCCTCCGCGCAGGCGGACGCCAGCGCGTCCCACCAGGAGGCGGGGTCCTGTTCGTGCCGGTCGCCGTCGCGGCGGCTGGTGAGCGGGCGGGACGCCGAGCCGGCGACGTCGCCGGTGCCGGTGACCGCCATCACCCGGACGCTCTGCGTCCCGAGGTCGATGCCGACCCAGACCGTCATGCGTGCCTCCCCCAGGGCGGGACACCGGAGCGCAGCGCCCGGAACCCGGTGAACTTGTCGTGGTAGATCCCGGCGCGGCCGGGGTCGGGCGTGAAGGTGTCGCGCAGCCGCACGAGCTCGCGCGCCGCCTCGGCCAGGCCCGTCCGGGCCCCGGTGGCGACGAGCCCGGTGAAGTGGGCGCCGCGCGCTCCGACCTCCCGGTCGGCCGAGCGGTGCACGGGCAGCCCCGTCACGTCGGCGATGAGAGCGGCCCAGAAGTCGTTGGCGGCGCCGCCGCCGCACACGCGCAGGTCCTCGATCCGCCCGCCGATCGTGTCCAGGCAGTCGCGGACGACGAGGGAGAGCCCCTCGAAGACGGCGCGGGCGAGGTGCTCGGGGCCGTGGTTGAGGGTCAGCCCGGTGATCGTGCCGCGGGCGGCCGGGTCGGTGAACGGGACGCGCTCCCCGGCGGGCGACAGGTAGGGCAGGAACGTCAGCCCGTCGGCGCCCGGCGCGGAGCGGGCGGCGAGCACGGCGAGCGCCTCGGGGTCGGGGACGCCGAGCGTCCGGCAGGCCCAGTGCAGGACGTCGGCGCCCGCCAGGGTCGGGAACGCCCGCAGGTAGCCGGTGTCGAGGGCGAGCGTGACGCCGACGGGCTCCCCGTCCAGCGGCGGTTCGGCGACCGTCGTCTCGGTGCACAGGGTCGTGCCGAGGATCCCGCAGGCCTGTCCCGGCTCGATCGCCCCGACGCCGAACGCGGTCGTGGCGATGTCGTAGGGCGCGAGGACGACGGGCGTGCCCGCCGGGAGGCCGAGGGCCGCGGCGGCCTCGGCGCCCAGCGGGGCGACGCGGTCGCCGTGCTCGACCGGCTCGGGCAGCAGCGGGGCCGCCCATGCCATCCCGAACAGGGCGAGGAGCTCCGGGGAGTACCGGCGCGTCCGCAGGTCGAGGAAGGGCGCGGAGGCGTCCGAGGCGTCGACGGCGATCCGCCCGGTGAGCCGGGAGAACACCCACCCGCCGCAGGTCAGGCACGCCGCGGCGTTCTCGACGCGCGAGGGTTCGTGCTCGCGCAGCCAGGTGAGGATCGCGTGCGGCAGGCCGGGGAACGTCGGGTTGCCGCCGACGCGGAACGCCCGCTCCGGCAGGCCCGCCGCGGCCCACCGGTCGACCACGGACGCGGCGCGGCCGTCGTTCCACAGGACGGCGGGCCCGGTCGGCTCGCCGGAGGCGTCGACGAGCCAGGCGCCGTCGCCCTGGGCGGTGACCGCCACGAAGTCGACGGGCTCGGCCAGGGCCTCGCGCACCTCGCGCACGGCCGCCGCGACGGCGGCCCAGACCTCGTGCATGTCCTGCTCGGCGCGGTCGGGGGCGGGTCGCCGGACCGCGGCCCGGCCGCGGGCGACGGCGGTCTCGGCGCCGCGGCGGTCGTAGCCGACCGCCTTGATCACCGAGGTGCCGGCGTCGACGCAGATCGCCCCCACCGCTAGCCCCTGCCCGCGGAGGTGCGGGACTTGCGCGCCACCGAGTCGATGATCACCGCGAGCAGCAGGACCAGGCCGGTGACCATGAAGCGGATGGAGGAGTCGAGGCTGAGCAGGGTGAGCCCGCTGGAGATCGACTGGATGACGATGATGCCCAGCAGCGCGCCCCACGCGCTGCCCCGGCCGCCGAAGAGGCTGACGCCGCCGATGACGGCCGCGGCGATGGCGTTGAGGTTGATGTCGCCGGTGCCGCTGCTCTGGTTGGCGGCGGCCAGGCGGGAGGCCATCAGGACGCCGCCGACCGCGGCGAAGGTGCTGCACGTGATGAACACCGAGGTGTAGACGCGCTTGACGTTGATGCCCGCGCGCCGCGCCGCCTCGACGTTGCCGCCCACCGCGTAGACGGACTTGCCCCACTTGGTGCGGGTGAGCAGGTAGTGCATGACCATGACCATGGCCAGGAAGAGCACGAACATCCAGCCCACGCCGCGGCCCTGGTTGAGGTACCACACGGCACCGCCCACGACCGCGAGCAGCACGACGCTGCGGGCCGCCAGGAAGCCCGCGCCCCGGGCCGACAGACCGGCGGCGGCGCGGGCGCGGGCGTGCAGGAACCCGCTGGCGAACAGCCACAGGGCCGCGACCGCGACGAGCGCGTACGACAGCCACTCGGGGACGAACGCCAGCTGCGCGAAGTGCACGATGCCCGAGTCGAACGGCAGGTTGATCGAGCCCTTGGTGCCCAGCACGTACAGCTGCAGGCCCAGCAGGCCCAGCAGGCCGCCCATGGAGATGACGAAGCTCGGCACCCCGAAGCGGTTGAAGATCTGCGCGTAGATCCAGCCGACCACGACGCCCATCGCGATGGCGCCGAGCACCGCCGCCGCGGCGGGCAGGCCCTGGTCGACGAAGAGCACCGCCAGGATCGCGGCCGACAGGCCGCTCACCGAGCCGACCGACAGGTCGATCTCGCCCACCAGCAGCACGCACACGATGCCGAGCGCCATGATGCCGACCGCGGCCGACTCCATGGTCAGGTTGACGAGGTTGGCGCTGGACAGGAAGACCGGGTTCAGGACCTGCATCACCGTCCAGATGATGACCAGGCCCACGACCACCGGGAGCATGCCGAGCTCGCCCTGCCTGGCGCGGTCCATGACGGAGGCGACCGCGCCGCGCAGGCCGTCGCGCGCCTGGAGGCGCTCGTCCAGAAGATCGGTGTTCACGCTCACGGGCGCGTTCCCTCCTTGCTCTGCCGCTTGGCGGCCCGCTGCGTGACCACGTTGTCGGTCGCGCCGGTGATGGCGGCGATGATGTCCTCGGGGGAGACCTCGTCGACGGCGAAGGTCCCGTTGTTGCGGCCGAGCCGGAGCACGGCCACCCGGTCGGCGACCGCCTTCACGTCGGCCATGTTGTGGCTGATCATGATCACGCCCAGGCCGTTCTCGCGCAGCCGCTCGATGAGGTTGAGCACCTCGGCGGTCTGCGCGACGCCCAGGGCGGCGGTCGGCTCGTCCAGAATGATGATCTTGGGGTCGCCCAGCAGGGAGCGGGCGATGGCGACGGTCTGGCGCTGGCCGCCCGACAGCGAGGCGATCGGCACCCGCACGGTCGGGATCTTGGCCGAGAGCTGGCGCAGCAGCTCCCACGAGCGCGTCTCCATCGCCACGGTGTCCAGCCGCAGCGGGCGCATCTCGTGGCCGAGGAACAGGTTCTCGATGACGTTGAGGTTCTCGCACAGCGCCAGGTCCTGGAAGACGGTGGCGATGCCCAGCTTCTGCGCGGCCTTCGGCGAGGTGATCTCCACCTGCCGTCCGGCGAAGGTGATGGCGCCGGAGTCCGCCGGGTGGACGCCCGAGAGGATCTTCACCAGGGTGGACTTGCCGGCGCCGTTGTCCCCGACCACCGCGACGACCTCGCCGGCCGCGACGTCGAGCTCGATGTCCGTCAGCGCCGCCACGGCGCCGAAGGACTTGTTGATGCCGCGCAGGGACAACACCTGCTCCGCGTGCTTCGCGGTCATGGGAGGGCTCCTTGACGGTGGGTGGAGGGGCGGCGCGCGCCGCGGGGCACGGCGGCGCGCGCCACGCGTGCTACTGGATGCCGAGCTCGGTGCAGGCCTTCTGGTACTCGGCGGTGCAGACGTCGGCGGCCTTCATGATCCCGCTGTCGAAGAGCACCTCCTTGACGTTCTCCCGGGTCACGACGGTCGGGACGAACAGCTCGGAGGGCGTGTCGTACAGCGTGGTCTTGGCCTCGGGCTTCTCGCCCTTGACGAAGGCGTGCGCGACGACCGCGGAGGCCTCGGCCACGATCTTGATCGGCTTGGAGATCGTGTTGTACTGGTCGCCGTTGATGATCCGCTGCGCGGCGGCGATCTCGGCGTCGTTGCCGGTGACCGGCGGGACGTCGGCGCCCGCGGCCTTGAACGCCGCGATCGTGCCGCCGCCGGTGCCGTCGTTGGCGGCGACCACGCCGGCGATCCGGTCCTTGAACTGCGCGATCTGGCCGCTCACCCAGCTCTGGGCCTTGGCCGGCTCCCAGTCGGGGGTGTCGTACTCGGCCAGCAGCTCGAAGCCGCTGTCGTCGACGGCGCTGTGGATGCCCTTCTTGATGAGCATGGCGGCGGCGTCGGTCGGGGAGCCGTTCACCTGGAGGATGCCGCCCTCGGCCTTCTCGGCCTTCAGGTGCTCGACCAGGGACTCGCCGATGAGGGAGCCGATCTTCTCGTTGTCGAAGGAGACGTAGTAGTCGGCGGGGGCGTCGGGGATCGGCCGGTCGTAGGCGATGACGGCGGCGCCCTGGGACTGCGCGGTCTTGACGATGCTCGCCGCCGCGGCGGAGTCCACCGGGTCGATGACGATGACCTTCGCGCCCTGCGCGAGCGCCGAGTTCGCCTGCTGCTGCTGCTTGGCGGCGTCGGAGTCGGCGTTCTGGTAGATCACGTCGCAGTCGGAGCACAGCTCCTTCATCTTCGCCTCGAACAGCGGCTTGTCCTGCAGCTCGTAGCGGGTGGAGGCGAGGTCGGGCATCAGGAAGGCGACCTTGGCGCCGTCGCCGCTCCCCGGCGAACCGGAGTCCGACTCGGTGGAGCAGGCGGTCAGGGCGGCGCCGGCGACGAGCGCGGAGACGGCGAGAGCGGCCGCCCGCAGCTGAACTTTCTTCATGATGACTTCCTTACTGACCGGCGCCGCGCGGGGCTCTCCGCGACGGCCCGGCTCCGGGGTGGCACGGACCTGAGGGTCGACCCGTGGTGCCCGACACCGTAGCGCCCGATCAGAACAAATGTCCAGCACAAGTGTTCCGAACCGGGGCAAAGGTCTGGAAAAAACGGACAAAACGAGGGTATGTCCAGGTCAGAGCGGTGCGGTCAGCGGCCGCGGGCGGCGGCCAGCAGCCCCTCGGCGGTGGGGACGTCGCACACGAGCACGTTGAAGTAGCCGCCGCGGGCGCCCGCGACGATCGAGGGGATCTTCTCCTGGCCGACGGCGACGGCGATCGAGACCGGGATCCGGCGCAGGTCGGCCAGGCTCGTGGCGACGACCCGGTCGCTGCCCGGATAGGACACCGGCAGGCCGTCCTGGTCGTAGAAGCGCGAGCACACGTCGCCGACGGCGTTGCGCAGGCTGGGGGCGTCCGAGGGCACGAACGACGGCAGGACCTGGCGCATCAGCGGCGCCGCGCCCACCCCGACCAGGGCGCACTTGGCGCGGCCCCACAGCTCGTTGATCCGGCGGAAGGACGGCTCGTCCTGCAGCGACCCGAACAGCGCGGGCCCCGGCAGGGCGGGGGCGTACAGGTAGCTGGGGACGCCGCCGAGCCGCTCGGCCAGGATGCGCGTGGTCTCGTTGGTCTGGAACCACGGCTGCGGCTCCTCCTGGCCGCCGACCGCGGGCGCGACCATGACGCCGGGGAAGTGGCCGAGATCCTCCTGGGCGCACTCGTAGACCGTGGAGCCGGAGGACACCACGACCACGTCGCCGGGCAGCAGCCCGGCCGCGGCCAGCGCGCGCGCCACGCCGGGCGCCAGCCAGGGGCCCAGCCGGGCCCCTTCGGCCCTGGGCACCAGGTGGACCTGGCGCAGGCCCACGGCCTCGGCGACCTCGGCGGCGAGCCTGCCCCCGTCGGCGCCCGCCGGGCGGCGGACCCGGATCTCCACGATGCCCTGCCGCCGCGCCTCGGTGAGCAGCCGGCTCACCGTCGCCCGGCTGACGCCGAGCCGCCGGGCGATGTCCGCCTGGTTGGCGTCCTCCAGGTAGTACTGGGTGGCCGCCGCGTACATCAGCTCCTGGGGGAACCGGGCGCCTCCCGCGCTCTCGGCACCGACCGCACCCGTGATGTCCGCGCCCACTCGGCCCGCCCCCCGTTGGAAAAATTGTTCTGCACAAGTGTAAGCGACAGGGTTCGCCGTTCCGAGGAGGATCCTAGAGCCCGGGACGGGACGGGAGGAACCCGCCCGGACCCGTTCAGCGGGGGAGCGCGGCCAGGTAGCCGCTGACGCTGCGCAGCCACCACGTGTAGGCGGGGCCGGTCAGGCGGTCGGGGACGAGGCGGTGCAGCGAAGGCAGGTACCGGTTGACGTACTCGGTGCGCGCGGCCAGGGAGGCGAACGCCGCGTGCCCGGCGCGGCGGCGCTCGTAACGGCGCAGCGCCGCCGGGACGTCGGACGCCCCCCGCAGCGCCAGGGTCAGCGCCCAGGCGTCCTCCAGCGCCTGGTTGGCGCCCTGGGCCTGGGCGGGCGGCATGGTGTGGGCGGCGTCGCCGACCAGCGTGCAGCGGCCCTCGCCCCACGTGCGGGGCACCGGATGGCGGCAGTGCGGGAACACCTCGATCTCCTCGCCGCCGATCGAGGCGAGGACCTCCGGTACGGGGGACTTCCAGTGCCCGAACCACCGCCGCAGCTCGGCCAGGGGCGACTCCGGCGGCGGCTCGCCCGGCCGCCACGGCCGGTCGAACCACCACTGGAGCAGCCCCTCGCCCGCGGGCAGCAGCCCGCACATGCCCTCCCGCCCGATGATCAGCCGCCCCTCCCGCCCCGCGACGAGATCGAGGGGGACGCGCTCCATCCCCTGCCACGTCGCCCAGCCGCTCGGCTTGCAGGCCTCCCGCCCCCGCAGCGCGCGCCGCACCACCGAATGGTGCCCGTCCGCCCCGACGAGCACGTCCCCGGCCGCACCGCTCCCGTCGGCGAAGTCCACCCGCACGCCGTCCCCGTCTTGGACGACTCCCGTGCACTCCCGCCCGAAGGAGACGCTCCCCTCCGGCAGCCCGTCGGCGAGCAGCCGCACCAGCCGCCGCCGCGGCACGCACACATGCTGCCACCCGTACCTCCGCACGGCGGGGACCATGTCCATCCGCAGCAGCGGCCGCCCACCGGCCTCGTACTGCGCGAGCACGTCGATCGGCGCGCCCGCCCCCTCCAGCGCGCCCCCCAGCTCCGCGACGATCCCCGCCCCGTTGCTCCACAACGTCAACGCCCCGCCCGACGACCGCAACCCCGGCGCCTTCTCGAAGACCCGCACCCGGTGCCCGTCCGCCACCAGCCCCCGCGCCAGAGCGAGCCCCCCGACCCCCGCTCCGATCACCAGCACCTTCACGACGCCTCCACTCCCGGCCTCCACCCACTCTCACATTCCCTTCCGAGGCCGGGTATCCGGGTCCCCCGCCCGTTCGCGATCCGGCGACGCGGTCCGGCGACGCGGTGCGGCGGCGAAGCCCGGCGACGTGCGCTCCGGCGACGTGCGCTCCGGCGGCACGCGGTGCGGCGGCGTGCCGTCCGGCCGTGCGGATCAGCCGGTCGCGGACTGCCCGTCGTCCATGATGTCCAGCCGGATTCGCAGGGCCTGGGCCTCGGGCGCCCCGATCTCCTGGAACAGGTCGAACGCCTGCCGCCAGTGGATCCGCGCCGCCTCCGGACCGTCGACGTGCAGGACGGCCGTGCCGATGCCGTCGTGGATGCGGCCCTCCTGGAGCGGGTCGTCCAGCTCCCGGGCGAGGCGGAGGGCGGCCCGGTAGGTCTCCAGGGCCCTGGCGTGGTCGCCGAGCCCGCACTCGGCGTCGGCGGTCCCGACCAGCGCCTGCATGATCTCCTGTGAATCGTTGACGGATTCAGCGGTCTCGTGGGCGCGGCGGTGGTGGATGAGGGCCTCGCTGTGCTGCTCCATCTGGTGGTAGCTGGCGCCGATGCTGTTGAGGACACTCGCAACGTTGCGCAGGTCGCCGAAGGCGCGGAAGACGACGATGGCCTCCCGGAAGTGGGCCAGGGCACGATCGTATTCGCCTTTGTAGTGCCAGATACTGCCGAGATTGCTGCAGTTGATCGCTTCGTACTGGCGGCCCACGATGCCTGTCAGTAGTTGCAAGGATTCGCGGTACAGCGCCATCGCGTCCCGATGGAGACCGCGGTGGCGGAGCACCTCGCCGAGGTTGTTGAGCGTCATGCCCTCGCCCCGTCTGTCGCCGACGGCGCGGAAGGCGACGAGCGCGTCGTTGAGGTGCTGGACGGCCTCCGGATACCGGCCGAGCTGGGAGAACACTATTCCCGCGTGGCTGAGGGCCTGCGCCTCGCCGGACCGGTCTCCGATCTTGCGGTAGAAGGTCCATGCCTCCTGGTGGTAGGCCAGCGCCACCCTGGTTCGTCCGGTGGACCAGTGGAAGACCCCGTTCCAGTCGATGGCCTCGGCCATCGCCGCGGTCTCGCCCAGCGCGCGGAACTGGGCGGTCGCCTCCTGCCCGTGCTGCAGTGCTTCATCGGGGCGGCCGCTTCGGAACAAGGCCAGGCCCAGTTCGAACTGGGCCTGGCCGACGCCGTGCCGGTCGTCGAGGCTGCGGAAGGCCTGGAGCGCGAGGGCACAGGCCTCGCTCGCCTCTTCCCGCAGGCCGGACGCCTCCAGGTACCGGGACATCGCCAGGATGAGGCTCGCGCCGTCCTGCTTCCCCTCATGACGGATCGCGTACCGGGCGACGGCGAGGGCATTCATCCACTCGGCCGCCAGGAACTCGCGCGCGGCCGAGACGTCGGGCGGCGAGCCGGCGGGAAGACGGCGGAACCGGCGGCGGAACGGGTGCAGGGCATGGTCGGCGGCACGCACGCTCTCCAGATAGAAGGCCAGGAGCCGCCGGAAATCCCGGCGCCGGGAGGTACGTGTGTCCTCCGCGTGGCCGCAGTCCCGGGCGAAGGAGCGGATCAGGTCGTGCAGGGTGTACCCGCCCTGGTCGTCGGGGTTGAGGAGGTGGTGGTCGACGAGTGTGCCGATGCTCAGCCGCGCGTCCTGGACGGTGACACCCGCCTGGACGGCGGCCGCCTTCACCGTGATGCGCGGGCACGGGCTGAAGGCCAGGCAGCGCAGCATGGATTGCTCGGCCGGGCCGAGCCGCCGGTACGACAACGCGAACGCGGTCGTCATCGCGGGACTCTCAAGAGAGAGTGTCCTGTCGGTCTCGCTCGACGCCAGGTCGGCGGCGAAGGCGGCGGTATCACCCGCGTGACGGTCACGCAGGGTCGCGGCGGCCAGCCGGATGGCCATGGGAAGGTTCCCCAGGCGCCGGACGATCTCCAGAGCCGCGGGATCCCGGTCCAGATCCGTCCCGCCGGCCGCATGGGCCAGCAGCGCCGTCGCGTCCGCGGAGCCGAGAACGCCGAGCGGGACGTGCCTGGCGTTCAGAAGGGCCTGCATGCCGCGTCTGCTGGTGACCAGGACATGGCAGTTGGAGGAGTGCGGGATGAGCGGCTCGATCTGCCCCGCCTCGGCGACGTCGTCGAGGACGATGACAGCACGGCGGTCCGCCAGCTCGCGCTGCCAGAGCGCCGCGCGGTCCTCCGGCGAGCGCGGGATGAGCTGGGCGGGGATGAGGAGCATGCGGAGCAGCTCGCTGAGCGCCGCCGCGGCGCTCAGCGGCGGCTGCTCGGGGTCGTGGGATCGCAGGTTGAGGAACAGCTGGGCGTCGGGGCGCCGCCGGGTGAGGACGTGCGCCGCGGTGAGGGCGAGCGCGGTCTTGCCGACGCCGGCCATGCCCTGGATGATCTGTACCGTCGGTCCGGTCCGGTCGGTCGCGGCGCGGACCAGCTCGGCGAGCTCGGTGTCGCGGCCCAGGAGGGTGTCGGGGAGCGGGAGAAGCGTGTGTGGCTGCTTGTCGCGGTTGCCGCGGTACCGGGGCGTGACGGCGAGGCCCACGTCCTGCCGGAGGATCCGCTCATGGAGCGCGCGCAGCCGCTCGCCCGGTTCGGAGCCGTACTCCCGGCGCAGCAGGGCCCGGGTGTCCTGGTAGACCCTGAGCGCGTCGATCTGCCGGTCGCAGCGGTACAGGGCGGTCATCAGCTGCTGGACCAGGCCCTCATCGGTCGGGTGCTGGGCCGCCAGCAGGTACAGCTCGCTCACCACGTCCGCATGCCGCCCGAGCCGCAGCTCCAGTTCGATGCGCTCCTTGCGGGCCGCCCGCACCTCCTCGGCCAGGCTTCTCCGCATGGACTGCATCCACCGTCCCGGCAGGCCCGCGAGGGGCTCGCCCCGTACCTGCTCGTCGGCCTCGCGCAGCAGGGCGACGGCCCGGTCGTCGTCGCCGCTCGCACTGATCGCCACCGCCTGCTTCCGCAGCCTGCGGAACCGGTGCAGGTCCACCCGCTCAGGCTCGGCGTGCAGGGCGTATCCACCCGTCTGCGAGACGATCTTCGCGGCCGTCCCGTCCGGCCGCAGGAAGTCGCGGCGAAAGCGGGAGATGTAGACGGTCAGAGTGTTCCGTGCTCCATCGGGTGGTTCGTCGTCCCAGACACGTGCGATGAGGGTTTCGGCCGCCACGGGATGTCCGCATTCCAGGAGGAGGACCGCGAGGATGCTCTGGTGGCGGGGGCCTCCGAGGTCGCAGGGACGCCCGTCCCATGTCACCGAGAGAGGTCCGAAAAGTCGCGCGGCGTCCATGCTGCCTCCGGCGAAACACTGGCCCTAGCCGTTCGGCTCCATTGTTCCCGCCAGGGGGATGAACTTTGTTTAGCGTTAGATATTTCTTATGCGAAAACTGTCCAGTTTGGGACATATGCAGGCACTTGCACCATATGTGGCGATTTGTTGGCCCGGGGGGCGTGGGGTTATGGACATGTAGCCATTTTGGTGAGGTGGTGGTTGATCTTCTGAATGGCGGACGCGCCTAAATGGGTGATAAGTTATCGCCATATTCATCTACTTGTCCGGCGATGAATATTCCAACTTTTCGTGCCTGGCGCGCATATAGAAGGGACGAACGGCTTGATCCTGAGGGCGTCCAAAAAAATGCTGATCCCCGTCGTGGTGGCCTGCTCGCTGTTCGCCTCCGGGCCCGCGGCTGCAGCCGTGAACGGGGCGGCTGCCGATGCTCCGGCGTTCTCGCAGACTTCGGAACGTTCCTCTTCCTGTGAGGGGATCGATATCGATTGGGTCATCTACATGGTCATCTACATGGTCCGCTACGGCGAACCGGTGACCGTGCCGGGGGCCGAGGAGGACTGCTCTCGCGGGGTGTCCGTCTGAAATTAATTCCAGGTGAGCGGACGATTTCCGTTCGCTCACCTGGAATGCAACCGAGACGTCCGGTGAACTGCAACCCGGACGTCGACCTCCGGGAGCGAGACTCCGGCCAGCGGCCTGAGCGGGGCCGCGCGGCAGGAGGAGCGATGGGCGAGAGCTGGCGCCGGGGGCCTTTCGGGCCCGGCGCGGAGAGAGGCGCCACGATACCGGTGGCGAAGCGGATCCTGGTGGTCTTCCACCACCTGACGGCCGTGAACCGGCTGGCGGACGTGCTGACGCTGATCGAGCGGGACCACCGGGTGCAGGTGGTGTGCACGGTGGTGCCGTCGGCGGTGCTGGCCGAGGGCGCGGCCCGCCACCTGCGGGGCTCCGGGGCGGTGGGGATCCCGTGGGCGCAGGCGGTGAACACGCGGTTCGACCTGGCGGTGGCCGCCGGGTACGGCGAACTGGAGGCCCTCCACGCGCCGGTCGTGATCGTGCCGCACGGGGTGGGGCCCTCGATGCTGAGCCGGCAGTGGGAGGGCCACGGGCCCGTCACGGCGCGGCCGGCGGCGGGACTGCGGCCGGAGACCCTCGTCGGCGGCGGCCGGGTGATTCCCTCGCTGCTGGCGGCGGCGCGCGACAGCCACCGCGACCGCCTGCTGCGGTACTGCCCCGAGCTCGCGCCGGTCGTCAGGGTCACCGGGGATCCGGCCCTGGACCGGATGCTGGCCGGCGGGCGCCTGCGGGAGACCTACCGGGAGGCGCTCGGCGTCCGGCCCGGCAGGCGTCTCGTGGTGGTCTCCTCGACGTGGGGGCCGCGGAGCCTCCTGGGCCGGCACCCGGACCTCCCCGCCCGGCTGGCCGCCGCGCTCCCCGAAGCGACGCACCGGGTGGTGATGGCCGTGCACCCGGCCGTGTGGGCGTGGCACGGCCGCCACCAGGTCCTGGCGTGGCTGGAAGGCGCGTTCCAGGCGGGACTGGCGGTGCTGCCGCCGGAGGAGGGGTGGTCGGCCGCGCTGGTCGCCGCCGACGAGGTGGTCGGCGACTTCGGCTCCGTCACCTGCTACGCGGCCGCCCTGGGCCTGCCCGTCACGTTGGCGGCGTTCCCGGACACGGACGTCGTACCGGGTGAGCCGGGCGAGCTGCTGGGGCGGGAGGCGGCACGGCTCGACCCGGACGCCGCGGTGCTCCTGCCGGACGCGCGCCTCGCCGGAAGGACCGTGCCGGGAATGCCGGAACGGCTGACGTCCCGGCCCGGCGCGTCCGCGCGGCTCCTCCGCCGGGCGATGTACGAGCTCATCGGCCTTCCCGAGCCGGAGTGCGAGGCGCGGTTCCCGGCGCCGGCCGTGCCGCGGCCCATCGGAACGGGTCTCCTCCGATGAGGCCGGCGCTCACGACGGTCCGACTGCTGACCGGACGGGACGGCACGGTGACGGGCGCGCTGATCGTCACGGGCGGCGGTCGTGTGCTCCTGCGGGCGGGGCTCGCCCGCCGCGCGATCCTTCCGCCGCCCCTTGGCCGCGAGCACCTCGACGAGCACCTCGTGGCATGGGCGGACGACGCGCGCTGGGCCTGCGTCGCCGACGTGCTGGTCACCCGCCGCGGTGCGGAGGACCGGGTCGAGCGGAGGTTCCCGGGCCGTGCCCTGACGGTGGCGCCGGGACGGCGAGGGGAGGCCGTCGTCGTGGGCAGGGACGGCGGAGCGATCGCCCTGCGCGGTCCGGTCCGGCTCTGCGGTTCGTTCGCCCACGCCCTGCTCACCGCGGGCGTGCCGCTGGACGCCCTGCGCTCGGCCGTGCTCACGGCCGTCGGGCCGGCGGGTCAGGCGGGGGAGCCTCCGCCGGGTCCGGTGCCGTCGAGGGCCGCGAGCTGAGCGATGGCGTCATGCCGGCCGACCGCGCCGATCCGGGTGAGGAGCGCGGCGGCCCGTTCCAGGTGGCCGCGTCTGGCGGAGGCGTCGGCGGCGCGGGCCGCCAGGTCGGCGAGCACGAGTTCGATGTCGGCCTGGAGGAGGACGGCTCCGGCCCGCGCGGCCCGGTCCAGGGCCCGGTCCAACGCCGCGCGGGCCGGGCCGTCCTCGGCGAGGGCCAGCCGGACGCGGGCCAGGGTCAGCAGGATCCGTGCCTCGTGGTGGTCGTCGCCGCGCCCGGCGAAGTAGGCGTGCGCGAGGGAGAGGCGGTCCGCGGCCTCGGCGTTGCGTCCGAGGCGGTGGAGCGCCTCACCGAGCCGGCCGGTCATCAGCGCGACACCGCGGTGCCGTCCGAGGGAGAGGTGGACGGCGCGCGCCGCGGCGAAGTTCCGGGCCGCCTCGTCGGCACGGCCGCCGGTGAGCCGGGCGCGGCCCAGGCCTTCGAGCGCGGCGGCCTCGCCGAGGGCGTGCCCCGCCTCCTGGGCGACTTCGACGGCTTCCTCGTAGTGTTCGGCCGCGGCGGCGGGCTCGCGGAGTTCGAGCCGCGCGTCTCCGAGACCGACGAGCATCCTGGCCTGGGCGGGAGCGTCACCGCAGCTTCGGGCGGAGGCGAGGCCGATCGTGTAGACGTCCAGCCAGGACCGGTAGTGCTTGCGGCGGCCGAACAGGCTCCGCAGCGTCTCGGGGAGCTGCCAGGCCGCCGCGTGCCGTCCCCGTTCGGCCGCGGCGCGCTGCAGGGCGAGCAGCCCGGGAAGTTCGGATTCGAGCCAGTCGAGAGCTTCGACCGTGCTGGGAAACGCGTCCCGCGGTACCCGCGTGTAGGCCTCCGCCAGGTGCCAGCGTCCCGGGTTGACGACGATGTCGGCGGACGCCGCCGCGGAGACGCGGTGCTGGAGAAGGCGGTCGAAGGCCTCGTCCCGGTCCGCCGGGGCCTCGAAGAGCTCCACCAGGTCGTCCGCGTAGAGCCGCAGGAGTTCGTGGAACCGGTAGACGTCCGGCCTCTCCTCGACGATCAGATGCGCTTCGGTGAGCTCTTCGAGCCGGACGCCGGTCTCGGTGGTGCCGCCGCCGTCGAGCGCCGCGGCGGTTCCGGCGTCGAAGCGCGGCTCCGGACTGATCGCCAGCAGGCGGAACAGCCGTGCGGAACCGTCCGTCAGGTGCCCGTGGGAGATGTCGAAGGTGGCGCGCAGGGAGTCGGCGTCGTCGTGGCTGAGCGCGGTGAGCCGGCTGCGCTTGTCGGTCAGTTCCGCGACGAGCCGGGAGATCGGCCAGCGGTCGCGGATCTTGAGCCGGGCCGCCGAGGTACAGACGGCGAGGGGAAGCCGTTCGCACAGCTGGACGAGCTTCCGGGTGGCCTCGGGCTCGGCGCCGGTGCGCCGCTCTCCGAGCATCCGGGTCAGCAGCGCCACGGCGTCGGGCTCGTCCAGCGAGCCGACCGCCACGAAGGACGCGCCGTCCAGGGCCAGCCCCGAAAGGCGGCGCCGGGTGGTGACGACCACGATCGAGGGGCCCTGGCCGGGCAGGAGCGGACGGACCTGGGCGGCGGTGGCCGCGTCGTCGAGCAGGACGAGCAGCCTCCGTCCGGACGTCAGCGACCGGAACAGCGCGGCCTGCTCGCCGACGTCCAGCGGGATCCGGTCGGGCGGCGTGCCGAGGGCGCGCAGGAAGGCCTCCAGCGGCAGGGAGGGCGGCACCGGCTCGGCGGAACCCGGGGTCCGCAGCTCCGCGAAGAGCTGCCCGTCGGGGTACTGCTCCCGGATCTGGTGCAGCCAGGCCAGGCCGAGGGAGGTCTTGCCGACCCCGCCGGGACCCGTCAGCACGATGAGCCGGGGCCCGTCGTCGGGGGCGGCCTCCCGGATGCCGGAGAGCTCCGCCAGTTCGGAGACCCGGTTGGTGAAATGGGAGGGACGGGCACGGAGCTGCGCCGGCGGCGGCACCCGGGAACGCGCCGGCAGGTGGATGCCGCCGTGCACCGTTCCGGCCTGCACCACCACTCCGGACACGTCGCCGTGGAAGGCGTTCTCGCTCGGATCCATGGCCACTTTCGAGAATCTCTATGCGGGATTCTTTCAGTCCACCATGGTTGCGGCATCCTGACCAGGGTCCGGCCGCCGGTCAGCCGGTCGGTCAGTCGGCCGGTCGGCCCGCGGGGGAGTCGCCGTGGGGGACGGTGATCCAGGTGGCGGAGGCGACGGCGAGGAGGGTGCCGTCCTCGGTGTACAGGGAGGAGCGGCTGAAGATCTTGCGCCCCTCCGGCTCGCCCGAGGAGGCGGTGATGACGTGGCGCTCACCGATGGCGGGCAGGGAGTGGACCTGGGCGGACATGCGCCCCAGGACGCGGGGCCGGGCGGCGAGGTCGTCGGTCCAGCCGCTGGGGCAGTCCAGGGCCGCCCAGACGAAGACGGGATCGAGCGCGCCGTCGGGGCCGGCGAGAGACGCGTCGGGAAGCCAGGTGCAGGCGACCTCGCGGGGCCGGCCCGGCAGCGGTCCGGGAGTGAGGGCCAGCCCGTCGTGCGCGGGCCGTCCCAAACCGCACACGAAGCACATCGGGAACGGGTGGTAGGAGTGCCCCTGGTAGCGGGCATGGCAGGCCTCGGCGGTCTCCACCGGCACGGGAGGCACCGCGGGGATCGGGTCCGCACCCGGCGTGACGGTGGCGATCACGTCTTCCCCGTGCAGGACACGCGCCTCCTCAGCCCCCCGTTCGACCGTCAGCGGGGTGTCCAGGGGAGGAGGAAGCCGAAGCGTGACGACGGACCTCGGAAAGCCGGAGTGACCCGCCGCCGCGGCGAAGAGCCCCGAGGCGTAACCGCCGTTCCCGCTTCCCGCCGGCCCGTTGAACCGCCCCGGAATCACCAGCTCGCTCATCAGCCCCTCCTCCACGCCTCACGAGAAGCCTAACGACGTCCGGAGGACCGGGTGAAAAGGGAGGCCGGCCACGCGGCGGAAAGACGAAAGAAGAGGCCGGATCCGACGGGATCCGGCCTCTTCGGTGCGTCCGCGCGGCGGACGGGTCATCCGGCGGCGAACGAGGACAGCAGGCTCACCGCCGTGGACAGGGCGGCGAACAGGAAGGACAGGGGCAGGGTGTAGCGCCAGCGTTCGGTGGCGCGGAGCCGCTGCTCGTGGTCGATGACCTGCTCGCGGATGCGTTCGTGGGCCGCGAGCGAGCCGTCGACCTTGCTGCCGAGCTCTATGAGCTTGTCATAGATGTCCCTCGTGGTGATCATGAAGCCCTCGCTCATGCCCGGGACACCTCACACGGTCCCATGCTCTTCCTCCTCAAGGGTAAGCAGGACCCGGCCGGTGCGCGCGGTGACCGCCATCCCGACGATCCGCCAGCGGGGGCCGGGGTCCCACCAGATGCTTTCCAGGCGCACCCGGACGCGCTCGCCGAGCCGGTCCGGGTGCAGGGACGGGTGTTCGTCCAGCGGTGCGGCGAGCCGCAACGCCCGGTCGTTCACGGCGCGCGGTTGGCCGTCCCCGATCACGCGGTCCAGCGCGGGCCATCCGGCCAGCAGGTGCGCGCGCGCCTCCGAGGCGCCTTCGCCGTCGCGGGTGCGGTTCGCTCCGGTGGCGCCGTCCCGGTAGGACCAGGCCAGGACGTCACCGGAGGCGAACTCCGCGCAGGAGGGGGCGTCGGGGTCGCCGAGCCGGGGATACCCGGTCACGAACCGCCGCCTCCGGCGGCCGCCGTCCTCGCGGGTGCTGATGTGGTATTCGAAGCCGCCGGGCGCCCCGGCGAGCTCGGCGAGGCACTCGCCGTAGGAGACCGGCGGGTCCGGGGCGTACGCCCTGGTGCGCGGGACGCCCGAGAGCGCTCCCACCGGGACCAGGCCGAGATCCTCGTGCGGCGCCTCCTGCATCGCGTCGATCAGCTCGTGCGCGATGGCGATCTGGTCGACGCCGTCGAAGCGGAGGCCGCGCCGGACCAGCCGCCGGTACAGGTACGACTCCAGAGACGCCCCGTACAGCACGAACCGCGGCCCGCCGCGGGCATCGGCCGAGGAGACGGAGCTCCAGACGATGTAGGAGCCCCACGGCTCGCCGCCCCGGTACACGTGGCAGACCACCCGGCCCGGCCCGGCCGCGGCGGGCCCGGCGTGGGCGGGCGGGAAGACCGCCCGCACCCGGCGGACCTCCTCCGCCGGGTGCACCGCCGCCCGGAACCGGCCGGGCCGGCCGATCCTGCGCTCGAACCGGACCTCGGTGAGGTCCAGCTCGGCGATCGGCCGGTCGGTCAGCAGGTCGCAGAACAGGTAGCGGTAAGGATCCTCCATCGGTCACGGCCCGCCGTCCCCGGCGGTGTAGACCGGGGTGCGGGAGGTCAGCCCCGCCGAGACGAGCGCCCGGCCGAGCCGCGGCGCCCGCCGCTCCAGCAGCCGGGCCAGGGCGTAGTAGACGCCCGTGACCAGCACGGTCAGCAGGTCGGTGACCGGGGCCTCGGGCAGCTCCAGGCCGTACGCGGCGGCCCGGGCGATCAGCACGCCCGCGGCCACCGGCACCAGGGTGCGGATCAGGCCGTCGAACATCAGGTGTCGCCCATCCAGCTGATCGCCCACTGGGAGCCGCCGTGGGCGGTCTCATTGCCCTTGAGGAACATCGTCTGGTTCGTGGTCTGGTAGGCGATGAGCTCGACGTAGTCGCCGACGTTCAGCCAGGAGAACTCGACGGCCTTGACCGCGAAGTCGCCGGCGTTGGCGTTGAGCGCCGCTCCCCAGCCGGTGAAGACTCCGTCGTTGTTGGTCACGCGGAAGGTGAACTGCAGGTAGCCGGGGGCGGCGAGGGTGCCGGAGAGCGTGGCGACGAACAGGTAGCGTCCCCTGCGCTGGGCGGTGTACCGCGCGTTGTCCGTGAACTCGTCGTGCCCGTTCGCGGTGTCGGCGTACTCCTCGTCCCAGTAGACGGTGGTGGACAGGTTCGGGTCGATGGGCTGGGGACCCACCTTGGCCAGGGCGGCGTAAGGCGGCGAGAACATACCGCCGATCGCCCCCTCGGCCGCGGTGAGTCGGACGTCGATGTTCTTGACCGTCGCATCGGTCGCGTCGGCCAGGGTCTGCAGGTGCTGGGGGACGTTCGGCGGGTCGGTGAGGGCGGGGTACTGCCACGAGTAGTTGGGGGTGCTTCCCATGGTGATTCCTTCAGTAGGCGCCGATGACGACGGCGGCGGACGTGCCGAGCCACAGCAGGACGACGGTGTCGCCCATGGCCGGCGTGTAGTGGGACAGGTAGGGCAGCTGCACGGGGGAGCCGCCCAGCGTGACGGTGACGAGGCCGGCGGCGACCGCGGTGACGGTGCCGGTGACCGGCCGCTGCGGCTCGCGGCCGCGGGTCAGGCGCTGGGTCAGCTCCCGGCGTCCCTGCCAGCTCTCGAGGCTCATGCGCTCCCCTCCTGGGTCCGCTGCCGGGTGGCCAGGCCGAGGGTGCCGTCGACCGTGAGGGGGATGGTGACGGCGTCGAGCTGGAAGTCGCGGACGGTGCCGTCCGGCATGCTCACCCGGATGGTGTCGCCGGGGTCGAGCCCCGGGTGGGGGACCGCGGTGCAGTCGACGACCGTGTCGGCCAGGGAGTGCCGGGCCAGCAGCAGGTCGGCCGCGGCCTGGGCCTTGGCGTTGTCGGTGAGCAGGCCCGAGGTGTAGACCCAGACGCGCTCGCCGAACGGGCCGCCGACGTAGGTCGGGCTGTTCGGGTCGGTGTTCTCGGCGACGGCCTGGGCGGCGGGGGAGTCCTCGGACGCCTCGCCGCGGGCGACCACCACGTTCCAGACGCTGCTGCGGTCCTGGCCGGCCTGCGCCTCCAGCTGGACGCCGCCCGGCCCGGTGTCCACGTTCCAGACGGGCTCGGCGACCTCGTCCAGCCGCCGGAACCGCCAGACGCCCTCCCGGTCGGGGAAGACCTCCACGCCGAACGAGGTGGCGATCTCGTCGACGGCGGCGAGCCGGTCGGACTCGAAGACGGTGCCCTCGGGGAGCGTGGCGGCGCCGAGCGCGTTCCACTCGGCGCCGTCGTAGGCGATCGCCCCGAAGTCCGCGGGCAGCCCTCCCTGGATCAGGGTGAGCAGGACGTTGCGGGCGACGAGCCCGCCCGCCGCGAACGGCTCGCGCAGCTTGGCGTCCCGCAGGTAGGAGCGGTACCCGCCGGCCTTCACCGTGACGGCCGTGGAGACGGCGGAGCGCTTGAAGTGCTCGACCAGCAGGTGCCCCAGAGGGACCTCGGACGACGAGCCGTCCGGCAGCCGCACCCCCCGGTAGGGCCGGATGACCAGACCGTACACGTTGAGGTCGGTGATGCTGATCGCGTTGGCCCCCAGCAGTCCGCCGTTCTCCGTGAGCTGCACGGTGAGCTCGGCGGAGGAGTAGACGTCGGTGTTGCGGTCGAGGGTCACCGCACCGGCCGAGATCTCCAGGTTGTGGCTGAGCTTCACCTGGGTGCCGCGCCACAGCTCGACCCGGACGGTCATCTCGTGCGGGCCGCGGATCAGCTCGCCGAACAGCGCGTCCGTCGGCCACATCAGGGGCCTCCGACCGGCAGGACGTCCCGCAGCCACATGAGGTAGGAGTCGTAGGCGGCCAGCACGTCGCTGTACTCCTCGTACACGCCGAGCCAGTCGCCGTAGCCGACGCCGCCCTCGGTGATCAGCGGGGTGACGGGGGCGGCGACCTGGGTGCAGGCCAGCTCCCAGCGGCGCGCGGCCTCCCACGCGGTGCGGCCGACCCGCGCCTCCTTGACGGACTGCGCCAGGAAGTACAGGTTGCCGCCCTCGTCCGGGGCGCCCTGCAGCAGCAGGTGCGGCGCGCTGCCGAGGAGCTTGCGCAGGTCGTCGGTCTCCTGCCTGTCGAAGGTGATGAGCGTGAGCGTGAAGGTCGCCCTGCGCCGCACGTCGGCGATGGTCACCGGGTCGGGGCGCCCGACGACGTAGTGCACGCCGGCGGAGATGTCGCGGTTCAGCTCGGGCAGCGAGACGATCTGCACCGGCGTGGACATCGACGGGTGCGACACGTCGCGCAGCCACGTCCGCCGGTAGGGCAGACGCACGGTGACCTGGTCGCTGACCTCCAGGACGCCGCCGCCGGCATCGAGGACCCGGCACAGGTAGACGTTGTCCTCCTCCAGCCATGCCTCGAAGTCGGCGGCGACGGCCTGGCCGTCGTTCAGCGGCAGGTCCCGCATGGTGCGGACGCTCTGCAGTTCGCCGTCCGCGCCCGACCGGTAGACCGTGACGGCCGCCGCGGCGGCGTTGTCCGTGGACACCTCCAGCAGGACCTGGCCTGCCGTCGTCTGAGGCGTCGCCGTGATGGTGGTGGTCATCGGACCCCTCCCGCGACGTAGAGCTCTCTGGCCAGGTCGGTGTTGTTGCGGTCGACCTCGACCCGCACGATGTCCCGCAGCTCGGTGTCACCGATGTACACCCGCACGTTCGGCACGGCCCCGCCGCGCACGAACTCCCCGAGCCGCGACAGCGGGATGACGGCCTCGGCCTCTCCCGCCTCCCCGATGAGCGCCAGGTTCCCGCCGGACCGGGGCATCACGATGCCGCCCTCGGCCAGTTTCGGGATGGTCGGCAGGTTGAGGCCGCCGAACTTGATGCCCGGAAGGTTGATCTTGATCCCGTTGAGCTTGCGGATCACGTTGTTGACCAGGCCGATGATCCCGTTGATCGGTTCCCTGATCACGTTCCGGATCCCGCTGAACGCGGCACTGGCGATCTTCGACAGCCCGCCCCAGGCCTTGCCCAGGGCGTCCTTGACCTTGTCGAACGCCTTGGGGATCGTGTTCCGGATCCAGTTGACGACGGGCGAGATGATGCCCTTGATCTTGCCCCAGACGTTCCTGATCACCGTCCGGACCCCGTTCACCGCGGTCCGCACCGCCGTCGTGACCGCCCGGAAGACGGTCACCACCACGGTCCGGTAGACGTTCACGTAGGTCCGGATGGCCTTGGCGATCCCCTGGAACACCGTCGTCACGACCCGGCGGATGCCCTGCACCGCCTTGCTCACGAAGGGCCCGATCGCCCCCCACACCTGAGTGATCACCCGACGCGCGGTGGTCATCGCCGTGTTCACGACCCTGCCGATCGTCTCGAAGACCTTCGACACGATCCGCCGCATCGTCTCCGACTGCATCGCCATGTCGATGATCTTCACCACGAGCGGCGTCAGCAGCGCCAGCAGCAACCCGATCGCACTGGCCTTCATCGCGGTGTTCAACCCGCGCGTGGCCGTCGTGGCCCCGTCGATCCCGCCCTTCAACCGCCCGAAGAACCCGCCTCCCGTCGAGGCGTTTCGACCGGCATCGGAAACCGACTTCCCGGCCTTGGAGGACTCGTCCCCGAGCTTCTTGAAACCCGAGGCGGCCCCGTCGGTCTGGCTCCTGATCCGGCCAGTGGCGGTGGCCGCCTGGTTCGCCTTGTTCTGGACC
The DNA here is from genome assembly GCF_039525175.1 of Actinocorallia libanotica. Classification (NCBI taxonomy): domain Bacteria; kingdom Bacillati; phylum Actinomycetota; class Actinomycetes; order Streptosporangiales; family Thermomonosporaceae; genus Actinocorallia; species Actinocorallia libanotica. Next base: position 560,982 of record NZ_BAAAHH010000001.1, read on the forward strand.
TGCCCGAGTTCCTGTTTGGCCTTGGTGGCCGGCGCGTCCATGCTCTTGAGCGCGGTCCCCGTTCTTCGAGCGGCGTCCGCGACCCGGCCGAGCGTCGCCGCAGTTTTTGCGAGAGTCATGTCCCCTCCTTACGAAATGAGTCCGCGAAATTTTCTTTCCACGCGATCGACCCTGTTCTCCAGGCCTGCGAGGGCTTTTTCTGCCTTTTGTGACTTGGCTTCCAGCTCTTTGGCGATCGCGAGATGCTTCTGTGCGTCTTCAAATTTCATCCGAGACGCGAAGCGGGCTCTCGGGTCACCGGTCCTCTCGGCTTCCTCGTCGAGCTTGATGGCCTTCCTCAGCTTCTTCTGCGCAATTTCACGCTGAACGGTGGGGTCCTTTGCCCTGCCGAAGTAGCTGAACCTCTCCAGATGCTTGGAGAAGTCGAAGACCGCGTAGTCAGCCTTGATGATCTTGATGTCCATGCTGGCGAGACCGAGGCTGAGAGCGATCGCGGTGATCTCGCCCTTGATTCCGTTTATCTCTCCTTTGAGCCCGCTGATCTCGCCGCGCATCGCCAGTTGCTCTGCTCGCATGAGCTCCCAGAGCCTGCGGGGGGCGAACTGTTTTGAAAGGCCCTCCTTGTAGGTGCTCGTCAGATGTTCCTGCCACATGGCACTGATGTCGATGCCGTTGGGAAGGGCGCCCTGCTCGATTTTGGCCAGCCTGAGGTGGACGCCGGGAGTGGTATCGCCTCGCTCGAGCCTTTCCAGCCTTTTCTCAAGTTCTTTTTCGGACATGATGGCCTCACTATGTCGCCGTGATTCAGTGAGTGAAGAAAGCGGCCAGTTCCTGGGAGGTCGTTACGGGCGGGTCGCTTTCGCTCCACTCGTCCTCTTCGTCGTTCTGGGCGGAACCGGTGAGGACGGGGCGGGGAATCGGTTCGGGGGGATCGGGCGGGCTGGAGTCGGAGTGGGCGGTGGTGAAGAGCCAGTTGCCGATGGCGAGGTGGTCGACGGCCAGGGCGAGGAGGTAGTCGGTCACGGACCATTCGGCGGCTTCCCCCGAGGCGGCGCGGACGAAGGCGCTGTCGCGGGGGAGGTGCTCCACCAGGACGCGGAGGCGGCGGCTGGAGAGGCTGCCTCGGTGCCAGTCGAGGAGGTCGACGCCGTAGTGGCGGAGGAAATCCGCTTCCAGGGCTTCGGCGTGCTCCTCGACGAGGGCGCCGAGGCTCAGCCTTCCCCCACCGTGAGGCCGGTCTCCTGGCCGTAGGCCTCGAGGATGGCGTTGACGTCCTGGATGGTGAGGTCCTTCTCCGCGAAGCGGTCGTACTGGGTGTTGCCGAGCAGGAGGGCGAGGAGGCCGTCGATGTCGTTGTCGTCGAGGGCCTGGAGCTGCCTGGTGACGCGGCGGGGGAGCTCGGTGGGCAGCGAGAAGGTGTCGCCGTCGATCTCGAACTCCCAGGCGCGGCCGAGGGCCTCGAGGCGCTGGGCGCGGGCGGCGTTCACGTTGAAGGCCATGGGGACTCCTTGGAAGGGGGGGAACGGAGGGTGAAAAGCCCGCGCGACCGGGCCGGAGGACACGGTCGCGCGGGCAGGCCGGGGGGAACCCGGGGACGGGATCCCCCCGAAAGGTCAGGCCGTGGCGTAGGACGGGTCGGTCATCAGCCAGGTGGCCAGGGGGGAGCCGTCGGTCGGGGCCAGCGCGGTGTAGGTGACGGCCAGCTTGATGGCGGCGGTGTTGACCAGGGTCAGGTCCTCGTTGTCGGTGACCTGGCCGCGGGGGACGATGAAGCGGTACTTGACGGCGGCGCCGTCGGTGAACTCGATGCCGAGCATGCGCTCGTCGGCGACGGCCTGCGTGGACAGGTCGTAGGAGAAGGTGCCGGAGGTGGAGGTCTCCTCGACGGAGCCGCTGCCGAAGAAGAACGGCACGGTGTCCTCGTTGAGCTGGAGGAGGCCGAACTTGACCGTCAGGTCGCGCTGGGAGTAGACGAGCCGCGCGGGGCTCGTCGACTGCCAGGTCTCGACCTGGTCGATCTTGTCCTTCTTGGTGAACTTCACACCGTCGTTGCCGGTGAAGCCGAGGTCCTTCCAGCCCGCCGCCCACGGCGCGGTGGTGTCGGTCGGGACGGCGGTGTTGAGCGGGGCGACGAGGACACGACCGGTGCCGGCGACGCGGATCTCGTTTGCGTTGTTTCCAGCCATGACTGATCTCCTAGAGAGAAGGAACGGGGCGAAGGCGCCCCAGAGGGAAGGGGCGAGAGCGCCCCGGGGGAGAAGGCCGTCAGAGCGGGCGGATCGTGAGCTTGTGGAAGCTCACGTACCGGTCTGCGGCCGAGTGCAGGTAGTCGGGGAGCCAGCGGGGGCCGTCGGTCTCGATGCAGTCGGCGATGACGGCGGTGGCGGTGCCGGTGACGGGCAGGGCCAGACCGATCATGTGCAGCATCCGGACGCGGGCCGCGATGGCGGTGGTGTTGGCGGCCTGCTTGTCGGGGCCGTAGCACTCCAGCTGGACGATGGGGGTGTCCAGGCGCTGGTCGTCGATCCAGACGCCGCCCATCCGGGAGACCAGGACGGCCGGCGTGGTGCCGTCGAACCCCGGCGGCACCACGTTGGTGACCGTCACGCCGGTCAGCGCGGGATCGTCCTGGAGGAAGTCGACGACGAGGACCTCGACGTCGGGCAGGGTGCTCGGGGGATCGTTCAAGGGTCCTCCTTGGGTGAGGTGGTCATTTCTCCCAGGCGGCTCGCCAGGTGATGGGCCCGACGACGCCGTCGACGGGGAGGTCGTGTTCGTTCTGGAAGGCGCGGCAGGTGGCGCGCGAGGCGGGGCCGTAGGCGCCGTCGACGGTGATGGGCCAGCCGCGCTCGTGCATGCGCTTCTGCCAGCGGCGCACGTCGTCGCCGCGGGTCACGGGCGGGTGGCGCAGAAGGCGTCCGGGCCAGGCCGGAGCCGCGGGGGACGGCTCCGGCCCGGCCTCCGGCTGTACCGATCCGGGGCGTGGAGCCCCGGCGCCCACCCAGTCGTACAGCCGTGTCCCAGGGCAGTTCGTGGCGTAGCCGTCGCGGTGGCCTTTGATCTCCCCGCCCGCGTCGCCGTGCTCGCGCAGGTACTCGATCGCGTCGCGCAGGCCGTGCAGCATGGCGTCGGTCGGCTCGGTGAGGCCGGCGTTCCCGACGAGGCCGAGGACGGCGTAGTGGTCGTGGTTGAGGCCGGGGCCGTTGGCGGCCGGCAGGCGGTGCGGGCCGCGGCCGACGAACGCGTGGCCGTGCGGGCAGACGGCCATCGAGTAGCCGATGTCGCTCCAGCCGTTCGCGTCCATGTGACCGCGCTGGATCGTCTTGACGAGGGCCACGCAGCGCTTGTGCTCGGTGGCGAGCCTCGGATCCACCCGGGAGCCCGTGTAGTGGATCTTCACGCCGCGGGTGGACCGGATCACGGTCAGCCCGCTGCTCGGTTTGCGCGCTCCCCACGCGGTGCGCGGTACCAGCTTGATCGGCATCAGGGTGCTCCTTCGTGGCTGTCCACGCAAAAGCCCCCGGATCACCGATCCGGGGGCTCGTGCTGGGCGCAGTTCACCAACTTCGATGCCTATCGTGACATAACTTCGGCATCCACGCAACCTTTTCTCAGAAAATCTAGGAAACTACTGTCTTCCAGCCCGGCCGCGTGTCCTGCGCTCGGCCTCCAGGACGTCCAGCTCGCGGAACCAGAGCCGGCCGTCGATCTTGACGGCGGCGAGGATCCCCCGGCCGACCCACTTGCGGATGGCGGCGGGGGAGACCCCGGCCAGCTCGGCGGCCTCGCCGACGCGCAGGAAGGAGCCGGTCACCGGGCACCGCCGCCTTCGGACCCGTCCAGCCGGATCCGGTACTCCTCGGCGGTGTAGATCCGCCTGCACCGCTGGTTGCGGCAGCGGACGCCGTCGTTCTCCTCGTCGTGCTCCAGGGACCTCAGGTCGCAACCGGGGCAGGGCATGCGGACGCGGCCCGCCCGCCGGCCGCCTCGGGTGTGCCGGACCAGCCTGCGGTGCAGCCGCAGCACCTCGCGGCCGAAGTCGGCCGCGCCGTCGAAGGCGAGCAGTCCGTCCAGGTGGGCGGCGAGCCACGCGATGCTGCCCGCCAGGGTCGGCGCGAACCGGCCCCGGCGCGGGCGGGGCGCCAGGGCGCGGTGCTCCCGGTAGGCGTCCTCCCAGCTCAGGAGCGTGTTCAGGAGCTCGTCGAGGTCGTCGACGTGGGGGGCGGGAGAGGGTCGGCCCCGCGACCCCGACACCCGCTCGCCCGGCCGCGCCCGCTGTCCGCCCTGCAGCGCGGACAGCAGCCCGGCCGCGGAGTCCAGCTCCAGCAGCCGGGCACGGACCAGGGCCTGGCACCGGCGGCACCAGACGGGTTCGCCGGGGACGGCGGCTCCGGAGGCCCTCCGCCGGTGCGCGGCGTTGCAGGGTCCCGGGCACTCGCGCATGCTCACCGCTCCTGGCCGGCGGCCGCGGCGATGCGGACCACCACTTCGTCGGCCGCGTTCTCGCGGACCGCGCAGGCCACGTCCTGCAGGGCCCGGGTGATGGCCAGCGCGGCCAGCGCCAGCACCTGGCCGTTCTCTCCGGGCCGCACCCGGCTGAGCTCGAGCAGCACCCCGTCCAGCGGGGCTTCGGCCAGGGACGCGAGGTCGATGGGCTGGGATTTCAAGTCTTGCTCCAGGGGAAGAATCTTTAGGAACTTACAGGCTAGGGAAAATCCTGTATCGGAAATATAGGAAAAAGATCTTCCTGTGGCAAGGCTAGATGGAGATTATTTCCTTGCTCCGGTAGACAAGTGCCGTTCGCGACACGCTCCCTTACTTGACGTTACCGATCGATACCGGCACTGTGGCGTCCGCCCTTACCCTGAACTGGAAAGAGTCATCGACCGTGGCAATGAGCAGCCCCGAGCATCCCTGGGCGAGCCTGGGGACGACCCTGCGCGACCGCCGTATACGCGACCTGGGTGTTGACCGGCTGACCTCGTTCAGCCGCGACCACGGCATCGGCTATCGCATCCTCACCGATCTGGAGTCCGGCCGCCGGGTCAACTTCGCCTCCCGCACCAAGGCCGCCGTGGAGCGGGCCTACGCGCTTCCCGAAGGGGCCCTGGACAGGGTCCTCTCGGGCGAGTGGACGGAGGCGGACCTCCGTAGGGAGGGCCCGGCCCCCGACCCCGCCGCGGAAACGGCGCCGGAGCAGGCCCGGCCGGAACGGGCCGGGCCGCGCACCTTCCGGCTGGGCGACGCCGAGGCGCGCTCCCTGGTGGCGGTCGCCTACGACCTGGGCGGACCCGAGGACAAGGAGGTGCTGGTGGGCCTCGCCCTGAGGATCATCGGCGAGCGCGGCGGCATGCTCGCCGCCCGCTCGACCGATTCCTGACCCTTGAGACAGCCTCCTCGTCGCCCTATCCTTTCCCGCCATGGGTAAAAGTAGGAAAAATAAGTCGTGGTGGAGGCGTGTCCGGGGCTGCCTGCGGCCGGGAGAACACACCGACCCGGCCCCCGACAGGTGGCACGGGCACTACTGGATCGGCGGGCCGGTGGGAGACCTGCTGGACGGCGCGGCCTGCGGCGCGGCCGTCGGCGCGGTCTTCGCCACCCACCCGGACCTGCTGAGACTGGACGCCGTGCTGGACCGCATCGCGCGGACGGAGTCCTGACCGGTGCGGGTGCGCGCCGCCCGGCGGCGCGCACCCGCACCGGCCCGCGCTCAGCCGCCGGGCGTGGCGGTGCAGGGGGTGCCTTGGCAGACGTCGACGACCTGGCCGGTCTTGAGGAAGGTGGCGGCCTGGAGGCGGGCGGCGGGGGACTTGCGGGGGTCGGAGTGCGGGTCGCGGCCCTCGGTGGGCGGGGTGTTGGTGAGGGGGCCGTAGGGGGTTCCGCTGTCCCAGATGACGAGGGCGGAGCCCTCGTGGGGGGAGACCAGGGCGGGGATGTTCCAGTACGGGGTGGTGTGGGGGTGGCGGTCGGGGGCCACGGCGGGGTGGTGGACACGGGCGCCGATGGTGCGGGCCTGGACGTCGGCGGTGAGCGGGGAGACCTGGTGGTCGCCGAAGGCCACGTGCAGCAGGACGCGGTGGTCGGGGGTGCCGGGGAGGGGGTCGGTGGTCATGTGCTGGGCGTAGCCGTTGGCCTCGCCCCGGTCCCAGAGCATCTGGGCCAGCGCCAGGATGAGCTGCCGTTCGAGCTCGTCGGGGTAGGCGAGGTTCATCACGGTGGCGTACTGGGTGAAGTCGACGCTGCGGTTGAGGAGCGTGCTGTAGTTCATGCCGGGGACGCCCAGGACGGCGCGGCGGATGTCGGTGGAGACGGCGGTGAGCGCGCCGCCCATGATGCCGCCCTGGCTGTTGCCGTAGTAGCCCAGGCCGTGGGAGGCGTCGATGACGGGGGAGCCGTCGGCGTTCTGGAAGGCCTTGTGCTTCGGGAGGCCGGTGGTCATGGCGCGGCCCAGCCAGAGCTGGTTGAGGAAGCCCTGCTGCATCCGGTCGGCCATGGACGGGAAGTTGCTGAAATCGGCGAGGGAGACGACGGCGTTGCCGACGTCGTCCTTCGACATGCCCGCCCATTTGGTGGCGCAGAAGACGAAGCCGTGTTCGGAGGCGAACGCCTTGACCGCGCCGGAGCCGACCTCCTCCTCGGTGCCCAGCAGGCCGTGCCCGTACAGGGCGGCACGGCCCGGGGCCGTGAGGGCGCTCCGGGGGATCTCGCACTGGAACGCGGTGACCTGGACGTTGCCGGGCAGCCGGGAGGGGAGCCCGTCGGCGCCGCGGCGGAAACGGGATCCGGGCGGGCCGCCGTAGACGTTCAGATAGCTGGGGACGGTCAGCTGGCCGCGCACCCTGCGGGCGATGGGGTCGCTCTCGGGATTGTCGGTGACCTTGGTGATGAGGAACGCGGGGCTCCTGCCGCCGAGTTCGCCGAACGCCTCGTCCCGGATGTGCAGCATCCGCTCGGACAGGTTCCGCTCGCTGGCGACGGTGAAGTCCCAGGCCAGGTAGAGCCCGTCGGTGCCGACGCCGTGCTTCGCCAGGTCGGCGACGACCCGCTGGGCGGCCCGCTGACGCTCGTGCAGCGGGTCGTCGTCCGGGAGCGTGGGGCCGAGCAGCGTACGGAAGACGTCGGTGGGCTCGATGGCGGCTCCGGAGGCGTCCTTCAGGTCGCGCAGCGCCACCACGTACCGGTGGCCTTCGAGGAGGTTGCGCGCGGGGCGGACGATGAGCGCCTGCCGGTCGGGCGAGGAGGCGTTGGCGTCCAGCTCGGCGAAGTACGGCCAGCGCTCGCCGGTGACGGTGTCCAGGAGGACGATCGGCGCGTCGGCGAGCAGGGAGCGTCCCATGTCCGTGACGGGCGCCGCGCCCGTCACCCCGAGGTCCAGCCCCGGAACGCGGGCGAGCACCATCGAACCGGGGGAGAAGCCGTCGTTCCTGTTCCACTCCGCCGGGTCGATGTGCTTCCTCAGCCGGTTGCGGGGCATCGCGGTCTCGGCGAAGTCCACCCGCAGCCCCGTCGCCGTGCTCGCGTCCGGCACGGTGTACCAGTCGTTGGGGAAGGGCAGCAGGCAGGCCGCCGGATCGACCGGATCGCAGGCCGCGGGGTCCCCGGCGGGCGCCGCCGAGACCGCGGGCGGGAAGAGGACGCTCGCCGCGGCGAGAACGAGCAGAGCAGTGATGCGCCGGAGCACCCGCCACCTCCGTGACCTGAAACATCTTCATGTGCTAAGCGCACCATCCGTCTTCCCGCCTCTCCGGTCAACCCCGAATGAGGACCACCGGACGGCCGTGTGTGATCTACAACGTAAAGGCGCCGGGTCCGTCGGCGGAGTGGAGGGCGGACCTGGCCGCGGCGACCAGGGGATGGGCCGCGGTGCCGCGCCGGTAGGCGATGCGGGTGCGGCGGCGGGCGGCCAGCGGGGTGAGGACGATGCCGGCGGGCGGGTCGAGGAGGCCGAGGTCGGGGACGAGGGCGACGCCCTGGCCCGCGGCCACGAGGGCGAGGACGGCCCCGAAGTCGTCGGCGTGGTGGCGGACGCGCGGGGTGAAGCCCTCGGCCTCGCAGGCGCGGACGGTCATCGTGTGGCAGAGCGTGCCGGGGGTCGCGGCGATCCACGGGGCGTCGCGGTGGGCGCGCGGCGGGCCCGCCGACAGGGCCGCCAGGTGGATGGTCTCCTCCAGGAGGGGCTCGGTCTCCAGCGCCGGGTCGTCGGGGGAGGCCGTGAAGTCGTACTCCTGGACGAGCGCGACGTCGATCGCGTCGGCCCGCAGCGCGTCGGGCACCACCGCCGGATCGAGTTCGCTGACCCGCAGCTCGAGGCCCGGGTGGGCGCTGCTGAGCGCCACCAGGGCGGGGGAGAGCACGGTCCGGACGGCGGTGGGGAAGGCGCCGATCCGCAGGGTCCCGGTGAGGCCGGTCCGTGCGGCGGCGAGCTCCGCTTCGGCCTCGGCCAGCGCGGCGAGGACCGTCTCGGTGCGCGCCGCGAGCGCACGGCCCGCGGCCGTCAGCCCGACACGGCGCCCGGTCCGCTCCAGCAGTGCCGTCCCGGCCTCCCGCTCCAGCGCCGAGAGCTGCTGGGAGACGGCCGAGGGGGTGTAGGACAGGGCTTCGGCGACCGCCGCGATCGTCCCGCGATGGGCTAGTTCTCGCAGCAGCCGCAGCTTGCGCACATCGAGCATCAGCTCAGCTTACGCTCGAGCGAAGAAAGCCGAACTGGACCTGATGCTCGCCGGGGGAGCACTCTCGTTCCATGACGTTCACCGGTCTCCACCTGCCGCTCATCACCCCGTTCACCTCCTCCGGCGCGCTCGCCGAGGACGCCCTGGAGGGTCTCGCCCACGCGGCCGTCGACGACGGCGTGTCCGGGATCGTCGCACTCGGGACCACCGCGGAGGCGGCCTCCCTCACCGGGCCAGAGCGCGCCAGAGTCCTGGAGATCTGCGCCGCCGTCTGCCGGGAACGCGCGGTCCCCCTGACCGTCGGGGTCGAGAGCGCCGCCACGGCCGCGACGCGCACCGCCCTGGCCGCGCTCGACGGACGTGCCGCCGCGGCCCTGGTCCCGGTCCCGGCGTTCGTGCGGCCGTCGGAGGAGGGCGTGGTCGCCCACTTCAAGGAGCTGGCAACCGCGGCGCCGGTGCCGCTGGTCATCTACCACATCCCCTACCGCACGTCCCGTCCCCTGAGCGCCGGGACCCTGCTCGAGCTCGCCGCGATCCCCGGCGTCGCGGGCTTCAAGTACGCGGCGGGCGGCGTCGACGACACGACGGTCGTGTTCATGGCCGGACGCCCGGAGCGGACGGCGGTGCTCGCCGGCGACGACCTCGCCGCCTCGCCGCTGCTGGCGCTCGGCGCGTCCGGCGCCGTCCTCGCCTCCGCCCACCTGGAGACCGAGCGTTTCGTCCGGCTCGTCGAGCTGTGGCGGACCGGCCCCGTCGGGGAGGCGCGTGCGCTCGGCCACGAGCTGGCGGTCCTGTCGGCCGCCCTCTTCGCCGAGCCCAACCCGGTGGTGATCAAGGCGGTGCTCGCCGCCCGGGGGGCCATTCCGAGCCCGGCCGTCCGCCTGCCGCTGCTGCCCGCCGGCCCCGAGGCCACCGCCGCCGCCCTGCGCCGCCTTCCCTGACCCGGGGCGCCGGGGCACGAAGCGCCTTCAGTGGGTAGGAGGCCTTGCAATGGACGGTTACTGGGGAAACATCGCACTGGTCCTGCTGCTGATCCTGGCCAACGCGCTGTTCGCGGGCAGCGAGATAGCGCTGATCTCGCTGCGGGAGGGCCAGCTGCGGCGTCTGGAGGCCGAGGGCGGGGGAGCCCGGCGGCTGGCGCGGCTGGCGCGGGATCCGAACCGGTTCATGGCGACGATCCAGATCGGCATCACGCTCGCGGGGTTCCTCGCCTCCGCGACGGCGGCCGTCTCGCTGGCCGAGCCGCTGGTGGAGCCGCTGGGGTTCCTGGGCGGGGCGGCGCGGCCCGCGGCGGTGACGCTGGTGACGGTGGTGCTCAGCTTCCTGACGCTGGTGCTGGGGGAGCTGGCGCCCAAGCGGCTGGCGATGCAGTACGCGCAGCGGTGGGGGCTGGTGGTGGCGGCGCCGCTGGAGTGGCTGTCGGTGCTGTCCCGGCCGGTGGTGTGGGCGTTGAGCAGGGCCACCGACGGGGTGGTCCGGGTGTGCGGCGGGGATCCGTCGGTGGGGGAGGAGCCGGTGAGCCCCGACGAGCTGAAGGAACTGGTGGCGGGGCACCAGGGGCTGAGCGCCGAGCAGCGCACCGCGATCTCCGGCGCGCTGGACCTGCACGCGCGGAGCCTGCGCGAGGTGCTCGTGCCGCGCCGGCTGGTCTTCTCCCTGCCGCACGACACGCCCGTGGGGAAGGCGCGGCTGGAGCTGGCCTGGTCGGGGCACTCGCGGGCGCCGGTGGTCACGGCGGGGCACGTGGACGAGGTCGTCGGGGTGGTGCACCTGCGGGACCTCGTCGGGCGGGACGCGGCCACGCCCGTCGGGTCGCGGGTGCGGCCGGCGATGGTGCTGCAGGAAGTCATGCGGATCTCCGAGGCGCTGCGCGAGTTCAAGGAGCGGCGCCAGGGGTTCGCGCTGGTGGCGGACGAGAACGGGGCGCTCGCGGGCATCGTCACGGTGGACGACCTGCTGGAGGAGATCGTCGGGGAGTTCTCCGAAGGCACGGAACGGGACGTCAAGGACGAGGCGGAGGGGGCGCTGCTGCTGCCCGGCACCTTTCCCGTCCACGACCTGCCCGATCTGAACGTGTACCTGGGCGGGACGCCGCACAGCGGTTACCACACCGTCGCGGGGCTGGTGCTCGCCAGGCTGGGACGCCTCCCCGAACGGCCGGGCGACCGCGTCGAGGTCGCGGGGTGGGACTTCGAGGTCGCCGAGATCGAACGCCGCGCCATCACGTCCGTGCGGCTCCGCCCGGTGCGCGTGGAGCCGGAGCCGGATGGAAGCCCGCGATGAAGAAGTTCCGCAAGGTCGTCTTGAGAGGCGTGATCGGGACGGTCGGGGTGGTCCTCACGGTCGGCATCGTGTTCACGGTGGCCTCGGATGTCTGGATGTGGCGCGACGACTCGCGGGCGCGCATGACCACGGACGGCCCGTTCACCGCGACGAAGAAGTCGCTGAACCGCCACGGGCTCCCCTCCTGGTTCGCCGACGCGAAATTCGGGGTCATGCTGCACTGGGGCCTGTACTCGGTGCCGGCCTTCGCCCCCAAGGGGGAGACCTTCGCCGAGCGCATGGCCGAGGACTACGACCGGGCGATGACGCGCAACCCTTACGCCGAGGATTACGCCAACGCGATGAAGGACCCGGCGTCGCCCACCGCCGCCCACCACCGCCGGCATTACGGGACGGCCCCCTACGCCGATTTCACGCGCGACTTCGAGGCCGGGTTGAAGAAATGGGATCCGAAGGCATGGGCCGCCGCCTTCCACGAGGCGGGAGCGTCCTATGTCGTCATCACCGCCAAGTACGCCGACGGCTATGCGCTGTGGCCGACGTCGGTGCGCAACCCGCACGCCCCCGGTTTCCACTCCCGGCGGGACCTGGTCGGCGAGCTGGCGAAGGCGGTGCGGGCCAAGGGGATGAAGTTCGGCGTCTACTACTCCGGCGGCGTCGACTGGACGTTCCATCCCGGGGTCATGCAGACGTTCGGCGACTACGCCTACCAGCCCTACGGCGAGGACTACCGCGCCTATGCCGTCGCCCAGGTGCGGGAGCTGATCAAGCGCTACAAGCCCGACATCCTGTGGAACGACATCTACTGGCCCACCGGGCGGAAGAGGCTCTTCTCCCTGCTGGCCGACTACTACAACACCGTCCCCGAAGGCGTCGTCAACGACCGCTGGGAGTCGGTCACGCTGGGCCGCCAGCTCCTGGGATGGGGGCCGGTGCGCGGCGCGTTCGACGCCTTTTTGAAACGCGCGCTGTCGGACCCGGCGACGACGGACGGCCTCAGCACCCGCAAAGACGTCCCGCACAGCGATTTCCGCACTCCCGAATACCAGTCCCACACCACGATCCAGGAGAAGTTCTGGCAGCAGGACCGGGGAATCGGCGGTTCCTTCGGGTTGAACCGCGCCGAGACGGACGCCGATTACGCCTCCTCCACGCAACTCCTGGGGGAATTGGTGAACGCGGCGGCCAACAACGGATCCCTGATGCTCGGTATCGGTCCGGACGGCGGCGCGGGGACCATCGTCCCCGAACAGGCGAACCGGCTGAAGGAGATCGGCGCCTGGATGAAGGCCAACCGCGAGGCGCTCGACGGCACCCGCCCCTGGAAGCGGTCGTCAGCCCTGACCGAGGACGGTGCCAGGGTCCTCTTCACCCGCAGGGGAGACGTCCTCTACGCGACGGTCCTGGGCCGTCCCGCGGGTCCCGTCGTGCTGAAGGACGTCGTCCTGCGCGGCACCGCCGTCCATCTGGGCACCGGCGGGCGTGCCGCGCTGTCGGTGTCGGGGGGCGACACCCGGATCGCCGCCGGGGCGCTGGACGGCTCCTACGCCCCGGTCTTCCGCATTTCTCCCTGACCGGACTTATGTGAGAAAAGGGGCGTTTGGGTCGTTTCGGGTTTGTGGTGGGGAAATGGTGGTAGCTGAATGTAGTGGACATGTTTCGATTGCCGGGCGTCTACCGGCCGCAAGGGGATACCCGCCTGCTCTGCGAGGCGCTGAAGGAGTCCGGCATACGCGGTGCCCGGGCGCTGGACGTGTGCACCGGCACCGGGCGCGTGGCCCTGGCCGCCGCGCTCAACGGCGCGGCCAGGGTGACGGCCGTGGACGTCTCCTGGCGGGCCGTGCTGACCGCGCGCGCCAACGCGCTGCTGCGCGGCGTGCGCATCCGCGTCCACCAGGGAGACCTCTTCACCCCCGTGCGGAAGGAGAAATTCGACGTCATCACCGTCAACCCGCCCTATGTGCCGGCCATGAAAGGCATGCCTTCCCGGCACGGGAGGGAACGCGCCTGGGACGCCGGACCGGCCGGACGGGCCACGGTGGACCGCATCTGCGACCAGGCCCCGCGGCTGCTGGCGTCCGGAGGGGTCCTGCTGATGGTGCACTCCGCGCTGTGCGGTGTGGAGATGACGCTCGGCGCGCTCCGGGACGCCGGGATGAAGGCTTCCGTGCTGCTGCGGCATGAAGAGCCCTTCGGCCCCGTCATGCGGGGCAGGGCGCGCGAACTGGCCTCCTCCGGGTTCATCCGCCCGGGGCAGGACTGGGAGGAACTGGTGGTGATCCGTGCCGAAAGAGCCTGAGCCGCGCCGTGTCGTCCTCGACCCCGAGGGCCCCGTCCTGGTGGAGGGGCCCGTCGAGATCGTGCTGGAGGACGGCTCCACCGTCGTCTCCGACCGGTTCATGGTGGCCCTGTGCACCTGCCGGCGCAGCCGCGACTACCCCCTGTGCGACACCAGCCACCGCAGGAAGAAGCGGCGGCGCGGCTCAGCGCCGGGGCAGGTCGGCCAGGAGTGAGCCGCGCCCGGCCCGCCAGCTCTCCAGCAGGCGGGTGCCGAGCCGCTCCTCCAGCAGGTCCGTCGCCTGGATGCCGAAGACGACGTCCGGGGCGAGGCCCGGCTCGCGGTCCAGCAGGTCGCCGATCACGTCGCGCCGCAGCACCTGCTCGTGCACGGCGTCGGCCTCGATGTGCTCGGTGAAGAACACCGTGGCGTACTCGCCCGCGCCGAACCGCTCCAACGCCTGCGCCATGCGGCGGGCGCTCGGCGCGGTGGTGATCTCCGCGGCGGCGAAGTGGCCCACGAGCGCGCCGCGCAGCGCCCGGTGCAGCCCGAACAGCGACATCATGTTGACGGGCGCGAGCGCGACGGCCGGGGCGATCTCCAGGTAGTACAGGTAGGACGGGTCGAGCCCCGCCTCCTCCATCAGCCCGGCGAAGAGCCGCGAGTGCATGCGGTCGGCGCGCCCGCCGCCGAACTCGTCGAACTCCACGGCGACCAGCGACGCCTTGGCCTGGCCCTGCAGGCGCGGGATGACCCACGCGTGCGGGTCCGCCTCCTTCAGGTGGTAGATCGAGCGGTGGACGAGGTACTCGCGCAGCTGCCACCACTCGCCGCGCTCCTTGAGGTGGTGGGAGACGCCGGGCGCGTCGGGGTCCTCGACCAGGAGGTCCTCCAGCACGGCGAACACGTCGCCGCCGCCGGGCACGCCCGCCCGCAGCGCGGCGAGGAAGACGTCCTCCAGGGCGCGGCGCAGCTTCAGGAGGTCCGGATCCCACTCCCAGGAGGGGTCGACGCCCAGGAAGCCCCGGTAGTGCAGCTCGTAGCAGACGTACAGCGCGAGCTGGAGGTCCTCGCCGAACGGGTCCGCGCCGGCCAGGCCGTCGATCCTCCAGCCCGCCGGGTCCGGGCCCGCGATGAGGTCGGATGGGAAGGCGCCGGGCGGTTCGGCCAGGACGCGGACGACGAGCGCCGACAGCGGGCCCCGGGGCCGGGGCAGCCGGGCCTCGAAGAAGCCGGTGGGCGCGGCGGGCGCGGTGGTGATGGTCATGAGGCACCCTTCGCCGAGAGAAGCGGGGTGGGAGAGGTGTGCTCGGCGAGCGCGTCCACGACGGCGCGCAGGCCGCCGGACGCCGCGGCGCGCTGGCGGGACGCGCCGTTGCCCTCCGCCAGGAGGTTCGCGAGCGCCGCCTGCACCGCGGCGAGGTCGCCGTTCTGCTCGAGGAACGGACGGACCACGGCGAAGAGTTCCGCCACGAGCTCGCTCGCCGGGACCGGATGCTCCTTGCGCAGGTCCACGCCCTGCCCGTCCAGGCCGTACCGGGCGGCCGACCACACGGCGGCGGCGCACAGCTGCTCGTTCAGGCGCGGCGCCTCCCGGCCCTCGGCCAGTTCGGCCAGCGCGTGGTCCACCAGCGCGCGGGTGAGCGCGGCCTGCAGGACCGCGTCGTCGACCCGCGCCCCCACGTCCGCGGCCCGCACCTCCACCGTCGGGTAGGTGGGGGAGAGGCGGGCCAGCCAGAAGGTCATGTTCTCGTCGATCAGCGCGCCGCACTCCACCAGGCGTTCGATCCGCCGGTCGTAGTCGGCGGCGGAGCGGAAGAACGGCGTGATGCCGGAGCCGGGGAAGCGCGTCTGCTCCACCATGCGCCAGCTCGCGTAGTCGGTGTCGCGGCCCTGGTGGAAGGGCGAGTTGGCGGAGAGCGCCAGGAGCGTGGGCAGCCAGGGGGCGAGGTGGTTGAGCACGGCGACGGCCGTCTCCCTGTCGGGGACGCCCACGTGCACGTGGCACCCGCAGCACTGGTAGCCGCGGACGACCGCGGCGTACACGTCGGTGATGCGGGTGAAGCGGGAGCCTTCGGCGGCGGGCGGGTCGGGGCAGGGCAGGACGGCGGTGCCGGAGGCGACCAGCCGCAGGCCCTCGGCCCGCGCGGCGGCGGCCAGGGCGAGGCGGCCTTCGGTGAGCTGGCGCCGCAGCTCGTCCAGTTCGGTGCACACCCCCGTGGCGGACTCGACCTGGGTGGCCAGCAGTTCGCGGTGGAAGCCGGCGCCCGTCGCGGCGTCCGCCGGGCGGAGGCGGCCCAGCACGGCGGAGGCCCGCGCGGCGGTGCCGCCGGACACGGAGTCCACCAGCAGGAACTCCTCTTCCACTCCGACCGTCATGCCAGTCCCCCTTCCTTTGCGCCGTGCCCGTCCTTCCGGTCGCCGAAACACACCCGTGTTCTCTCTCGGGCTGTTTCAGGGGGTTTCATACCGTCCTCCCGCCTTTGCTGAGTTTTGACTATCTACCCAGGAGTTCGGGAAAAATCAGCGGCGGGTAAAAAAGTGATTTATCGCACCTTAGGTTCTCTATCTCGCAAAAGGGGCATTCCCTAGGTCCTTCAGGTAAGCGACGTCCGCCCGCCAGTGAGGTGATCATGACCCGAAAGCACCTGACCCGCGCCGACCTGGACCCCAGCACGGCCGGAGGCCATCTCCCGCCCGCCCGCAGCGCCCTGACCCTCCGCCTGGTCCTGGCCTCTCTCGGCCTGGTCAGCTCCCTCGTCGGCCTGGCCCTCGTCCTCATCCTCGGGCTCCCCTGGGGCTTCGCCCTCCTCTTCGCCCTGATCGCCCTCACCGCGATCGTCGACCTCTTCGTCGTCACCCGCCGCAAGCGCGAGGAGCGCCCCCTGGTCTGACCGCCGGTCCGGGCGCGTCAGCCGGGCGGCGGCGGGACGGGCCGCGCGGCCAGGGCCTCGGCGACCGCGACAAGGTTGGCGGCCATGGCGCGGGCGGTCTTGGCCGACCAGTCGTGGCCGCGCGGGTCGTCGAGGTAGTCCGGTCCCGGCCCGGGGCCCAGGTGCCAGTAGGTCCAGGCCTGCCCGGGAATGGTGTAGCCGATGTCGGCCAGGGCGCCGCTGATCTCGCTGATCACGTGGTGCGCGCCGTCCTCGTTGCCGGTGACGACCACGCCCGCCACCCGGTTGTAGGCGACGGGCCGCTCCTCGTCGTCGGTCTCCGACAGCATCGCGTCCATCCGCTCCAGGACCCGCTGCGCCAGCGAGGAGGGCCGCCCCACCCACGTGGGGGAGGCGATGACGAGGATCTGGGAGTTCAGCAGCAGTTCGTGGACGCGGGGCCATGCGTCGCCCTCGCCCATCTCGGTCTTCACCCCCGGCGGCACGTCCAGGTCGGCGATCCGCACGAATTCCACGGACACGCCGCGTTCGCGCAGCCCGTCCGCGACGACCTCGGACAGCGCCTGCGTGTTCGACGGCTCAGGGGACGGTTTCAATGTGCAGTTCAAAAACACCGCACGCAGCGAAGACGCGTTCTCGGACATGACCGGGCCCCTGCCCTGGTTCCCGGCCGGGAAAACACCTCCCGTACGGGAGCGGGGGATTCCATTGAGCGGGAGGCGCGGTGCCTCCGGCGCGCGGCGGCGTTAGAAAACCCTGATGGACGACCGGAATCAGATCATCGAAGCCCTCGCGCGGTTCGCCTCGGGCCTGGACCGCAAGGACTGGGACGCGCTCCGGGAGATCCTCCTCCCCGACGCGTTCGCCTACGGCAGCAGCGGCAGGGAGGAGACCATCGCGACGGTCCGCCGGCATCTGGGCGGTTGCGGGCCGACCCAGCACCTGCTGGGCAACCACCGGGTGGAGGTGGACGGCGACCGGGCCCGCTCCCTCACCTACGCGCGCGTCTACCACCTGGGCGCCGGAGAGCGGGAGGGGGACTTCTACGAGTGCTTCGGCGAGTACGAGGACCACTGGACGCGCACCGCCGAGGGCTGGCGGCTGGCCCGGCGCAGATTCGAGATCACGCTGCAGCTCGGTGACTTCTCGGTGCTGCAACCGGGCTGAGCCCGCTCAGCCGGGCACGTAGCGCAGCAGCACGACCCCGTTGCCGAACGCCCTGGTCTCGGCCAGGCGCAGGTCGAGTTCGACGTCGCCGGGGAAGAGGGGGCGGCCGCGCCCCAGCACGACGGGATTGACGTACAGGGAGTACTCGTCGATCAGGCCGTGGCGCATGAAGTGCGCGGCCAGCTCCGCGCCGCCCAGCGCGAGGTCGCCGCCCGCGCGCGCCTTGAGCTCCCGGACGCCCTCGGGGGTGAACTCCGGGATGATCGTGGTGTTCCAGGGCGCCGACTCCAGCGTCCGGGAGTAGACGTACTTGGGCACCTTCCGCCACAACTCGGCGAACTCGGCGATGGGCTCCGGGGCGGCGGGGTCGGCGTCGGCCGTCGGCCAGTAGTCCGCCATGAGCTCGTAGGACACGCGGCCGTCCACGAAGGCGGCCATGCCGCGCAGCCGCTCGTTGAAGTGGGCGTGCACCTCCTCGTCCACCCGGTGCCAGCCGATCTCTCGGTCCGGCCCCTCGAAGAACCCGTCGAGGGACACCGACATCATCAGGATGATCTTTCCAGCCGTCTCGCTCATGCCCGCGACGATAGACGCCCGGTACGACTTTCCCCGTGCCGGGACGGCTTTGAGCAGCCCTTTCCGACCTGGTGCGTCATTTGTGGAGTTATCAGGGCTCCTGCTGGGGCATGGGGTTATGAGCGGTATGACGTCATGAAGGATCGCTTCGGGGGAAGGAAAGACCATGCCGGCCCGAAAACTGAGTTCGCTGCTGGGCACGCCCGAGGGGCTGGCCCGCGCCCAGGGTGTCTTCAACATCGTCGGCGGCGCGTGGCCGCTGGTGCACAGGCGGAGTTTCGAGGCGTTCTTCGGCCCCAAGGAGGACGAGTGGCTCCAGCAGACCGTCGGCGCCCTCCTGGTCGCCGCGGGATGCTCCCAGGTCCTGGCCGCGAACTCCCCGGAAGGCCACGCCCACGCCCGCCGCACCGGCCTGGGCACGGCGGCGTCCCTCCTGGCCATCGACCTCCTGTACGTCCCCGCGGGCCGCATCCGCTGGACCTACCTCCTGGACGGCGCCGCGGAGATCGCCTGGATCGCCGCCTGGCTCCGCGCGGCCCGCAAGGCCCGCTCCGCCGCGACCTCCGCCCCGTCCGTCCCGTCGCACGGCCGCACGGGGACGGGTGACGTGCCGGCTGCGGACCGGGGTACCACGGCCCCCGGTGGACGCTTCCCGCAGAGTCCGGAGGTGCGCGGGGCCGAGACGGGCTCACCCGGCTCGGTCGCGGGCGACCGCATCCGCACTCCCCTCGGCCGCGCCCCGAAGGGCGACGTGCCGGTCGCCGGCGCCGGGGTGGGGACCGCGCGGGGCGGGGAGGAGGCGTCCCGCTCCGAGGCGCCGCACATGGTCACCGTCGCGCACGTCGAGCAGCTGCTGCGCACCGACGATCCGGGGGCGGCCCTGGTGGCCGTCGGCGGCCGGGTCGAGGTCGTCTCGTCGGGCGAGTCCTCCGGCGGGCTGGTCGTCGCCGAACGCGAGGACGTCCTGCGCACCCTTCCCGAAGGCGACCGCTCCCCGGACGCCCTCCGGAGGGTGGCCCGCGCCCTGGACACCGCGATTTCGGAGCTGGGCGGCTGATCCGCGGGCGGGCACGCGCGGACCGTGTCGGACATCGCTCTTGACACCAGATACCTACCGGTATGAATTCCCTTTCAAGTAGCGATTCTTCCTCTTTTAGATATTTTCTGTATTTCTCGCGAAGTGCGTAGCCAGGGCTGGTAGAAATGCGTCTCCAGCCGATTCGTCGCACATCAGGAGAAGAACTGTCCGAGCGGTTCTCTGGCCGGGCCGGGCACCGGCTGCTCAACGGCGCGCTCGCCAGATGCGGAGAGACCCGGATGACCGGGACGTTGCACGCCATGGGAAGGCCCGGCGGCGTCTTCCACTACCGCGCGGGGCTCGTCGTGGCGGTGCGGACGCCGGGCGCCCCGGGGCCCGAGACGCTGCTGGCGCGCTCCGGCCGGATCGCCGCGGCCGAGGCGGGGGAGGCCGGGGAAGGCGCCAGGACGATCGGCGCCGTCGAGCTCGATGTCGTGCGGCTGGTCGCCGCCTACGACGCCGCCTTCGCCGTCATGGTCGGGACCGTGGACGACTGCCTGCTGCGCACCGGTGACGGACCCGAGCCCGCCGGACGGGGAGAGGAACCCGAACGGCTGGTGCGGGAGGCGCTGCGGCGGGTGGACGCGCTGCGGACGCTGCCCGACCCCGTCCTGCCGCACGACGACCAGGTGGCGGTGGCGGCCGGAGCCGACCGGGAGACCGCCGGGGGGACCCCGATCCGGCGGGAGATCCTGCTCCTGGCGGACGGTCGGCGCACCTGCCGGGACATCGCCTACGCCACGGCCCACGGCGTCTACGCGGTGGCCGTGGAGGTCTCCCGGATGCTGGCGGACGGGCTCCTGGAGCGCGCGGTGCTCCAGGAGGACGGAGCGGGCGAGCCGGCGAGGCCCGTCCTGCCACGAGGACCCGCGCCGCCGGCTGAAGCGGCCGCCGGCGCCCCGCAGTCCCTTCCCCGCAGGACGCCGGGCGGCAGCGGACCCGCCCCCGCACGGCCGGAGAAGCACGCCAGGAACTGGGCGGACTTCGCCCGGCTCCGCCATTCGGCCGGGTGACGCCGTACCTCCGACGACGAACTGACCGCAAGGCGCCCCCTCAGGAGGAACAGAAGATGAACAACGCACTGACCGCGGAGATGCTGGGCCTGCGCCGGAGGGTCGTCGGGATCACCGGCTCCCTGGTCGCGACGATCGACGGCCTGCTGGTGGCCTCCGACACCGA
This sequence comes from Actinocorallia libanotica, assembly GCF_039525175.1. Taxonomy (NCBI): domain Bacteria; kingdom Bacillati; phylum Actinomycetota; class Actinomycetes; order Streptosporangiales; family Thermomonosporaceae; genus Actinocorallia; species Actinocorallia libanotica. The sequence goes on from NZ_BAAAHH010000001.1 coordinate 581,106, forward strand.
GGACCACGTCGAGGCCGACCACCTCGCGGCCGTCGCCGCCGCCGGGCTGAGCATCGCCCGCCGCACGGTGGAGGTCACCGACCGCGGCGCCCTCCTCCAGACCATGATCCAGGGCCGCAAGGGCTGCACCGCCGTCTACGCCGTCGGCGACATGGCGCTCATGGTGGTGCTGGGCGACGAGGGACTGGACCTCGTCAGCCTGCACGGCCAGTCGCGCCCCGCGCTGGAGCGCATCGGCTCCATCCTGACCGAGGGGGAGTGATGGGGGCGCCCGACCGCGGACCGGCCGGCACCTTCTCCGAGCAGATCCAGAGCATGGTCAAGGACCTGCGCTCCCACGCCCCGGAATGCGTCGCGGCGGGCGCCGTCGACATGGCCACGGGGACGCTGCTCGCCCACGAGACCGCCGAGGAGCATCCGGCCGAGGTGCTGGACCTGCTGGCCGGCGCCACCCTCGACCTCTTCCAGGGCCGCACCGTCCTGATGATCGAGGACGTCTTCAAGGAGCGCCGCGGCGTCCGCTCCGACCAGCACGACTTCCAGGAGGTCCTGGTCAACAGCACGCACGTGACGCACCTCTTCCTGCGCATGCTCTCCCGGCAGGACGTCGTCGCGGTCGTGGTGTGCCGCAGGTCCGTCAACGTGGGGATGCTCTTCGCCCAGAGCCGCCGGGTCGTCGCCCGGTACGCGGCGGCCTGACCGCCCGCGGCCCGTCCGCCCGGAGAAGACCGTGACGGAAGCGGTCACGGTGGGTAGGCATGGCCGTGGGGTGCCTGGGCAAAGGGGGCGGGATGGTCCTCCTCACCGCGTTGGCCTTGATGGGAGGGCTGACGCTCGCCGCTCCGCTCGTGAGCCGCAGGCTCGGGCGCGACGCGGGCTATGCGCTGTCGGCGGGTTTCGCCGCGGTGGCGCTGGTGCTGTCCATGGTCTCCCCGACGGTGCTGGCGGGGGGCGTGGTCTCGGCCTCCTGGGAGTGGATCCCGTCGCTGGGCGTGGCGTTCACGCTCCGGCTGGACGGGCTGTCGGCGCTCTTCTGCGTGCTGGTCCTGGGGGTCGGCGCGCTGATCATGGCGTATTCGGCGCGCTACCTGCCCGAGGGCGGGCCGCACGGCTTCATCTACTGCCTGATCACCGCCTTCGGCGGGTCGATGCTGGGCCTGGTGCTGGCCGGGGACCTGGTGCTGCTGTACGTGTTCTGGGAGCTGACGACCGTCGTCTCCTTCCTGCTGATCGGCATGTCCGGGGGCAAGGGGACGCGGCCCGCGGCGCGCGCGCTGCTGGTCACGGCCTCGGGCGGGCTCGCCCTGCTGGGCGCGGTGGTGCTGCTGGTGGCCGTCGTGGGCAGCTCCGACCTCGGGGTGGTGCTGGACTCCCGGCGGGAGGTGCTCTCCTCCCCGCTGGGACCGGCGATCGGGGCGCTGCTGATCGTGGCGGCGTTCACGAAGTCGGGCCAGGTGCCCTTCCACTTCTGGCTGCCCGGGGCGATGGTGGCGATCACCCCGGTGAGCGCGTACCTGCACGCGGCGACGATGGTGAAGGCCGGCATCTACCTGCTGATGCGGTTCACGACGCTGTTCGCCGGGGTGCCCGCGTGGTCGCTGGTCCTCATGGGGGCGGGGTTCCTGACGGCGTTCCTGGGGGCGATCTGGGCGCTGCAGGAACGCGACCTGAAGGCGCTGCTCGCCTACTCCACGGTCAGCCAGCTCGGGCTGCTGACGGCGTCGATCGGGGTGGGGACGGCGGTGGCGCTGGCGGCCGCGGTGCTGCACACCTTCGCGCACGCGCTGTTCAAGGCGACCCTGTTCATGCTCGTGGGCGTCATCGACCGGGAGGCGGGCAACCGCGACCTCCACCAGCTGTCGGGGCTGGCGCGGGTCATGCCGGTGACGGCCGTGCTGACCGGCCTGGCGGGATTGTCGCTGGCGGGGGTGATCCCGCTGATCGGCTTCGTCAGCAAGGAGTCGCTGTTCCAGGGCTTCACCGGCGCGCAGGTGGTGCCGGGCGCGGGCGCGGTCGCCGGGGTGCTGGCCGTGGCGGTCTCGGCTTTGACGTTCGCCTACGCGATGCGGATCTTCTACGGGGTGTTCGCGGGGCCGACGCTGCAGCCGCGGCTGCGCGAGCCGTCGTGGTCCTTCCTGGCGCCGGCCGCGGTGGCCTCGGTGGCGGGGCTGATCCTGGGGCCGGCGGTGACGGTGCTGAACCCGCTGGTGCGGCAGGCGAGCCTGGACATCGAACCCTGGGCCGTGCCGCCGCACTTCTCGTTCTGGCACGGGTTCAGCATCGAGCTGTTCATGTCCGGCGCGACGATCGCCATCGGGTTGGCGCTGTTCCTGTTCCGCGACCGGGTCGACCGGGTGCTGCGCCGGCCCTCCCCGCTGGAGGGCGGTGAGCTGTTCGACCAGGGGTACGGGAGGCTGCTGGACGCCGGCTCCGCGGTCGCCGGGCTGACGCGCCGCGACTCGACGGCGGTCTTCCTGGCACGCCCCGTGGTGGGAGTGGTGCTCCTGGGCGCGGTGGGAGCGGTGACCTACACCGGGTGGGGCGGGGCGCGGCCGCCGTCGGAGCCGGCGGACTGGATCGTCCTGGCGCTGGTGGCGTCGGCGGTCGCAGGGCTGGTGGCGGCGCGTTCGGTGCTGGGCATGGTGATGCTGAGCGGGGCGGTCGGGCTGCTCCTGACCGTCTGGTTCCTGCAGGCCGGGGCGGTGGACGTGGCGCTGACGCTGCTGCTGGCGGAGATCCTGACCGCGGTCGTCGCGGCGCTCGTGCTGTGGCGGGAGCCGCGGACCCTCCCCCCGGAGCGCCGGCGCGGCGCCCTGGCGGGCTGCGGGCTGGCGGTGCTGACGGGGGTCACGGCCGCGGCCGGAGCCGCCGCGCTGACGGGGCGGCGCGAGATCTCGGCGGCGGGGGAGTACTTCCTGCGGACGGCCGAGCCGGAGACCGGCGGCCACAACGTGGTCAACACGGTGCTGGTCGACTTCCGCGGCTTCGACACCCTCGGGGAGATCAGCGTGCTGGCGGCGGTGGCGCTGGGCCTGGCCTCGGCGAAGGTGGGCAGGCCGGAGGACCGCGGCCGGCTGGAGCCGTACGACAGCCCGGTGCTGGCGCCGGCCTACCGGATCCTGGCGCCCGTCATCGGCGTCCTCTCCGCCTACCTGTTCCTGCGCGGGCACCAGGAGCCCGGCGGCGGGTTCATCGCGGCGCTCGTCGCGGGGCTCCTGGTGGCCTTCGGGGTGCTGATCGGCAGGGCGACGACGGACAGGACGGTGCGGCCGGGCGTCGCGTGGCCGCCGGGCTGGGGGCTGCCGATCAGCGTGGCGGCGGGGTTGGCGGCCGTGGCGGCGGGAAGGGCTTTCCTCGCTCCGCTCAAGGCGTCCTGGACGGTGCCGCTGCTCGGCCCGGTGGAGCTCTCCTCCTCGCTGCTGTTCGATTTCGGGGTGTATCTGGTGGTGCTGGGTCTGATGGTCACCGCGGTCGTCCGGCTGGGCGCCGGGGAAGGACGCGTGGGATGAGCGCCCCGGTGCTGGTGGGAGTGCTCGTGGCCGGCGGCGTCTTCCTCATCCTGCGCCGCGGCATGGTCCGCGTCGTCTTCGGCTTCGTGCTGCTGACGCACGCGGCGAACGTGCTGCTGCTGGCCTCCGGCGGCACGGACCGCAGGCGGCCGCCGCTGGTCGGGAAGGCCGACCCCGCCCTGATGGCCGACCCGCTGCCGCAGGCGTTCGTGCTCACCGCGATCGTTATCACGTTCGGGACCACGGTGTACCTGCTGTCGATGATCCACGTCCGGCGCTCGGAAGAGCGGGCCGGGGGGCCGTCGGGGTGAGCGGCGCGGTGCTGGTCCTCCCGGTGGCGCTGCCGCTGCTGGCGGCGGGGCTGCTCTCGCTCCTGACGGGCAGGCGGCTGCGCCTCCTGCTCGGGACGGCGGTCAACGCGGGGGTCCTGCTGGTGGGCGGGCTGCTGCTGAAGGAGGGCCTGGACGGCCGGATCCCCACCGCGAGCATCGGGGGCTGGCCGGCGGGCCTGGCCATCGTGCTGGCCGCGGATCCGTTCAGCGCGCTCCTGGTGTGCGTCAGCGCGGTGCTGGTGCTGGCGTCCCTGTGCTTCGCCGCGGTGTGCGGCGAGGACGGCGACCCGCGGTTCACCTCGCTGGTCCTGGTGCTGGCCGCGGGGGTGTACGGGGCGCTGCTGACCGCCGACCTGTTCAACTTCTTCGTGTTCGTCGAGGTCATGCTGGTGCCCTCGTACGTGCTGCTCGTGGTGGGCAGCGGGCGGGACCCGGCGGCGGGCCGCGTCTATGTGACGGTCGGGCTGCTGGCCTCGACGGTGTTCCTGGCCGGGGTGGCCCTGGTGTACGGGGTGGCCGGGACGGTGAACCTCGGCGAGCTGGCCGGGGCGGCGGAGCGGGGCCCGGCCTTCGCGCTGGCGGGGGCGCTGGTGCTGCTGGGGATGGCGGTGAAGGCGGCGGTGGTGCCCTTCCACGGCTGGCTGCCGCGCACCTACCCGCAGGCCTCGGCGTCGGTGACGGTGCTGTTCGCCGGGCTGCTGACCAAGGTCGGCGTGTACGCGATCATCCGGGTCTACGCGGTGTTCTTCGCAGGGATGCAGCAGTTCCGCTGGGTGCTCATGGCGGCGGCGCTGGCGACCATGGTGGTCGGGGTGCTGGGAGCCGTCGGCGAGCGGACCATGCGCGGCGTCCTGTCGTTCGACCTGGTGAGCCAGGTCGGCTACATCCTGTTCGGGCTGGCGCTGTTCACCGGGCTCGGGCTGACCGCGGCGGTCTTCTTCATGGTGCAGTACGTGCTGGTCAAGACCGTGCTGTTCATGTGCGCGGGAACGGTGGAGAACCTGTACGGGTCCGACCGGCTCGACGGCACGGGCGGCCTGCTGCGGCACGAGCCGCTGCTGGCGTCGGTGTTCCTGGTGGCGTTCCTGTCGCTGGCCGGCATCCCCCCGCTGGCGGGGTTCGTGGGCAAGCTCGGGCTGCTCCAGGCGGCGGTGGCCGAGGAGAAGTACTGGCCGGCCGCCGTCGCGCTCGCCACCAGCCTGCTCACGCTGGTGGCCATGCTCAAGGTGTGGAGCCGTGTCTTCTGGGGCAGACCGTCGTCGTCGGTGACCGCGCTGGCCGGGGTGGCGCGGGCGAGGTCGGCGCTGCTGGCCCCCGCCCTGGTGCTGGTCGTGCCGTCGGTCGCCTTCGGGCTGGGGGCGGAGCCCCTGTGGCGGGTGGCGGAGTCGGCGGCCGGGGGGCTGGCGGACGTCTCGGCGTACGTGCGGGCGGTGACCCGGTGAGGGCGGCGGACCCGCCGCGGCGGGCGGCCTTGCGCGTGTGGCGGACGGCGGTGCTCGTCCTCTTCTACGCCCGGTTCTTCCTGCGGTCGAACGTGGAGGTCATCGTGGAGGTCCTCACCCCGGGCAGCGGGCTGGCCCCGGCGGTGGTGCGGCTGCCGCTGCGCTCGCGCACGGTGCTGGAGATCGCGACGATGGCGCACCTGATCAGCCTGTCGCCCGGCGCGCTGGTGCTGGAGGCGCGCGCCGACCCGCCGGAGCTGTACGTGCACGGGATGCACGTGGCGGACCCGAAGGGTTTCCTGGCCGAGCTCGGCGGGCTGGAGGAGCGGCTGCTCGGTGCGATGCGGCCGGTGGGGAGGGAGGCCTCGTGATGGTGGTCGACGCGATGCTCGCGGTGCTCGCGGTGGTGGGTGCCGTGGTCGTCCGGCAGCTGGTGGTCGGCCCGACCGACGCCGACCGGGTGGTCGCCCTGGACCTGGGGTTCGTGGTGTTCGTGGCGGTGGTCGCCCTGCTGGCGGTGCGGTTGCGGACCCCGGCGATGCTCGTGCTGGTCCTGTGCGCGACGCTGGTGGGCTTCCTGGCCACCGTGGCCGCCGCCCACCTGCTGGAGCGGTCGTCGTCATGACGGTGCTGGCGGTGGCGGGGAACGTGCTGGCGGTGATGGGGACCGCGCTCATCGCGATAGCGGCCGTGGGCCTGATCCGGCTGCCCGACGCCTACAACAGGGCGAACGCGACGGCCAAGGCCGCGGCCACGGGAGTGGTGTGCGTGCTGCTGGGCGCCCTGGCGCTGATGCCCGAGCCGGCGACGGCCTGGTTCCTGCTCCTGGGCGTGGTGCTGCAGCTGCTCACCACGCCGTTCGGCGCGTACACGGTGGGCCACGCGGCCTACCGCTCCGGTTCCCCGCTGGACGCCTCCACGCACCGCGACGACCTGCGTGAGTCGCTGCGCGAACGCGGCGAGGCCTGAGGGCTCTCCGGCGCGCGGATCCCGTCGGACGGGACGCCGTGCGGGTGGCGTCAGGCGGGGGCGTCGAGGATGAGGCGCAGCGAGGCGAGCGTGCCGGCGCGGACCTGCTCCGGCGCGTCGAGCGCCCCGCTGACGGCGACCCCGTCGCGCAGCAGCAGGAGCTGGTGGGCGGCGGTGCCGGGCGCGGGGTGCCCGGCCTCGGTGAGGAGCTCGCGCATGAAGCCGGTGAACCAGGCGCGGTAGTCCGCGACGACGGCGCGGACGGGGTGGGCGGGGTCGGCGAACTCGGCGGCGGTGTTGAGGAACGGGCAGCCGCGGAAACCGGGGCCCTCGCTCGTCTCCACGATCCGCCGGAACACCTCTTCCAGCTTGGCGCGCCCGGTGCCGGGCAGGCGGGGCAGGAAGGCGCGCTGGAGCTCGTACTGCTCGGCCAGGTAGGCGCAGACCAGCGCGTCCTTGGCCTTGAAGTGGTGGTAGAAGGTGGCCTTGGCCACCCCCGCCTCCGCGATGATCCGGTCGATGCCCACCGTGCGCACGCCCTCCGCGTAGAAGAGGAGGGTCGCGGTGTCGAGGATCCGGCGCCGAGCGTCTCTCATGCAGGGATTTTACCGGACAGACCTGTCTGCTTTATTGATCGGCAGGCCGGCCTGCCCGGTGGGCGTGACGGCTCCCGAAGGCGCCGGGCGCTACTTGGCGGGCTGCCCGCTGGGGAACTGCGGAGGCCGCTTCCCGAGGAAGGCCGCGACGCCTTCCTGGCCGTCGGGGGAGGCCGCGCAGCTGCGGATCGACAGCGTCTCCTTGCGCAGCGCGCCTTCCGGGAGCGGCGTGGCCTGCTCGCGCAGCAGCCGCTTGGTCGCCACCTGCGCGGTGCGCGAACCGGCCAGCAGCGTGGAGACGACCTTCTCGACGGCCGCGGGCAGCTCGTCGTCCGGGTGGACCTCGGCGACGAGCCCCGCCGCCTGCGCCTCCTCGGCCGAGAGCTTGGGGTTGAGCAGCGCCATGTGCAGGGTCCGGTGCAGCCCGAGGGAGGCGGTCAGCAGCGACGTTCCGCCGTCGGGGGAGAAGCCGATGCCGGTGTAGGCGAGGGTGAACTTCGCCGACTGCGCGGCCAGCACGATGTCCGCCGCGGCGGCGAGGGCGACTCCCGCGCCCGCGGCGACCCCCGCGACGGCCGAGACGACGATCGCGTTCATCCGGTACAGCTCGCTGACGGCGTGGTGCAGGCCCTCGGCGAGGTCGTCCAGGAAGTCCTCCACGTTGTCGGCGGAGCTGAAGGAGCGGATGTCGCCGCCGACGCAGAACGCGCGACCCTCCGCGGACAGCACGACCACCCGAGCGTCGTCGGCCTTGGCGCGGCGGATCGCGGCCAGCAGCTCGGCCGCCATCTGCGGGTTGATGGAGTTGCCGTCTCCGGGCGAGCACAAAGTGATGCGGGCGGTGCCGTCCGCGGCCTCGTAGCGGACCTTGGTTCCCAACGCTGCCTCCATACGCTTCCTCCTCGAACGCGCTGCCCACCGTAGCCGACGGCGTGTCGCGGCCTACCGCCGGGAGGGCCGGGCGCGGACGTGCATGCGCTCGCCCTGGGCGCCGAAGATGCTGAGGAACTCCACCGTCTCGGGACCGGCGCTGCACCAGCTGTGCGGGGTGCGCGTGTCGAACTCGGCGGCCTCGCCGGGGCCCAGGACGAAGTCGTGTTCGCCCAGCCGCATCCGCAGCCGCCCGGACAGGACGTAGAGCCACTCGTACCCCTCGTGGACGCGCTGCTCGGGGGGCGTGTCGCCGTCGCGTCCGGGGAGGATGTGCTTGTAGGCCTGCAGCCCGCCCAGGTGGCGGGTCAGCGGGATGTAGGTCGTCCCGTGCCGGGTGAAGGGCCGCATCCGCACCCGGGGATCGCCGGCCGGAGGCGCCCCCACGAGATCGTCCAGCGGCACGTCGTACGCCCTGGCCAGCGGCAGCAGGAGCTCCAGCGTCGGCTTCCGCCGCCCCGACTCCAGCCGGGACAGGGTGCTCAGCGAGATCCCGGTGGTCTCGCCGAGGCCGGACAGGGTGAGCCCGCGCTGCTTGCGCAGCGCCCGCAACCGGGGCCCGACCCCGTCGAGCACACCGCTCAGATCGTCTTCTTCCATACCTCTATTTGCTGGTATGGCAAGAAATTTTGTCAACCAGCGAGCGGGGCCCGGACGGCCGCCGCGGCCCCTGATCCGCGTTCACGGTGCGGGCAGGGGGGAGCGGGCGATCAGCTCCACGGTGGCGGTGATCGCCAGGGACTGGGACGCCAGCAGGCCCAGGAGGACGACCAGCTGGACCGCCGCGGCCTGCCCGGGGGAGGCGCCGCCCAGCAGCATGCCGATGAAGGCGCCGGGGAGGGTGACCAGGCCGACGGTCCTGGTCTGGTCGAGGGCGGGCAGCAGGGCCTCGGCCGCGCCCGGAAGGCAGATCTCCAGCGCGGCCTGGCGGTCGGTGAAGCCGATGGCCAGCGCCGCCTCCACCTCGCCGCGACGGGTGCGCAGCTCGTCCAGGCAGCGGCGGCCCGAGAGGACCGACGCGCTCATCGTGCCGCCGATGAGGATGCCCGCCACCGGGATCAGCGCGAGCCCCTGGAGGGGCAGCAGCCCGGTGGCCAGCAGCAGGGCCAGCACCGGCAGGGTGCCGGCCAGCAGGGGCACCACCGCCCAGCCCGGCCGGCCCAGCCGGAACTCCGACGTCCAGGACGCGACGGCGTACATGCCGGCGACGAACAGGGCGGCCGCCCACAACCGCTCCATCGCCAGCGAGATGACGAACGAGACGGCGGCGAGCTGGACGGCCGCCCGGACGCCGGCGGTGAGGATCGCCCGGCCGTGCCCCAGCCGCGCCGCCGTCGCGACCCCCGCCGCCATCAGGAGGAGGAGGACCGTGACCGCGATGAGCACGGGGCCGAAGGGGAACAGGTCGCGCACCTTCCGATCTTGACGCAGCCCCCGCCCGTCCGGCCGGGCGGGGCGGGGGAAGGACCGGTCGGCGGCCTCGGATGTCCATATCTCGGGGCATCTGTCGGTGGATAGGCTGCCGGGGACGGAAGGGGACGGGATGAAGCGGGCGGCGACCGGGGCTCTGCTGGGGCTGGCGATCGGGGACGCGATGGGCTTCCCCACCGAGTTCTCCGACCTGGCGGGGATCACCGCCAGGTTCGGTCCCTGGCGGGAGATGCCGCTGCCGCTGGCCTCGGGGCTCGCCTACGTCACCGATGACACGCAGATGACCCTGGCGCTGGGGGAAGGGCTCGCCGAGGCGCTGGAAGCCGGGCCGCTGACGGCGGAGAGCATGGAGCCGCCGGTACGCGAGCAGTTCGTCCGCTGGTGGCGGTCGCCGGAGAACAACCGGGCGCCCGGGATGACGTGCCTGCGGGCCTGCGCGGAGCTGAGCCGCGGCGGCGACTGGCGTGCGGCGAGCCAGGTCGGCTCCAAGGGCTGCGGGGCGAACATGAGGGTCGCGCCGCTGGGACTGATCCCGGACCTGGACCCCGACCGGCGGGCGGGCGCGGCGCAGCTGCAGTCGGCCCTCACCCACGGGCACCCCACCGCGCTGGCCGCCAGCGACCTGACGGCGTACACCGTCCTGCTGCTGGCCCGGGGCACCGGCCTGCCGGAACTGCTCGGGAGCCTCCGCGCGTACGCGCACGAGAACCGCCGGACCTACCGGGAGGACTGGCTCGGCGACCTGGCGGAACGCGCCCACGACCCCGATCGCGCGTCCTTCATCGCCCGCGGCTGGGACGAGTGCCTGGCCGTGCTGGACCGCCTCGAGGCCGCGCTGGCGTCCCCCGACGTCGAGGCGGACCCGTGCCTGGCGACGGGCGAGGGCTGGATCGCCGAGGAGGCCTTCGCCACCGGCCTGTACTGCTTCCTCCTGCTGCCCGACGATCCGCGGGCGGCGGTGCGCCGCGCGGCCTGCTCCTCGGGCGACTCCGATTCCATCGCCGCCCTGGCGGGCGCCTTCGCGGGCGCTCACCACGGCGCGGACGCCTGGCCCCGCGAGTGGACCGGGTCCCTGGAGTACCGCGACCGCCTGCTGGCCCTCGGCGCCGCCTGGGACGGCTGACACCGCGCCGTTCGAAGGCTTGGAATATTTGCCGGAAAGCGCTTCTGGTCCTGAATGTTGGGGTTTCGGTGGCGTAGCATTTCGGGCTGGCGGCTGGGGAGGAGATGCGCGGTGGCAGGTTTGCCTCGGGTGCCGGGCGAGATGTTCCGGTTCACCACGACGGAGAAATCCGAGCTGCACACCGCCGTCTTGTGGGTCTTCGGGGAGACCGGCGAACGGATGCCCGCGGCGCTGACCGTCGAACAGGTGCTGGAGCGGCTGCGGGCGTCGGGATGGTACCTCGCGCTGGAGGCCGGAGAACTGAGCGGCGTGCTCGACGGGCTGGCGCAGTGGGGGCTGCTGGACGTGGTCTTCAACCACTCCGGCCACTTCGCGACGGCGGAAGAATACGAGCGCAAGAACCTCCAGTACTCGCTCACCCGGCGCGGAGAAGCCGCGTTCGCGGGAGTGCAGCACGCGCTGACGGTGCTGAGCTCCTCTGGCGCGTTGCAGACAGCGGTACTGAACGCCATCGCCGACCGGCTCAACGAACTCGGAAGACTGCTGAACGACGCCGACAGAAGCCAGGACCGGCGCATCTTCACGGCGCTGCAGGAACTCGAAGGCCACCTGGACGCGCTGCGCACCAACACCAGAGGCTTCAACGGCGAGCTGCAACGGCTGATGCGCGTCGAAGGAACCGATCTCGCGACCTTCCACGAAGTGAAACGCGCGACCGTCGGCTACCTCCAAGAGTTCGTCACCGATCTGGAATCCCGCGCCGGGGCCATCGCCCAAGCGCTGGAGACCGTGGACGCGCACGGCGTCAACACCCTGCACAAACGCGCCCTCGCGGGAGCCGAGCTCCCTCCCGTGCACGGAACCGACCCGGCCGCGGCCTGGCTCAACGCGCGCGCCGTCCAGTGGAAGCGCCTGCGCGACTGGTTCGCACCCGAAGACGACGGCACCCCGCACGTGATGCAGCTCCACGACGTGGCCAGGCACGCCATCGTTTCGCTGCTCCAGGTCCTGGAGCGCATCACCGACTCGCGGCGGCGCTCTTCGAGCGTGGCGGGCGACTTCCGGACGCTCGCACGCCGCTTCGCCACCGCGCCTTCCGAAGCGGAGGCCCACCGGCTGTGGGCCGTGGCGTTCGGGCTCGGCTCCGCCCAGCACGCCCACCTCGGCCACGAGGACGCCGAGGCCATCCCCGCCGGGATCCCCTGGGGGCAGGCGGCACCCGTCCGGGTGTCGGCCCTGCTGCGCGAAAAAGGCAAGACGGAGCGCATGGGGAGACCCGGGCGCGTCCGCGACGTCAGCGCGATACGCGCCGCGCGAAGGGCGCGCGCCGAACAGGAGCGCGCCGAGCTCGAAGCGGCCTGGGCGACGCTCTCCACCCGGGGGCCCGTGCGCCTGTCGTCCTTCGGCCGCCTCGACCAGGGCACCTTCGGGCGGCTGCTGGAACTCCTGGGACGCGCCCTGGCCGAACGCGCGGACGCCTCGGGAGTGCGCTGCGCCGTCACGTCCGACGGGAGGACCGAGATCATCCTGTACCCGCCCGAGGACGGGGCGACGGCCGTGCTGCACACGGCCGAAGGGCGGCTCCGGGGCCCGGACTACGCCGTCGACATCCGGGTCTCCGGCAGGACGGCGGCGAGCGCATGAGCCGATCGGGCAACCAGCTCGCCCGCCGGGAGCGGGAGGAGATCGCCCGCGCGATCAGGCTCCTGCTGCGCGACCCGCTCATCTCCGTCCACCTCGACCCGGCGGGGTTCGACCTCGTGCGCAAACGCCGCCGCCCGCTCACCGCGTGGTTCGACTACTACTGCGGCTGGCGGCTCGTGGTGGAGCCCCGCCACGGCTACGCGCGCCTGATCAAGGTCCGCGGGGACGCCGGCCCCGCCCGCCCCGCCCGCCGCCGCAGAGGCGGCCGCGCCCCCTTCGACCGCCGCCGCTACACGCTGTTCTGCCTGGCCTGCGCCGAACTGCTCGCCACGCCCGTCACGACCATCGGGATGCTCGCCCGCGGCATCGTGCAGGCGGCCGCCGCCGAACCGGACGTCCCGGAGTTCGACCCGCTCCGCGCCGACGAGCGCTCCGCCTTCGTGGACGCGCTCAAACTGCTGGAGCACTACGGCGTGATCGCCGCGACGGACGGCATGACCGACACCTATCTCAGGGACGCCGAGGCCAAGGTCCTCTACCGGGTGGACACCAGCCGGATCACGCGCCTTCTGGCCACGCCCGTCCCCCCGTCCCGCACCGAGGACGCCGACGACCACTGGCCCGACCCCGCCGAACTGGCGGTGGAGAGCCGCTACGGCGACGCGGCCGAGGAGGAGCGCACCGGCACGCAGCGCGCCCTGTGGACCCGCCACTCCCTCATCCGCAGGCTGCTCGACGACCCCGTCGTCTACCACAAGGAGCTCACCCCCGCCCAGCGGGAGTACCTCTCCTCGCCCACCGGCCGCAGGATCGTCCGGGAGGCCGCCGAACGGGCGGGCTTCGCCCTGGAGGAACGCGCCGAGGGCCTGCTGCTGGTCGACCCCGAAGGACTGTCGACCGGCGAGCGCTTCCCCGACGACGGCACCCCCGCCAAGGTCGCCGCGCTCCTCCTGCTGGACCTCCTGGCCACGCACGGCCCCCTGTCGTCGATCCGCCTCAGGCAGGAGATCGACGGCATCCTCGAGCGCTTCCCCGGCTGGGCCAGGGCCTACCAGTCCTCCGGCGGCCCCGCCCGCCTCCTCGACGACGCCCTCGACGCCCTGGCCCTCTTCGGCCTGGTCCACCGCTCCGAGGGCATGACCCTCCCCCTCCCCGCAGCCGCCCGCTACCGCGTCGCCCTGGAAACCACATGACAGAACCCCGCTGGATACCGTCGCGTGCCGGGATCCTCAACGTCTGGCGCTACTACGACGAGGTCTTCGAGTTCCACAAGGGGCGGCTGCTGCTGCGCGGCCCCAACGGGAGCGGCAAGTCCAAGATGCTGGAGCTGCTGCTGCCCTTCGTGCTGGACGGGAGCCTGAAGGCGAGCCGGCTGTCGACGTTCGGGGGGACCGAACGCACGATGCACTGGAACCTCATGGGGGACGGGGCGACGGGGACGACCCGGGCCGGGTACGTCTGGCTGGAGTTCGGGCACGCGGACGGGCGCTGGTTCACCTGCGGGGTGCGGCTTCAGGCGACCGCGCACACCACCACGGTCGTGCCGACGTACTTCATCACGGGGCTGCGGGTCGGGGAGGGGCTGTCGCTGACCACCGAGACCCAGCAGCCGCTCACCCGCGCGCAGCTGGAGGCCGCGATCGGCGCGCACGGGACCGTCTACAGCTCGGCCGACGAGTACCGGGCCCGGGTGCGGCAGACGCTCTACCAGGAGCTCGGCGCGGCGCGTTACGACTCCCTTCTGGCGGCGCTACGCCAGCTTCGGACGCCGAAACTGTCCGAACGGCTCGACCCGGGACTGCTGTCCGAGCTGCTCTCCAGCGCGCTGCCGCCGCTCGGGGAGAGCGAGATCCACGAGATAGCCGAGGGCTTCGAGCGGCTCGACCGGCAGCGGACCGAGCTGCGTGACCTGGACGAGCACGTGGATGAGGCCGCGCGGCTCGCGGCCAGGCAGAAGACGTACGCGCAGCGGGTCCTGCGCGCCGCCTCGCAGACCGTGCTCGCCGCTGTCACGTCCACGAAGGCCGTCGAGAACGAGCTGAAGGCCGGACGGAAGGCGCTGCAGGCGACGGAGGAGGAACTGGAGGAGGTCGCCGCCGCGCACGTGGAGACCGACAACCTGGTCAAACGGCTCGACGCCAAAGTCGAAGGGCTCAAGGAGAGCGAGGCCTATCGGGCGGGCCATGACCTGTCGCGGCTGCGTGCCGAGGCGGTGGAGGTGGCGCAGCTGGCGGACGAGCAGCGCGGGAGGGCCGAGGAGGCGGACCGCGAGGCGGAGGAGAGGGAAGAGGCCGCCGAGCTGGCCCGCCAGGAGCTGTCCGAGGCCGAGGGCATGCTCGCGCAGGCCGAGGACGACGCGGTGCACATAGCGCAGCATTCCGGGCTGGAGACCGTCTACGAGGAGCTTCGCAAGACGCCCGGCGTCACGCAGGCGCGGACCCTCCTGCGCGCGGCGATCAGCACCCGCGCCGCCCAGATCCGCGAGGCGGGAGCCCAGGTGCGGGCGCACGCGCACACCGTCCGGCTGCGCACCGAGGCCGAGCACGACCGCGACGAGGCGCTGGAACGCCTGGCCGCCGCCAAGGAGGCCGCCGCCCTGTCCCGGACGGTGCGCGACGAACTGGGCGGCGATCTGGCCGCCGCCTACGCCGTCTGGGCGGAGAAATGCGGCCTGCTGGTGCTCGACGGGCCCGCGCTCACCGCCGCGGCCGAGGATTCCGCCGCCGTGGAGGCGCTCGTCGGCGCCGCCCGCGACAGCGCGCTCGACCGCCTGGCGGCCGAGCGGATCGGCGCGCTCCTCACCGCGCCGCGGACGCAGCCCGTCACCTTCTCCCTGGTCCAGGAGCGCAAGGCCTGCGATGCCGAACTGGCCGCCCGGCCCGACCGGGGGCCGTTCGAGGCGGCGGTACGGGCGCTCGACCGGGCCGAACACACCCTGGCCGACCGCGAGGACGCCGCCAGCATCCGGCAGGAGCACGTCAAGACCCGCGAGAAGGAGGTCGCGGCGGCCTTCCGCAAGCTCGGCTACGTCGGCGCCAAGCTCGGCCTGCCCACCTCGCAGTTCGAACTCGACCTGCTGGACGCGGCCCGCAACAAGGCCGACGAGGCGCTGAACGTCTGGCTCGACGCGCGGGAACGCGCCCGTGCCGCCGCCGTGCACCGGGACACCGCGCAGGAGACCGCCGAGGCCTACCGCGAACTGGCCGAACGGGCCGCGGCCGAAGCCGAGGAGACCGCCGCCAGGGCCGAGGCGCTGGCGGAACGCCACGCCGCCGTCGACACCGCGCTGAGCGCCTCCCACCGGGAGATCCTGCAGAGCATCCAGGAGTCGCTGGAAGAGCGCCGCGCCGGGCGCCGCCGGCTGAAGGAGCTGGCCGAGCGGCGGACCGGCCTCCGGGTCTCCCTCGGCGTCCTCACCAACGAGACCGCCGCGCTGGAGGGACGCCGCGCCGAGACCGCCAGGGCGCGCGACCGGGCCGTGGCGCGCTTCCACCGCCTGACCCGCGGCCACCTGCTCACCGACGCGCGCCTCGACGTGGCGTCGCCCGGCACCGACCCGGTGGCGGTCGCGGCGGCGGCGCGGGACATCGCCGAGCGGCTGGCGGGCACGCCGCACGAGCCCAGGAGCGTGCGCGAGGCGGAGACCGCGCTCCAGGACGCCTACCACCACGCCAGGGACGCCCTGCAGTCCCGCGCCGACCTGGAGCTGACCCCCGACGACGACGTGCGGATCCTCACCGCCGCGGTCGGCGGCATCCGGCTCGGCGTCGCCGCCTTCGAGCAGGCGCTGCGCGCCGAACGCGACGAGCGCAGCGCCGACATCTCCGAGTCCGAGCACGAGCTGTTCGACCGGACCCTGGCCGGCGACGTGCGCAGGCACCTGGCCGACCGGATCCGCCAGGCCGCCGAGCTGGTCGCGGGCATGAACGAGCGGCTGCGCCGGGTGCGCACCGCCTCCCGGGTCGCGGTCGAGCTGGTCTGGCAGGTCGACCCGCGCCGGGCCGCCGGCACCCTGGAGGCGCGCGACCTGCTGCTGCGCGACCCGGCGGAGCTGGACGAGGCCGACCGCGCCGTCCTGCACCGGTTCTTCCGCGGCCTGCTCGACGAGGCGCGTGCCGACGACACCGCGGCGTCCTGGGAGGAGCAGCTCCTGAAGGTGCTGGACTACACCGCCTGGCACCAGTTCGTCGTCCGGCTCGACCGCGGCGACGGCAGGGGCTGGCACGAGCTCACCCGCAAGCTGCACGGCGCGCTGTCGGGCGGGGAGAAGGCCATCGCCCTGCACCTGCCGCTGTTCGCGGCGGTGGCCGCCCACTACCGCAGCGATCCCGGCTGCCCCCGCCTCATCCTGCTCGACGAGGTCTTCGTCGGCGTCGACCGGGCCAACCGCGGCCAGGTGTTCCAGCTGCTGGTGGACCTCGGCCTGGACCTGGTGCTCACCTCCGACCACGAGTGGTGCGAGTACCGCGAGCTCGACGGCATCGCCGTCCACGTCCTGCAGACCGGCGACGGCGACGACGCGGTCACCACCACCCGGTTCGTCTGGGACGGCGAGCGGACCGCCTGACTCAGCGTCCGGAGTAGGGCGGCTCCAGCTGGTCGTCCGCCCAGAACTCCACCAGCTCGGCGGCGCTGAGCTCCCCGACCGGCACGGGGCGCAGGGTGCGCCCCGTGCGGGCGGACCAGGTGGTGACCAGCAGGAGCGCCAGCAGGTCCGCGTCGGTCGGCGGGAAGGCGGGGAGCGGTTCGAGCACCGGCACGGCACCTCGCTTCCGGAAGGTGGAGAACGTGCGTCCACTGTGGCGGAATGATCCTTCCACCAGGAACCCGGTGGAACGAGTTCGGACGCCGCCGGACGATCCCGGAAGCGGTGAACACCGGTTCTGCTCACTCTCCACAACCTGTCGGACACGGTCCGCATGAAGTGAGAACATGTTTCCACCACCACTCCGGGCCGTCCCAGAGAACGGACGTGAACGATGACCGAGCGAGAACGAGAACGCATCCTCAGGGAGTTCCGCGCCGCCCTGAACGCCGCCTGGCTGGCCTCGGGAGTGAGCAGTTACGGCGCGGCGGAGAAGGCGTCGCGGGAGCTGGCGCCGCGGCTGGCCGCCCAGGGCAGGCAGATCCAGCTCCTGCACGACTCGACGATCTGCGACCACCTCAAAGGCCCGCGGCTGCGCCTGCCGCGCTGGCCGTTCGTGTTGTCGCTCATCACGGTCCTGCGCGTGATCGCCGAGCGCAACGGCGTCGACCCCGGCCGCGTGGGCGGCATCGACCACTGGAAGGGCCTGCACGAGGAGGCCGAGCGGGCGCTGGGCGCGGTCCGGCTCGGCTTCGCGGGCGCGGCGCGCGGGCGGGCCGTGCGAGGGGCGGGCGCGGGGGGCACGGCCGTGGCGGTCGCGGAGGCGGCGCCCGCGACGTGGTGGCAGGGGTATGAGGACCTCGTGCCCGCCTGGCTGGAGCGGTACCTGCGGGCGGAGCCCGCGGCCACGCTGATCCGCGTCTACGACACCCGGCTGGTCCCCGACCTGCTGCAGACCCCGGCGTACGCGCGGGCCGCCCTGCGGGACCGCCACGCGCGCCTGCCGGAGGAGGAGCTGCACCGGCACGTGGAGCTGCGGACGAGACGGCAGCGCGTCCTGGCCCGCGTGCGCCCGCCCCGGGTGTGGGCGCTCGTGGCCGAGGAGGCGCTGTGCCGCCCGCCGGGCGGCGGCAGGGTGCTGCACGAGCAGATCGGCCACCTACTCGAATCGGTACGGACCGGGCACGTCACCGTGCAGATCCTGCCGTCCGACGAGACGGGACGCCCGCCGGGCGGAGGCCCGGTGACACTCCTGCGCTTCGCCGACGCCCGGCGCCCGGACCTGGTCTACCTCCCCCAGGCGGATTACGCCCTCTACCCGGACGGCGAGGCGGATGTCTCCTATTTCTCCATGGAATTCAGCAAACTCGCCATCATGGCTCGATCTCCTGCGGAGAGCCGCGAAATCCTCGCACAACTGTACGCCCGCCGCTCCTTCTCCTGATCTCCACGAAGCTGATATATCCGACAATTACCTCGACTCCGGCAAAAGAAAGAACGGCCGGACGGGAGTGGTCCCCCGCCCGGCCGGATCGCCGGTCGGATCATCGGCCGAAACGCCGGCCGGGGCGGTCAACGGGCATTGAGCGCCTTTTCCAGTTCGGACTTGGTCATGTTGGATCGGCCAGGGATGTCCCGGCGCTTGGCCTCCTCGTAGAGCTGGTCCCGGGTGCGGCCGCCCTGGCGGGAGGAGCCGCCGGAGCGGGAGGAGCCGCCCGAGCGCTTGCCGCCGCGCTGCTGGGGCGAGGGGCCGCGGCGGGAGGACCTGCTGGACTCGCGGGCCTCCCCGCTCTGGGCCCGGTTCTTGTTCACGGTGCGCGCCGCGATCTCCTTGGCGCGCTTGTCACCGGTGCCGCGCTCCTCCTGGGACTGCTTGATGTGCTCGTACTGCCGCTCTCGCTTGTCACTCCATGCCTGGGGCATCTCTTCTCCTCTTCTGTGCTGACCTTGTCTTTCGCGGGTGTCGTCCGAGCGGACCCGGTCAGGCGGGTACGCGCTCGGAATCGCGGTCGAAGTGGCGGTGGGCGGCCACCGCCTTGGTGAAGGCGTCGGTGAACCGCGCGTCGGTCGCCTCCCCGGTGACCACGCCTTCGCCGGACGTCGGCACCTCGGCCCGCTCCAGCAGCGACAGGGCGGCCGCGCCGGAGGCCGCGACGGCCTTGCCGTGCTTGTAGGCCTCGGTGATGAAGTGCACGGCGTCGCCATCCTCGGCGAGCGTCGAGATGCTCTCCTCGCCACCGGGCACGTAGACGGCGTCGTAGAGCACCGAGCCGGTGGTCGTGAGCGCCTTGGCGACCTCCACCGGCTCCCCGCCCGAGCCCTGGACCGCGCCGTCGTGGGCGGCGAGCACCTCGCAGAGGGCGCCCTGCCCGCCGAGGGCCTCGGTCACCCGGATCACGTCGGAGGCGTTCACGCCGTCGGCCGCCAGGATCGCGATCTTGCGGGTGGCCACGCTCTGCACGGGATCGGTGGCCTGGCTGAGCGCGGGCGAGCTGTTCTTGTGCGTCTCCTCGGCCTTCTGCGGCGGGGCGACGCCGATGCCCTCCGCGACGGCCACGGCCAGGTGGTGGTCGACGTGCGCGAGGTTGCGGACGACGCCCTCGCGGATGTTCTTGCGGGTGACCTTGCCCAGCTCGAAGCGGAACGCGGCGATGATGTGCTTCTTCTCCCAGACGGACATGCTGTTCCAGAACAGGGTCGCCTGGCTGTAGTGGTCGTTGAAGCTCTCCGCGCGCTTGCGGATCACCTTGCCGTCGACCTGCTGCGGGTAGAAGGAGTACGCCGAGCCGTCGGTGGCCAGGGCGGGGCAGCCGCCGAGCATGGTGTTGGGGTGGTGGGCGGCCTCCCCCTGGTGGATGAACATCTGGTGGTAGCCGTCGCGGTGGTGGTTGGCGATGGGCGCCACCGGCCGGTTCACCGGGATCTGGTGGAAGTTCGGGCCGCCCAGGCGGATGAGCTGGGTGTCCAGGTAGGAGAACAGCCTGGCCTGCAGCAGCGGGTCGTTGGTGACGTCGATGCCGGGCACGACGTTGGCGAGGTGGAACGCCACCTGCTCGGTCTCGGCGAAGAAGTTGTTCGGGTTGCGGTCGAGCACCATCCGGCCGACCGGCTTGAGCGGCACGACCTCCTCCGGGATGATCTTCGTGGAGTCCAGGAGGTCGAAGTCGAACTTGTGCTCGTCCTCCTCGGGCACCAGCTGCACGCCCAGCTCCCACTCGGGGAAGTCGCCGTGCGCGATCGCCTCCCACAGGTCGCGCCGGTTGTAGTCGGGGTCCTGCCCGGCGACCTTCTGCGTCTCGTCCCAGACCAGGGAGTGGATGCCGAGCTTGGGCCTCCAGTGGAACTTCACGAACGTGCTGCGGCCCCCGGCGTCGACGAACCGGAAGGTGTGCACGCCGAATCCCTGCATCATCCGGTAGCTGCGCGGGATGGCCCGGTCGGACATCAGCCACATCATCATGTGCATGGTCTCGGGCTGGAGCTGCACGAAGTCCCAGAGCGAGTCGTGCGCCGACGCGGCCTGGGGGATCTCGTTGTGCGGCTCGGGCTTCACCGCGTGGACGAAGTCGGGGAACTTGATGCCGTCCTGGATGAAGAAGACGGGCATGTTGTTACCGACCAGGTCGAAGTTCCCCTCCTCGGTGTAGAACTTGGTGGCGAAACCCCGCACGTCCCGCACGGTGTCGGCCGAGCCGCGCGAGCCCGCCACCGTGGAGAACCGGACGAACACCGGGGTCCGCAGCCCCGGTGTGGTCAGGAAACGCGCTTTGGTGACCTGCGAGAGCGAGTCGTCGTAGGGCTCGAAGTAGCCGTACGCGCCGGCGCCCCGCGCGTGCACCACCCGTTCGGGAATGCGTTCGTGGTCGAAATGGGTGATCTTCTCGCGGAGATGGAAGTCCTGGAGCAGGCTCGGCCCGCGCTCGCCGACGCGGAGCGAGTTGTCGGTGTCGTCGACACGGATGCCCTGATCTGTGGTGAGTTTTCCTTCATCGGCCTTTACTCGGAAATTGGCAAGCTGTTGATCTTTGGCCGTGCCGTCGTTGGTCATGCCTGTTCCACCTTGTATGTCGCGCAGAGTCCGATGTATCGCGACCTGCCCCGGCAGCACAGGCTGAATCCGACACTTGCGGTTTATTTACCGTGATGATCTGTGGATTATCTCGCGTTATGTTCGAATTTTCGGGGGAACTCGGCGTACGTCAGCCACGGCGCGAGCGGTAGAGCAGGGGACCGAGGAACCACATCCACAACGCCATGCCGGCGAGGGCGATCGCGGTGGCCGTGGCGAGGTCCCACCGGAAGATGTAGTCGACGACCAGCAGGCTCGCGGAGGTGATCGAGACCGCCAGGGCGAGCGTGCCGAGCATGGTGTACCGGTTCGACCGGTGCACCAGCGGCTCCTTCAGGCCCTGGCGGAACAGGATGCGGTGCTGGGCGGCGGGGGCGATGAAGAAGATGGAGGCGACCGCCGCGGACACCAGGGCCACGTAGTACAGGTTGCGCTGGGCGTCGGTCACCTCCTCGAAGCCGGGGGAGAAGGGCACGGTGAGCAGGAAGGCGAAGAGCACCTGCACGCCCGTGACGGCGACCCTCAGCCCCTGCAGCAGCTCCACGAAGTTGCGGTCGGCCCGGGCCGCGGGGGACTCGCCGGGCACCGCGCTGGGGTTTCCGTCCATGCTCCGGGGGTCTTCCATGTTCAAGGTCTGTCTCATCCTTCGACGTTGGTGGTGTGGTGGGGGATACCGACGGGCTTGGACTCGGGGGAGCCCCGCTGCCGGAGGTAGATGGAGAGGACGGCCATGGACGCCACCGCCAGGAACTCCGACTGCCAGTTCTGCAGCGTGCGGTTCCAGAAGTCGGCGGAGGCGAGGTACCCGGTCCACGTCAGGGTGTCCCGGTGGTCGGCGAGCCGTTCGGCGTTGAAGGCGGCGCGTCCGGCGACGGACTGGGCGAACCAGGACAGCAGGAAGATGACGCCCATGGTCAGCCCGAGGGAGCGCCCGTAGAGCCAGAGCGGGAAGCCCTCCTTCTTGGCGGGCCCCGGGGAGTCCTCCCGGGCGTGGATGCCGATCAATTGATCGGCGTCGGACTCGGTGCCCTGCTTGTCCAGGGCCTTGGACTCGGGGGAGCCCCGCTGGACCAGCCAGACGGTGACGATGATGAAGAGGAAGAACTGCAGGTACTCCGACTGCCAGTTCTCCGCCACGTCCACCGCGAACTGCGAGCCCGTCACGTAGCGCCACAGGGTGACGGGGTGGCCGCCCTGGGAGGCCGCCCGGTCGTTGTAGTCCAGCAGCCCGGAGACGGCCTGCCCGGCCAGGGCCAGCAGCATGATCAGCAGGAAGAAGAGGGTGAGCCCGTTGTCCCGCAGGAAGCGCTTCACCGGTGCATCACCCCGATCGCGATGAAGTAGGCGAGGCCGGCGAAGACGAACAGCAGGGTCGCGGTGAACAGGGTGCGCAAGGCTCAGCCCTCCACTTCGCAGTCGTAGGGCTCGCCGACGCGCCGCTCGCACCCGGCGGCGGTGATCCGCCAGGCCGAGGCCCAGCGGGTCAGGAACACCGTGTCCGAGCCCATCCGGACGCGCGCCTGCTCGCCCCAGATCTCCGGACGCCCGGCCTCCCCGCCCTCCAGCCGCAGCTTCGTGATCTCCTCGTCGCAGGAGTCCCCGCCGGTCTCCAGGCTCTCGCGCGCGTCGGAGGACAGCAGCGCGCAGGCCCTCTGCCCGTCCTCGTCCGACACGGCGCCGAAGAAGTCCCGAGCGGTCGTCTCGATGGAGGAGGCGTCCTGCGCCTGGGAGCAGCCGCCCGCCAAGGCGGCCGCGACCGACACCAGCACCAGCCATCTCCTCATGGCCCTCCTTTACCCGTGATCAGGAAAAGAACGCCAGATCACGGGGTGAACCGGGCCTCATACGGCGGGAGCGCGAACGCTCCCGCCGCGCCCGTCCGGCGGGGCCGCCCCCGCTTGTAAAATGTGATCGACCCGCTGGTCACTGCGGTTCTCGGCACCTTCCAGGAAGCGGTCCATGCCCACCCTCTCGATCACCAAGACCCACGGTTCGCGCAACGAGATCTTCGTGATCGACGGCGCGCCCGACGCCCTGCTGGCCGCCGGGGACGTGGCCCGCGCCGTCGAACGGCTCTGCGACCGGGAGCTGGGGCTCGGCGGCGACGGCGCCTACTTCGTCGCCGACCGGGGGGACGGGACGGCCCAGGCCTGGTTCTTCAACCCCGACGGCTCGCCGTCCCTGCTGTGCGGCAACGGGATGCGCGCGGTGGGCCGGCTCCTGCTGGACCGGCACGCCGCCGATGGCGTCCTGGTGCACACCGGGCCCTACTCCTTCGCCGTTCGGCACGTCGAGCCGACCCCGCACGGGGTGCGCCGGGTGGAGGTGGAGCTGCCCGCGGTGGACTTCGCCCCGGCCGAGCCGATCGTGGCCGGCGTCGCGTACCCGTTCGTCGACCAGGCGCTGCCCGCCTACCACCCGTCCCGGACGGTGACGGCCGTCGCGGTCCCCAACTCCCATCTGATCACCGTCGTCGACGCCTACGACGAGGACGAGCTGGTCGCCACCGGCCGGCGCATCGCCGCGGACGCCGCGGCGTTCCCGATCGGGGCGAACGCCAGCTTCGTCCTGCCCATGGGGGAGGACGAGGTCTTCGTGCGCACGTTCGAGCGCGGGGCCGGGCTCACCCCCTCCTGCGGCTCGGGGATCGCCGCCTCCCGCGCCGCGCTCTCCCGGCTGGGCCTGGTCGAGCCGGACCGCCCGGTGCTGGTCCGCAACGCCGGCGGCCCCGCCCGCAGCAGGCTGCAGGAGCGCGACGGCGGCTGGCAGCCCCTGCTGGAGGGCAACGCCACCATCGTCTACCGCACCGAGCTGGAGCCGGCCGAGCTGCTGGGCGAGGGCGCGCTGAAGTGGGAGGAGGAGAGCGACCCCGCGGAGGCGGCGGCGTTCTCGGCCCTGTACGAGGAGAACGCCGAGGCCCTGCGCGCCCGTGGAGTGCGTCCCGCGATGCCGTGACCGCGGGGGGCTTGGCAGGCGCCTCCGGCGGCGGTGATGATCGGGGTCCTTGATCCGGCGTCGAACGGAGTCTCCCCCCATGACCGCTTCGTATCTGCAGGGTGATTTCGCGCCCGTCCCCGATGAGATCAGCTCGGGCGAGCTGGCCGTCGAAGGCGTGCTTCCGGCGGAGCTGGACGGGCGCTACCTGCGCAACGGGCCCAACCCGCTGCCCGGGCGCGACCCGGGCAGCTGGTTCCTGGGCGACGGGATGCTGCACGGGATACGGCTGCGCGACGGGCGGGCCGAGTGGTACCGCAACCGGTGGGTGCGCACCGGCCAGTTCGCCGGGAGGCCGTTCCTCGGCAGGTCGGGGATCGACCTGTCGGCCGTCGCGGCGAACACGAACGTGATCCGCCACGCGGGGCGGACCCTCGCGCTGATCGAGAGCGGCCTGCCGTACGAGGTGGACGGCGGGCTCGGGACGGTGGGCGCCTGCGACTTCGGCGGCAGGCTCACCACGGCGATGACCGCGCACCCCAAGGAGGACCCGCGCACCGGGGAGCTGCACTTCTTCGGCTACGGGTTCGCGCCTCCCCACCTCACCTACCACCGGGCCGACGCGTCCGGCGAGCTGGTGGAGAGCCGGGAGATCCCGGTTCCGGGGCCCACGATGATGCACGACTTCGCCATCACCGAGAACCACGTCGTCTGGCTGGACCTCCCCGTGGTGTTCGACCTGGAGATGATCGGCACCGGTCTCCCGTACCGCTGGGACGACGGGTACGGGGCGCGCGTCGGCCTCATGCCCCGCCGCGGAGACGGCGAGGTCCGCTGGTTCGAGGTCGAGCCCTGCTACGTCTTCCACGTCGGCAACGCCTGGGAGGACGCCGCCGGGCGGGTCGTCGTCGACGCCGTCCACTATCCGCGCGACGTCTTCGTGAAGGTGCTGGAGGGCATCGGCGGAGCCGCCGATCCGGCCGCGCAGGCGGGCGGGTCGGGCCTGCACCGCTGGACGTTCGACCCCGTCGCCGGAAGCGCGAAGGGGGAGGCACTGGACGACCGCCCCGTCGAGTTCCCGACCATCGACGACCGCCGCACGGGGCTGCCCTACACCCGCCTCTACGCGGTGCGGCACGGGGAGATCGTCAAGTACGACACCGCCACGGGCTCCACCGTCGTCCACCCGACCGAGGGCGCGCCCGGCGAGGCGGTCTTCGTCCCGCGTGACCCCGATGGCGCGGGCGCCGAGGACGACGGCTGGCTGCTCTCGCTCATCGGCTCCCGGGCCGAGCTGCGCGTCCTGGACGCCCGCGACCTGGCGCACGTGGCGTCCGTGCGGCTGCCGCGCCGGGTGCCCGAGGGCTTCCACGGCGCCTGGCTGGGCGGCTGAGGGCAGGGGCCGTCCCGGACGCGGCGCCGTATCGCGTCCGGGACGACACACCCCTATTGTCTATCATCCCTGTGGGAAATGTGTACTACTCTGCGAGGATGTTCGAGGAAACGGCATGCAGACAGGACGGACCGGTGGTCGTGATCGTCGGCGGCGGTGCGAGCGGCACGCTGACCGCCGTCCACGTCCTGCGCGCCTTCCGGCACGGCGCGCCACGGCTGGTGATGATCGACAAGGACGGGCGGCACGGCCTGGGCCAGGCCTACTCCACGGGTGACTCCAGGCATCTGCTGAACGCCTGCACCGCACGGATGAGCGCGCTGGCGGACGAGCCCGAGCACCTTCTGGACTGGGTGCGGGCGCGGGGCCTGGACGCCGCCGACACCGACTACCTCCCGCGCCGGCTCTACGGCGAGTACCTGCGCTCCGTGCTCGCCGAGGCGCGCGCGTCCCGTCCCGGGAGCCGGGTGGAGGAGGTGACGGGCGCCGTCGTCTCGCTCACCACCGGGGAGCGGCCGGTCGTGCGCCTGGCCGACGGCCGCGCGTTCCCCGCGGACGCCGTCGTGCTGGCCACCGGCAACCGGCCGCCCGCGGCGTGGCCGCACCTCCGGGCGGGCGACCGGTACGTCCCCGACGCCTGGGCTCCGGGCGCCCTGGACGGCCGGGGCGACGGAAGTCCCGTCCTGGTCGTCGGCACGGGCCTGACCATGGTCGACCTCGCGGTGACGCTGACCGGCGCCCACCCCGGCACCGTCGTGCACGCCGTCTCCCGGCACGGGCTCCTCCCGGCGCGCCACCGATGTCCCCAGCCGCCGCCCCGATCCATCCCCCTGCCCGAAGGGCCGCTGACCCTGGCCGTGCTCATGCGGACCGTCCGTGCGGCGATCCGGGCGAACGGCGGTGAATGGCACGCGATCATCGACGGCCTGCGCCCGCACGTCCCGTCCCTGTGGGAACGGCTCCCCGAAGGCGACCGCCGCCGCTTCCTGACCCTGGCCTCCCGCTACTGGGAGATCCACCGCCACCGGATCCCGCCGGAGACGGCCGCCCGCGTCGACGCCCTGCGCGACTCGGGACGGCTGCGCGTCCTGCGCGGCGAACCGGTCTCGGCCACCGACCTCGGCGACGGGGTGCTGGTCGGCCTCGACACCCCGGAAGGCCCCCGCGAACTGCGCGTCGGCCACGTCGTCAACGGCACGGGCCCCGCGCGGGACCTGGCCGCCGACCCCTTCCTGCACACCCTGTTCCTGTCCGGCGCCGCCCGTCCGGACTCCCTCGGCCTGGGCCTGGACGCCACCGCGGAGGGCGCGCTCCTGGACGCCGCAGGCCGCCCGCACGAGCGCGTCTTCACCCTGGGCCCGCCGCTCCGCGGCCTGCGTTACGAGACCACCGCCATCCCGGAGATCCGCGACCAGGCCGCGGCCCTGGCGGAGCGCCTCACCCGCGTGGACGGCCTCGCCCGGATACCGGACCTGCTCTCCTGAGGCTCAGGAGTCCTTCGGCGCCTGCTCCGTGGGGACCAGGACCCGCATCTTCTCCATTCCCCCGTTCTGCGGCGGCGAGGCGGGCTCCGCGGGCCGCACTCCCGACGGCAGCGCGCCGCCGGGAGGCGCTCCCAGCGCCCATCCGGTCATCGCCACGGCCCCCGTCACCGCGATGGCGGCCAGTGCCACCCGCCACCGCCCGCGGAGGTCTCTCCTTACCGGTTCCTTGTCGTTTCCGGTCTGCGAACTGGTCATGCGGCCCCCGATTCCGCCAGGCTTCGATGGCCTTATTCCCGAAAAACCGCCCCATATCACCAGACGATCAGCGAAGACGTGCTCTGGCGCGTTCCAAGCGGGGGTCAGAGGGAGCGGGCGAGGCGGAAGCCCAGATCGTCGATGCGGAAGGTGGGATGGCTCTTGCGGCGGGTGCCGGCGCGGCAGCTCCACGAGGGGTCGTGGGCGCCGCCGCCGCGGAAGACCCGGTAGGGGCCGTAGACGACGGGGTCGTAGCGGTCCCAGCACCACTCCCAGACGTTGCCGAGCATGTCGTGCAGGCCCCAGGGGTTGGGATCCTTGGTGGCGACCTCGTGCAGCACGCCGCGGGAGTTGGTGCGGTACCAGGCGATCCCGTCCAGCGGGGCGTAGTGGGGGCCCGGGGTGCCGGCGCGGCACGCGTGCTCCCACTCGGCCTCGGTGGGCAGGCGGTAGCCGTCGGCGTGCGGGTCGCAGGCGACGTCCTGGGCGTTGGGGTCGTCGGTGAGGGTGTAGCAGGGGGTGAGCCCCGACGCCTCGGACAGCAGGTTGCAGAAGCGGACCGCCTCCAGCCAGGAGATCTCGGTGACGGGGAGGAGCGGGGCGCCGGGCGCGCCGGGCGCGTGTCCGGTGAGGGCGAGGTGCAGTTCGCGGGTGACGGGGGTGACCGCCAGGAGGAAGGGCGCGACCTCGGCCGTCCAGGTGGCCTTGGTGCTCTCGTCGCGCAGGGTGACCTCGCCGCCGGGGATCTCCAGCAGGGGAGGGCCGGGGGCGCGGCTCGTCGGAGGGTCGTGTCTCGCGTCGTCTGTTTGCGTCAACAACATGTCTCGGGCTCGGGCCGGAAGGCGGGGTCGGTCAGATGCGGGTGAGGCTCCAGGGGCCGTCGGCGTCGATGGTGATCAGGGTGGCGGTGGCGGGAAGGGGGAAGCCGCCGCGATGGGTCCCTGAGTGGTGGACGAGGAGAACGGGTTCGGAGTTCGTGCGGGCTCGGACGATGGAATGGGGCCTGCCCCGGTGTGCCGCCCTCGCCGCGGCGAGGGCCCGGGGCGCGGGGAGGCGCAGGACGGCGTCGCCCCGGCCCTTGATCTTACGGCCCTTCCAGGCCCGCGCGGTGGAAGGATGCGCGAGCCGGGGCCGGAACCCGCCACCGCCCCGGCGCGTTCGACCTGCACGGCCGTTCTCGTCTCGACCTGGACGAGGGCGCGGCCGTCCTCCGCGTCCCGCAGGACCGACCTGCTCAGGAACGCGGGCGATGGCGCCGGGCCGCGCGCTCCCGCGCCTCCTCCAGCAGGGCGCGGACCTGCCGCCCGGTGGCCTCGCCCGGATTCAGGACGCAGGCCCACCCCTGAACGGCGTACACCGGATGGGGAAGGAGCCGGTCCTGCGCGGTGGGGTCGAAGCCCGCGCGGTGCTCGGCATGGGCGGCGGGGGAGTGCCCGAAAAGCCGCTGGAAGGCCTCCCGCCCGACCGCGATGTTCACCCGGAACACCCCGTCCCGATCCAGCGCCGAGTCCTCGTCGAAGCCCGGATAGTCCTTGGTGACGATCGTGGCGAAGGGGAACCGCCGCTCGGCGGGAGTGTCCGCCCGGGGATCGTAGAAGAAGAACGAATCGCCCCAGGCGATCTCCGGGGCCCCGCTGTCCGCATCGGCGGTCTCGGCCACGACGCCGGGCAGCCCGGCCACGAAACGGATGATGTCTTCCTCGGTCATACCGGAGGCGCCTTTCCACGCGAAGAGGTGTCCCTTCGACTATGTCATTGCACCACCCTGTGAGACTTTTCTCGATATCTCCCAAAGAGAAGGCGGTTGACTCTCAAAGCCGGTGATGGCCGTCAGTCGACGGGGGCGGGGAGGGCCCTGGTCTGCTGCTGCTTGCGGAGGCGTTGGGGGATGACGGTGTAGGCGGGGTCGGTGGCGGAGGTGCGGCCGGCTTCGAAGACGGAGAGGCGGGTGAGGGCGGAGCCGAGGAGGAGGGCGGAACCGCAGAGGAAGGCGGAGCGGCGGGTGCGGAGGAAGGGGGCGGTCAGGGCGGCCGTGGTGGTGAGGGTCTGGGCCGCCCGGGTGAGGAGGGCGGTGCGGCCCTGGTGGTAAGGGGTGGCGAGGAAGCCCAGGTTGCGGCGCATGCGGCGGTTGGCGGTGAGTTCCAGGAGGCCGCCCAGGAAGGCCGTGGCGCGCAGGGAGGCGTGGCGGGTGGGGGAGAGGAGGGTGAGGGCCAGGCCGCTGGCGGCGCACGCGGCGGAGCCCGCGAAGACGAAGGGGAGCTCGCGGTGGGCCTCGTGCCAGGCGGGGACGGCGGTGTCGGACAGGAGGACGGCGGTGTAGGTGGCCACGGCGGGGCCGGTGAGGGCGGCCAGGGCGGTGGACGTGGTGCCCAGGCGGGGGAACAGGCGGGTGACGTGGGTGGCGGCGGCCAGGCCCGCGGAGGGGCCGTAGACGGCCAGGATCCAGGAGCCCACGCTCATGGGCGACGTCGGCTTGAAGACGCGGAGCATGTTCGGGAAGCGGGACGGGACGCCCAGGTCGTGGATGAGCAGGGCGGTGGACATGCCGATGGCGCCCAGGGCGCCCAGTTTGCTCACCGTGGACAGGGAGCGGTGGCCCGCCGCGTCGGCGCCCGCCGCGATCACCGAGGAGGCGCCGGCGAGGCCGCCGAGGAAGAAGTAGCCGGCGATGTCGGTGGCGGCCCAGGGCGGCTCCTTGAGGATGGAGCGGCCGTAGTAGGAGGTGAACTCCGCCGCCGGGACCATGGAGTCCCGGGTGGAGCGCAGCGCGGCGGGGCTCGCCTCGCGGCCGGGGCGCTGGCCGCGCACGCCCTCCTTGGTGACGACTGACTCGCTCATCGGCGTCTCCCGAACATCGAGACGGCGGTGATACCGCCGAAAAGGGTGAGGGCGGCGATACCTGCGTACCGCCACATCGCGGGCAGGTCGCGGGTGGTGACGACGGGGTCGGGCGGCAGCCCGTAGGTCTCGGGGGTGTCCAGGAGCAGGAAGAACGCGCCGTCCCCGCCCACCCCGTCGGCCGGGTCGTGCCCGTACAGGCGGGCGTCGGAGACCCCCGCGACGTGCAGCTGCGCCACCCGGCTCGCCGCCCGGGTGCGCAGCTCCTCCAGGGGGCCGAACTGGATGGAGTCGGTGGGGCACGCCTTGGCGCAGGCCGGTTCCAGGCCGTCGCCGAGCCGGTCGTAGCACATCGTGCACTTCCAGGCGCGGCCGTCCTCCTCCCGCCGCTCGATGACGCCGTACGGGCAGGCGGGCACGCAGTAGCCGCACCCGTTGCAGATGTCCTCCTGGACCACGACCGTGCCGTACTCGGTGCGGAACAGCGACCCCGTGGGGCAGACGTCCAGGCAGGCCGCGTGCGTGCAGTGCTTGCACACGTCCGAGGCCATCAGCCACCGGACGCCGTCGCGCCCGTCCCCGTCCCCGTCGGGCACGGGCTGCTCGATGAACGCCACATGCCGCCACGAGTCCGAACCCAGCTCCTGCGTGTTGTCGTACGACCAG
The DNA here is from genome assembly GCF_039525175.1 of Actinocorallia libanotica. Classification (NCBI taxonomy): domain Bacteria; kingdom Bacillati; phylum Actinomycetota; class Actinomycetes; order Streptosporangiales; family Thermomonosporaceae; genus Actinocorallia; species Actinocorallia libanotica. Next base: position 611,306 of record NZ_BAAAHH010000001.1, read on the forward strand.
CCCGTGAACGCCAGCCCGTCCTCGGGGATGGCGTTCCACTCCTTGCAGGCCACCTCGCACGCCTTGCATCCGATGCAGACGGACGTGTCGGTGAAGAAGCCCATCCGCGGCGGCGGGTCGACGTGCCCGGCGTCGGCCGCGACGTTCGTTTCGGGTCCGCTGAGCAGTCCCATCCCTCACACCTCCGTTCCGGTGGTCGCGGTGATGCCCGCCCGCTCCTGGTACTCCTCCACCAGGGTCCGCAGGGCGGCTCCGCGCGGGCGCCGTCCCGGGCGGATGTCGGCGCTGAACGCCTTGACCTCCTGGATGTGCACGTTCGGGTCGAGCGCGACGGACGCGAGCTCGTTCGCCGAGTCCCCGGTGCTGTAGCCGTTGGGCCCCCAGTGGTAGGGCAGCCCGATCTGGTGCACGACCTGCCCGTTCAGCCGCAGCGGGCGCACCCGCCTGGTCACCATGACCCGCACCTCGATGGCGTTGCGGGCCGTGACGAGCGTCGCCCACCCGCCGTGCTCCAGCCCCCTTGCGTCGGCCAGCTCGGGGGAGACCTCGCAGAACGCCTCCGGCTGGAGCTCCGACAGGTAGGGCGACCAGCGGCTCATCCCGCCCGCGGTGAAGTGCTCGGTGAGCCGGTAGGTGGTGATCAGGTACGGGAAGACGTCCGAGCCCGGGTCCGAGCCGCTCGGGTGGTACCGGTTGTAGGGGTTGGGGAACAGCTGCCGGACGGGGTTGCGCCGCTGCCCGTACACCGGGTTGTCGAACGGCGAGTCCTGCGGTTCGTAGTGCGTGGGCATCGGCCCGTCCACCAGCCCGGTGGGCGCGAACAGCCACCCCTTGCCGTCGGCCTGGAGGATGAACGGGTCGGTGCCGCTCAGGCCCATGGGCCCGGTGGCGCCGGGATCGGGCCGGTAGGAGGGCGGCATGTCGAGCTTGAAGTCCGGCACGTCGTGGCCCGTCCACCGGCCGGTCTCGCCGTCCCACCAGATCAGCGCCTTGCGGTCGCTCCACGGCGTCCCGTCGGGCGCGGCGGACGCCCGGTTGTACAGGACGCGCCGGTTCTCCGGCCACGCCCACGCCCATTCCGGCGCGGTCCAGATCTGCTCGCTCCCCGGCTTGCGGCGCGCCGCCTGGTTGACGCCGTCCTTGTAGACGCCGCAGTAGATCCAGCAGCCGCAGCTCGTCGTCCCGTCGTCGCGCAGCTGGGAGGAGGTCGCCAGGTGCGCGCCGTCGGGGCCGTAGCCGTTGATCTCCGCCAGGACCGCCTCGGCGCTCGGCTCGTCCAGCGGCCCTTCCACCGGGTAGTCCCAGGTCAGGTCGAGGACCGGCCGGTCCCGCGCGGCGGTGGACCCCGCGAGCCTCTCCCGGATGATCCGCCCGAGGTGGTACATGAACCACAGGTCGCTGCGCGCGTCCCCGGCCGGCTCGACCGCCTCGTCATGCCACTGCAGCCAGCGGTTGGTGTTGGTGAAGCTGCCGTTCTTCTCGGTGTGGGAGGCGGCCGGGAAGAAGAAGACCTCGGTGGCGATGTCGCGGGTGTTCAGCTCGCCGGTCTCGATCTCCGGCCCGTCCTTCCACCACGTCGCGCTCTCGATCAGCGAGAAGTCGCGCACGACGAGCCAGTCGAGGTTCGCCATGCCGAGCCGCTGCAGCCGGGTGTTGGCCGAGCCGACGGCGGGGTTCTCCCCGAGCAGGAAGTAGCCCTTGCACTCGCCCCGCATCTGGGCGAGGACCGTGGTGTAGGTGCTGTGGTCGCCGGTCAGCCGCGGCAGGTGGCCGAAGCAGAAGTCGTTGTCCGGCCGCGCCGCATCGCCCCACCAGGCCTTGAGCAGGCTGACGACGTAGGCGCGCATGTTCCCCCAGTAGCCCTTCTGCGCGGAGTCCGCCACGACGAAGGAGTCGAGGGTCTCGTGGGCGTGCGCGTGCGGCATCGGGATGTAGCCCGGCAGCAGGTCGAAGAGGGTGGGGATGTCGCTGGACCCCTGGATGCTGGCGTGCCCGCGCAGCGCCTGGATCCCGCCGCCGGGACGGCCGATGTTGCCCAGCAGCAGCTGCAGGATCGACGCCGTCCGGATGTACTGCGAGCCGACGGTGTGCTGGGTCCAGCCGACGGCGTACGCGAACGCGCTCGTGCGGTCCGGGCCGGAGTTGCGCACCAGCGCGTCGCAGACCCGGGCGAACAGCTCCGGGGTGATCCCGCAGGTCCGCTGCACCATCTCGGGCGTGTAGCGGGAGTAGTGCCGCTTGAGGATCTGCAGGACGCACCGGGGGTGCCGCATCGTGGGGTCGGTCTCGGGGGTCCCCGGGCCGAGCGCCGGGCCGCCCGCTCCGTGGCTCTCGGAGTGCCCCGAGTCGCTGATGCGGTGCATCCGCTCCTCGTACTCCGCGTCGCGCGCGCCGGAGGCCGGGGACACGGTCCCCATCCCTTCGTACCGCCATGACCTGGGATCGTAGTAATGGCGTTCGCGGTTCAGCCCGGAGAACACCCCGTCGAGGTCCTCGGTGTCCTGGAACTCCTCGCAGACGATGGTCGAGGCGTTGGTGTAGTTGGCGACGTAATCGTGGAAGTACGCGTCGTTCTGCAGGACGTGGTTGATGATCCCGCCGAGGAAGGCGATGTCGGACCCGGCGCGGATCGGCACGTGCAGGTCGGCCAGCGCGCTGGTGCGGGTGAACCGCGGGTCGACGTGGATGACCGTCGCCCCGCGCGCCTTGGCCTCCATCACCCACTGGAAGCCCACGGGGTGGGCCTCGGCGAAGTTGGAGCCCTGGATGACGATGCAGTCCGAGTGCTGCAGGTCCTGCAGGAACATGGTGGCGCCGCCGCGGCCGAAGGACGTCCCCAGGCCCGAGACGGTCGAGCTGTGGCACAGCCGCGCCTGGTTCTCCACCTGGACGACGCCCAGCGCGGTGAACAGCTTCTTGATGAGGTAGTTCTCCTCGTTGTCGAGCGTCGCCCCGCCCAGGCTGGCGATGCCGAGCGTGCGGCGCACCCGGTTGCCGTCGGCCTCCTCCTGCCAGGTGGCCTCGCGGGTGGCGAGGACGCGGTCGGCGACCATGTCCATCGCCGTCTCCAGGTCCAGCTCCTCCCAGTGGGCGGCGTGCGGACGCCGGTAGAGCACCCGGTGCTCGCGGGACGGCCCCGTGGTGAGCTGCAGCGTCGCCGACCCCTTGGGGCACAGCCGGCCGCGGCTGACCGGCGAGTCGGGGTTGCCCTCGACCTGGACGACCCTGCCGTCCTTGACGTAGACGTTCTGCGCGCAGCCGACCGCGCAGTACGGGCACACCGACTTCACGACGCGGTCGGCCGTCGCGGTGCGCGGGCGCAGGTCCTCGGTCCGCTCCGACCGCGCCGCCGCGCCCCGGCCGAGCCGGTCGCCTCCGGTGAGCTGCCGGTAGACCGGCCATCTCCGTGGGTCCATGTCGTCTCCCCGGCGTGCCGCGAGCGTCGGAAGGAATGCGAAGGGAAAAAGGGGGAGGCCGGACGCCTGGCGCGCCCGGCCTCCGGTGGTCAGCGACCGCTGCCCATCGGGTCCATGGGCTTCTCCCGGCCCCGGGACCGCTCCTGCTCCTGCTCCTGCCGGTCGCGGTTCTGCTGGGCCTGCTGGCGGCCCTGCTGCTGGCCCTGCTGCCGGTTCTGCTGCTGGCCGCGCTTCTGACCCTGCTGGCCCTGCTGCTGGCCCTGCTGGTTCTGCTGGCCCTGCTGGCCCTGCTGCCGCTGGGAGCCGCCGGCGTTGCGCGCCTGGGCGGTGCCCTTGAGCGCGCCGGGTCGCGGCGCGGCGTGCGGGCGGCCCCTGCCCTCGGCGGCGGCCTGCTTGCGCTGCGCGATCTGCGCGCCCATCTGCTGGGCCCGCTGCGGGTCCATGACCTTGCGCAGCGCCGGGATGACCTGCTGCTCCTCGAAGTCGATGTGCGCCTTGATCTCCTGGGCGGCGGTGCGCAGCAGCTCCTCGAACTTCTGCTCCTGCGGGTCGATGTTGCGCAGGTCGGCCATCGTCTGCTGCGCGGACTTCTCCTGCCGGACGCCCTGCTCGGCCAGCTGCGCGCCGTTCGCCATGAGCTCGCGGACGGCGGGCCAGAAGTACTCCTGCTCGGCCGACTCGTGCTGGGAGTGCTCCGCGATGAGCCGGTCGACCTGCTGACGGCGCCGGGCCAGCGCCGCCTGGTTGGCACCGTTGGCGCTGTTCGGCGAGCTCTCCAGTTCGCGGAACATGCGCTTGATCTCCCGGTGGCCGTTCTCCAGAACGGTGAAGACGTCGTCCATGCTTTCCCCCGTCGTATCGTGCGTCACTGTCAGTGACACCCGCACAGGACCTCCCCCTACCGTGACCGCCAAATCCCCGGTATGCGCAGTTCAGAGCGTTTCTGGTGATCCCTTTCCCGGGCTTTCCTGTGCTTTGCCGGAAGTGCGTCGCGGCCATGAGTCTGCCGAGACGCGTTCCGGGACATCGGACGTTCCGCGCGTGAGCGGCGAATCGGAGATATTGAACTCTGTTCTAGTTCTGGTGATCTGTGGCATTGTCGGCGCACACGGGTCAGAGGAGGGCGCTCGCATGGTGCGGATCGTGGAACACGGGACCTGGCGGCTCGCGGCGGCGGACGAGTCACGCCATATTCCCGCTGATGGGACATTGTGGAACGAGTCCTACTATTTCGACTTCGTCACCGAGGACGGATCGCTCGGCGGCTACGTCCGGCTCGGGCTGTACCCGAACTGGGGGAAGGCCTGGTACTGGGCCTGCGTGACCGGTCCCGGGCGCCCGCTCGTCCTCCTCGCGGACAACGAGGCGCCGCTGCCCGCACCCGGTGAGACGACGGTGAAGACGGACTCCTACCTCGCCGCGCAGGAGATCCGGGAGCCGTTCGGCCCGGCGCGCGTGACCCTCGACGGCACCGCGCACGTCCTCCCCGACGCGACGCGGGCGTACGGCGACCTCGCCGCCGCCGAGACCACCCGGCTCGTCTTCGACCTGGAATGGCAGACCGTCGGCGGCGTCTACCCGTACAAGGACCTGCCGCGCTACGAGATCCCGTGCACGGTCTCGGGGACCGTCCGGGTCGGCGACGAGACCTTCGCCATCACCGGCTCGGGGGAGCGCGACCACTCGTGGGGCGAGCGCGACTGGTGGTCGGTCTCGTGGCTCTGGACGTCGGGAAGGCTCCAGGACGACACCTGGTTCCACGGCATGCAGGCCAACATCGGCTTCCCGCTGGACTGGCCGTCGTTCGCCGCCGCGCCGCAGGAGGCGCCCGTCCACCTCGACGGCTTCGGCGTCGAGACGGTGTTCGGCGACGACGACCTGCCGGAGCTCTCGCGGCTCCGGCTGAAGGGCGCCCCGATGACGGCGACGCCCGTGGCGTTCGCGCCCGTCGCGATGACCTCCCCGGACGGCGTCTCCGCCCGCTTCCCGCGCGCCCTGTGCCGCTTCGAGACCGAGGACGGCCGCGTCGGACACGGCTGGACCGAATGGCATCAGCCGCCCGGATGGCGCGACCACGGCTGGTCCTACCTCGCCGAGGCCCCGGAGGCGGGACGGTGAGCTCCCTGGCCCTCTCCGGAGCCTCCGGACTGACCGCCGACTGGCTGAACGAGGCGCTCTCCTCCCGGCTCGCGGGAGTGAAGGTGACCGGCGTCGAGACGGCCCCCGTCGGCACCGGTCAGGTCTCCGACACCTTCCGCCTCTCCCTGGCCTACGACCGCCCCGCCGACCTGCCCGCCACCCTGATCGCCAAGGTGCCCGCCCTGGACCCGGAGAGCCGCGCCGCGGCCAGGGCCATCCGCACCTACGAGATCGAGGCGGGCTTCTACACCCACCTGGCCAGGGGGCTGGCCTCGGCGGTCCCCGTCTGCCACTTCAGCGCCCACGACCCCGGGAGCGACGACTACGCCGTCCTCCTAGAGGACCTCGCGCCGGCGCGCCCCGGCGACCAGCTCGCCGGCATCACCGTGGAGGAGGCGGCCGCGGTCGTGGACGAGCTGGCGCTCCTGCACGCCGCCGGCTGGGACTCGCCCGACCTGGCGGCCCTGCCGTGGCTGAACCGCCACGACGCGGCCTCCGCCGAGTTCACGGCCGCCCTGATCACCGGCCTGTACGAGGGTTTCCGCGAGCGCTACGCCGACGACCTCACGCCCGAGGTCTTCGCCCTCCTGGAGGGCTTCCTGCCGCGCCTGGGCGCCTACCTGACACCCGGCTCCGGCCCCTTCACCCTCACCCACGGCGACTTCCGCGCCGACAACCTCCTGTTCGGGCGCGGCCGCCCCGTCATCCTGGACTGGCAGACCTGCGCCTACGGCTCCCCGCTGTCCGACCTGTCCTACCTGCTGGGCTCCAGCCTCCCCGTGGAGGCGCGCCGCGCCCACGAGCACACCCTCGTCCGGCGCTACCACGCCGCCCTCACCTCGAACGGCACTCCCCTGAGCTGGGACGACTGCTGGACCGCCTACCGCGAGCACGCCTTCCACGGCATCGCGATGGGCGTCGGCGCCTCCATGCTGGTGGAGCGCACCGACCGCGGCGACGAGATGTTCTGCACCATGGTCACCCGCCACGCCCACCACGCCCTGGACCTGGACTCCCTGTCCCTCGTGGCGTGAACCGCGCCGCCCGGGCCGCGCCCCTCGCGGGGACGCGTGCCCGGGCGGCGGGCGTCAGCCGAGCTGGACGCCGAAGAAGAGGGAGACCAGGGCGGTGACGGCGCCGATGGCGCCCCAGGCGGCGAGCCCGGCCTTGGAGGTGGCGCGGGTGTGCAGGAAGGCGGCGACGCCGGAGAGGATCACGAAGACCAGCTTCACGTGGAGGGTCATCTGGTACTCGGAGGGGACGTCGTCGCTCATCTCGAGCATGTTCCACACGCCGGTGAGGACCAGGACGGCGAAGGCGGGCCAGGCGACCTGGTTGAAGCGGCGCGCCGCGACCTTGGTCACCCCCTCGAAACCGCGGATGGCCGGGACCAGCGCGCCGAGGGTGAGCTGGCCGCCCACCCAGATGGTGGCGGCGAGCACGTGGAGGAAGACGCGGAGGGTGTCGAGGGATACAGAGAGCATGGGTGCCTTCCGGGGGTCGTTCGGGGTCGGGGCCAAGTATGCCGCCGGTGATCGGAAAAGGGGATCCGGGGTGGTTTCGCCCGGCAGGGGAGGCGACGGCGGCGGGCTTGGAGGTTCCGGGTGCGGAACGCGCCGGGAGGACGCAAGATGAAGGGGTGGAAGATCTTGTGACGTTCCTCCGGGCGAGACTCGACCGTGACGAGGCGGTGGCGCGGGCCTGCATGAGCGCCGCGTGGAAGGTGGCGGCCGGCGGGACGGTCAGGGTCGACCAGGCGGGTGAGGCCGCGCTGGAGCGCTCCTTCGTGGCGACGGCGGAGAACGAGGCGTACGCCGAGCACGTCGCGCGGATGGACCCGCGCCGGGTGCTGCGGCAGACGGCGGCGCAGCGCAGGCTGCTCGCCCTCTACGAGAAGGAGCAGTGGGCGCGGAAGCGGGGCGTGCCGGGCAGCGGCGTCCTGGAGGACGTGCTCAGGGGCCTGGCCGCGCAGTACTCCGACCACCCCGCCTACCGGCCCGAATGGGCGTGACCCCGCTCAGGGGATGACGGGCAGGGTGATCCAGGACGGCCGTCCGGCGTCGTGGAAGAGGGTCTGCTCGGCCTTCTCCAGCGCGGGGTGGCGCTCAGCTCGCCGGTGACCTCCAGGTCGTGCTCGAGCGGCTCGGTGGTGAAGCACAGGACGCCGGGGTGCCGCTCGACCTCGCGCTGGTCGCGGGGGCCGGCGTTGCGCGGGTCGGGCAGGAGCAGCCCGCCGCCGAGGGTGGGCACCGGGTCGTCCGGGTCGTGCGGGAAGACCGACCGCGCCGCGTCCGCGGCCGGGGCGCCGGTGGAGAGCACGCCGCCGGGATGCAGGTGGAAGCGCGTGGGGACGGCGCGGGCCGGCGGCCACGACTCCTCCTCGCGCCAGGCGTTCGCGCCCATGACGAAGATCCGCACGGCGGGCCCGTCCTGGTTCCCGGCCAGGAACGCGACCTGGGCCTGCTCCAGCCCGGACGTGCGGGCCGCGGCGGAGGCGCCGAAGAGCAGCTCGCCCGCCGCCGAGTCCTGCCCCAGGTGCGTCCACGGGCCGACGACGCGGCGGTCGCCCCACTGGGTGCGCCCGAGGTGCCGGACGGGCGCGAGCGTGACGCGGAAGGCCGCCAGCGGCGCCAGTACCGGCGCGTCGCGGTGCGCCGACCAGGACGCGCGCTCGTTGAGCCCGGCGGGATCGAACCCGGCGAGCTTCTTGTACCGCAGCGAGATCTCCTCGCGCTCGGAACCCGTCTCGGCGATATGGACAAGACGATACGTTGAGGCCGTGAAACTCGTGGTGCAGGTGAAGCTCCTCCCGGACGAGGCCACCGCGGTGGCTTTGCGGGAGACGCTGCACGCCTGTAACCAGGCCGCCAATCATGCTTCTCGGCGCGCGTTCGAGACCGGCGTAAAAGCCAAGCAGTCGCTCCAGCGGCTTGTGTACGGCGAGCTGAAGGCGATGGGCCTGTCCGCTCAGCCCGCCCTCCACGCGGTACGCAAGGCCGCCGGAGCCTACGCCACTTTGAAGGCGAATCTGGAGGCCGGGAACTACAGGGGGGAAGGTTCCAAACGACGAAAAGCCGCAGAGTTTAAGCCGGTGAGCTTCCGTAAGGACGCCGCCCAGCCGTTCGACGACCGGTGCCTGTCCTGGCAGTTGGATGCCCGTACCGTCTCGATCTGGACCGTCCAGGGCCGCGTGAAGAACATCGCGTTCGAGTGCTCGCCGGCCCGGTGGAAGATGCTCACCGAGTACCGGCGCGGGGAGTCCGACCTGGTGGTGCGGGGTGGTAACTGGTACCTGTACGCCACCTGCGAGGTTCCCGAGCTCGCGCCGGCCGATCCGGTCGCCTTTCTGGGTGTGGATCTGGGCATCGTGAACATCGCCACCACCAGCGACGGCGACCGGTACGCAGGTAAGCACCTCAACCAGGTCCGCCACCGCAACCGGCGTCTGCGCCAGAAGCTGCAGAAGAAGGGCACCAAGTCCACCAAACGGCTCCTGCGCAAGCTGTCAGGCCGGGAGGCGCGGTTCGCGGCCGACACCAATCACCGCATCGCCAAGAAGATCGTGGCCGAGGCTCAACGCACCTGCCGCGGCATCGCCCTGGAAGACCTGGGCGGTATCCGGGACAGGGTACGGCTTCGTAAGCCCCAGCGGGTCACGCTGCATTCCTGGTCGTTCGCGCAGCTCGGCGCGTTCGTCTCCTACAAGGCCGCCTTGGCCGGGGTTCCGGTGGTGTTCGTCGATCCCCGCCACACCTCGCAGGAGTGCAGCCGCTGCCATCACATCAGCCGGAGTAACCGGCCTGATCAGTCCACTTTTCTTTGCACGTCGTGCGGCTTCGCTGAGCACGCCGATGTGAACGCAGGCTGCACCATCGCCCAGCGCGGTGAGGTGGTCTGGGCAGTGAGTCACGCTGCCGACGACGCGGCCTGAACCACACCTGCCAGGTGTGGTGAAGAGCTGCGAGCTCGGCCCTTCAGGGCCGAGAAGCTGACACTCTGGCTTCTGGGGCCGACGATGCCCGTCCGGCTGGCGGAGCTGTCGGGGATGAGCCGCTCGGCGGTCACCAACGCCCTGCACACGCTGGAGCGCGGCGGGTTCGTCGCGCGCCGCCCGTCCCCGACGGACCGGCGCGCCGTCACGGCGGAGCTCACGGCGGAGGGGGAGCGCCGGGTGCGGGAGGCCTTCGAGCTCCAGGCGTCGCGGGAGCGGGAGTGGTTCGCCGCCCTGGACGGGGCCGAGCGGGCGGAGTTGACCGCGCTGCTGCGCCGACTGGTGGCGGGCCGTCCGGGGTGAGGCGAAATTCCAGAGAAAGTCTCTAGAGACTCTCTCTGGAAACGGCTACCTTCGTGCCATGACGGAACGAGGAGTCGTGATCATCACGGGCGGCAACCGGGGCATCGGCCTGGCCGCCGCCGAGCTGCTGGCCGCGCGCGGGCTGAAGGTCGTGCTGGTGGCGCGGCGCAGGGAGCAGGGCGAGGCCGCGGTCGCGCGGCTGGGCGCGGGCGCCGAGCTGGTGGTCGGCGACCTCGCCGACCGGGCGCGGACCGCCGCGCTGGCGGACGTGCTCGGCGAGCGCTTCCCCGACATCCGGGCGCTGGTGCACAACGCCGGGATCTGGCCGTCCCGGCGGGAGCTCAACGCCGACGGCTTCGAGCAGGCCTTCTTCACCAACCACCTGGCGCCGTTCCTGCTCGACCACCTGCTGGAGGAGCGGCTCAAGGCGAGCGGCTCGGCCGTCGTGCGGGTCAGCGCCGGCCTTTACGTCAAGGGGAAGGTCGATCCGGAGCGGACGCCGACCGGTGCGGACTTCCACCCCATCCGCACCTATGCCGACACCAAGCTGGCGAACCTCCTGATGCTCCCGCTGCTGGCCGAACGCTGGAAGGATGCCGGGGTGACCGTCAACGCACTGCACCCCGGCGTGATCCGCACCGGCCTGGGCGACCGGCGCGGCCCGGTGGGCCTGCTGCTCAAGGCCATCAAGCGCACCTGGCAGCCGCCCGAGGCGGGCGGACGGCCCGTCGCGCGCCTCGTCACCGACCCGCCCGCGGCGTCCGGCGCCTACTTCGACGTGGACAAGGAGACCCCGCTGGAGCCCGTGGCTCTGGACACCGCCTTGGCCGAGAGACTGTGGGCCGACGCGTCGGCCGCGCTCGACGTCTCCTGATGTCCCCCAGGCACCGGGCCACCGCCGGAACGGTGGAGAAGCTGCTGGACACCGCGCTGGACGTCTACGCCCGCGACGGCCGCGACGGTTTCACGATGAGCGCCGTCATCAAGGAGAGCGGGGTCAGCAGCGGCAGCCTCTACCACCACTTCGGGAGCTTCGACGGGCTGGCCGCCGCCCTCTACACGCGGTGCATGACGGCGCTGCTGGAGGCGATGGCCGCCGCGCTCGAACCGTGTGAAGACGCCCGCGAAGGCGTTCTCGCCGCGGTCCGCGCCTACCTGGGCTTCGCCGCCGAGCACCGGGCGGAGGCCGGCTTCGTCCACGCCTCCGCCTACGCGGCGTTCCTGCCCGCCCACGCCGCGGCGATCGCCGCCGCCAAGGAGCCGCTCCTGCGGCGCATGACGGACTGGGCGCGGCCGCACGTCGCCGCGGGCGAGGTCGTCGACCTGCCGCCGGCCCTGCTGGAGATGCTGCTCATCGGGGCCGCCGCCGAGACCACCCGCCGCTGGCTGGCCGGAGCCCCCGGGATCGACCTGGCGGAGGCGTCCGAGCTGCTGCCCGAGCGCGTCTGGTGCTCGCTGCGCGCCCGCTGAACCGCCGTGCCGTGACGGCGGTCACCGGGTGAAGGGCTTCTCCAGCTCGTCGAGCGCGGCGAGGAGGATGTCCCGCAGGGTGCCGCCCTGCTTCTTCTCCAGCCAGGTGATGTTGGCCACCCGCACCGCGCCGGTGTAGGCGGCGGCCAGGACGCGGGGTCGCATCCCGCCGTCGCCGTCGCGTTCGGTGATCGCCTGGGCCAGCTCGCGCTCCAGGGGGCCGAACCCCGCCATCTGGCGGGCGAGCAGGGAGGGGTGGCGGCGGGTCAGCTTGCCGCGCAGGACCGCCTCGCGGTCGGGCTCTCCCCGGCGCTCGGTCAGGTCCTCGGCGGCGCGGCGCAGGGCCTGCCAGCCGCCCTCGCCCGGAGGGCGGGACCGGACCGCGGCGATGAGCTCGCGGAAGCGGGCCTCCTCGCCGTACATGACGGCGTCGGCCTTGTCGGTGAAGTAGTTGAAGAACGTGCGGCGGGAGATGTTCGCCACATCGGCGATGGCCTCGACGGTGACGCCGTCGAAGCCGTGCTCGGCGACGAGGTCGAGCGCGGCGCGGTGGACGGCCAGGCGCGTCTCTGCCTTCTTGCGCTCGCGCAGTCCCGAGGCGCGCTCCTGCAGTCCCGAAGAGGTGCTCATGCAGGTCAGCTTATGCGGAATCCGAGATTTATGCCCAATGTGCAAACTTTCGCGAAGTGCAGGTAACCTCGACCCGTTAATCGGACAGAACGGGAGGAAACGGGTGACGGATACCGAGTCCGAGCCGATGAGCCACCGCCAGATCATGAAGGTGCTGAGCGGTCTGCTCACGGTCATGGGCGTGGCGATGATGAGCAGCACGATCGTCTCGGTGGCGCTGCCGCAGATCATCGGCGCGCTCAAGGGCACCCAGTCGCAGTACACCTGGGTCGTCACCGCGATGCTGCTGACCTCCACCATCTCCACGCCGCTGTGGGGCAGGCTGGCGGACCTCTTCAGCAAGAAGCTGCTGCTGCAGGCGGGCATCGTGATCTTCCTGCTCGCCTCGCTGGGCGCGGGCTTCTCCCAGAACACCGGGCAGCTGATCTTCTTCCGGGCGGTGCAGGGCCTGGGCATGGGCGCGGTCCAGGTGCTCATCCAGGTGATCATCGCCGCGATGATCTCGCCCAAGGACCGCGGCCGGTACAACGGCTACCTCGGCGGCGTCATGGCGGTGGCGACCGTCGGCGGACCGCTGATCGGCGGCTTCATCACCGAGGCGATGGACTGGCGCTGGTGCTTCTTCCTCCCGCTGCCCTTCATCGCGGTCGCCTTCTTCACGCTGCAGAAGACCCTGCACCTCCCGGTGGTCCGCCGCGCGGACGTCAAGATCGACTACCTGGGCGCCACGCTCATCGCGGCCGGGGTGAGCATCCTGCTGATCTGGATCACCTTCGTCGGCGGCGAGTTCGCGTGGCTGTCCTGGCAGACCGCCGCCATGGTCGGCGCCAGCGCGGTCCTGCTCGCCCTGTCGGTGTGGGTGGAGAACCGCGCGGCCCAGCCGGTCGTCCCGGTGCGCATCGTGAAGCAGCGCACTCCCGCGCTGGCCATCATCGGCAGCGCCGCGGTCGGCATGGCGATGTTCGGCGGCTCGGTCTTCCTGGGCCAGTACTTCCAGATCGGCCGCGGCTACTCGCCCACCGAGGCGGGTCTGCTCACCATCCCGATGATGTTCGGCGTGCTGGTGTCCTCGACGGTCTCCGGACGGATCATCTCCAACACCGGCAAGGTCAAGCCGCACATCGTCATCGGCCTCGCGGTGCTCACCGTCGGCTTCCTCGCGATGTCGACCATCGACCACGAGACCTCGCTGGTCTTCGTCGGCGCGGCCATGGTGCTGATCGGCACCGGCGTCGGCATGTCCATGCAGAACCTCGTCCTCATCGTCCAGAACGACGTGTCCATGAAGGACCTGGGCGCGGCCAGCGGCGCGATGGCGTTCTTCCGCTCGCTGGGCGGCACCATCGGCGTCTCGGTCCTGGGCGCGATCCTCGCGTCGAAGGTCGCCGAGTCGATCAAGAAGGGCTTCGCCGCGGCGGGCGTCCCGGTGACCGGCGACCAGGGCGGCACCCTGGACGTCGCCGCGATCCCCGCGCCGCTGCGCGAGATCGTGCGCGCCGCCTACGGCGACGGCACCGGCCACATCTTCCTGGTCTCCACCGGCATCGCCGTCGTGGGCCTCGTCGCGGTGCTCTTCCTCAAGCCGCGGGACCTGCGCGACAGCCTCGACCTGGCCGAGACCCCCGCCGCCGCGGCGGAGCCGATCGTGACCGCGGGGGCGGACACGATCGCGGCACCGGTGGCGGTCGCGCCCGAGCCGGTCAAGGCCGAGAAGGTCAGGACCGAGCCGGTCATGCCCGAACCGGTCAGGGCCGAACCGGTCGCGGCCGCCGCCCAGGCGGACGGCCTGAGCGACGCCGAGGTGGTCGCGCGGTCGCTGAAGCGGCCCGAGGAGTTCGCGGTGCTCCTCGACCGGTACTACGCCAGGGTCCACGAGTTCGCCTCGTCCTGGCTGGCCGAGGACGCCGCGGCCTCCGTCGCCGCCGACACGTTCCTCACCGCGTTCGACCGGCGGCACAAGTACGACCCGCAGGGCCCGGCCGGAGTCTGGCTGTTCGCCATCGCCGCCAAGAAGGTCCGGCGGCAGTGGCTCGAGGACGAGAAGCGGCGCGACGGCCGCGCCGAGGCGGCGCGTCCGGCCGGTCTGGAGGACGAGCACGAGGGGCGGCTGACCGCCCGGCTGGCGGAGCTGTCCCCGGGGGCGCGGGACGTCCTGCTGCTCGTGGCCTGCGCCGACGTCGGCTACGAGGAGGTGGCGCGGGCGCTCGACCTGCCCGTCGCCGCGGTGGAGTCCCGGCTGAGGAACGCCCGGGACCGGTTCAGGGAAGCACTCGAGCAGGAGGGGATCGACCGTGGCTGAGCCGTGGCCGACGGGACCGGCGGGCGACGAGGAGAACGGGCGGCGGCGGGCCGAGGCGGAGGCCAGGGCACGGCTCCTGGCGCACGCCGGGGCCGCCCGGCCGGCCCGGCGGCTCCGGCCGGGCCGGATCGCGGGCTGGGGGGCCGGCGTGGTGGCGGTGTGCGCGGCGGCGGCCATCGTGATCATCAGCAC